>NZ_JPMD01000003.1 GCF_000732635.1 Clostridium sulfidigenes | reverse complement strand
TATAAAAGTTTATCCGATGACTACCCGCTCTAATACTCCCATCTTCTTCAAAGTGGGAGTAAAGAGCGGCTACGACCCTGGATAACGATTTCCCCTAAAGGACAACGAATTCTAAGTATCGAAAATACTGATACTAAGAATTCTGTTAGTAACCTTCAGAGGGAGTAAAAACTCCCTCTGAAGCAAAGAACTCTGTTTATGAAAAATTACAATAATTCTTAAAATACAAAAATTATAGGAAATAAAATTCTCGAATAATTTATCGTATTATTTATATATTATATGGAACTACAAAGAAAATCAATAATATTTGTTGAAAATTAAATTTAATTAAAGATAAATGTAAAAAAGTCAAATGTTAAGAAAAAACTACCAGTACATAATTCATACTGATAGTCTGTGGAATTGTATTAGGTTTTAGCTTTTCATTTTAAACTCATATAAACATCGCTTACAAGTAACAGTGATTTTACCTTTACCTCTAGGTAATCTAAGCCTTTGTCCACACTTTGGACATTTAACTATTTTATAATTTTTCTTTTCATTAAACCATCTTTTGAAATTACTAAAAATAGGAGCACAATCACCAAAGTGGAACACAGGTAGGTTGCTAGGAATTGCTTTATTAAATTTACTTAAAAATCTATTGGCATACATACAAAATTTTCTATGTTCTTGCTCACGCTTTTCAACATTTCTTGAGAAAACTCTGTATAATGCATAAAATAAAATAACTCCAGCTAAAAGACGAGTAACAGAAAATAAATTTAATATAGATGATACTAGAATAAGAAATAATGAAAATAAGTCAATTCCATAGGATTCGTTGAAAAAATTCATTTGATCACCTCTTAATATATTATAACTAATTGTTATTGAAACATTAAAATATCAAAATATGTTTTAAATATATAATTTCTACATATCTCTTGTACTATATTATAGTACAAGAGGACAACCTATTTAAAGTGATTTATGAGGAAAGAATTTTAATATTTTATGAAATAGGATTTTTAAAATGTTAAATATTTATTATATATATGATATAGATTTGAAAATTAGTAAATTAAAGTATGAAACTCGGTTAAAATATCATGGCTGAAAGAGTAAAGCTTTTAAAATAATTATTTAGATGTTATTTATAAATGTTACTTATATCAGAATTTAATTCTTAAGAAATTATTACTTTTGATAGAAAAATTAAAGTGATTATTACATCTTTCTTACAATTAGAGGGAACTTATTTTCAAAGTATTAAAGGTATTGTATGCTAACATCATCAAAGATTATGAGGTGAGGAAATGTCTAAAGTTCTAGAATTAAAAAATGTTACTAAGATTATGGGTAATCGTAAAATAGTTGACAATGTCAGTTTTGAAATAAACTCAGGAGAAATATTTGGATTTTTAGGACCAAATGGTGCAGGTAAAACTACTACTATTAAGATGATTACAGGACTTTTAAAAATTGATGAAGGAGATATTTTAATTAGTAATAATGATGTAAAGAAAAATTTTGAAAAAGCTCTTTCTCAAGTAGGGGGGATTATTGAAAATCCAGAGATGTATGGATATCTTACAGGACGTACAAATTTAGAGATATATGGCAGAATGCATGGTAATATTTCTAAAGAACGTATTAATGAAGTTATAAAATTAGTGAAACTTGAAAATCGTATTAATGATAAAGTAAAAAAATATTCTCTTGGAATGCGTCAAAGACTTGGTGTTGCTCAAGCATTATTACACAATCCTAAGCTTTTAATTTTAGATGAACCTACTAATGGATTAGATCCAATGGGAATTAAAGAGTTACGTGATACCCTAAGACATTTGGCAGAAAAAGAGGGACTAGCAGTTTTAGTGTCAAGTCACTTACTTAGTGAAATGGAGCTTATGTGTGATCGAGTTGGAATAATAGATAATGGAAAAATTATAGATATTAAAACATTAAAAGATATTAAAAAGCAAAATATCGAAAGCTTGATAACCTATGAATTAGAAGTAAGTAATTATAGTTTAGCGAGGAAAATTATAGAGAATGATTATAACAAAATATCTGAAGAGATTACTGTAGACTTCAAAGAAAATAAAATATTAATTTCTTGTTCTCGTGATGAAATTGCCAATGTTAATAAAGCTTTAATTATGGAGAATATATTAGTTTACACTATTAAGCCTATTAATAACACTCTTGAAGATGAATTTATGAAGGTAACAACAGGATCTAAAATGCAAATAGTGTAATATAGTAGAAAAGGAGCAGAGTTTAATGAGTAAAGTATGTGGACTAATAAAAAATGAATTGATAAAGCAATATAAAAAAACTAGTGTTAAAGTAATAGTGATTTTAACACTTTTAGCTAGCATAATGTTACCAGTAGCTTTAAAATTTTTACAGAATAGAGATGAGTCAAAGTGGTATATAAATAGCTATAATCAGGAAATTCAATGGCAACAAACAGAAATAACTAATATTGATTCAAGTAAGAAAAATAAAGACATTCAGAAGAAAATTTTTGAAGAAAATATCAAAAAGTCACAAATTTTAATAGATAATAATGTTTCTTGGGATGATTGGAGAAACGAAGTAGCTGGAGAGGCTTCTAACAAATCAAAAGAGGCTATTATTCTATCAGGAATTTCAGATGGATTAGTAGGTGAAGAATTATTTTTTAATATACATGAATTTGATGTAAATATGCTTAATGAATATATTGATATGAGTAAAGAAAATATTCAAAAGGCCATAGATTCTAAAAATAAAGAAAGTAAGGAATTATATGATTCTGTTATAAAAAATGATTATTTAGGTTACTTAGATAAGAATATTAAAGCTTCTAAGGAAGAAACAAAAAATTTAAAGGCAACTATTAAGACTTCAGAAGGAGAAGTCAAGAAAAATCCTAATAATAAAAATTTAGTTATATCCCTAGAGGAGTCTAAAGCTCAACTTGATGCTTTGGAGAAAAGACTTAAGGCAACTGAATATAGATATAATAATAAAATTCCTTATGATAATAAAAATTGGAAAAACAATACTATAAGGGATATTGCCTATAAGATTGATGAAAATGGTGGGAGACTACTTAGTGAAACTGAATTTACACAATACAATAGCGAGAAGATAGCAAAAGGGTATACTTATGAGGAGTACAAAAAAGATTATGAGAAGAAAAGTAAATCTATAGAACAGGATATAGCTCTTGATTGGTATAGTCTTGAAAATAATATACCACAAGTTAAATTTGATAATGATATTAGAAATTCTGTAGATAGAACTTATTTAATGTATGTTAGTGTTGCAATTATACTATGCATAATAATTGGAGGAGGTATAGTTTCTTCAGAGTATTCTACGGGGACTGTTAGATTGCTTATGATTAGACCAGTATCTAGATGGAAAATTTTATTTTCTAAATTAGTATCAGTGTTTATTATAGGATATGGTGTACTGTTAACTACAGTTATATTAAATATTATATCAAGTGGAATTGTAAATGGCTTTGGAGGGCTTGCTACAAAAGTAATTTCTTTCAGTGGAGAAAGTATAGTTGAGCAAAGCTTTATAATTTCAATTATACCTAAACTTTTATTCTCAAGCATTAGCTTAATATTTATAATAGCATTAGTATTTGCTATATCAACTATTATAAAAAATACAGCTTTAGCAGTTGGTCTTACTACTGTAGCATATTTAGGTAGCTCAGTTGCCACAATGATTATGGCAAATTTAGGTATGAGATGGGTAGGTAAAACTATATTACCCTATATGAATTTATCAACTTTCATTACAAATTCCCAATATACTGAAATGTTTAAAAGTGAATATAGTATAGTTTTAAGTTCAACTATGGGGGCAATTCAATTGATTGTGTTTGCTACAATATTAATTATAGCTTCATTCTTAGTGTTCCAAAAGAGAGATGTAATGAATTAATTTATACAATGAAATTCTAAGTGAAAATATTTCTATATTTATTTAAAAAAGTGGGGTTGACAATATTAATCTAGTTCAGTAGAATAATAATTGTAAGGGGAATGGAAAGTTAATTTTATAAAATAACTACAACTTACATTTTAAACTTATTAGATTAAAAATAAAATTTAATATATAGAGTCCGATAGGTGTACTAAGTACTTAATAGGGAATTTGGTGAAAATCCAAAGCTATCCCAGTAACTGTAAGTGAGGACGACTTAGCAAAAGCCACTAATTTATTTTGGGAAGGCGCTAAGAAGTATGATTCACAAGCCAGGAGACCTGCCATGGGATTATGAAATTTGATACTTTCTGAGGAAGAGTTAAAAGATTTATCCAGTGATGGTTTAGGTAAAATATAGTATTTATATTTATAGGTTTAAACTATAAATTAAATTGTAAAAGCTTTCACTTATTTAAATTTAGTATATTCCAAGATAGGTATCAATGATATCTATCTTTTTTTATATTGCTAGGAGAATTTACAAGGATGTGGATTGTAGAATATATAAGCTATTTTACAGTTTAAATAAACTATGAAGCTACAAAGGCGTGGCTTTCTCCTATATAAAATATACAAATGAAGTAACTATATTTTAATTGTTACTTTAGTTATTAACTTAAAGTTTTCAACCCAAAACTTTAGTCAATATAAATGTAAATTTTCTACTTATGTCCCTCTTAGTGGTTTTGATAAAACCAACTAATTTCACACAGGGATGTAACCACTATAATTTGTAGTGGTTACATCCTATAACCCTATAATTGAATAAATATATTATTAAATATAAATGACATTAAGACTATATCTAAAATTTATGATATAGTCTTAATTATTTTTTCTACCAACATTGATTTATCAAGTTATTTTCATAATATACAGTATATGTATAAATAATTAAATTAAAGTATCATATAATTTATAGATATGATATGATAAAGTAAGAAAATACAGACAATTATGTTTATGGAGAGGGATTATATGAAATTAACATTGCTTAAGGATTTGCAGGGAAATGAAATACTTGCTAAGGACATTATTACAGGCTCAGGTAAGACTTTGTTAAAAAAAGGTATTATAATTACTGATCAAGTAAAAAATAGTATTGAACAGCAAGGGATATTTTTTCTGTATGTACAAGACGATGACTTAAAAGATATAAAAGATGATAGTAAACTTATAAATTTAAAAAAGAATATACTTCAAACCATACCTAATATGTTTAGTGACTTAATAAATTATGATAATAAATCTTTAAGCAAATCTCTAACTATGGTTGATGATTTAGTTGAATATATACAGAGTGAAAACTATATAAATCTAAATTTATATGAAGTAAAATTATATGATGATTATACATACATACACTCTGTGGATACTAGTATTATGGCAATTTTTCTAGGAGTAAATATGAATCTTTCAAAATCAAGATTACGTGATTTAGCCATATCATCTCTATTTCATGATATAGGAAAAACGAAAATATCTAGTAGAATCATAAATAAACCAGATAAATTAACTAAAGATGAGTTTAAACAGATTAAAATGCATCCGTTATATGGAAGAGACATACTTCTTGGTAATCCTATAATAAATGAAGATATAATAGGTGGAGTAATAGAACATCATGAGAAGTATAATGGTACAGGTTATCCTTATGGATTAAAAGATAATGAAATATCACAATTTGCAAAAATTATTTCTATATGTGATGTGTTTACGGCCATAACATCAGATAGATGCTATAGAAAAAAATTTGATCCTAGAGAAGCTTATGAATTAATTTTAGCAGAGACATATACAAGTTTTGATCCTGAAATAATTAAGTTGTTTAAAGATACATTTGCAGTTTATCCATTAGGATGTCCTGTATATCTATCAAATAATTTATTTGGGTATGTGGTAAGTCAAAATAATGGGTTCCCTGATAGACCAGTAGTAAGAATTGTGAAGGATGAATACAATAATAAAATTAGTCCTTATGAGATTGATTTAAAGGATATTATAAATTTAACAATAATAAGTACTATAGTGTAGTATTTGTAAAGTAAATGGTATCTAAGGAGATGATTATCATGAATAGTAATGTAGGTGAAAGCTATATGAGAAATATTAAGGTTTTAAAAAATTTATATAAAGAAATATGGTGGAGTATGCCTACATGTGTAGATATTCCCTTAGAAGCTAATGGATATATTAGGAAGAAGAAAAATGAGAAAAAGTTTGAGAAATTTGTTGATGAATTTATCAAAATTATTGAAAGGTTTCCTTTGGAAGAAGAGAATAGAGAATTATGGAAGAAAAATAGTAACTCTTATCTTGAAAATATGATATTGGGAGAAGAATTATTTAAGCTAGGAACCATAGATAAAAAAATGAAGGATCAGTTTTTTGCAAGCACTAAGGTATTTATAAATCAGTGCAAGATCTTTGATAAAGAAATGAATTATGAAGATATTGGTCAAGCTATGAGAAATGTGTGGATTGTTAGTCTTCTTCAAAAGATGAAGGATATAGATATATCATTTACCATGGCTATTTTTGGATATAGTATGTTGTATCCATATACTGACAATTATTTAGATAATTTAGATATATCAATAGAAGAAAAGAAAGAATTTAATAGCAGGTTTTATAAAAGACTATGTGGTGAAGAGATAGAGGGGAGAAATTCTCATGAAAAGCAAGTGTTTAAGTTAGTTGAATATATAGAATCTATTTTTAATAGAAATGATTATCCAAAAGTCTTTCAAGGTCTATTATTAATTCATGAAGGGCAAGTAAACAGCCTAATTCAGCAAGAAGGTATAAGTAACCCCTATGAAAGAGATATGCTAGATATATCTATTGAAAAGGGCGGAGCATCTGTTATTGTGGATGGTTATCTTATAAATGGAAGATTAAACAAAGAGGAGGAGATTTTTACCTATGGGTATGGATTTCTGCTTCAATTATGCGATGATTTGCAAGATGTAAGGATAGATTATGAGAATAAACACATGACTATAATGTCTCAACTAGCAGGAAAATATTATCTAGATAATATTGTAAATAAACTTATTAATCTAACTATCCATGTATTAGATGACGCAACTTGTTTTAAAGGTAAAAACATTGAAGATTTGAAAAAATTAATAAAAGATAATTGTATTTTAATGATAATCTTTGCTGTTGTTATGAACAAAAATTATTTTTCAAAGGAATATGTAAAAGAAATTTCTAAATACTTACCTTTTACCATATCATATATTGAAAATATTAAGGGAAATTTACGAAGGAAGTTTGAAAATATTAAAAAATCTTATCATGGCATTTCATTAGAAGAAATAATTTACTACTTAATTCAATAAAAGATTTATATAAGGATATATTTAATTTAATTCACAAAATCTATAAAACTTTTTAGTTGAAATAACTTTTAAAAAATGGTATGATTAAAACGTTGTACAGGTTATAATATAATAATTTATATATTAAGGGAGTAGTTAGCAGGAAGTATTAAATGACTTCATGGGATTAGGTCAACATACTGGATATTTAATATTCTGGTTTAATCTTAAAAGACGAGACTTATATTCTGATATTAGAATATAAGTCTCTTTTATTTTGTTAAAATACATAGGAGGAATGAAAATGATATACGCTTTATATGGAATTTTTGCTGCATTTGTAATTGGTTTTTCAATTAAATTGTCTTATTATGTAGACGAGCTTGATAAAAAAACAAATTTATCAGGAGCTTTTATTGGAGGTGTTATGTTAGCAGCAGTAACTTCACTTCCAGAGTTATTTACAAGTATTTCATCTACTATATTTTTGAATGAGGTACAATTAGTTTCAGGTAATATTCTTGGTAGTAATGTGTTTAACTTAACTATTTTAGCAGTATTAGTTTTAGTAGGAGTTAAGAGATTCAAAAGCTCTGTAGTAACATCAAGCCATAGGAATACACTGAAACTTTTAATGGTGATTTATGTAATGGTGTTTGTTGCTAATTATATTGGAAGAGAATTTTCATTTTTTAGTGTAAGCATATTCTCTATAGCAATTATGCTATTATATATCTTTGGTGTTAAGGCTATGTCTGGGGATGAATCTGCAGAAGATAGTGGAGAAAGTAATTGCAATCTTACAGTAAAGCAAATATATGTGAGATTTACATTATTAAGTATAGGATTAATTGTGTTTAGTATAGGTATTACTATAGTAACAGATATGATTGCAAAGGAGTTAAATTTAGGGGTTACCTTGGCGGGGGCATTGTTCCTTGGAGTTGCAACTTCTCTTCCAGAATTAACATCTTCTATATCTTTAGCTAAAAAAGGTAATTTTAATGCTATGATTGGAAACATTGTAGGAAGTAATTTATTTAATTTTTGCATATTGTTTTTAGCTGATATACTATACATAAAAGGATCTATTTATCAACCATCAAACCAAGGATACTTATTAATAATATTTGGATTTATATGTACTGTAGTTGCTTATGGTATGTTAAAGATAAAAAAAGAACAAGCAAAGGAGATACATAAGGTATCAAGTTCGTTACCTTATGTATTAGCGAGTATGGCAATAGTGGCTAGTTATGTAACATATTTAACAATGTCAATATAAAATAATAGGTTTTAGAAGCTCTGCTTTTAAAACCTATTATTTTATTACTGAAATTTTCAACAAAGCCACTTTATTTGTTGTATTAGAATGAATTGTTAACATTTTATCATCTATACTTGTAATTAAAATGGTTATTGTATAAAATGTTAATATTGGTAATTAAAATCAAGTGCAAATGTGGATAACTATATTTAGTAAAAAATCTAGTATTAAGTTAAACTTTAAGGGATGGTGATTTTGATGTTAGTTATAAATAATGTCACGAAGAAATATGGAAAATTTGTTGCTAATGATAATATAAGTTTTCAAGTGGGCGATGGAGAGATAGCAGTACTTTTAGGGCCTAATGGTGCTGGAAAATCTACTATTATTAAATGTATATGCGGACTATTAAGATTTCAAGGAAATATATCCATAGAAGGTTTTGATAATAAATCCGTAGAAGCTAAAAGAATAATTGGATATATACCAGAAGTACCTGTACTATATGATATGTTAACAGTGGAAGAGCATTTAGAATTTATTGCAAGAGGTTATAATCTTACTGACTGGAGAGAATATGCTGAAAAACTGTTAAGGATATTTGAACTAGATGACAAAAAACAAAAGTTTGGGAAAGAACTTTCTAAAGGAATGCAGCAGAAGGTAAGTATTTGTTGTGCATTACTTCCAAAACCTAAGGTTATAATTTTTGATGAACCTTTAGTAGGTCTTGATCCCCATGGAATTAAAGCATTAAAAGAGTTAATAATGGAATTAAAAAATCAAGGTGCAGCAATGATAATAAGTACTCATATGATTGATAGTGTGAAAGAGTTCTGGGATGTAGCACATATCATGATGAATGGAAAAATTGCGGCTACAAGGGTAAAAGAAGATGCTGAAAAATCTAATGAAGGATTAGAAGAATTATTCTTTCATATCACTGAAGGAAAGGGTGATCAGTAGTGAAAGGAATAATTTATCTATGGAGAACAACCTTAAAAAATCGAATAAAGGATTTAAAGAATCATCCTGGTAAATTAATAGGATATATAATTTTGATAGCTTTAATGGTTTTTGTTTTTATAACCTCAGCTAAAACTTCTAATAATGTTGATGTAAATAGCTTAAGTCCAATGGCGGAGCTAGGAGCAATAATATATGCACTATTTATGTTTTTATTTACAACTCAAATCATCCAAGGATTATCATCAGGAGCTACATTTTTTAAAATGTCTGATGTAAACTTACTCTTTGTTTCTCCCATATCATCTAAAAAAGTACTTATATATGGACTTATAAGACAGTTAGGTACATCTTTATTTATATCCATCTTTATACTCTTTCAAGCTGGTGTACTTAAACAGAGGTATGGAGTAAATCCGCTAGGTGTAATAGTAATATTCCTAGGATATTTTATGTTAGTTTTCATAAGTAGTATCATATCTATGGCTATTTATTCAATTACTAGCGGAGATGACGGTAAAAAGAAAGCAGTAAAGATCTTAATTTATCTCCTAGTATTACCTTTGATAATTTCTATTCTATTTAATATAAAAGAAGGTGGAAGAGGTATAGGAGCTATAGTTAATGGGATAAATGTAAGTTATCTAGAATTTATTCCTTTTGTAGGATGGATAAAAGGAGTAATTTATGGTATTTTGATAGGCGAAACCTCTAATGCGTTAATATATATTATAGCAACACTTATAGGCATAGTATTAACTATAGTTATTCTTATGAAAAGTAAAAATGAATATTATGAAGACGTACTTCAAGCTACAGAAACTATGCATAAACGCATGGAAGATGTAAAAGAAGGCAGAATAGTAGAAGTTAAAGATACTAAGAAGATAAAATTAAAAAATGTTGGAATAAATAAAGGAAGAGGAGCTTCTGTATTCTTTTTTAAGCATATGTTAGAAAACAGGAGAGCAGGAAAATTTTTTTTTAGACAATACTACTTTAATTCAAATAGTAGTTGTGGTCATATTTACATTAACAATGAAGGACATAGGAAGTATAATAGCTACCTTTGCTATGGCCACATATATTCAATTATTTATGACTTTTGCAGGGCGCTGGGTTAGAGAGCTAAAAATGCATTACGTATATTTAATTCCTGAAAGTCCACTTAAAAAACTTCTATATATAGTTTCTGAAAACTTAATAAAGTGTTTTATAGATGGAATTATACTATTTGTTATTGCGGGAATCATATTAGGTTCTTCACCTATAGAAATATTAGTATGCATAATAGCAAGATTGGGATTTGGAATGTTATTTATAGCAGGAGATGTATTGTCTCAAAAAATATTCAAACAAGTTACAGGGAAAGGCTTATTAATGTTTTTAACAATACTTGCATTGATAATAATTGCACTACCAGGAATTATAGGTTCTATAATTGTAGCAATTATCTTTGATGTAGGAACAATTTCAATAATAATTACATTTGTATGGAATGTGTTCATATCTTTTATAATTATATGGTTATGTAAGAATATATTAAATAATATAGAACAGAATTTAGTATAAGCAAATTTATAATTGTTCAATTTATTCAGATATATATAAGATATGATAAATGTTAGATTTCTGTTAAAAACTATTTTTGAAAAGTATGAAAGTATAATTATAATAAAGTTTCTATCATAATAATTATTTAATCTGAATAGAATAATACAGTACTTATTTAAGTGATACATGTATATTTATGAAAAGTTTTAAGAATATAAAGCAATTATAAAATATCAAATCCTATTACGCATATTAAATATTTTATATGCATAATAGGATTTGAATCAGAATACATTGATTTTATAAAATATATATGATAGCATGGAAATGGAGTTTTTACATAGAGATAAGGCTAATAGTAGTCATGAAAATCTCTCTTTCTCTAATGAAGGAGAGTTATTTTATTTATTAGGAGGAGAAGCTATGAAAAAAAATATGAAGTCAATAATAATTTCTTTAATAGTTATAATTATTGCAATTGGTGGATTTTTTATCTACAAAAACTTTAATGCAAAACAAAAAGTTGAAGGAGATAAAACTATAGAAGTTACTGTTATAAGTGAAAAGGATAAGCATGAAAAAACTTATACACATAAAACCAATGCAGAAACTCTAGGAAAAGCACTAGATGAAATGAAGATAATTGTAGCTGATACATCTCAAGCTACTAGATTTATAACTGGAGTAGATGGACTAAATGCAGATGCTAACAAGCAAGAGTGGTGGAATCTAAAAATAAATGGAGAAAATTCTCAAACTGGTATAGATGATACTGCTATAAAAGATGGTGATAAGATAGAACTTATACTTACAATAGGTTGGTAATATGTATAAAACTAAAGATTTGATAATATTGGCATTACTTGGAGCGCTAATGCTTGTGTTGCAAGTTATGATGAGTGGAATACCTAATATAGAACCAGTATCCTTTTTACTGGTAATATATACTTTAGTATTAGGCAGAAGAGCATTGGTAGTTGTAGTGGTATTTAACTTTTTGCTAGGTCTTGTTAGTGGAATGGGAACTTGGTGGTTTGGATACTGGATTGTTTGGCCTATACTAGTACTAGTAGTACTGTTATTTAGAAAAATAATTAAAGAAAATTTTTTAGGTTGGAGTATAATATCCGGTGTGTTTGGAATGTTATTTGGAGCACTGTATTCAATACCATATATCTTTACAGTATCCACAACCTTTGCTTTAACTTATTGGATAAATGGAATACCCTATGATTTAATTCATATGGTAGGTAATTATTTTATTATGTTAATGCTTGGAAAAAGGGTATATAATTTATTGAAGAATTTAGTAGCAAAATATAATTTAGGCACTAAATTTTGAAGATAGATAGGTTTAAAAATATAAAAAGAACTTTGAAATTTCAAAGTTCTTTTTTATTTTTTTAGGATTGGATTGGAGAATTAAGCTAATAAATGAAGTAATTAAAATGCATTTATGTTATATTTATCATATAGTGTCATTGCCATAACATATAATTTATATAAAATATATACTAAAAGGTTAAGGAATAAATTGTAAAAGTTAAGAGGTGTAATATGAAGTTGCTAGAAACAGAAAGATTGATTTTGAGAAGCTGGAAAATATCGGATTTGGATGATTTTTATGAGTATTCTAAAAATCCTAATGTTGGTCCTATGGCAGGATGGAAACCCCATAAGAATAAAGAAATCTCTAAAGGGATACTTCAGTCATTTATAAAGAATGATGAGGTATGGGCAATTGTATATAAGAAAAATAATAGGGTAATTGGTTCAATTGGTAATCATAGAGATGTGAAAAGAAATTTATTAAAGGCAAGAATGATAGGATATGTACTTTCAGAAGAATATTGGGGAAAAGGAATTATGACTGAAGCAGTAAATAGGGTAATAAAATATTTGTTCGAAGAAATAAAATGTGAAGTAGTATCTTGTTATCATTATCACGGAAATCATAAATCTAAAAGGGTTATAGAAAAGTGCGGATTTAAATATGATGGAACATTAAGAATGGCTAGCGAAACTTATGATGGAAGAATATATGATGATCTATGCTACTCCATAACTAAAATGGAGTATTGTGATGAATATAAAATTAAATATTTATAGGTAAAGTATAATAATTATAGATTGAATAGATTTAAAATATAGACTCTATGAATAATTAGTTCGTAGAGTCTATTAATTTTAGTTAACTATTTTTAACTTTAGGCTTATTTACTATATATATTCCAACACATACAAATACAAGTGCCAACAGATTTTTCCAATGCCAAATAGATTCTTTTAAAAATATAGCAGAAAGAAAAACACCAAACACAGGTGTTAAAAAATTGTATATAGAAATTTTACCAACATTATTATGTTTTAATAAGATAGTCCATATTGTAAAAGCCACTGAAGAAAGAAGGGAGAGATATAAAAGTAATAGCATTGCTTCAGTAGAAGGTATAGAGGTTCGTGCACCTCCAAGTGCGCCTACAATTATAAGTAAAGCCCCTCCAAAGAGTAGTTGCCATCCTGTGACTATCATGCTATCTTCTCTCTTAGCTGCTTCTTTACTTATAAGAGATCCAATTGCAAAGGAAGCAGCAGCAAGAATAATAAATCCTTCACCAGTAAAGGTAAAACCACTTCCAACTTTACCACCTAAGTTAATTATAACTACTCCCATAAATCCAACAATACATCCTAAAACTTTTTGGAAATTTAATTTATCATCTGAATATATAAAATGAGCAAGAATTACAGCCATAAAAGTTGCAGTACCGTTTAATATGGACCCCTTAACACCGGTAGTATGAGAAAGTCCTATGTAGAAAAATAAATATTCTAAAGTAGTTTGAATAAACCCAAGTAGTGCAATATGACTTAAGGCATCTTTTTTAGGAATAGGAAATTTTTTTTGAATTATCCAAGTTAATAAAATTACTAGAAGACCTGCTAAAGCAAATCGATTGCCTGCAAAGAGAAGTTTACTAAAAATATCATTTTCGCCTATAGAAAATAAAGAGTAGCCAATCTTTATAGATGGATAGGCACTTCCCCATAGTAAGGTACATAGTAAAGCTAATAATAAAATCACACCACTTTTTTGAAAAACATCTTTTTTACTCATAATTTTAATAATCCCCTCTGTACATTTAAAACTTAAATAATTACAAATTAACTTATGTTTATTGTGAATATAGTTTTAAATATCTAATTATCTCAATTAGAATTTTACTATTATATGCAACCAATGTAAATGAGCATTATTATTTGTTATTTTTAACAATAAAATTCATCTTATCTAAAATTTAAAAACGAAATTTCAATATAAAAGTTCAATACAAATATATAAGAGAAATACAGAAAAATGGAGAATGGAGAATTTTGAGTAATTTAATCAAGTGTATTTAAGTTTTAAGAAGTTGAAAATGATTATCAATTAAGCTATTATGAAGTGACGATAAGTATTATCAATTAAAATTATGTTTCAATTAATAATGTAGTTTTATTGTTACATCAAGTATATATAAGTGTTTAAGAATATCACATAATTTAATACATAAAGATATTTAGGATACGTAATAAAGTTTTGGAGGAAATATGAAAAAGAAATATTTAATTCCTTTATTCATAATACTGTGTATGTCTTCAATATTTATAGGGGTTCAAAATATAAGTATTACAGATATAATGCAATGGAACCACGGTAAGATGAATATAATAATTTTAACTAGATTGCCGCGGCTTATTAGTATAGTGGTAGCTGGAGTAGGAATGAGCGTTGGTGGAGTTATAATGCAGCAAATTAGTAATAACAAATTTGTTTCTCCAAGTACAGCAGCTACCGTAGACTCAGCAAAGCTTGGGGTACTAGTTTCTATGCTACTATTTTCATCAGCAACTTTGATGCAAAAGA
Organism: Clostridium sulfidigenes; assembly: GCF_000732635.1. GTDB lineage: Bacteria > Bacillota > Clostridia > Clostridiales > Clostridiaceae > Clostridium_J > Clostridium_J sulfidigenes. The sequence goes on along the minus strand of NZ_JPMD01000003.1, from coordinate 88,372 downwards.
TGATAACAGCATTTATATTTGCCCTTTTGGGAACCTTTGTATTTATGAAAATACTTAAAACCATAAAAATGAAAAATGTTGTATTCATACCTCTAGTGGGAATAATGGTAGGAAATGTTATAGGGTCTATGACAGATTTCTTTGCTTATAAAAACAATTTAATTCAAAGTATGGGAACTTTTCTCCAAGGAGATTTTTCCATGATTATAAAGGGAAATTATGAGCTACTCTATTTGACTATACCATTATTAATATTAGCACTTTTGTATGCTAATAAATTTACTATTATAGGAATGGGAGAGGATATCTCATCAAATTTAGGGATTAACTATAATAAGGTTGCCAATATTGGAGTTATAATTGTTGCATTGATTTCAGCTTTAGTAGTAATAAATGTTGGGAATATACCTTTTATAGGATTAATAGTTCCTAATATAGTATCTATGTTTAAAGGGGACAATCTTAGTAAGAATATTTGGGATACAGCTTTGTTTGGGGCAATATTTGTACTAGCATGTGACATTATAGGTAGACTTGTAATTCATCCCTATGAAGTACCTATAAGTCTTACTGTAGGAGTTACAGGAAGTATTATATTCCTTTACCTGATATTTAGGAGGAATAGAAATGAAGGATAATATAGATAAAAAGAAGTTATATATACTTGGGATAGTTGCATTATTTGTTATTGGCTTATTTTTGTTTGAAGGATTAAATGGTATAAACTGGGATTACAACCTATCAAAGAGAATACCTAAGGTTATAGCTATAGCAATTACTGGAGGATCAATAGCCTTTTCTTCTATGATATTTCAGACAGTAACAAATAATAGAATCCTAACGCCAAGCATACTTGGACTTGATTCCTTATATATGTTTGTACAAACCATATCCGTGTTTTTATTCGGAGCATCAAGTATATTTATGATAAACAGAAATGTGAATTTTATGGTTTCAGTTACCATAATGTTAGTTGGAACTTTAGTTCTTTATAAAATATTATTTAAGAAAGATGGCAATAGTAATATATTCTTTTTGCTATTGGTGGGAACAGTATTGGGAACCTTGTTTAAAAGTATGACATCTTTTATGCAAGTAATAATTGATCCAAATGAATTTGAAACATTACAAAGTAAAATGTTTGCTAGCTTTGCTAATGTTAATACAGATATATTGTTAATATCAGTAATAGCCTTACTAATCATTTTTGTATTATTTTATGATGATGTAAAAAAATTAGATGTTATGCTTTTAGGAAGAGATCAAGCTATAAACTTAGGAATAGATTTTGATAGATTTTCTAAAAAAATATTAATAGTTGTAGCAGTATTAGTATCAATATCTACAGCTTTAGTTGGACAAATAACCTTCCTTGGATTATTGGTGGTTAATCTATCTTACCAGTTTCTTAATACATATAAACATAGTTATCAAATAACAGGAAGTATATTGATAAGTATAATTGCTTTAATAGCTGGACAGTTCATAGTGGAAAGAATATTAAACTTTGGAAGTACAATAAGTATAATAATTAATTTTATTGGTGGAATTTACTTTATATATCTTTTAATGAAGGAGGGAAAATAAATGATAGAAGTTAGAGGTATAGTTAAAAAGTATGGAGATAATCCAGTAGTAGACAATGTATCTTTAAACATAGAAAAAGGTAAGATTACTTCTTTCATAGGACCTAATGGAGCAGGAAAGAGTACTTTACTATCAATGATATCTCGTATTATGAAGAAAGATGAAGGCGAAGTTATTATAGATGGTAGGGAGTTAGAAAAATGGAACACTAAGGAACTAGCTAAAAAAATAGCTATACTTAAACAATCTAACAATATAAATGTAAGATTAACTATAAAGGAAATAGTTAGCTTTGGACGTTACCCTCACTGTGAAGGTAGACTGACAAAGGAAGACACAAAGTATGTAGATGAAGCCATAGAATATATGCAAATTAAGGATATTGAAGATAGATATTTAGATGAGCTTAGCGGTGGACAAAGGCAAAGAGCATATATTGCTATGGTAATAGCTCAAAATACAGAGTATGTACTATTAGATGAACCATTAAATAACTTAGATATGAAACATTCAGTACAGATGATGAAAGTATTAAGAGGACTAGTGGATGATCTTGGAAAAACTGTAGTGATAGTTATGCACGACATAAACTTTGCATCAGTTTACTCAGATAAAATAGTTATTCTTAAAGATGGAAAGATAGTTAAAGATGATATAACTGATGCCATAATATCAAAAGATGTTTTAGAAGACGTATATGAAATAGATTTTCACATAAAGAATATAAACGGAAACAACATCTGCGTATATTTCTAAGTGAGACCCCAAATCTATGATTTGGCTGGTCGAACTTAAGTGACCATTTAAATCTATGATTTAATTATGGAAACTTACTCATTTGAGTGTAACGAAAAGGAGTTTCATTTCAAATAGTAAGGTGACAAGGAGTATCCTTACGAGCAAAGCGAGAAAAAGAAATCTATGAGTTGCATAACAATAAAGTATAATTTCTTTTTAAATTTAAAATTAAAGAAAGTTATTGCAAATAAATATTAACATATAAGGAAAATAGTAGTTGGATATAAATGAAAGGAATAGGTGAAACAAATGAATAAGAAAAAAATTAGTATAATAGTAGGAGTTGCAATAGTTGCTTTAATTGGTGTGTTTGCAGCTACAAAACTTGGTAACAAAGAGAATGAAGGGGAAAAAGGTGAAACTATAAAAATAATTCATACTGCTGGAGAAACTGAGGTACCTAAGAATCCAGAAAAAGTAGTAGTATTAGACTATGCATCTTTAGATATTATGGATTCATTAGATATAAAAGGATTAGTGGGATTACCAAAGAAAAATCTGCCAACTTATCTTTCAGAATATAAGGAAGAAAAATATACAGATTTAGGTGGATTAAAAGAATTTAGTCTAGAAGTAATCAATGAGATCAAACCGAATTTAATAATAATTGAAGGTAGACAAGCTGATTATTATGAGGAACTTTCTGCTATAGCTCCAACAATACAATTAGGAACAGATACTACAAAGTATTTAGAGTCATTAGAGTCAAATGTAAACATAATAGGACAAATATTTGGGAAAGAAGATGCAGCAACATCTAAATTAAAAGAACTTAATAAAAGAGTTGAAGAAGTAGGCAAAAAAGTAAAAGAGCAAGGTTTTAATGCGTTAGCTACTATAATTACAGATGGTTCTATGAGTGTATACGGAGCAGGATCAAGATTTTCAATTATATTTGAAAAGTTCGGATTTGTTCCAACAGATGAGAATATAGAAGTATCAAAGCATGGTCAAAATATAACTTATGAGTACTTGTTAGCTAAAAATCCAAACTATCTTTTTGTAGTTGATAAGTCAGCAGGAACAAGTGGATCAGAAGATTATTCAGCAGCTAAAGAAGTAATAGAGAATGAATTAGTAAAAACTACAGACACATATAAAAATGGAAATATAGTTTATCTAAATGCTCAAGCTTGGTATGTGGGTGGAGCTGGGCTTCAAGCAGCAGATTTAATTATAGAGGATATGGAAGGTATCACAAAATAATAATTGGTAAAATAGAAATAGCTATTTGACATCTTAAAAGTCAAATAGCTATTTTCATAGTGTGTTTAGTTGTTATAATACTCTAATCATATTAAGTTAGTTATATAATATAAAAAATTATAATTGAGAGTAGAATAAATTAATTAAGAACATATTTATATAGAGAGGAGGTGTTTCTATGGAAAGTAGAAATAGTAGTAATTATAAGGGGATTGATATAAGTAGTTGGCAAGGAAATGTAAATTTTAAAAAGGTAAAAGACAGTGGGATAGAAATAGTTTATATTAAAGCAACGGAAGGTATAAGCTATGTTAATAATTATTTTTCTTCATCCTATAAAAATGCTAAAGAGCAGGGTTTGAAGATTGGATTTTATCACTTCTTTCTAGGAGGAGTAGATCCTAAAGCTCAAGCTAGGCATTTTGTAAATACCATCGGGAATAGAGAATTTGATTGTAGACTAGCTATAGATATAGAACAGACTAATGGCTTAAATAAGAAATCTTTAACAAGCGCAGTAATAATATTTTTAGAAGAGGTCAAGAAACTAACTAGTAAAGGTATCGTAGTTTATACCTATACTAATTTTGCAAGAACTAGTTTAGATAGTAGGTTAGGAATATATCCTTTATGGATTGCGGAATATGGGGTAAGCAGACCTGCTAGTAATCCAATATGGAATCAATGGGTTGGTTTTCAATTTTCAAGTAATGGACAAGTACCAGGTGTAAGTGGAAATTGTGACCTAAATGAGTTCAATGAGGGAATATTATTAAATGGACAAAGTGTACCAGAAAGTCCAAGAACAAATGAAAATAATAAAAATGATAAATATTATATAGTACAATCAGGGGATACTTTAAGAAGAATAGCACAAAAATATAGTACAACCTATCAAATATTGGCATCTATTAATGGTATATCAAATCCAAACTTAATTTATCCAGGACAAAAAATAATATTGCCATCAGATAGTTCTTCATCAAAAGGTAATATTAGTAGTTCACCATATTATACTGTAAAATCAGGGGATACTTTAAGTGGGATAGCGAAGCGATTTGGCACTACTACTTTAACTCTAGTTAAGCTTAATAATATATCAAATCCAAATTTAATATACCCAGGACAAGTACTGAAAATAAAGTAAAATAACCTTAATGAGAAAAAGAGATAAACTGTACCCTGTAAGGTATACACAGAAAAGAGGCTGTGTTACCTTACAGGGTATTTTTTATCTGTTGTATTTAAAATCTAATCTATAACTTATTTATTGTAATAAAAAGTTATTATATTTATATTAGACCTTGTTTTTCTAAAAATTCTCGTGATACATCATCAGGTTCCATCTGTAGTTCATCAACTTTATAATTAAGTTCCATCATAATGTCATCATTAAGGATAGTTGATAATTGTTCCAATAGAGGAATTATTTCTGGATACTCTTTAAGAGTTTCACCTCTAACTATAGGCATAGCATAATAGGGTGGGAAAAAGTTTTTATCATCTTTTAATGTCTTTAATTTAAATTTCTTTAGCAATCCGTCTGTTGCGAAGGCATCTACCACATCTATCTCTTTGCTGATTAAAGCAGTGTATCGTGGAGAACCATCAAGTCCTATAGAATCTTTAAATGAAAAATTGTATTTTTTGCTTAGTCCAGGAAGACCATCATCCCTGTTTAAGAATTCTAAGGTAGTTCCAGACTTTAGGTTAGTAGCAATGAGTGAAAGATCACTAATGCTTTCTAAATTATACTTTTCAGCTGTTTCTTGTTCAACAGCTAAGGTATAAGTATTATTAAAGTTCATTTGTTTTAAAACTTCAATATTGTATTTTTCTTTGAAATCATTTTTTACAGTAGCATATACTTTTTCCATATCACTTATAGGAGGGTTGCCTAAGGTATCTCCATAAGCTGTCCCACTATATTCAATATATAAATCTATGTCATCAGATTTTAAAGCAGAAAAGCACACTTGAGTACCACCAAGATTTATTTTACGATTTACTGAAATATCTGTATTTTCTTCAATTAAATCTGAAACCATGTGGCCTAATATCATTTGTTCACTAAAATCTTTACTCCCTACAGTAATTACTTTTGAGTTAGTATTAACGTTAGTAATTGCAGAAAATATAAATATTAGAATAACAAAAATACTTGAGATTGCTAATATTCCTTTTTGTATTTTACGAGTTTTCATGAAATCTTTTTTTGTATTAGACTTAACCTTTTGTAAACTGATTGGAGTTGTTAGTTTTTCAACAATACTAGCTAGAAAATCTACAGCCAAAGCTAGTATACATGCTGGGATTGCACCAGCTAGTATTTGATTATTATTCACAGTTCTTATTCCAGAGAATACAAGGTAACCTAATCCACCGGCACCTATAAAGGCAGCAATGGTCATTAAGCCAACAGCAGTAACAGAAGAAATTCGAACTCCAGCCATTATAACAGGGAGAGCTAATGGAATTTGAATTTTTGTTAGAATTTGAAATTTTGTCAATCCTATTCCTTTTGCGGCTTCAATTGTCTGTGGGTTAATATTAGAAATCCCAGTATAAGTATTTTTGATTATAGGCAACAGGGAATATAGAATTACTGTTGTAACTGCAGGGAGAGTTCCTATACCTAAAAATGGTATGGAAAATCCTAATAAAGCCATACTAGGGATAGCCTGAATAATATTTGCTGCTCCAAGAATTGGTTTATTTAACTTCTTGACATAGGAAATTAGAATTCCTAGGGGAACACCTATTAAAATTGCTAGGCCAACTGAAATTGCAGTAAGTCTGATATGCTCAATCAATAATGATATAATTTGTGTTTTATTTTGTAAAATGTATTCTAAAATATTCATATTACTACGCCTCCTCTTCTATATATTGTTGACTAAGCGTTGTAACAAGACTACTTTCAGTAATTAATCCAATAAGACTGCTACTATCATTTAAAACAGGAACTGTTGAAATATTATTCTCATTTACAATTTTTAAAATATCAATTATAGTATCATTTGGAGAAACATAAATATAATTATTGTTAAGAATAGAACTGACTTGAATTGATTTATCATCAATTGATCGCATTTGTTTTGCCTTTACTATTCCTTGCAGTTTTTTTGATTTGTTATCAACAACCATTAAGCTATCAACTTTGTACGAACGCATCTTTTCTATACATTTAAATATTGATAGGTTCCTAGAGCAAGTTATAGGATTTTCTATCATAATATCTTCAGCTTTAATAAAGTCAGGAGAGGTCCAGATTCTTTTTTTACCAACAAATTGTGAGACAAAATCATTAACGGGGTTTTTTAATATATTTTCAGGTGTATCGTATTGAATAATTTTGCCTTTATCCATGATACACATCTTATCTGATATTTTTATAGCTTCATCCATATCGTGGGTTACAAATATAATAGTTTTCTTTAGTTTTGATTGTAAATTCACAAGTTCATCTTGCAAACTTGAACGTGTAATTGGATCAAGAGCTGAAAATGGCTCGTCCATTAATATTATATCTGGATTAGTGGCAAAGGCTCTTGCGACACCTACTCTTTGTTGTTGCCCTCCACTTAGTTCTACAGGGTATCGATTAAGAAATTTATCACAATCAAGACCAACCATATCCATTAAATTATATGTTTGTTGTGTAATGTCTTCAGGATTTTTATTTTGAACTTTTGGTATTAGTTCAATATTTTCTCTTATGGTCATATGAGGAAATAAACCTGTTTGCTGAATAACATAACCCATATTTCTTCTAAGATCTATTACATTTTTAGTGCTAATATCTTCATTGTTAATATAGATTTTACCAGAAGTTGGTGTTATGAGACCATTTATCATTTTTAGTGTAGTTGTCTTTCCACAACCACTTTCACCTATAATAGCTACTAATTTACCTTTTTCAATCTCAAAAGAGACATCAGAAAGAACAGTGGTATTTTTAAATTTTTTTGAAATATTCTCGAATTTTATCAATGTAAATCCTCCTTTGTAAAGTAACAACCTAATTATAAATGCAAGTTGTTACTTTGTCAAATTCAAAAAAATAAACTATCGCAAAAATATATTAATCTTAGTTCATATACTAGCAAAGATTAATAAATTATTTTCTGATAGTTTAATTAATTTATATTAATTTTATTACATACAATTTAAATTAGGGATATAAATATTTTTTTACACGCTCAATGCAATTTTCATCTCCAACAAAATAAAATATATCATTTTCTTGAAAAACTGCGTATGGTCCTGGTGACATAAGTAAAGAGTCGTTTCTTCTGATTGCTATTATTGTTGCTGAAGTATTATGCCAAAAGTTTATATCAGATGCAGATTTATTAATATAAGGTGTAGCAGATGTTATTTCTACTTGAAATGGTGTAAATGGATTTACAGAGCGTAATCTATCAGTTTTATCTATTAAATCAGAAAGACATCCATATAAAAATTTTATTTCTTTTTTTTGTCTGTCAACACTATCAATAATATCTTGCTTTAGATTACTTATAGTATTAATATCATCATGTTGTTTAACGAATTTTATAGCATTTTCGTAGGACTTTATAGTAACTCCACTACCTTTTGAAGTATCTACAATATTTAAGTCTGATAATACACAAATAGCACGCCTTGCAGTTTCAGATGAGACACCATATTGACTTGCAAGAGAAGATCTTGCATAAATCTTATCACCAACTTTATAATGACCATCAACAATTTTGGCTGCAACATCGGCTGCTATTTGTTGATATCTAGGGCTTGTTATTTTAAATTTATTCTCCATAATAATTCTCCTATAACTATATTAATAACAAAATTAAATATATCATATTTAATTTTAAATTAGTATATATTAGTACAAATAAAATTAGCATTCCACTTTATTGTAATGAATTGACATAGAATATAATAGTGATATACTTTAATTAATACCACCTATAAACGTTTACAGTTTGTAGGAAATAAGCTACTTTTAAAAGTAATAACACCTTAAAGAATATGTTAAAATTAATTTAAATATTTTTAGAGATGATATTATATAGAGTATACCCTAATATATTGGAATAAAAGACTAGAATTAAGAAAAAATTAAAATTTTGTAGAAAAATATATTTTGAAATTTTAGTATTTTGTATTATAATAACATTATAGAACAAATTTTTTATGCTATATATTAACAATTTAATATATATAATTAGTTTCATTTAAAATTTCCCTATAATTTTAAAAGAACTAGACATTAAACAAGACACAGACAGAAAAAGTCTACCATATAGATGGTAGGCTTTTTCTGTTTTTGTCTTGTTCACTAAAGATAAAGATTTAAATTATTAAAATAGAAAAAAATAATTGATAAAATATATTGAAATTAATTGTTGGTTATTATAATGTATACATATTAAAATGATTACCTCTATAAGGATTTAGGAAGGGAGTTACTATGAATAAGTGTAAAAAGTTTATATGTGTATCTGTAGGGTTGATATGTTTTACACTTGGAGCGATAGGGATTATATTACCTATACTCCCTACAACACCATTTTTGCTGTTAGCCTCTTTTTTCTTTGTAAAAGGGTCTGAGAGATTTGATATTTGGTTCAAGAACACAAAGATATATAAAAAACACCTAGATAGTTTTGTAAAGGAAAAGGCAATGACTTTAAAACAAAAGATGACTATATTGTTATTTGCTGATTTTATGATGGCATTTCCACTTATAATTTTAGATAGTTTAGTTATAAAATGCATTATTGTTTTGATGATAATAATTAAATATTACTATTTTTTATTTGTAATAAAAACTATTAATAATTAATAGTTTTAAACTTCAATTGACAAGTTGGTAAATATATATATAATTATAAGTATAATAGCTAAATGCAAAGAAAAGGAAAGTAACTTTAAGAATACTTATACAGAGAGCTTTCATTGGTGAGAAGAAGCAAAGGATATTAAAGAGAAAATGGCCTTGGAGCAGTGCACCGAGATTTAATATTAAGGCTGCAACGGGTTCACCCGTAATAGTGATAGAGTATAACTATAAACAGGATTTTTATGAGAAATTTTATCTATGTACTAGTCGTGGAATAAATTTCATATAAGCAATTTTAATTATAGCGTACTTGAAGAGATTTATATTGTGAAATGTAAATGAAGTAGGATGGTAACACGAAGTTTTAACTCTCGTTCCTAAGATTAATTTCTTAGGAGCGGGAGTTTTTTAGTTTTACTCCAAATTTATAATTTGGAGAAGTGAAAAATTAAATAGTATAAGAGGAGGAGCGTAGAATGAATATTTTAATTGGAGGAGCATGGCCATATGCCAATGGTTCGTTGCACATAGGACATATTGCAGCATTATTGCCTGGAGATGTTATAGCTAGATATTATAGAGCAAAAGGGGATGATGTATTATATATTTCAGGAAGTGATTGTCACGGAACACCTATTTCTATTAGAGCAAAAAAAGAGGGTGTATTATCAGAAGTTATAGCTAATAGATATCATGAGGAATTTAAGTATTGTTTTGATAAGTTAAATTTCAGCTATGATTGTTATTCAAGAACTGATGATAATCAGCATAAAGAAGAAGTAAGAAGGATAATTATAAGTCTATATGAAAAAGGCTTAATATATGAAAAAAAAGTAAGTCAAGTTTATTGTGAGGAGTGCAAACAATTTTTACCTGATAGATATGTAGAGGGAGTATGTCCGCATTGCAATAGTATTGCAAGAGGTGATCAATGTGAAAGTTGTTCAACCCTTCTAGATCCTTTAGAGTTAAAGGATAGACTGTGTAAATTATGTGGTAGTAAGCCAGTAGTAAAATCCACTAAACAATTATACTTTGCATTATCTACTTTTGAAAAAGGACTTAGAAAGCATTTAGAAAGGTCTAGAAAAAACTGGAGAATAAATGCAGTAAATAGTACAGAAAGATACTTAAATGAAGGTTTGAAAGATAGAGCTATTTCTAGGGATTTAGATATAGGAATAGATATACCAATTAAAGGATTTGAAGATAAGAAAGTATATGTATGGATTGATGCGGTATTGGGATATTTAACTGTAAGTGAGAAGTGGGGAAAAGAAAATAATAAAAATTGTAGTGATTATTGGAATAGTAGCAGTATTTCATATTATATTCATGGAAAAGATAATATACCATTTCATACAATCATACTTCCAGCATTATTAAGAGGAACAGGACCAGAAAGAAATCCAGATAAGGTTATTTCTAGTGAATATGTGACTTTAGAAGGAAAGAAAATATCAACAAGTAATAACTGGGCAATTTGGGTACCAGATATAGTAGATAGATATAATAGTGACTTAATAAGATATTTCTTTATTGCAAATGGACCTGAAAGAAGAGATGCTGATTTTACTTGGAGGGAGTTCATAAATAAAAATAATGGTGAATTATTGGGAGCTTATGGAAACCTAGTTAATAGAACTTTGGTATTTGTTAAGAAGAATTTTAATAGCAAGGTACCAAAAGGAAAAGTTGAAGAGTCAATTAAAAGTACTATAGAAGAATTATATAAAAATATTGGGGAAAATATAGAAGAAGGAAATTTAAAATCTGCCATAGAAAGAATATTTACATTTATACGAAGTATAAATAAATATTTTGATGAAGAAATGCCATGGATTACCATAAAACAAGATAATAAACAGTGTGAAAATACTATTTATAATTGTTTATATGCTATTGTAAACCTAGCAAATCTTCTAAATCCATTTTTGCCAGAGTCCTCAGAAAAGATTAAAAGTTGGTTTTATTGCGAAGAAAATAGGTGGAAAGAGATTCAATTAAATTCAGGAGTAAATATAAGTAATTTTCATGTTTTATTTGAAAGATTAGATAAGAGTATTATTGAGGAAGAATTAAGTAAATTAGAACTACATGGCAAAGATATCAAATCCACTTAGTGTCCATTAACAAAATATTTTAGAATATTATGATATAATTTATATGTTAGTGTATTATTAAAATTTTTGATAACTTCTTTTGTAAGAATGGTAACTTATAATTTGCTATAGTTTTACATTTAAAAGTTGGGAAGTGAGTATAAAATGGTGGGTAAATATAAAGTAGTAACTTTATGCGGAAGTACAAAGTTTAAAGAGGATTTTATAAAAGTTCAAAAGGAGTTAACTCTTCAGGGGATAATTGTAATATCAGTAGGATTATTCGGCCACGCAGATGGTGAATTTGGAACTATAATTACAGATGAAATTAAAATCATGCTTGATGATATTCATAAAAGAAAAATTGATATGGCAGATGAAATCTTTGTTATAAATAAGAATGGGTATATAGGCTCTAGCACCAGAAGTGAAATTAAATATGCGAAGGAACATGGCAAAAAAATAGGTTATTTGGAGCCTAATTATGAATAATTACTAATGAAAATAAGATATTTAGGAGTGAGTTTATGATATTAGAGACAGTAGATAGCATTATATTTGATTTAGACGGAACTATGTGGGACTCATTAGATGCGATTGTAGAAATATGGAATGAAGCTATAAAGGATTTTAATGATATAGATGCAATAATTACAAAGGAAAAATTAAAATCAGTAGTAGGGGTACCAGTTATAGATTTAGTTAAGATCCTTCTTCCAGATTTGCAGGAAGAAAGAGCAATTGAATTTATGAATTATTGCTGTAAGAAAGAAAATGAATATTTACCGCTTCATGGAGGAATCCTTTTTCAAGGACTAGAAGAAACCTTAAAGAAGCTTTCACAAAAATATAAGCTATTTATAGTTAGTAACTGTCACCACGGTTATATAGAAGCTTTTTTTCATGCTCATAACATGAAAAAATATTTTATAGATTTTGAACATCCAGGAAGAACGGGACTTACAAAGGGTGAAAATATAAAACTCATAATTAATAGAAATAATTTAAAGAATCCTATGTATGTTGGGGATACACAAGGAGATAGAAATGCAGCTAGGTTAGCAGGAATACCTTTTGTGTATGCATCTTATGGATTTGGGAGTGTGGAAGATTATGATTATAAAATAGATAGGTTTCCAGAACTAGTAGACATGTATTTTAGACAATAAAAAATATATAATCCCAATGAAAATATATAATTTTTTCATTGGGATTAGTTTTTAATATTATTATTCTAATTAGTTGAATTTTTATTTATATTTAAGCAAACAATAACTCCAATGGACATACAAATAAGTATGAGTAAAGATGATATTTCAGTAGATATAATATCAGATGTGCTTATTAAAGTTAATAATTTTGATTGAATATTTACGTCAAATCCTAAAAGCATAGAAAAAGATGAGACGATGGTAACTATTAGAGATAATACAGATAATCCACAGATTATTCCGGTAATTATACGAATTAAATTTTCTTTTCTTTTCATATAACTGTTATTTAGATAAATTTAAAGTATTATCTAAAATCCTCCTTGCCTTTAAGTTGTAAAGTAATTATAACATTTTTTTAAACAATATAAAACCTATGAATATAATATAAGTAATTATACTATGATGGGGAGGAAATTATGGATTATATAGTAGTGTTAGAAAGGCTTATAGTAGGCGTTATAGTAGGCGGACTCGTTGGATATGAAAGGGAATTTAAAAATAGTCCAGCAGGGTTTAGAACTCATATGTTAGTATGCTTAGGAGCTACAATTATTTCTTTAATAGCAGAGTATGATCTACAAAAAATCATGATTATTGCTCAAAATCCTATGTATGCTGAAGTTCTAAAAGTTGATACAGCTAGATTAGGAGCTCAGGTAATAAGTGGTGTTGGTTTTTTAGGAGCAGGTACAATTTTAAGAGATAAGGGATCTGTAAGGGGATTAACTACTGCTGCTACTCTTTGGACTGTAGCATGCTTAGGTTTAGCAGTAGGGAGAGGACTTTATGCACTATCCTTAACAGCAGCCTTAATCATATTTATAATTCTAAGCCTATTTAAAAAAGCTGATAAAGTTATACAAAAAGATACAAAATGGAAAATAGGGTTTAGGAAAAAAGAAAAGGAAGATGAGGTTGATGAAGATTATAATATTACTGAAGGAAAAAATATTGAGGATGTTATAACTTTATACGAGAAAGTAAATGAGCCAATAAGTAGAGAGTAGTCTCTACTTATTGGCTTATAATATTAGTATTAACCACCATAAATAGTATTCCACCAGCTTTCATCTGGTTTACCATCAGACATAAGTCCCTCTGCAACCCAAGTATTATCTTTTTTACTATAAAATATATATAGCCACCTGACGGTTACACCTTTATCGAAGGCTGAATTTCCTGGTTCTTTAACGTTTATTTCTAGTTCGTAATAAGCTTTATTATTTCTTACTTCAGTATTACGTATTTTTACATAGTCAATATCTATTTCATCCCATATTTTTTGACCTTCTTCCAAAGTAGCACTATTAGAAGAATTAACTGTGTAATTGTAAATGAAGGAATATTCTTCGTTTATCATAGCATTCATATATAAATTACAAAATTCTTCAGCGGAGCTAATATCATGGTTTATAGAGGTAGAATCATTAGTTTGCAGTGAATGAGAATCTAAATTTTGTGGATTATAATATTTTTTATTTGGTAATATTTCTGTCAGTGGAGTAAAAATAGAAACAAGCCATTTTTTATTTTTATTTATTAGCTTAATTTTTCCTTCTAGATTTTGCTTTTCCTTGTATCCATCATTATATATTATATTAATATCAGCATTATATTTGTAGTAAGCTTCGGTATCATTATCACTAGAGATTTTATCAAGAATAATGTTAGATATGGTAGTGGTGTATTCATAGTCCTTAGCCATTTTTATAGAAGATAGGGGAAATCTATTTAAAATAAGTTCATCACCTAATTGAGAAGTAATAGAATCACCTATATTTTTTAAACAAGCTTCTCTAATTTTAGTTTCATCTTCAGGAGAAAGTGTAACAATACCTGTCTCCCCATTAGAAGGAGCACGTCCTTCAAGAGAACTTTCAATAAGTTTAGAAAGTTGATCTGCTAAAGTGTAGTCTGAAATATTATAGTAATTTTCTATGAAAGATTCTGCAACGGCTTTATCAGGAGAAGGATTTACTCTTTCACAAGCAATTAGGGATGATATAACTATGCTAAAGAAAACTATAATACATAACAAGGAGATACCATTAAGCTTTTTCTTTCTATCAAAAATATTTTTAAATCTTTTTTTCATGTTATCTACACCTCCATTAAAATTGGTTGAAAAAGTATTAACCATTATTATCACTTCTACAAATGTAGTATATAATTATATTCTACACTTGTAGAAGGTTTGCATCAAGGAATAAATGTAAAGATACATAAAATTTGTAATTGAAATTATGTATTAAAAGGTATGTTATAGAAAAGAAAAGTAGGGAAACTAATTATTTTTATAATGTACAATTTGAAAAAAATTGAATATATTTACATAAAATATAATAAATGTGATATAATTGATATTAATAAAAACTGAGAGATTGTCAGGATATAATTTTGCGTTTAATATAAAAATTATATTTATCTAAATATTTGAATTAACAATAACTTTATGGAGGTTATAGTATGAAAAAAACTGCAATTTTAACTATAAGTGATAAAGGTTCTGAAGGACAGCGTATAGATGAGACAGGGCAAGTGTTAAGGGAGTATTTAGAAAAAAATAAATATATAGTTCATTATTATAAAATTATACCTGATGAAGTTGAAGATATAAAAAAAGAACTTATATATATGTGTGATGAATTAAATATACCCTTGGTAATTACTAATGGAGGAACTGGATTTTCAAAGAGGGATGTAACTCCAGAAGCAACTTTACAAGTTATAGAAAAGTATATACCTGGTATTGGAGAATTTATGAGAATGAAGTCTATGGAAATTACACCAAGAGCTATGCTGTCTAGAGGAATCGCAGGTATTAGAAAGAATTCTTTAATTATAAATCTACCAGGAAGTCCTAGAGGTGCTAAAGAAAATATAGAGTTTATTTTACCATCTTTAGATCATGGATTAAAGATTTTATCTGGAGAAACTTCAGAATGTGCTAGGAGTGAAGTTGATTTATAGGGAGTATAAAGGGAGGAGTATTTATGGAAGATTCCCATGGACGTAACATAAATTATTTAAGAGTTTCTCTTACGGATAGGTGCAATTTAAGATGTATGTATTGCATGCCAGAAGGAAAGTGTAATCAAAATTATGTTAGTTCGAAAATGTCTATAGAAGAAATAGATTTAATTATTAGAATATTTGCTGAATATGGTGTTGAGAAAGTTAGATTTACTGGTGGAGAACCGTTGATTGTAAAGGATATTTCTAAGATTATATATAATGCATCCCAAGTTAAAGGAATTAAAGATATATCTTTAACTACTAATGGCATATTTTTGAAAGATAAAATAGATGAATTAAAGAAGGCTGGGTTAAATAGAGTAAATGTTAGTATGGATACATTAAAGGAAGACAAGTATGAAAGAATAACAGGACGATCATATCTTAAAAAAGTTAAAGAAGGTATAGAAGTATGTTTAGATAAGGGCATTACTCCGGTGAAAATTAATGTGGTGCTTATGAAAGGTATAAACTTAGATGAGGTTGATGAGTTTATTAAAATTGCAGAGAAAATGCCTATAGATGTGAGGTTTATAGAATTAATGCCTATAGGAGCAGGTACAGAGTTATTTAAAAATCATTTTATACCCTATAAGGATATAGTAGAGTCACATCATAATCTTATACCTGAAGATCATAGAGTATCTTCAACGGCAGAACTTTATAAAAGTAGTAAGGGAAAAGGGAGAATTGGATTTATTAGTCCTTTAAGTTGTAATTTTTGTAGTGAGTGTAATAGAGTTAGATTAACTGCTGAAGGTGGAATTAAGTCTTGTTTGCATGGTGAAGAGGAAATTAATATTCTATCAGATGTACGAGATTTATTAAAAAAATATAATTTATCATACTGTGATTTACGAGAGAGTAGAGAATATAGTATTCTTAAGAAAAAGATTTTAGGAGCTATGTATAATAAGCCATTAGGACATAGACTATCTATGGAAGGAAAAAGTAGAAGCAATAAGCAAATGTTTCAAATAGGAGGATAACATATGATTAAAGATGTTCAAATAGATGAAGGATTCACTCATATAAATAAGCAAGGAAGAGCTAGAATGGTAGATGTTAGTGAAAAGAAAAAGACAGATAGAGAGGCAATAGCCTGTGGTTCTATTTATATGAAGAAATCTACTTTAGAAAAAATAGACAAAGGGGAAATTATAAAGGGAGATGTACTTTCTGTAGCTCAAGTGGGTGGGATAATGGGAGCAAAGAAAACTTCAGATATAATTCCAATGTGCCATTCTATCATGATGTCAGGGTGTGATATTACCTTTCAGCTAGATCATGAGAAAAGTAAGGTAGATATAATAGCTACAACTAAAACAAGAGGGGAAACCGGAATAGAAATGGAAGCGTTAACAGCGGTATCCATAGCGGCATTGACTATATATGATATGTGTAAGTCAGTAGATAAATCAATGGTTATAAGTGATATTAGACTATTTCGAAAGATTGGTGGAAAATCTGGAGAGATTAATTATTTTTAAAGTTAGGAGAAGATGGCTATGGCAAAGGTTATTAGTATAAATATAAGTACTGAGAAAGGGGTTATAAAAACACCTATAAAAAGAGGTTTCTTTAAGATAGACTTCGGATTAGAGGGAGATGCTCATGGTGGTAATTGGCATAGACAAGTTAGCTTGTTAGGAGAAGAAAGCATAGATAAGCTTAGAGGGAAAATAAATAAAGAATTAGTCCCAGGAATATTTGCAGAAAATATAACAACACAAGGAATAACTTTATATGAACTACCCATAGGAACAAAGCTTTCCATTGGAGAAGTTATTATGGAGGTTACACAGATTGGGAAAGAATGTCATAAGGGCTGTGAAATAATGAAGACTACAGGGGAATGTGTTATGCCTAGAGAAGGAATTTTTGCTCAAGTATTAGAAGAAGGATGGATAGAACCTGGTGATGAGATTTCTGTAATTAAGTATTGGAAAGCTTGAGTTTAATTATAAATAGAATTTGTCAATATAGGAAGACTATGATAGTATATAAGAACATAAGAAGCTGTATATATTATTTTATAAAGTGAATCTTATGTATCAGAACTATAGTAGCGAATGGAGGAAATGAAGTTATGGGTAATTTACCTAATTGTCCAAAATGTAATTCAGAATACACTTACGAAGATGGAAGTATTTTTGTTTGCCCAGAATGTGCTCACGAGTGGGGAGTACAAGCTGAAAATGAAAATAATGAAGATATTAATGTTATAAAAGATGCAAATGGAAATGTGTTACAAGATGGTGATTCTGTAACAATAATTAAAGATCTTAAAGTAAAAGGTGCTTCATCATCAATAAAAATAGGAACGAAAGTAAAAAATATACGTTTAGTTCCTGATGCATCTGATGGCCATAACATTGATTGTAAAATTGATGGTTTCGGAGCTATGAGTTTAAAATCCGAATTCGTTAAAAAAATATAAGCTATAATTAACTATACAAAAGGAAACTTCCATGAATTACATGTAGTTCATGGAGATTTCCTTTTTTTATTTTAATCTAAACACTACGGTAACAGGATTATGATCAGAGTATTTTAACATAGGAACTATGGACAGAGTAAAAAACTTATATTAAAAACTTATTTATAGAATTCTCTATGACTACTTCTGAGAATGCAATATTAGTACTAGTTGTTGCATAGGGAGATACTTCATTAATAAATTCTTCAATGTCACTTAAATCTTTAACTGAAAGTTTAACTAAAAAACAACCATCCCCAGCAATTCTATAGCACCATTCACTATGATTGTAGTCTTTAATAAAATTTTTGAATCGCTCATATTCACCATTTTTCATGGTGATTTTTATTATACAATCAATGGATAGACCAAGATTCTTTTTATTTATAGTAATAGTATAGCCTTCTATTATTCTGTTATCTTCAAGTCTTTTTACTCTCTCTGTAACAGAGGATGGGGATAGGTTAATTCGCTTTGACAACTCTCTTATGGATAATCTACTATTTTTTTCTAATTCGGATAGAATCATTACATCAATTTCGTCAAATTTCATTTGAAATATTTTCTCCTTTTTAATATTTTGTATGATATATATATAGGTTTTATTATATGTCATATGAAATACAAAATTCAATTTTATTTATATATAATATTAATAAAATTAGATTTGATTAATAAAGGAGAGATATTATGACAAAAATAAATTTTTCAAATGAGGGGATAACACCATTTGAACAACTACTTGGATATAACAGTGAGATAATGAAAGGTTGGACTAATTTAGAAATAAGTTTTTTAAAATCTAAAACTTTTGGTTATGAGTTAAAAGAAGAAGTAAGACGTACTCTTGCTTTTAACAATGGATGTAAATATTGTATGGCAAAGGGAAAGCCTTCTGAAGATATAGAGGATAAAAACATAAGAATGGCAACGAAAATTGCAGATATGATTTCAAAGAATATAGTTTTAACAGAGGAGACTTTTAAAAGTTTAAGAGAGCTATTCAGTGAAAAAGAAATCTCAGAGCTTTTTGCACTAATTTGCTTTTTTACAGCATCTCAAAGATTCGGAGCATTGCTTGATTTGGAACCTAGCTGTTCAATATATATTTAGAAGGGCTAGTTTAAGATAAGTTAGTTGTTAAGTATTAACAAAGGAGCTATTTAAAATAGCTCCTTATTTATATATGAAAATATTTATATATTCATATAGATGAAATCTCTATATTATTACCTCGGATAAAGCATAATCTCCTATCTTAGGGGCTAGTCAAAAAAAAGTTTATATTGTAAAATAAATGTCTAGTTTTAATAAAGTTTTATTTTATTGTATAATTAAGTGAAAAGTTTTAAGAATTATAAATAACTATGAATATAAGTAAATTTATCCGATGACTACCCGCTCTAATACTCCCATCTTCTTCAAAGTGGGAGTAAAGAGCGGCTACGACCCTGGATAACGATTTCTAACCTTCAGAGGGAGTAAAAACTCCCTCTGAAGCAAAGAACTCTGTTTATTTAAGTAAGAGAAAATAAGTAAGGTGTGAGAGATGTGGCTAAGGTTATTATTGCGGAAAAACCATCCGTGGCAAAGAATATTGCAGAAGCTTTAAATATAAAAACTAGAAAAGATGGATACTTTGAGGGTGAAAATTATTTAGTTACATGGGCATTTGGTCACTTATTACAACTATATGATGCTAAAGATTATGATGAAAGCATGAAAGGGTGGGAGTTTTCTAAATTTCCATTTATACCTAAGGAGTTTAAATATAAGATAAAAAGTGATTCACTTAATAGAAATATTACTGATAAGGGAGCTGAGAAACAGCTTAGCATTATTAAATCACTTATAGATAGAGAGAATGTAGATGGAATAATATCCGCCACCGACTTTGATAGAGAAGGTCAGGTTATAGCAGATGAATTGTTTATATATTTCCATGAAGAAAAGCCTGTATATAGACTTCTTTTAAATGAGTGGACTCCAGATGAAGTAAAAAAGGGTATGGAAGCTTTAAAGCCTAATAAAGAAATGAAGTCCTTACAAGATGCTGGAATAGGAAGGCAATGGGCAGATTGGGTTATTGGGATAAATCTTACATCTGTGGCAACTTTGAGATATAAATTTGAAGATGTTAAAATGCTAAACATAGGAAGAGTGTTATTACCAACTCTAAAGATAATCTATGATAGGGACATGGAAATTGAAAACTTTGTGGCTACTACTTATTATAAGTTATCGGCTACCTTTAAGACTAAGGCTAATGAAGAGTACGAAGGTCTATATTATGAAAATGATTCAGAAAAATTTGAGGAAAAGTCCTATCTAAGTAATATAGGTAAATTATTACAAGGACAAAGAGCAGAGATAGTTGATAAGCAAACAGAGAAGAAAAGAGAATATCCACCTTATCTATTTAACTTATCAAATCTTCAAGGTCATGTTACTAGTAAATTTAAAGGATGGACTTCGGATAAGGTTTTAAAGGTTGCCCAGTCTCTTTATGAAAAAAAGTTTATTACTTATCCTAGAACTGCCAGTATTGTTCTGGAAGAAAGCTTAGAGGATAGAACAAGGAAGGTTTTGGAGAGTCTTAAAAAGGGTCTACCATACGAAAATCAAATAAAATTTGCAAAAACTAAAAGGGTTTTTGATAATTCTAAGGTGGAGAGTCATAGTGCTATAGTTCCAACTTATATAAAACCAAGCAACCTTAGTGCTGATGAAGCAATTGTTTATAATGCAGTGAAAAATAGATTTATAATGCAATTTATGCCTATTGCTGAATTTGAGGAAACAAAAATTACGGCTAAGGTTTATGAGGAAAATATTAAAGGCGTATTTGTTTCCAAGGGTAAAGTTCAAATTGTTGAAGGCTGGCGTGTGGTAGAAAAGATAGAAACTAAGGACACTATACTTCCTTTAGTTATGGAAAAGGAAGTAGTGGATATTGTAGGAAATAAAGTTAACACCGTAACAAAGAAGCCACCTAAAAATCATACAGAAAAGACTTTGTTAAGGGTTATGGAAACCTGTGGTAAGAGTTTAGGAAAAGAAGAAAATAATGATGATGATGAAAACTCTTCAGAAGATAATTTAGAGGAAACTTCGGAAGAATTAATGAAGTCCATATTGAGCGGTTTTAGTATAGGAACACCAGCTACTAGAGCTGAAACTATTAAAAAACTTAAAGATATAGGATATATTACTACTAAAGGAAAAAACCTAACTTGTACAGCGTTAGGTAGGACAATGGTAGAGATGTTCCCTGTAAGGGATTTGTTCGACTTAGAATACACCGGTAAGCTAGAAAAAACTCTATCGGATATAGAAAAAGGAACTGTAGAAAAGGACACCTTTATTAAGCATATTTGTGATTTTACTAGTAAATCTGTGGAAATTATAAAAAAGGATACATCAATGTTATCCAAAATAAAGATAGAGCTTTCTCCTGGGACGGTCAGTGTAGGTAATTGTCCTATATGCGGAAATCCAGTAGTGGAAGGAGAAAAAAGCTTTGGATGTAGTAACTGGAAGAATGGTTGTAAATTCACTATTTGGAAGAATGATAAATACATTGAATCCTATGGTAAGAAGGTTACAAAAGAAATGGTAGAAATACTTCTTAAAAATGGCAAAGTAGGATTTAGAAATTTGAGAAGTAAGAAAGGAAATACCTTTGCTGCTTATTTTAGATATGAAAAGAATGAAGAAACAGGTTATTTAAGTTGGAAGATGGAATTTATTTAAAAAGATAAACAAGAAATTATATTTAAACTACAGATAATTAAAGTAGATTCATTATCAATTGATAATACATTGTACAAGAAAGTTATTGAGAAAACTCACAAATTAAGGGTAACTGAGTATTATAATAATATATTTTATCTGGTGTATGGCAATATTATTGTTGATTTTCGATATTAAGGAAAAAAATAATAGTGGTTCAACATTAGACTAAAGTCAATTGATAATGGAGGAAATTTATGGATGAAAGAACAAGTATAGGTGTAGGAGTTAGTAAAAATACAATCTTAGTTAATGCCATTTTAGGAACAATTAAAGTATTGGTAGGTATTATGTCTAGTAGTAATGCGATGATTGCAGATGGTATCCATTCTTTTTCTGATGTAATTAGTACTATAGGGGTAATAATAGGACTAAAGCTTTCTAATAAACCTGATGATAAATGCCATCCTTATGGACATGAAAGAATTGAAAGTATTTCTTCTTTGTTTCTATCTATAATGCTTTTTGTAGTTGCTATATCTATAGGATATTCCGGTATTAAAAATATTGTTTTAGGAGAAATAAAGAATCCAGGAATCCTTGCTATTTGGGCTGCTATATTGTCTATTATCGTTAAAGAGTGGATGTATTTTTATACAATAAAATATGCTAACAAAATAAATAGCTCTGCTCTTAGAGCAGATGCTTGGCATCATAGATCAGATTCTTTTTCTTCAGTGGGAGCTTTAATTGGAATAGTTGGAGCTAGAAAGGGATGGCCAATTTTAGATTCAGTAGTTGCCATAGTTATTTGTGTTGTAATTATAAAAGTAGCCTGTGATGTATTAAAGCAAAGTATAAATCAATTAATAGATACTTCTGCAGATGAAGAAATTATAAGTGATATCAATGAAAAACTTCAGACTATTGAGGGCGTAAGACATATTGACAGTATAAAAACGAGACAACATGCTAGTAGAGTATATGTAGATGTAGAAGTGTCTGTAGACTCAAAACTTACAGTAGAAGAAGGACATGACATAGCAATAAACATACACCATGGTGTCGAAAAAAATCATAATATCAAGCATTGCATGGTTCATATTAATCCTTATAAGTATAATTAATATGAATATTAAACTAAAACGATGGATTATATTTGACCTAAATAATTTTTTCGCTTAAATAAGTGTAAAAATACTATATGCAATATAATTTTGTATTGCATATAGTATTTTTTAGTAAGGGGTTACGTTTAATTATATTCTACTTAAGTTCAAAAGATTGGCAGTCTGTACATTCAACTACTGTAGGATTTTCTTCATGAGTTCCCACTTTAATTTGATTTAATGTACAGTAGTTTTCGTTACGATTATTGTACTTGCAGTTGTTGATTGTACATTTAATAGATTCATTTTTATCCATTTTAATTCACTCCTTAAAAAGTTTTTGTATTAACTACAAAGTTAGTATGGCTTTTATATTTGTTATTATTCATTGTAAAGTTTCTTAAAAATATAAAAATTTATTTTGTAGTGTAATTAGAACCAAATTGAGAACGACAGAATTCTATGAAATAGCCTTGAGGATGTAGACAAACAGGACAGGATTTAGGAGCTTCCTTTCCTTCATATATATATCCACAATTAGTACAAAACCATTGAATTGATTCATCACGTCTAAATAAAGTCTCTTCTTCTAATTGCTTAGCAAAATAATTAAATCTATCTCCATGAATTTTTTCTACAGAAGCTATGTTGCTAAATAATGTGGAAATAGCATTAAACCCTTCTTCTTTAGCAATTTTAGAAAAATTACTATAAACATCATCATATTCTTCATATTCATTGTGATGAGCGGCTTTTAACAATTTTAGAGTTGAATCATATAAGTCTACAGGATATGATCCATTTCCTATTGCAATATTATTTCCTGCCTCTTCTTTTAGTCTTTGATAAAATTGATTAGCGTGAGCCAATTCTTGATTTGCAGTGTAATTAAATACTTGCTCAACTATGTAAAGTCCCTCGTTTCTTGCAAAACTTGCAGCAATAGTATATCTATTTCTTGCTTGACTTTCACCAGCAAAGGATCTCATTAAGTTAATACGAGTTTCACTATCTTTAAAATTCATTTTTTATTACCTCCAAATTTTTAAATCTTATTACTAAGTTTCCAAAAATAGAGTAATTTTATTCATAACTTTTAAAAGTAAGTTAAAGCAAGAGTTAAATTGATACGAGAACATTATCAGAGTTGGATTATATAAGTTGAAATAGTATGTACTTAGAATCTGATAAAGATAAAAAGAGTATGAGGTAGAATTAAATGTTAATACAGTAGGTATATGTAGATTACTTCAATTTATAGACATTGATTTAAAATAGAGTGAAAGATATAATAAATCTATCTGTGGTTTTATATTTTCATAGCCCATGAAAATATGAAAAATTTACTGCTGAGGGACAAAAGTAGTAATTAAAAATTTCAGGGAAGGTAGGAATAATATGAAATTAAGTATTATTAAAAGGGATTCAAGAGTTAAAGACTTTGATATGGAGAGAATACATATAGCCATTAAAAAAGCTTATGAAGAAGTCCATGGAAATGACTTTGTGTTTAAAGATCATTGGAGTGACTTAGAAATTAACATAGAAAAAACTATTATAGAGTTAGGAAAAGAAGAACTGTTTATTGAAGAAATTCAAGACATAGTAGTTAAGGCTTTAAATAATAAAGATAAAACTGTATCAGAGGCCTATGAAGATTATCGTGAAAAGCGTAGAATTGCAAGAGATACTAATGGTGATACATATAAAAAATTAGATAAAGTACTTCAATGTTCTGATATTATGAACTCCAATGCTAATGTGGACGAGCATAGTTTTGGTGGTCGTAAATTTGAAAGTGCAAATGTAATATTAAAAAGGTATACCCTAGATAAGGTAATAAAGCCTGAAATAGCAAGGGCACATATTGAAAATAGATTATACATACATGACTTAGATAGTTATGCTACGGGAATGCATAATTGTAGTTTCCCAGATATAAAGAAACTGGTTAACAATGGATTTATTACTAGAAATGGGGATGTAAGAGGAGCTAATGGACTATCTACAGCATTTCAATTAGTAGCAGTAATATTCCAAATACAAAGCCAAGAACAATTTGGAGGTACAGGAAGTTGCCATATAGATTATGATTTAGAAGAGCAGGTGGATATATCTTTCAAAAAGCATTTTTCTGATGCACTTTTTTACTTTGAAGATAAAGAAATAAGCTGGAAAGAGTTAGATTCTGAAATATGCGTAGAAAATAAAGAAGAGCTAAAGAAGAAATATCCTAAGCTAACAGCTTTTGCATTAAGAGAGTTAGATAGAGAGGGTATGCAATCAGCTCAAGGCTTATACCATAATCTGAATACACTAGAATCAAGACCAGGTTCCCAAGTACCATTTACATCTATAAATTTAGGAAGAAGAACTACAGTTGCTGGTAGAATGCTTACTAGATGGCTTATGCTTGCTAGTATAGATGGAATAGGAAAACATCATAAAACAAGTATATTCCCAATAGCAATCTTCCAATATAAAAAAGGGGTTAATGATATAGAAGAAACTCCAAACTATGACTTAAAGAAGTTAGCTATAGAATCTATGTCTAAAAGAATATATCCTAACTGGGTAAACTGTGATTGGAGTAAGAATGTAGAAGATTTAAGTAATCCAGATACAGCTATGGCAACTATGGGATGTAGAACCTTAGTTGGATTTGATAGACATGGTATGGGATATTCAAAGGTAGGAAGAGGAAATGTTACTCCAGTAACAATTAACTTGGTAAAAGTAGGTATAAAACATGGGATATGTTTAGGAGAAAGAGAAGAAGCTAATCTTGAAGGTTTTTGGAATGAATTAAATGAGCTTTTAGAACTTTCAGCTACAGCCTTAGTAGATAGATTTAAATATATATGTTCACAAAGTGCTAAATCGGCCCCTTTCATGTATAGAAATAAAAGTATGTTAGGTGGAGAATATGACTCAGACACTTGTATTTATGATGTAATGAAACATGGAAGCCAAGCTATAGGATATGCAGGTATTGCAGAAATGTGTCAAGCTCTCTTTGGAAAAGATCATGGTGATGATAAGGATGTTCATAAGTTTGCATTATCGGTGGTGGAAAGAATTTCAAAGTTTGCAGAGGAAGCTTCAGAAAGATATGATTTGAACTTTGGTTGTTATGCAGCGCCAATTGAGTCTACTTGTGGAACTATAATAACAGGAAATAGAGAAATTAAAGGTTTAAGGGATGAATTTGGAATTATAAAAAATGTAACGGACAGGGAGTGGATAACTAATTCACATCACATACCAGTTTGGAAAAATATAGATGTATTTACTAAGTTACAACTTGAGGCTCCATTTACTAAATATCCCACTTCAGGATGTATAACTTATGTAGAGTTAGATAGTTCTGTAGTAGAAAATCCAAAAGCAATAGAACAAATAATAGATTATGCCTTTAGCTTAGATATTCCTTATTTAGCATTTAACTTCCCTATAGATACTTGTTTAAAGTGTGGCTATCAAGGAGAATTTAATGATAGATGTCCAATTTGCCATAGTGAAGAAATAGAACAACTTAGAAGAGTTACAGGATATTTGACTACAGATTATCGCAACTTTAATAAAGCTAAGCAAGCTGAAGTTAAAGAAAGATTTAAGCATAGCACTATAACTAAGCTATAGGAAGGACAGTAAAAAGTGATTGATACTATAAGGTTAATAGGGTATAATCCCTGTTCTTTAAATGAAGGAATAGGTCTTAGGGAAGTGTGCTATATAGCAGAGTGTACACATAAATGCCATGGGTGTCACAATGAAAAGTATTGGTATGAAAAAGGGGATTTATATAAAATAGATGAGGTTGTAGATAAGCTTACTAAAAATCCAATTACGAGTATAACTATTAGTGGTGGAGATGGACTAACTGTTCAATATAAAAATACCTTAGAATTACTTAAGAGATTAAAAGAAAAATGTAATAAGAATATATGGTTATATACGGGTTATACTTGGGAGCAATTATTTGAACTAAATAAAGAAGAAGTTTTAAATTATGTAGATGTAATTGTAGATGGAAGATTTGAAATAAGCGAAAGGGATGTAACTCTAAAATTTAGAGGAAGTAGCTCACAAAGAATTATAGATGTTAAAGAAAGCCTTAGGGAAAATAAGGTTAAAGAGTTTAAGTTATAAAAATTTATATAAGAGCATTAGAAAGAGGGGAGACGCAATGAGAACAAGAGGATTTGAAATAGTTACAGATGAGAAAAGAAAGCATCTGCAAGAAGACATACAGTTACCAACAAGGGGAAGCAAGCATGCTATAGCCTATGATATATATTCACCTATAGATGTAGTTATAGAGCCTATGGGTAAGCAATTAATATGGACGGATGTAAAATCATATTTTCAACCAGGGGAAGCTTTGATTATTAATGTTAGAAGTTCTATGGGAAGTCATCCAGTTTTAATGGCTAATGCTCAAGGCTGGGTAGAGTGTGACTATTATAACAATCCTAAGAATGATGGAAATTTGGGAATAAATCTTTTAAATCTAGGAAAAGAGCCTTATATAATTAAAAAAGGTGATAGAATAGCTCAAGCTATGTTTATACCTTTCTTAGTAAGTGATAACTGTAATACTGAAGAGGAAAGAGTTGGAGGTTTTGGTAGTACAGGTAAATAATAAGTTTTAATAGGTGTATTTATTTTTTAGAATATGGGCACTATATTCTTAATCTTTTATTAACGCTTATAAAGGTAGGGATATGGTAAATGAAAAGAACTATGATAACAGTAGTAAGTTGGACTTTAATTATTTCAGCTATTTCTATGGTATATTTTTTAAACATTATTGAAAGAAAAGAAAATGAACCATTTGTAGAAGCTATGGTAAGTGATAATTTATTAGTTAATAATAAAATCATTGAGCATATAGGCTTAGCAGAAGAAGCTTTAAAGGAGTTCGGGGCTATGAGTAGTGAAGAAGCTGCAAAGCTTTGGGCAAAGGGAATGATGACTAGAAATGGAGTACTTCAATACGCTGTTATGAATAAGGAACTTCAGCAAGATTTTAAAAATCATCTTTCTAATGAAAATAATACATCATGGGTAACAGGGACTTCAAGTCCATGGATTACTAGCTATGAAATCATAGACCAAGTTGATGTAAGTAGCAAGGTTAAATTGCATAAGATAAAATTCAATTTAGCTACAGCAGAGGGCAATGAGAAACCAGTCTATAACACATTAACTATAATGTACAATGATAATAAATGGGCTATTTCAAGTATAAGGTAGATTAACTTTGTAGATAATTTGTAGATAAATATGTTATAAAGAAGTTCTTATTTATGGCGATATATAAGAACTTCTTTTGTTTCGAGGTTTATTGTAGTAAATAAGCTTAAAAAATAGTATAATTGTGTAGCCTAAGTTAATAATGTGGAAAAAAACAATAAACTTAAGTATTAAATAAGTATTGTTGATATATAATTTAGAACATAGAAAAATTTAAAATGTAAAATAAGGGAGACAATTATGAAAATAAAACTAAACTCCAATATTGCTAAAAGAACCATATCTAATATTATTGTAGTTTCAGTAGGGATTATACTGTTTTTTATAATAAAAAATCTAGGAGGTATTTTTAATAAAGTAGGAGAAATAATTAAACTATTAATGCCATTTATATATGGTTTTGCTATGGCATATTTATTAGCTATACCATTAAAGTTTTTAGAAGATAAAGTTCTTAAATTTATGGACAAGAAAAATCAGTACAAAGCAAAAAGGTTTATTTCAATAACTATTACATATATATCTGCAGCTATATTAATTAGTATTGTATTTTCTATATTAGTTCCAGAGCTAAGTCGTAGTATATATACACTTTTAGAAAATATACCTGAATATATTAAGGCTCTAGAGGAATACATAAATAATATCGTTATAGCCTTAAATTTGAATGGGGATATGGTAGAAGATCTAGTAAAAGATTTTAATAGTATATCTAAGTATATAACCAGTATTGCAGGTACAGCAGTGTTAGATTTATTCCAATTCTCTGCTAATATTACTCAATATATACTAAACATATTTATAGCAACAATTATATCTATTTACTTATTAGCAGGAAAAGAAAAATTTTTTGCACAGATTAAAAAATTCTTATATGCTATGTTGCCGGAGAAACCTGTAAAATATGTAATAGAGCTCACTAGGTCTAGTCATAAAACCTTCATAGGTTTTCTTGGTGGTAAGTTGTTAGATTCATTAATTATAGGAATCATATGTTTTGTGGGTATGAAGATATTTAAAATGCCATATCCACTTCTTGTAAGCTTTATAATAGGAATAACTAACGTTGTACCGGTATTTGGACCATTTATAGGGGCAGTTCCTAGCGTTATAATTATATTTATTGCTAGTCCAATTAAGGCATTATGGTTTATATTATTTATTTTAGTGCTTCAACAGTTTGATGGAAATATATTAGGGCCTAAGATTTTAGGAAACTCCACAGGATTGACTGCCTTTTGGGTAATGTTTGCCATACTTTTAGGAAATGGATTATTTGGAGTGGTAGGAATGATATTAGGAGTTCCAACATTTGCTGTAATTTATTCAATTATAGTAAGTGTAATTAATAATGCACTAAAGGAAAAGGGATTGCCAGTAGAAGCTAAAGAGTATGCAGCTCCAGAAAATAAAATTAAATTTTAGAAAATGTACATTAATATGTTGAGATATGGGATAAATCTATATCTCAATATATTTTTATTTTATAGTCTTAAACTCTAGTGAAAAATAATTCATATTTCAATGATAATATAATGTAAACAGCACACTTCAAAAAAATTACAGATATTAATATTGTTAATAAAGGAAATATGATGTATAATTTAACTGAAAATATAAAAATGAGGTGTTAATTATGGATTTTATGTCCTTTGAAGATGTTATAGCGAAAATTCAAGGTGTAACTCATAGTAAAGTAGTATATAATGAGGAAGAAGTAGAAGAGGTTCATATAATTGCCAATACTACAAGATCACCTAAACAGATTGTAAGAGACATCGAATCAGCACTTCTTGCGATATTTAATTATAGAATAGATAGAAAATTAATTAGTATAGCTCAAATAGATACTGGGGAAACGAAGTCTATAAAGAGAATTAGATATGAAGGTATTTCTTTAGAAGTTAAAGATAATAACGTAAGATGTGAAATTAGATTGAATATGGATGATGATGAGTATACGTCTACACAAACTGCAATTGGAACAAGTATTAATAGACTTAAGGTAGTAGCTAAAGCTACTGTGTCAGCTATAGAGGAAATAATTGGACAAGTCTCTGTTTTTGATGTAGAGGATATAGTAATAAATTCAATTAGAGACATATCCTATGTAACCGTTATTGTAAATATGATAAATGACATTGCAGAAGAGGTTCTAATAGGAACTGCCATTGTAAGAAATGATGTAAATGAGGCAATAGCAAAGGCTACTCTTGATGCAATAAATAGAAGAATAGAAAAATAGTTAAACAGGTTTAATGGCCGATTATATTTATATTATATTTATATTTTATTTTATTTATCTTCCCTTAGCGGAGTGGAAATTATGACAGATTTTTAGCGGATCTTTGTTAATTTGCATATAAGGGGGATTTTATAATGAAAAACATGAAAAAAGTAATGCCAGCTTTAATAGCTTTAATAGCTTTAGCAATGGCAGGTGGATCAACTATCACTTGGGTGTTTTAATAGTTAAAGATAATAAATAATCGGCCTTAAATATATAGCGGAGGAATAAGATGAATAGTATATCTTCAAAACAAAAAAGATTTTTTCTTTCAATTTATATAATTACTATAATATCTTTTATAATACCTATAATTGAAGGGGAAATAAAAATAGAAGTTTGTAATTATGCAAATATTATAGTATTTATAATTCTAACAGCAATTACAGAATCGTTTACTGTATATTTTAGGAATATGTCTTTTAGTACAAGCTTTGCGGTAACTATAGCATCTTATATTTTGTTTGGTCCTTTTCAATGCATTATAATTCTAGTAGTGGGATTCTTATTTAGAGTTATGAAAATAGATAATGGTAAATATAAACATGTATTTAATACTCCACTATATGGAACAATATTTAATTGTTGTGCGTTAATATTACCAGTTGTAGTTGGTAGTTTTTTTTATAAAACCTTAGGTGGACAATTTAGTCTAAACTTTATAGTTAGCAATATAGGACCATTGATAGTATTTTGTTTTGCTTTCATAATAGTTAATAGTTTAATAATGTCTATATTAATGTCTATAGTTACAAATAAGAATGTAGTATTTTGTTTTACGGGTAATATAAGAATGGGAATATTAAATTCTGTAGTTATGATTCCAATAGGAATTTTATTAGCACTAGTATTTATTAAGTATGGTTATTTAGGCATAGTATTCATAACATTTCCATTATTGTTAATTAGATATACTCTATTATTATATACAAGTTCAAAATCACAATTTATAGATACTGTAGAAGCCTTAATGAATGCAATTGATGCTAGAGATCAATATACAGAAGGACATTCTAGAAGGGTTGCAGAAATATCTGTAGCTATTGCTAAGGAATTGAAATATAATCCTTGGAATATTGAGCAACTAAATATAGCTGCTATGCTGCATGATGTGGGTAAAATTGGAGTTAGTGATGCTATTTTAAATAAACCAGGAAAGTTAACGGATGAGGAATTCGATGCAATAAAGGAACATCCGGAGATAGGAATTAAAATAATTAAGGATATTAAAAATATTGATTATGTTTATCCTGTAGTTAGAAACCATCATGAAAGGTATGACGGAAAAGGATATCCAGATGGTAAAAAAGGTGATGAATTACCTTTAAATGTTTACATAGTTCAACTAGCAGATACGGTGGATGCTATGGCATCTGATAGGCCTTATAGGAAAGGACTTTCGGAAAGTATTATTTTAGAGGAAATTAAAAAATATTCAGGTACTCAATTTCATCCTAAGGTGGCAGAAACTTATTTAAGAATTGTAGAAAAGAATGGTGGAAAGTTGCCTTAATATAATAATTAAAAATAATTCAACTTAAAATATTTTACATATATGGGGGATAGCCATGTTCTTATTTTCAGTGATTCTTGGAGTAGTATTAGGATATTTGCTAAAAGGAAATATAGAAAACTTAAATAATCTCGAAATTAAAGGATGGTGGCTTATAGCCCTAGGGTTTTTAGTGGAATTTATAATGAAGATTTTTCTTAAATCAGGAAACCTTCAAATTGGAAGTTTAACTTATGTTTTAAATATAGTAATGTATAGTTGTATAATGGCATTTATATATATCAATAGAAAATATAAGATGATTTTAGTCATTGGGATAGGCTTTTTATTGAATATAGTGGTTATATTCGGAAATGGATGTACTATGCCTATTAGTATAAAGGCTATGGATATATTAAATGTAAGTGGACCAGTAGAAACTAAAGGTTTATATTCTATTATTAGTGGAGAAACAAAGTTTAAATTTCTAGCAGATGTAATACCATATAAGTTATGGAAGTATGGGGGGATAGCCAGTATTGGAGATATCGTATTATCTATAGGTATCATTGGTATTATAATAAAGGGAATGAAGCTTAGGGCAGATTAAAATAAATATAAAATTATATATTTAATACTTATAGAACACCTTTTAGGTGTTTTTTGCATATTGCATAAAATAATTGTTGAAGAAGAAAATAGGTATAAATTTAAGTAGTTTCAAGTAAAATTCAAGTTATATTTAAAAAAGGTGTATTGACTACAAATTAACAATAATATATATTTATACCATGGGCAAAAAAGGATTTACATAAAGTTATAACATAATTCAATTGAAAAAATTGATAAGGGGGAGGAAATATGGCGTTAAAGGTAAATAATCTTGCTAAAAGCTATGGTGATAAATTGGTAGTTGATAATTTAAGCTTTTCCATAGAAGAACCAGGAGTTTTTGGATTATTAGGAACTAATGGTGCAGGAAAAACTACTACCATAAGAATGATGCTAGGAATGTTGAAAAAAGATAATGGGACGATTACTTGGAATGAGAAACCTTATAATTCTAAAGAAGTTTCAACAGGATATTTAGCAGAAGAGCGAGGTATATATTCAAAATTTACTGTGTTAGATCAATTAATATATTTTGGTGAATTAAAAGGAATGACTCGTAAGGAGGCATTAAAAAGCATTGAATATTGGCTTGAAAGATTAGAAGCTACTGAATATAGAAATAAAAGAGCAGAGCAATTATCTAAGGGTAATCAGCAGAAAATACAATTTATTGCAGCATTAATATCTAATCCAGAAGTACTAATTTTAGATGAACCTTTAAGTGGACTTGATCCAGTAAATACAGATTTGTTTAAAGATATAATTAAGGAAGAAATAGCAAGAGGTAAATATATAATAATGTCAAGTCACCAAATGAGTACTATAGAAGAGTTTTGTGAGAATCTTGTTATACTTAATAAAGGCAAAACTGTGTTAAGTGGTAACTTAAAAGAGATTAAAAAATCTTATGGAAGAAATCACTTAATTTTAAATTGTGATGGAGATATAAAAGAACTATTGGAAAAAGCTAATATGAAAATTTTAAATGAAAATCAAGATTGTATAGAGTTAAGTATTAATAGTGAAGATGAAGCTACAAGTTTACTTAAAGAAATATTAAGTAGAAATATTCAAGTTATTAGATTTGAGCTTAGGGAACCAACTCTTCATGAAATATTTATTGAAAAGGTAGGTGAGTAGAATTGAGTATGGATAATTTTTGGAAGGTTACAAAATTTACTGTAGCGCAACAAGTTAAAGGGAAGGCATTCAAGATTTCTACCACCATAATATTGATAGCAGTACTTATATTAACATCATTAGTAAACTTTATTCCTGCAATTTTTGGTAAGGATGATGACAGTAAAGAAGCAACTAATGATATCAAAAAAATTGGAATAGAGACTGCTTATTATATGAATGATTCTGACCTAAAGGTAGATTTAGAATCCGGATTAAAAGTAGCTTTTCCAAATTTAAATTTAAAAAAGGCTACAGAAAGTAGAGAGACTATATTAGAAAAACTTAAAACTTTAGAAGATAAGATGGTTTTAGTTTCTATTAGTAATGAGAACATAGGATATTACGTTGAGGTAATAACACCCACTAGTGATGCCGTATCTTCAGAGGATGGACAAATACTAGCAGAAACTATATCTAGTATTTTAAATAATAGTAGATTAATTAAGGCTGGAGTATCACAAGAAGATCTAGGAAAATTATCTACACCTATAAACACTCAAGTATTTACTGCAGGTGATGAGGATGATACCTTGGAAGATATGATAATAAAAATGGTATTTCCTATGGTAGCATGTATGCTACTATTCTATATAATTTATTTTTATGGATATTGGGTTGCCAGTTCTATAGTTGCAGAGAAAACCTCAAGAGTAATGGAATTATTACTTACATCAACTAAACCAATGGAACTTGTTGTAGGTAAGTGTGTTGGTATGGGATTCTTAGCAATAACTCAGTTTGCATCTATATTACTAACTGCCTATATATCCTTTATAGGAAGTGGAGCTATAGTTAAGAAGTTTATAGATACATCTGCAAATATATTCGATATATCAGCAGTACTTGGAAAAATCCCGATGATACAAGTAGTATTAATAATACTGTTCTTCATATTAGGATATGTATTATATGCTGTTATAAATGCTTTAGTTGGTGCAACTATAAGTAAGTTAGAAGATTTAAATACAGCTATAATGCCAGTATCATTTATTTCAATAATAGGTTTTTACCTAGCATATGCAGCAATAATGTCACCAGAATCAGTGATAGGAACCATTGCAACCTATGTACCATTTTCAGCACCATTTTATATACCATCTATGATTTTGTCAGAAACAGTAGGTATAGTTCAAATGGGAGTTTCATTATTAATATTAATAGCAACAATTGTAGTTTTGACTCTATTTACAGCTAGAGTATACTCTGTAGTAATACTTCATACAGGTAATAGACTAAAAATAAAAGATCTATTCACCATATTTAATAATGAAAAATAAAAAATAATATAATATAATTAAAAATTTAAGGTTACCTAAGAATAAGATTTTGGATAATTATTCTTAGGTAGCTTATTTATTATATTTCTTAAATACATAGTTAGATTTAAAAAATATTAAAATACTTAATTAAGCTTTAATAATATATATAAGTAGTATCATATTGCATTAAGGGGCTAAAAATAATTGAAAGTACAAGGCAGTATAATCCCTTATTTTGAATAAAGATTAGGGTATTGAGAGCTAAAGTTTAATAAGTTAAGAAGGGATGATTAAATGTCAAAAAATAATGTGGATTTAGGAAAAGATAAGGTTGGAAGTTTGTTATTTAAGCTAGCACTTCCAGCTATCGTTGCTCAACTTGTGAATGTTTTATATAACATGGTAGATAGAATTTTTATTGGAAGAATTCCAAATGGGGATTTAGCTATGGCTGGCGTTGGAGTTGCATTTCCTATAATTATGATTATATCGGCATTCAGTGCTCTTATAGGAATGGGAGGAGCACCTATAGCTGCTATTAAAATGGGAGAGAAAGACAATGATGGTGCTGAAAAAATATTGAGCAATAGTTTTTCTACTCTAGTTGTAATAGGTATCATTTTAACTATTGGATTTTTAACATTTAAAGAACCTATACTTTGGGCATTTGGTGCGAGTAAAAATACTATTGGGTTTGCCAATGACTATTTAACTATATATCTTATAGGAACTGTTTTTGTGCAAATAGCTCTTGGGATGAATCCTTTTATAAATACCCAGGGTTTTGCTAAAACTGGTATGATTACAGTAATGGTAGGTGCAGTAATAAATATTGTTCTTGACCCTATATTAATATTTGGTTTTAATATGGGAGTTGAGGGAGCAGCTCTTGCTACATTACTTGCCCAAGCAGTATCAGCAATATGGGTATTATATTTTTTATTTGGAAAGAAAAGCATTCTTAAAATAAGAAAGAAGTATATAGTTCCAGATACTAAAGTAGTTCTTGGAATAATTGCCCTTGGAGTATCTCCATTTATAATGCAAGCTACGGAAAGCTTAGTTTTAATATCCTTAAACAATAAACTTAAAATCTATGGTGGAGATTTAGCGGTAGGAGCTATGACTATAATGAGTAGTATAATGCAAATTATATTTTTGCCGCTTATGGGATTAACTCAAGGCGCGCAACCAATTATAAGCTATAATTATGGTAGTAAACAAATGGATAGAGTTAAAAAAACATTTAAATTGTTGATTACTAGCTGTCTAACATATACTACAATAATGTGGGCGTCTTTACTACTATTCCCTACAGTTTTTGTAGGTATATTTAACAATAAGCCTGAACTTGTAGCCATTACTGCATGGAGTATTAGAATATTCTTTGCCGGGATATTTATTTTTGGTGCGCAGAGTGCTTGTCAACAAACTTTCCTTGCACTTGGTAAAGCCAAGATATCTCTAGTTCTTGCTTTGCTTAGAAAGATAATTTTATTAATACCATTAATATTTATACTACCTATGTTTTTTGAAGGGGATGCAGGCAAGCTTCAAGGAGTACTTACAGCAGAGCCTGTAGCAGATATAATTGCATCAGTAACTACTATAATATGTTTTACTATATTCTATAAGAGAACTTTAAATAATAATCTTTTATCAAATAGTGAAGTAGAAGAAAAAATATAAATTTTTTATTTATAAAGTAGTAACTATTTTAAATAAGTTAAGAATTAATGTTAAGCATACACTTATGAGTGTATGCTTAACATTTTATAAAAATTATTAAATTATTTATAGGTGGTTTCCTTAAAGTTATCTAAAGGTAGTATGAGTAGAAGGCTCATTTTCTCCGTATGGAGAATGCTCATTAGCTTTATTTTTAATACCTTCTTGGTATTTAGGGGATATTGGATCAGATTTTAGTGAAGTGGTTTTTTTATTTTTAGTTTTACAAGAATTTTTAGACATAATACTTCCTCCTTAATATAAGTAATATTATCATTTGTAGAATTACATAAAATAATACTAGTAATATATTGTATATATGGTAGTTGTGTTATAATAAAAATTCATGTTATGGTATTATTTATCTAAGTCTAATTTATTTATAATATCATCATAGGTTGTCTTAGTATTTTTTGAATCTTTGTAGTTAATGTAATAATGGGAAGGGCTTGAGTCCAATATGATTTCAATGAAGGGACCATCTTTACTAGCTAGGAATAGCTTAGCTTTAATATCATTTTCTAGACTATAACTTCCTTTTTGAATTCTACCCATGCCTATGCCACCTGTCCTAATAAGAGTTTTAGGCATTTCATTTACTAAGGAAATACTTTTTATTTTATCCTTTGGAATTGAAGCATTAACTCCACTAGATATTTTTATAGAAGTATCAGTGATTGTTACTTTAGTTGAGGAATAACCAATAGCCATTATAGGTATACAAGTTATCAACATAATAAATATAACTATTACTAATACAATTTTTGTTTCTTTACTAGAGTTTGGATTATGGTCAAAGCGTTGACAATAATAAATAGAATACAGTAGTACAATTACAGTTAGAACTATAAAAATAGCTAAAGAAATATTAAAAAAATAATTTAATAGAAATCCTACAATATTCAAACTAGAGATAAAAAAGAATGTTTTACTCATATAATTTCCTAAGGTTTCAATTTCCACATTTGCTTTTTCTTCTTTATTCATAGTGTTGTATCCTGAGATTAGCCAATACCACTTTAATTTACTTATGCATATTCCAATACCAAAGAATAAGGATGCAACAATTAAAAGTACAATATTTATTCCCATAGAAACACCTCCTAAATATAGTATATAATATTATATACAAATTATATGATTAGTTAAGAATTATATCAAGAAAATAATGTAATAAATACAAAATATGAGAAGTAGAGTTTAAAATGTATATGTTACATTAAAAAATATGTTAAATAAGTATTGACTATGTTTGTTGAGTATTATATTATTAAGAAAATTAAAATATTTATCCCAATAAGTATTAAAATTAAATTTAGATAATTAAGAGATGTTATTTAGGGTAGAGGAGCTTTTACCAAAAGTATTCTTGAGAAGTGGGCACACGATGATACAAGAAGAAAGGGGAGAAAAGCCGAAGAGAATAACCTGGCAAGGATATTCTCTGGGATAGTACAAAATATGTGCTATACTGCCACTATGAAAATAGTGGAGAGCTACAAAGTAACACCTGTTGTGTTCATAGTGAATTAAATTGAGCGTGACAAGGGTGTTCCTTTGTCCGCCTTTTTTTATTTTTGGTACATAAGTACCCAAATAAATATTACTCTCATAAACTTATAGTGGGGAGCTGAAAGGAGAATTTACTATGAACTTATTTGGAACAATGAACGTTAAAGAAAACAATCTTTTTGTGGGTGGAATTAATACTTTAGAGCTGGTTAAGAAATTTGGAACTCCTCTTTACGTCATGGATGAAGAGCAAATTAGAGATAACTGTAGAAGATATATGAAAGCTATGGGTGCAAAAATAAATGATAACAAAGTAGCCTATGCTGGAAAAGCATTTTTAACTAAGGCTATTGTTCAAGTTATGAAGAATGAAGGCCTATGCCTGGATGTTGTATCAGGAGGAGAAATTTACACTGCTATAGTCAGTGAATTTCCTATGGATAAAGTATATTTTCATGGAAATAATAAAACTATTGAAGAGATAAAACTAGGAATAAAAGCGGGTGTTGGAACCTTTATTGTGGACAATATGATGGAATTAGAGAATATTAATAATATATGTGAGGTTTATGGAAAAACTCAGGATATATTACTTAGAATAATTCCGGGAATTGAGGCACATACTCATGAATATATCAAGACTGGACAGATTGATTCTAAGTTTGGATTTACTCTTTTGGAGGATAATATATTTAGAGTAGTAAAGAGTATAAGTGAGCTTGAGAATATAAATTTAAAAGGACTTCACTGTCATATAGGATCGCAGATATTTGATATAGAACCATATAGAGAAGCTGTAAGGATTATGATTAATTTAATGAATAATATTAATAATCATTTTGAAATTAGTATGACAGAACTTAACCTAGGTGGAGGTTTTGGTATATATTATGGTGAAGGTGACGATCCCAAAACTATAGAGGAATATTGTGCTGGAATTTTAAATGAAGTAGAGAGTTGTAGTAGAAAATTACAGATGAAAAATCCTAATATAATAATAGAACCAGGTAGAAGTATAGTTGGAAATAGTGGAATCACTTTATATACTATTGGAGGAGTTAAAGAAATTCCTAATATTAAAAAATATGTATCTGTAGATGGGGGAATGACAGATAATATAAGACCATCATTATATAGTGCACAGTATCAAGGATTAATAGCCAATAATGTAGAAAATAATGAAGAAGCTATGGTTACTATTTCTGGTAAATGTTGTGAATCAGGAGATGTATTAATTAATGATATAAGTCTTCCAAAGGTAAAAAAAGGTGATATATTAGCAGTACTTTCTACAGGAGCCTATTGCTATTCCATGAGTAGTAATTATAATAAGATTCCTAAGGCGCCAGTGGTTTTAGTTGGAAAATTAGGACCAAGGCTCATATGTAAAAGAGAAACCTACGAAGATATGTTAAGAAATGAATTAGATTTAGACATTATATAGTAATTAATTTTAGCTTATAGCAAGAGATACAGGTGAAAGGAAATGAAAATATAAAAAGGGAGTGATATAAACACGGAGATACTGAAAAAGTACCCTCGTGTTTATCACTCCTTTTTAGTTACCTACTGGGTGTTCAGTGGTGTTAGTATCTACAGTTATAGCAGAAGTTTTAGAAACTAATTTTCCATTTTTGCTTTTAAATATTTCAGTTGATATAATATAGTCCATTATATTGTTAATTTCTGTAGGTGATATACTATCTTTAACAGAGTTAACTGTAAGATTAAATTTATTTTCCGTTTCATCCTTAAAGGTCATAACTAATTTTTTTTCCATTATTAATCCTCCTTATTTTTTAGAATTATAATTATGAGAGAGTAGAAATTTTTTATCTTTAGCCTTCATTCAAAGTATAATCATCTAGTTTTTTAATTTCTGTAGGTTCACTTATTAGTACAGATCCAATTACTATGCCCAGATTGTAGATTTCTTCATCAGTAGCAGATCCACTTACCTTTGAAAATTTTTGACTTTGAATTTTTGGACTACCATCCTGATTTTGCCCCTTTGTATATTTAATAACTAAGGCTGTATTATTTTTAGTATTTGTTATTGCCATAGTATCAACTCCTTTCAATGAACATATATGCCTTTGAAGATAAAAGTGGAAAATAATTATAAAACTTTGAAATTTAGAAAAATAATATAGTAAAATTAAGAAGATGAATATTTAATAAGTCATTATTTAAAAATATATAGATAAGTGTATAGAGTGTTATAATAAGTGATTTGAATTTAGGAGGAAATAATGAAGAGAATTAGAGATTATGAAGTTACTGTAGGAAAATTACCAAGGGGAGAAAAAAATAAGATTACTGATGTAAAAGGAGTAAGGGTAGGTCATGTTACATTAAAAGATGGAGATGTAAACACAGGAGTAACAGCTATATTACCCCATGATGGAAATCTATTCAAGGATAAAGTATATGGAGCTGTTCACGTAATAAATGGTTTTGGAAAGACTGTAGGAACTATACAATTAGAGGAGCTTGGAACAATTGAAACACCAATTATGCTTACAAATACTTTAAATGTAGGGACAGTAAGTCAAGGATTAGTTAGATATATGCTTTCAATAAACACTGATATAGGTGTTGAAACAGGAACTATTAACCCTATAGTTGGAGAATGTAACGATGGGTATCTAAATGATATTAGAGGGCTTCATGTTAAAGAAGAGCACGTATTTGAAAGTATAAATAATGCATCTACAGATTTTTTAGAAGGAGCAGTAGGAGCAGGAACTGGAATGAGTTGCTTTGGGTATAAGGGTGGCATAGGATCTTCTTCTAGAAAAATAAATATAAAAGATGAAGAATATACACTAGGTGCATTGGTATTATCGAATTTTGGAATCAAGGAAGATTTTATACTTAATAACAATGATATAAAACCTATGTTATATGAGAATAATATAGGTGTAAATATAACTAATACAAACTGTAATATAGATAATTTGGAAAAGGGATCTATTATGATAATTTTAGCTACAGATGCTCCGCTATCACCAAGACAATTGAAAAGAGTGGCAAAGAGAAGTATTGTGGGTATAACAAGATTAGGTTCTTATCTTGGAAATGGAAGTGGTGATATAGCAATTGCTTTTAGTACAGCTAATAAAATTAAACATTATGAGGAATGTGTAACTAGTAAAGTTAATGTAATTAATGAAAATTATATCGACTTCTTTTTTAGAGCAGCTGCAGAAGCTGTAGAGGAGTCAGTTCTAAATTCTCTAATTACAGCCGACACAGTTATTGGTCGAAATGGAAATAGAAGAGATGGATTATCTAAATCCTTAGATTAATAAACAGGATTGTATATAAGAATTAGAGTATAAGTCATTTAAAATTATTGACATGAAATATATTAAATGATAAATTGTTTATAATAGGATTTATTTACACAGGAGATGGTTGTAGTGAAATACTTGTCAAATAGAAAATATGAACATCATCATAGATGCAAGGTCTTATAATTATGGTTTTAAAATTAAGCCATAGATAGGGCCTATTTGTGCGAAGGCAAATGTATCTATGGAGTTATTGAGTTTTATATCTCTAAGGATACTAGTTGTCTTTAGAGATTTTTTTATAGTATGAAAGCTTCAGATTTTCAGATAAATATTATATAAGTTTTATAAATTAAGGAGAGATTGATATGAGTACAAAAATAACAAAGCCTAGTATATTGCCAGGATTTATGGAGCTTACTCCAAGAGAGCAAGTAGCATTTAATAATGTTTATGATGTCATTAGAAGAAATTATGAGTCTTTTGGATTTCTACCTATAGACACTCCTATAATTGAAAAAAGTGAAGTATTACTTGCTAAAACTGGTGGAGACACAGAAAAGCAAATATATACTTTAACTAAGGGTAGTACAGAGATGGCATTAAGATTTGACTTAACAGTACCACTTGCACGTTATGTAGCTCAACACATGGAAGAAATAGCCTTTCCATTTAAAAGATATCAAATTGGAAAAGTTTATAGAGGTGAGAGGAATCAGAGGGGTAGATTTAGAGAATTTTATCAGTGTGATGTAGATGTAATTGGCAATGGAGCATTAAGCATAGTAAATGATGCTCAGATTCCTAGTACTATATATAAAATATTTAAAGAGTTAGGCTTTGATAACTTTAAAATAAGAATTAATAATAGAAAAATCCTAGATGGATTTTT
The DNA here is from genome assembly GCF_000732635.1 of Clostridium sulfidigenes. Classification (GTDB taxonomy): domain Bacteria; phylum Bacillota; class Clostridia; order Clostridiales; family Clostridiaceae; genus Clostridium_J; species Clostridium_J sulfidigenes. The sequence continues at coordinate 45,781 of NZ_JPMD01000003.1, read as the reverse complement.
AAGAAGTTTAAATATAGATAATTATATAGAGGTATTAAGAGTTGTAGATAAAATTGAAAAGATTGGAGAAGCCAAGGTCAGAGAAGAATTAGAGGAATATATAATAACCAGTGAAGGAATAGATGAGGTTATTAAATTTATAACTATAGAAGGTAGCAATGAGGAGAAGATTCAGTTCTTAAAAAATAGTTCAGTGACCAACGAAAGATTTTTAGAAGGTGTTGAAGAATTAGAAACTGTAAATAAGTATATAAAAGCTTTTGGAATTCCGGATAAAAATTATGTAATTGACTTTAAGATAACTAGAGGATTAGATTATTATACTGGAACAGTATATGAAACATTCTTAGATGATTATCCGGAATTTGGTTCAGTGTGTTCAGGTGGGAGATATGATGATTTAGCCCAGTTCTATACTGATAAAAAACTTCCAGGGGTTGGTATATCTATTGGATTAACAAGATTATTTTGGAGTTTTATGGAAAGCAATATTATAGATTTAGATAGTAATTCACTTATAGATGTTTTAGTGATACCAATGGATGAAGATTTTGATTATGGTATTGAAGTTTGTAATCAATTAAGACAATCTGAGATTAAGGTTGATATTTACCTTGAAGGTGGAAAGTTTGCTAAGAAAATGAAATATGCAAATAAATTAGCTATACCATATGTTATTATTATTGGAGAAGATGAGAAAACATCTAATAAAATTCTGTTGAAAAATATGGAAAATGGTGAACAACAATTAGTATCTACAAAAGAATGTATTTCAATTTTAAATAGTAGATAATTATAATGGTAGTATTAAAATTTAATAAATGATATAACATTTTTAGTGTAAAAATGATTAGAGTCAATTAACTCTAATCATTTTTTATTTAAGTATTATTTAAATGCTTTTATATATGAAGACATTATGTATTCTCCAACTTTAAGATTATGTCCCCACTTTTCCTCATATTCCTTAGGAACAGCTTTAGTAGTTATATTAATTTCTTTAAAACCTGAGTTTTTTAAGTATACTTCTAATTCTTCAACTGAAGAAGCACCAGTAACTCACCCACAATATAAAGATTCATCCGCCTTCATGTCCTCTGTAAGTTCCCTCATTAAAACTATATCAGAAATTGCAATACGTCCACCAGGTTTTAGAACTCTATATATTTCATCATAAACCCTTTGTTTATTTGGAGATAGATTTATAACACAGTTAGAAATAACTACATCTACAATGTTGTCTGCTACAGGTAAGTTTTCAATTTCGCCAAGTCTAAAATCTATATTTTTATAGCCGTTTTGAGAGGCTGCCATTCGAGCTTTTCTTAACATTTCATGAGTCATATCAACTCCAATTACAAAACCCGTAGGACCAACTTTTTTTGAAGCTAGAAAACAATCAAATCCACCGCCGCTTCCCAAATCCAAAAGAGTTTCATTAGGACTCAACTTAGATATAGAAAGAGGATTACCACAGCCAAGTCCCATATTTACTCCTGAAGGTACAGAGTTTATTTCTTCTTCAGAGTACCCTATTTTATTTGAAATTTCCACTGCGGACTTTTTAAGAGATATTTTACTAGTGCTACAGCAACTATTTTTATCTGTCTTACCGAGAGCTATGCTTTTATAACTTTCATGAACAGCATTTTTTATTAGTAAGTTTTTATTTGGATTCATATAAAACTCTCCTTAATTATTTATTAAATAGTAGGGTAAGCAATAATTAGTATATTATGCATTTTATTATACTATATAAGATGGCTTATTTATACTTAATAATAGATAAAATGGATGAATATATAATAAATCAATGTGATTTTAAATCATAATTTGATTATAAAATCAATGAATATATAGTTAACAAAATATAAATTGTAAATAAAATTAAGAATGATTAGGTATACGAAATTAAAATTTTTGTTATACTTTATTTTCGAAATAATGTAGATATTTGGATTATTGTGGATTTACATGTTGAAAAAATACCAAATACATGGATAAAAAAACAATAAAAAGTATTTTTATGTAATAGATTAGTGTTTATGGAAGAAAAATCAGATAATTTTTTTATTGAAATAAATTCTTATACTGTTAATATATTCTTAAAAGTATATAAAACAATTAACACAAGTTAATAAGTTTATATGCATATCATATAAGGTTAAGAAAATTATATATCAAGGGGGTAATTTAATGAACTTTAAAAAGGGCATATCTGTTGGACTAGCTCTATCTTTAGTGTTAGGTTCAACAATGACAGCTTTTGCATCGCCTAACGAACTAGTTAAGTCTTTGGGAGAAAGCAAAGAAAAACTAATGGTGTTACAGGCTCAGATAAAACAAGAGCCAGCACTACAAACAATTAAGGACTCTGATGAAGTTAGAATTATAGTAGAATTAGACAGTGAGGCTGTACTTGAAAAGGCTACTAAAAAGGGTATAAAACTTGATGAAATGAGTAAATTTGAAGTTGGTAAACTTCAAAACCAAGTTTTAAAAGAACAACGCTCTTTACAAAGTAAGATGAGTTCTAAAGGAATTAAATTTGAAGTTATAAATAGCTTCACTAATGTAGCTAATGGATTTAGTATGAAAACTACGCTAGGACAAGCTAAAAATCTTGAAAGTATGGCTGGAGTTAAGTCAGTTACTATTGCTAATGAATATGAAAGACCAGAGCCTATGATGAATAATAGTGGTGAAATCATAAAAACGGAGCAAACCTGGGCTAGTGGTTACAATGGGGAAGGTACAGTAGTAGCAGTTATTGATACTGGTGTGGATTCAACACATAGAGATATGGTTCTTACAGATCAAAGTAAAGCTGAGCTTCAATCAGATGAAGTACAAGCTATATCTAAGGAAAAGAAATTACCAGGTACTTATAGAACTTCAAAGGTTCCATATGGATATAACTACATGGATAATAATCAAGAAATCTTAGATTTAGGTCCAGATGCTTCAATGCATGGTATGCACGTTGCAGGAACAGTAGGAGCTAATGGAGATACTAGCAAGGATGGAATCAAAGGAGTTGCTCCGGAAGCACAAATTCTTGCCATGAAAGTATTTGGTAATGATCCATCTATGGCTTCTACCTTTGGTGATGTTATAGTTAAGGCTATAGATGATTCAGTACTACTTGGTGCAGATGTTATTAATATGAGTTTAGGTTCAACAGCATCCTTTGTAGATGATACAGATTTAGAACAAGTTGCTGTTAATAGAGCTGTAGATAATGGTGTAGTTATGGCAATATCAGCAGGAAACTCTAACGTGTTTGGAGATGGGCATGATAATCCATATACTGAAAATCCTGATTATGGTGTTGTTGGTTCTCCAGGGTTAGCAACAGATTCTCTTCAAGTAGCATCTATAGAAAACAATGTTGTTACTGGATTTGGATTAGAGTTTTCAATTGATGGAGAAAAGAATATAGCTCCATACACTTTATCAGGAACAGATATTTTATCTGTATTTAAAGGAAAAGAACTAAAAGCTGTAGATTGTGGACTAGGTGGATTACCAGAACATTTCCCAGCAGAAGTTAAAGGTAATTTAGCTTTGATTGAACGTGGTGGATATAATTTTACAGATAAAATAGCTAATGCTGAAGCAGCAGGTGCTACTGCGGTTGTAGTTTATAATAATGCTGGTGGTGGAGAAGGACTTATAAGTATGATGTATCCAGAAGGCGGAACAATTCCAGCGTTGTTTATAGGAAATTCATATGGTGCTAAAATTGCAAAACAACTAAAAACTTCAGAAGTTAAGGTTGTAGCAAATGGAAACACTGTATCAGTTCCTAATACAGTTAAAGGAAGTATGTCAGATTTTACATCATGGGGAACTACTCCAAATTTAGAGTTTAAACCTGAAATTACTGCCCCTGGTGGAAATATATGGTCAACACTTAATAATAATAATTATGGAAATATGAGTGGTACATCTATGGCAGCACCACATGTAGCTGGTGGGTCAGCCCTAGTACTTCAAAGAGTAGATAAAGAATTTAAATTAACTGGTGAAGCAAGAGCTAAAATGGCTAAAAAGTTAATGATGAGTACAGCTGTAGCTCATGTAGACAATGGACCAAATCAGGCAGAAGGCGTTGTTGCAGGACCTAACTATACATCACCTAGAAGACAAGGTGCAGGAGTTATGGATCTTCAAGCGTCTACAACCACACCTGCCATAGTTACAGATACAACCACTGGTGAATGTAAGGTTAATCTAAAAGAGATTAAAGGTAATAGTGCTACATTTACTATAGAAGTTCAAAATTTTAGTGACAAAGAATTAACTTATAATGTGGCAGGTACTGTTCAAACAGATTTAGTTGATGAACAATACACTTACTTAGAAGCTCAAAATATAATTAATAAAGGCACTAAAAAATTCCCAATATCATTTAGTAATAATTCAATTAAAGTAGCTGCAAAGGGTAAAACTCAAATTACTGCTACTGTGGATCTAAACAATGCTATAACTGGAATGAATAAAAAATCTATTGAAGAAGTTTTTGTAAATGGTGGATATGTAGAAGGATTTGTAACTTTAACTGATCCTACAGATACAAACCCAACTTTAAGTATTCCATATTTAGGATTTAAAGGTGAATGGGACAAAGCTCCAGCTATAGATGCATCAATCTATGAAACAAAAAGAGCATCTTTCTATGGAGTTACATCTATAGTTAATGATAATATAGATTTCCTAGGTGTAGATTTATCAGGTGAAAAGGCAGATGGAAATAAAATTGCATTCTCTCCAAATGGTGATGGAGCAAATGATACAATATTACCTGTTCTTTCTTACTTAAGAAATATGAAGGAACTAGATATAGAGGTATTAGATAAAGATGGAAAAGTTATAAGAAATTTAACTCAAGATTTTAAAGTAGGAAAACATTACCACGATGGAAAATATGATAAGTATAGTATCCGTAAAGATGCTACTTGGGATGGAACTGTTAACAATAAGATAGTTTCAGATGGTGAATATACTTATAGAGTTAAAGCAAAAGTAGATTATGAAAATGCTAAATGGCAAAACTTTGACTTTAAAGTAAATGTTGATACAAAGGCCCCTGTAGTTAATAAAGTTAATTATAATAAGGATACTAAACAATTAGAAGTAATTGCAGAAGACAATAATAAGGGTCATATTTTTAAATATGTGCTTATTAGTGATGGTAAAGCAGTAGAAGAAAATGCAACAGGAAAATTTGATTTAAGCAAGTTAGATTATAAAAAATGTTCTGTAGAAATCTATGATTATGCACAAAATAAAACATCTATTAAAGTAACAGAGGCAACTGCAGGAGAATATAAAGAGCCTACAGGAGCAGTACAAGGAGATACTACAATTCCAACAGTAATGGTTACTGGACCAAAATTCTTTGGAGTATCAAATAGTGGAAAGGTAGCTGTTGAAGGTACTGTAAAGGATGCTTCATCTATATCTGAGTTTACTGTAAATGGAAAGAATGTACCATTAACCTTTGATACGCATAGTGGTCTTTGGAACTTCTCAACAGAAGTAGAATTAAAAGATGGATATCATAGTATTATGGTTGCAGCTGTAGATGCTGCAAATAATAAGATAGAATTTGCTCATAAAATATTTGTAGATACCACAGCACCAGTAGTTAATCTTGAAGCTGTACCATCTGAAACTACTAAAGATTCAGTAATTATTTCTGGTAAAATAAACGATAACCTACCAAGCTTAAAAGTTAAGGTAAATGGTAATGTTGTTAAAACAATAGCACCAGATTGGTCATACTTTAATGATTTAGAAAGTGCTAAATATGATTTAGCTTATGAAGTAAAATTAGCTGAAGGTGAAAATAAGATTTCTGTTGAAGCTATAGATGATGCAGGAAATACAACTGTTAAAGAAATAACTATTAAAAAGGTTAAAAAGATTGTTGAGTCTACTGGTAGATTATATGGAAAAGATAGATATGCAACAGCAGTAGAAGTTAGTAAGACTGGTTGGAAGAATTCAGATATGGCTGTAATAGCTAATGGAACAGCTTATGCTGATGCTTTAGTAGCAGCACCTCTTGCAGCAAACTACGATGCACCAATATTATTAACTGAAGCTGGTAAATTAACTGAAGCTACTAAGACTGAATTAAAGAGATTAGATGTTAAAACAGTTTATGTAGTAGGTGGAACAAGTGTTATATCTGAAGCTACAGTTAAAGAGATGGCTAAGATGGGAATTGATGTAGTAAGATTAGGTGGAGCAAATAGATATGAAACTTCACTAGCAGTGGCTACACAAATAGATAGACAAAAGAATGTTGAAAATATCTATGTAGCAGGTGGATATGCTCCAGCAGATGCATTAACTATTTCATCTAAAGCAGCTACAGATAAGACTCCAATAATATTAGTTGAAGCCAAAAAGGTTCCTAAGAAAGTATTATCATGGCTTAAGAATCAAAAACTTAAATCAGCTTATGTTATAGGTGGAGAAAGTGTAGTTAAGGACTCAGTTATGAAAGATTTAAATAAAATCACATCTGAGGATATATCTAAAAATAGGATAGGAGGGGCAAATAGATACGAAACTAATGCATTAGTTATAGAAAAATTATTTGCAAAAGAGCAAAAGAATATGTATGTAACTGAAAGCATGAAGTTAGTAGATTCTCTAGTAGTTGCACCTCTAGCAGCTAAAACAGGTTCACCAGTTATAATAACTAATTCTAATTTATCTGATAAACAAAAGTCTTTAGCAGATAAGATGTTAGTTAAGAAAATAGTAGAAGTTGGTGGACAGGTTAATAAAGCAGCTGTACAAGACTTAGTAAATAGAATAAATAATAAATAAAATAAGGAAATAGTAAAATATCCTAGGTAGTAATGCCTAGGATATTTTCATACCATATATATACATTGTTACATATATGGTATAATTGTATTAAAATGTTAAGGGGGATATCATGTATATAATAGTAGGACTAAATATGTTATTAGTTTTCATAACAGTAATTTATATGGTAAAAAATATACTTATTAATTACAGATTATCTGAAAGTAGATTTAAAAATGGATGTATTGCCATACTTATTTGTATAATGGTATGGTTTGCTGGAAATGGAACTTTTATTGGTATTAAAATAATAGAGGCAGAGGATACTTTAGAGTACATGGTTAATAATGAAAAAGAGGAATATGAAGAAATAGATATAAATTCTGTTAAATTAACTATTGAAGGAAATAAAGAATACGTTAAGAAATATTTTTTAATTTCAGGAGTATCTTTTATATTTTTTGTGTTATTAACAAAGAATATATCAAAAGAAATAAGGGAAAGACCTACCACAAGCAAATGGGACTTATCTAAGTATAAATAAAAGCATATTTACAAACTCCTATGTAAAGGGTTAATATAATTATAGAAAGTTTATTAACTTTCAAAATATAAAGATGTATTATAGGGGGATTTTTAATATGGAAGGTACAATAAAAACTAAAGTAGAAAATTATACTTTAAGATTTGCTGAAGAGAAGGATATACCTTTAATTCTAAAATTTATAAAGGAATTAGCAGATTATGAAAAGCTTTTAAATGAAGTAGTTGCTACTGAAGAAATTTTAATGGAATCATTATTTGTAAGAAAGGCAGCTCAAGTAGTAATTGGGGAGTATGAAGGTACACCAGTAAGCTTTGCATTATTTTTCCACAACTTCTCAACCTTCACAGGTAAACCAGGTTTATATTTAGAAGATTTATATGTGAGACCTGAAATGAGAGGAAAAGGAATGGGAAAAGCACTTCTTTCATTCTTAGCTAAATTAGCAGTAGAAAGAGATTGCGGTAGATTTGAATGGTGGTGTATTGATTGGAATGAACCATCAATAAAATTCTATAAGCAACTTGGAGCAATACCAATGGATGAATGGACTGTATATAGAGTATGTGATAAAGCATTAACTAATTTAGCATCAGAATTCTAATTTATAATTACATTTTAAATGATAGGTAAAATTTTAATATATAATATGGTTTATACATTTAAAATTTTGATTTCTTAGCCACTATTTAATAGTGGCTATTTTTCATAAAATTATATTGAATAGAGGTTATATTTTATAAATTCAAAAAATTTAGAAAAAGTCATTGACATTATTTATATTAATTGTATATAATAAAAGGGTAGTAAAAATTAGTAAAACTAAATAAAACTAGAAAATAAATTTTGAAAAAGGAGGTAGGAAAATGTTAAACAATTTATTAGTAATCAGTGAAATGAATAGAAATAGAGTTAATGCTAGAGTCAATATTGGCGCTGGCAATATTAATGGTGCATATAATCACATTTTACAATTTAATATTTGGAATATTACCCTGCCTCAGAATATAGGTTTAAAAGATTGATTTTTAACAAACTATTTTGTGAGAAAAGTCCTAGGGTAACCCGGGACTTTTTATATATTTATAAGGCTTTTAATACAATTATTTATACTAAGATAAGTAAGATATACATAAGCCTAAAATGAATTTTAATATTTAAGGATTAAATCCTTAGTATTATTCACGCTATAGATGATTTAAGTCATAGTCCTATATACCAAGAGGTATAGGACTATGACTTTTTTATTTTTATTTTTAATTATATCTATAGCAAACTTATAGACAGCAGAGTTTAACATGATTGGGGATTATAGGACAAAAGGGAGGAAGTATTATGACTAAGAGGTGGCTTGTAGATACTAATTTTACACATTAAAACATAAGAGGTTAATAATAATAACCACATTGAAGGAGGGATTCAAGTGAAAAAAATCTTGAGTTATGTAAAAAATCATTTAGGGGTAGCTATATTTGGTATAGTTTCAATGATTCTGGTAATTTCAGCAGATTTAACAATTCCCTATGTAACTGAAATATTTATAGATGATGTACTTCGTGGTAAAAACTATGAAATTATAAATAAAATATTGTTTATTATAGGATGTATATCATTAATAAAGTTTTTCTTTGGATATTTAAAGGAGTATCTATTTGATTATTTAGGAATAACTATTTCTAAGGAAGTAAAGGAAACTTTATTTAAGCATATTGAAGGACTGTCCTTCTCTTACTTTGACAAAGTAAACACTGGTGAATTAATGTCAAGGGTTGGGGAAGATGCAGATAATATAATGGACATTATGGGCTTTGGATTTAGGCTTTTAATAGAAAATATAGCCTACTTTGGCATAGCTTCAGTTCTATTATTAAGGATAAGTCCAACACTTACCTTAGTAGCTCTTTCTACTATGCCAATAATAGCATATATCACCATAAAATCTGAAAAGAAGATTGATGATGTATATGACAGAATAAGTGACCACATTGCAGAGCTAAATACTACGGCACAAGAAAATATTGCTGGAGTTAAGCTAGTTAAAGCTTTTGGAAGAGAAAAACATGAAATTCTTAAATTCTTAAAATACAATTCTAAAAACTTTGACTTACAAATGGAACATACAAAGATATGGATTAAGTTCTTCCCATTAGAGGAGTTCTTAGGGAATCTTTCTGTAGTTCTTGTAACCTGTGTAGGTGGTATTTTAGTAATCTACAATAAGATTACTGTAGGTCAATTGGTGGCATTCACTAGTTATCTATGGATGCTTATATGGCCAATGAGAGAATTTGGATGGCTTATGAATCTATTCTCTAGAACTAAGGCTTCAGCAGGAAAGATAAACAACATTTTAGAGGTAAGCACTACTATTGAAAATTCTAAAGAGGGAATTGTTCCACAGAATATAGAAGGTGAATTATCACTTAAAAATGTATCTTTTACCTATGGAGAAAAGAATGTATTAGATAATATAAATCTTAATATTAAAGCTGGATCTACAGTAGCTATTATGGGTACTACAGGTTCAGGAAAGTCAACATTAATGGCACTCTTAGGAAGAAACTATGATGCTACAGAAGGAGAAATAACTTTAGATGGTATAAATCTTAAGGATGTAAACTTAAAAGCCTTAAGAGATAGTATTTCTATAGTTCCACAGGATTCTTTTCTATTCTCTGATACCATTGAGAATAACCTTAAATATGGTAAGAACAATGCTACTAAAGAAGAACTAGAAAAGGCTGTAGAGCTTGCATGTGCAAAGGAATTTGTAGATGGACTTAAGGATGGATATGACACATTAATCGGTGAGAGAGGTCTTGGACTCTCAGGAGGTCAAAAGCAAAGATTATGTATAGCTAGAGCTTTGATAAGAGATAGCAAAATTTTAATTTTAGATGATTCAACTTCTGCTTTAGATATGGAAACAGAGTATCAATTACTTAAAAATCTATATCATGGAGACACGAAGAAGACTACCTTTATCATTGCCCATAGAATATCAGCTGTAAAAAATGCAGATATGATTTTATATATGGAAGATGGAAAGATAGTAGAGAGAGGAAATCATCAAGAACTCTTAAATAAAAAAGGTAAGTATTTTGAGATATATCAAACTCAATTTAAAGATTTCTTAGAGTTGTCAGATGAAGATGTGGCTAACTTTTAAGAGAGAAAGAAGGTGCTAGAATGGCTAAAAATTCAGTTAATCAAGACGAAAAAATTAATAGTTTAAAGGGTCGGGATATACTAATAAGATTAGTGAAATATGTAAAACCCTATAAGTTAAAAGTATCTTTAGTACTTTTTCTTATGCTTATAGTAATGGGTACAGGGCTTTTAAGCCCTATGCTTTTAAAGATTGCTATAGATAATTATATTGAAGTAAAAGATGTAGTAGGACTTATAGTTATAAGTCTAGGGTTAGTAGGAATAAATGTTATAGGTATGTATGCTAGTAAATTATCTACCTATCAAATGAATAAAACCACTCACAGTATACTGCATACTATAAGGCAAGAGCTTTATATTCATATACAAAAACTCTCCTTTTCCTTTTTTGACGATAGACCAGTAGGAAAGATTTTAGCGAGAGTTGTTGGAGACGTAAACTCTCTTTCAGAGCTGTTTTCAAAATCTGTTACTACAGTTATACCGCAGGCGCTAAATCTTATAGCTATCGGAGTAATACTTTTTGTAATGAATGCAAAATTAGCTATAGTTTCTATAATAATTTTACCGGTACTTGCAGTTGTAGTATCTACAATGATGGTAAAAGCTAGAGCTAAATGGCAGGTATTTAGACAAAAACGTTCCAATTTAAATGGCTTTACCCATGAATCTTTTTCAGGGATAAAGATTATTCAAAACTTCACCTTTGAAGGAGAAACTACTAAGAAATTTGAAAAAGCTGTAGGTGAGGTTAGAGATGGATTTTTATCAGCAGTTAAATACAACGATTGGCTTTGGTCTTTTATAGATATGTCCTTTGGAATAAGTTCTATCATAGTGTTTTGGTATGGAGCAACCTTAACTAGACGTGGAGAAGTTTCTATAGGAACCATAATAGCTTTTATATCATATACAAGTATGTTCTGGAGACCAATCATAAATATAGCTTCTTACTACAATACATTAGTTACTAACTTTGCAGCAGCAGAGAGAATATTTGAAATTATGGATGTAGTACCAACCATTGATGAGATGGAGGGAAGTGAAGATATGCCAACTATTAAGGGAGCGGTAGAGTTTAAAAATGTTTCATTTGAATATGAGAAAGACGTTCAGGTACTTCACAATGTAAACTTTAAAATAAGACCAGGTGAAAATATCGCCTTAGTTGGACCAACAGGGGCAGGAAAGACTACAATAACTAGCTTAATCAGTAGATTTTACGATACTACTGAAGGGGAAGTTTTAATTGATGGTAAGGACGTTTCTAAGGTCAATCTTTATTCCTTAAGAAGCCAAATGGGAATAATGCTTCAAGATACATTCTTATTCTCAACTTCTATTAAGGAAAATATTAGATATGGAAAATTAGATGCTACTGATGAAGAAATCATAGCAGCAGCAAAGGCAGTTAATGCCCATGATTTTATTATGAAATTAGAAAAAGGATATGACACAGAAGTTAACGAAAGAGGTTCAAGGCTTTCAGTAGGACAAAGACAACTTATATCCTTTGCAAGAGCATTACTTGCAAATCCAAGAATTCTTATCCTTGATGAAGCAACATCTAATATAGATACGGCAACAGAAATATTAGTTCAAAAAGGTATAAACAAATTACTTCATGGAAGAACTTCCTTTGTAATTGCCCATAGACTTTCAACTATAAGAGACTGTGACAAAATTATGGTAGTAGATGATGGTGAAATTGTAGAAAGTGGAACTCATGAAGAATTATTAAAACTTAAAGGATTCTACTATAACTTATACATGGCTCAGTACAGCTTCTTAAATGAAGGAGCATAAGTGACCATATAAATCTACGATTTAGATCTGGGAACTTACTCATTTGAACAAAGTGAAAAGGAGTTTCCTTGTGAATAATATAAGAAAATAAAATTTATTGCTGATTCAATGCATGATTTAAAATTAAATTTTACCTATGAGCTATGTAAATAGTTATATAGCTTCATAGGAAACTATGGAACTATTTGCATAGGTAAATAGTTCCATATATAACTATTTAAATATATAAATAGTTAACTAGTTGTTCTGTTCATGCGGGTTTTAGCATTTTTCTATATGGTAAATGATATTAAAATAGAAGGATTAAATTCTTTAATTAGGAAATAAGATTGAATAATTATTAATTAATCTTATTTTCAACTTTATATATTAAGGGGAAATAAATATGAATGAAGAAAGTATTAAAATAGAAATACCTAATGAAGAAGAAGTAGATTACATTGATGATATGCTTATGGAACACAACAAGCTGTCTAAGCCCTTTGAGCAAGATGAGCCATACATTAAGATAAATCGTTGTATTAAGAATGAAAAGGGTGAGGTCATAGGAGGAATATTAGCTTACTCTGTGTTTTGGCATATTTTCTATATTGACACATTGTGGATTCATGATGATTATCGCAATAGAGGATATGGTTCAATACTTTTGAAAGAGGCAGAGGATGCAGCAAGGAGTCAAGGATGTCATATAGCGCATCTAGATACCTTCGATTTTCAAGGTCCGGACTTTTATATGAAGAATGGATATAAGGTTTTTGGAATTTTAGAGGATAGCCCTAAAGGACATAAGGAGTATTTTTTAACTAAGAAATTATAAATGAAGTTAAGGGAAATATTTGAATTGAAATGAGGAGAAAATTTTAATGATCTATGAAGTAGATAGTAATTTAAGAAAAAATTTATGTTCTGTTTTTAAAAATATAGATTGTACACTTATTCTTTCATGCCTTCAAGGACATATGGGAAAAGCTTGGGCTGATGACATTGAAAAACCAACAGTTGTACAGGTTATAGTAGGGGTTTTTGCATTTTATGCAGGAGACCCTAACAGTAAGGAAGCAGAAGAACTACTATATAATTTGCCTGAGAATATTTTAGTTATCGTGGATACTGAAGAGTGGAAAAAACGTATAGAAATTATTCATAAGGGACGTATGGAAAAGTTTCAACGATATAGATTTAAAAGGGATATTAAGAATTTAGATGTTGATCATTTAAATACATTTCTATCAACATTACCTGAAGGATATGAGTTAAAAAAAATAGATAAATCTTTAGCAAAAAATCCATCACTACAAGAGTTATCAGAAGATTTTACAAGTCAGTTTAAATCCATAGATGATTATATCAATATAGGCATTGGATTCTGTATTTTGCATAATGAAAAGATTGTATCGGCAGCGTCATCTTATAGTGTTTACGATGAAGGAATCGAAATTGAAGTTGATACACTTCCAGAATACAGAAGGAAAGGGTTAGCAACTATAGCAGCTGCTGCATTAATTTTAGACTGTATTAGCAAGGGGAAGTATCCTAGTTGGGATGCTGCTAATCTTGAGTCTGTTAAGTTAGCTCAGAAGCTTGGATATGTATTAAAAGAACCATATGATACTTATTATGTTAATTATATAAGATAGATTTATTAAGGGGTTTTAATATGAAGTTTAAGTTTGTACCTATGAATGATAATTATGCAAAAACAATGATTAATGAATGGAAATATGAAAATGAATATTCTATATATGATTATTGTAATGAGGCAGAAGATTTACAGGAAAATAAAGATTGGGGTTTCAGTAAATTTGCAGTTTTGAATGAAAAAGAAATTTTAGTAGGGGAATTAACTATAAATTTTTTTAGAGAGGTTGAAGAAAATTCAGATGATGATGGTTATGTTGATATAGACACCGTGAAAGATAATCCTGATGTATTTTATGAAATGTGGATTGGTTTTGGGTTAAAACCTAACTTAACAGGAATAGGTTTAGGAAAAGAATTTGTTTCTGCTTGTGTTAATTTTGCAGTAGAACATCATCAATATAAAGGTGATTATGTAAGGCTGGGAGTAGCTGAATTTAATAAAAGAGCCATAAAAACTTATGAGAAATCAGGCTTTAAAGTATTTAGTGAATATGATGGCGAGATTGCAGGAGAGAAAGTCAAAGTATTATGGATGAGAAAGTCGCAATCGTAGAAAAGTGCGAATTGAAGATTATAAATATAAGGTGGTGCAAAATATGAAAGTAAGAAAAGTGGTTAAAGAGGATATTGACCTCCTCATAAAGATTCGTATGGATTACCTGTTTGCAGAAAAAGGTGTGTATTCTTCGGAAGAAGTGCAAGATATTAAAACGAAGTTAGAAGAATATTTTACTCAACACCTTAACAAGGGATTTATTGCTATCATTGCCGAGAATGAAAATGAAGTATTAGCAACTGCATTTATGTCAATCGTTGAAAGACCTCCGATAATAGCGTTTTCATCATATCTTGTCGGTACGGTATACAATGTTTTTACATACCCTCAATATAGAGGAAAAGGCATTGCAACGAAAGTTATGACTGAACTTTTATCGGAAGTAAAGCTATTAGGCGTTGCCGCAGTTGATTTAATGGCCACTGAAAAAGGGAAACCATTATATGAAAATCTTGGATTTCGAGTATCAAATTATACATCAATGAATAAGTTCCTCTAACTCATGTAAAAAGCATAATCAGATGTTGTTTTACTTCATAATTTTCATATATCACGAATTATTAACAAAGTTATATACAGAAAATAGTCTAAAAATAAAAGAAGTAAATTTAATGTAGAAACTTTATTGAAACATATATAATAAAAAATCTAATTATAACTAGAGAGAAAACAGGAGGGATTACTATGAATTTTAAAATAATAGGTAGTGGAGGATGTGTTACACTACCAAAGCCACTTTGCTGTTGTAGAGTATGTATGGAGGCGAGAAAGAAGGGAAATCCTTATGCAAGATTTGGATGTAGCTTATATCTAGAAGAAGCTAAGCTACTTATAGATACCCCAGAGGATATTTCTCAAAGCTTAAATTATGGAGAAATTAAGGAAATAGATAGAGTTTTATATAGTCATATGGATCCAGATCATACCCTTGGTATGAGGGTATTTGAACAGCTTCGACTAAATTGGCTAAATATTTCCCAAGGAATAGAATGTGAAAATCCTATAGAAGTTATAGCTATGGATCATGTAATGGAAGATTTAAATTCCATACGCTCAAAGCATGGCTCATATTTTGACTACTATGAAAAAATAAGAAATTTAATAAAAAGACATGTGGTTAATGATTCAATACAAATAGGAGAAATAAAAATAACTCTAATTAAGGCTGAATCTGCTACAGTATTTGTTTTTGAAGAAGGAGAAAAGAAGCTTATATATGCTCCTTGTGATGTAAAACCTTTCCCAGTGAATGGAATCTTTAAGGATGCTGATGTAATGATTATAGGTAATACAGTTATTGGTGATGTCTTAAAGGGTGACTTTAAGTTAGAAGAGGACAATCCTTTAAGAGAAGAATTATTTGTAATGGATGAGATAGTTGAGTTAAAGAATAAATATAATATAAAAAAGGTTATAATGACACATCTTGAGGAAGATTGGGGAAAATCCTATGATGATTATTTAGAATTAGAAAATCATTATGAAGATATTAGCTTTGCTTACGATGGAATGGTAATAGAGTTATAAAATTTATTCAATAAGAGTACAAATCATTAGATAGAAAAGGGGGCGTATTTAGTATGAGTTAAGGCTCATACTAAGAAAATTATGAAGGTGGTTATATATGATAAGGTTGAAGATTTTTTAAACATTAATGAAGAGATACTTTTAAAGAAAGAAGCAGTAAATCAGTTGATACTATTTAATGCATATACAAATAGGGAAAAAGATACTAATAATGATATATTATTTGGACGTGTAGAGGATGAGGTTGGAGCATCACTTATTTTCTGTAATGTAAGCCCATATAATTTGCTAATACACAATTTAAAGGAAGAGGTAGATGACTCCATTAAAGTTTTAGTAGATTACCTCTTAGAAAATAAAATTGATATAAGTGGCATTAACTCTAATAAAAAGGTTTGTGAAAAATGCATTGACTATTACGAAAAAAAAGCAAAATGTAAATTTCATGAGCGTTTAGCCATGGACATTATGGAGCTAAGAAAACTAAACCAAGTTACTTTACCTAAAGGATACTTTCGTGAAGCTACAGAGAAGGATTTAGATTTAATAATAGATTGGCATATTAGATTTGCAAAGGAAGCTTTAAATGAGGACATAGCTGTAGAAGACTTTATAGAAAAATTAGTAATTAGAATTAAAAATGGAGCTATATATATTTTCGAAGATGAAAATCATGTGCCAGTTTCTATGGCAGCATTTACAAAACAATTAAAGAAAGGAATTTCTATTAGTTTAGTTTACTCAGATGCTAGAAAGAGGGGCATGGGCTATGGAGTTGCTGTAGTTTATAACCTAAGTAAATTATATTTAGAAAGAGGAAATGAGTTCTGCAGCCTCTTTGTAGATAAACGCAATCCTGTATCTAACGGAGTTTACGCTAAAATAGGATATAAAATTATTGAAGATAATTTTGATTATAGAATTATTCAGTAGGGATTAAAGAGAGAGTAATTTTTAGAATTTTTAGAAAGCTAGGTGACTTATGATGATAAACATTATAGATACTTTTAAGGATTATAAGGGATTTATGGAAGAAAACTTAAATAAAGAGCCTAAAGAAAAGATGGAGTTATGGGAGAAGTTTTATAATAGTAATTTTCCAGAGATGGGGAGAAAGTGTAAAGAAGACTATGAATCAGAAGGGTATAACTGGAAGGAAATAGGACTAACTATGGTATTTAATAGGTCTGAGGAGGACTTTCCTAATATGATAGAAGGCTATAAGAATCTTTTAAAGACTTTTAATGGTATAGAAGAAAAAGTTAAGGCTATATTTCATATCGAAATGGATATAAATATAGTGATATATAGGGGATTATTAAATTCTGCTGGATGGGTAGATGAATATGAGGGGAAAAGAGCTATGCTCTTTGGTGTTGATAAGATTGCAAAGCTTGGATGGCAACAGAAGGAAAAAATAGATGCTTTAGTTTGTCACGAACTTTGTCATGTAGTTCACTTTCAAATAAGAGGTGAATCAAAATTACCAAAGTAGGTAGATAAGAATAAGTATAATGAAGGAATCTGGAATATATATGAGGAAGGCTTTGCCCAATATTTTCAACAAGTATTAGGAGAGAGTATCGTTGATTCTAGGGGAGAGCAGTGGAGCATTGACTGTGAAAAGTTAGAAAAAGAACTTAAATTAAAATATGTAGAAGCTTTAAAGGACAAAGAAAAAGGAACTAGAGATTTTTATGGTGATTGGTTTAAAGTTTTAGGTATCAGTGATGTGGGGTATTTCTTAGGAGCTAAGCTGATAGGTGAGTTAAGTAATAGATATGTAATAGAGGATATAGCAGTTATGGATTTTGTGAATATAGAAAAAGAAGTTTTAAGATTTTTAGAAGCATAAGGGTAAATGAAAGAAGTGATGAGTATGAAGGATGACATATTAAAGCTAGTAAAATTAGAAAATAGCAAGGTGCTTATATTAAGAAAACCAACAGAAGAAGATGCAGAATCCATGATTGAGTATCTAAATATAGTTGGTGGAGAAAGTGATAACCTTCTATTTGGTAAGAATGAGTTTAGACTTACTGTAGAACAGGAGAGAGAATATATTAAAAATATAAATGAAAATAATAATGCTCTTATGCTCCTAGGTATTATAGATAATCAAATAGTTAGTGTTTCACAAGTTAGTGCTCCCAATAGAAAAAGAATTGCCCATAATAGTGAATTAGCTATTTCAGTAAAAAAGGAATGCTGGAGCATGGGAATTGGCACTACAGTTATGGAAGTATTAATAGACTTTGCTAAAAATCATGAAACTATAAAAACTATAAGTTTAGGTGTTAAAGCTAGCAATAAAAAAGCTCAACATCTTTATGAGAAGCTTGGATTTGAAAGAGTAGGGGTTCATAGAAACTTTTTTAATATAGATGGAATTTATGATGATGAAATTCTTATGGATTTGTATATAGATTAAAGACGTATTACGGGGATTTAATAAAAGGTTAAAGGGGTGATATATAAGTTGGAAAAACAAGAATTAAAACAATTGTTAAAGAATATACAGGAAAATGAATATAAAGTTCCAGAAGGGGTTAATCCATATGAGTTATCCCTAAAAATGATGGATAATATAGGAGATATTGATAGTGAATTGCGTGATGATCTTATACTTTCCAATCTATTTACTTGGATATATGAAAATCAGCTATCAGAAAAGCAGGTTAATGAGCTATTGTGGACAGCTTTAGATGAAAATCATATTCTTAAGGGGTTAGGTAATATTGATGATTCGGTTTTCGGTAGAACCTTTTCAAGTGAAATAGTTGCAGCATGCATCTATAGACATAGAAGTGATAAGTTCTTATCTAAAAGTGATATGGAAAAGGCCTTTGATACTCTTTTGAAATTTTATAATGAAGATAAGGATGTTAGAGGACATATAGAAGTTAAAGGCTGGGCTCATGGAGCTGCCCATGGTGCTGATGCTCTTGATGAATTTGCTAAGTGTGAAGAAATTGGATATGAGAGATTAAAAAACATACTAGATGCATTTTATAAAAAGTTAAATATAAATTACTATGGATACATTCATTTTGAAGATGAACGTATAATAACAGCTGTTAAATCTATATTGGAAAGAGAAATAATACCAATAGAAGAAATTGAAGAATGGATAAAAAGTTTTAATAAAATAGAAAAAGTAGGAAAGTATCCAGAAGATTTAGTCATTGCATTTAATGTGAATATGTTCTTAAAAAGCCTGTACTTTAGACTAATTGATATACCTAAATATGAGAATATTGCAAATACAGCTAGAGAAGTATTGAATAAAATAAGTAGATTTAAATAAGGGGAGTAGAAATGCTAAAGGTAATGCAGATTTCAAGCGACATTGCAGATGTTGTCCATGATATACAAAAAAGGTCATTTAGACAGTTGCTTGACAAATATCATGATTATGATGTAAACCCTGCAATGGAAAGTATTGATATGGTTAAAGAAAAGATGGATAGAGCCAATACTACAGCTTATATTTTTAAGCTGAACGATGTTAATGTTGGCTGGGTTAGAGTAACAGAATTAGCGGAAATGACATATAAGATTTCTGCTTTATGTGTTCTTCCAGAATACCAAAATAGGGGAATTGCACAAGAAGCATTGAAACAAATAGAAAGTTATTATCCTAAAGCACAGAAGTGGATTTTGGATACAATATTTCAGGAAAAGGGCAACTGTCATCTATACGAAAAATTAGGATATAAAAAAGTTGGTGATCTAATACCGATAAATGAAAGAATGACACTTGTTAGTTATGAAAAGATATGTAAAATATAAGATTGATTATTTACTAGAAGCAATTTAAAAATTATAAGATAGTTCGAACTTGCCTAATTTAAAAAAAGAGGAGTGATACTAAGTGACAAGTCATAATATTATGCATGAAATGAAAATTGACAAGTCGTGCTTTGAGGTATTTCCAGAATTAGAATCTGATAGATTAATATTTAGAGAGGTAAATCCAGAAGATGTAGAAGAGATATTTAAGATTTATAGTGATCCTGAAGTTGCTAAATATGATTGGTTTACACCAATCAATACCAAAAGTCATGCACTATCTATCATAAATTGCTACAAAAATGAATTTGAAAGTAAAGAAGAGATTACGTGGGGTGTGGCAAGAAAGAATGATGATAAAATCATTGGATATTGTAATTTAGGGAGCTTTGATGATGCTTCAATAAGAAGCGAGATTGGATATGGCTTTAATCGTGATGAATGGAATAAAGGATATGCAACTGAAGTTATAAGGGTTTTGGTGAAATTCGGATTTGAAGTAATGAACTTTAATAGGATAGAAGCTACTGTAACCCTTGGTAATGAAGCGTCTGTAAAAGCTCTAAAAAAAGCAAACTTTGTTCAAGAGGGTATTTTTAGAGAAAGAACCATTATGAAAGGTGAGTTTGTGGATGATATTGTATTAGCCATATTAAAGAAAGATTATAAAATATGATGATAAAGTTCTTATGGATTTATGCTTTTAAGTAAATAATTAGGGGATGAGTTTTTGAAAATTGGGGTTATTGGACCAACAGAAAATGAAATTATGCCTTTTATTGAGGAGATTTGTAATAAAAAAGTAGAAAATGTTGCTATGCTGACATTTTATCGTGGTATATACAAAAATAGTAATGTTGTTGCATTGTATTGTGGGGTTTGTAAAGTTAATGCAGCCATTGCAACTCAAATATTAATAGATAAATTCAATGTTACTCATATTATTGTGACAGGGGTAGCAGGAGGAATAGATAATATATTAAATATTGGAGATACTGTTATTTCAACAGAAATAACATATCATGATGTGGATGAAGGTATCTTGACTGAATATCATCCATGGATGGAAAGTATATACTTTAAAGCAGACAGTAAGCTGGTTGAATTATGTAGAGCAGTGATAGATAAAAATACATTCACTCAAAAAATATTCTTTGGAAGAATTGTTACTGGAGAAGCCTTTATAAGTGATAGTGGTCGTACTGAAATAATTTCTAAATATCATCCACTTTGTGTAGATATGGAAACGGCAAGTATTGCTCATGTGTGTTACGTGAATAATGTTCCATTCATAGCAATAAGGTCCATAACAGATACGGAAGAAGAATGTGGTGTAGAAGTATTTGAAAATAACTGTATATCAGTATCAAATAATTCTATTAATATTGTTAAAAAAATATTAGAGTCACTTTAAATAAGCTATATTACAGAGTTTTTTTAGTGAATTATAACTTTAAAAGTGATTATGTAATTATATTTATATTTTATAGTAGGAGGATTTTAGTTGATATTAAGAAAAGTTGATAAAGAAAATATAAAAATTGAAATAACAAGAAATATATTAAATAGTTTACCAAATTGGTTTGGTATCCCAAGTGCAATAACAGAATACACTAAGGAAAGTAGTAAAATGCCTTACTGGGCTGTATATGAAAACGATAATGCGGTTGGATTTATTGCATTAAAGCAACATAACAAATATTCTTGTGAAATATATGTAATGGGAATTAAGGAAGAATACCATCGAAAAGGAATTGGTGCGGCCTTGATTCAAGTATGTTGTGATTTTTGTAAGGAAAATAGTATAGAATTTTTACAAGTCAAAACATTAGATGAATCAAATCCAGATCCATCATATGCAAAAACAAGAGATTTTTATACGACAATGGGATTTAAACCTTTAGAATGTTTTACTGAATTATGGGATGAATCGAATCCTTGCTTAATTATGATAATGCATATCGATAAATAAAAAACAATTATAAGTTTTTATAAGTAAATTTTATGAAGTCATATAAAGTATACAATTATACTATATGGAGAAATGTCAAAGGGGGATATTTATGTATAAAGGGGAAATTACAATTAAAGAGACAACAGAAAGAGATTTGGAAAATGTAATGAATCTTTGGAATAATGGAGAGGTTATGTTTTTTGTAGGTTTTCCGGATGGGCTTGGTATTACATTAGATCAATTAAAGGGATGGCTTAAAGGAGCAATTAAAAAGCCAGAAAGATGTCATTACTCTATATATGCTGAAGGTATAGGTTATTGTGGAGAAACTTTTTATGATGTTGATGTCAAGCATGATTTAGCATCAATGGATATTAAATTACTTCCACATGCACAGGGAAAAGGAATCGCGGCAAAAGCATTAAGTTTTGCTATTGACAAAGCTTTTACAGGGGGAAAAGTAAATCAGGTTTATGTTGAACCACAGTCTGCAAATAGAAAGGCGTGGGCACTATATGAAAAGCTAGGCTTTGTAAGCAAAGAAAGACCAACGTATCTTGAAGAGGACGATACCTACTTAGAATTGACAAAGTATGAATGGTATAAGATCTAGGATATGAAATTATTTAATAGGAAGGACGGTAATTAATATTGGTATCATTTAAAGAAATTACAAGAGATAATTTTTGGGATTGCATTGAACTTACTGTGGCAAAAGATCAAGTTAGTTTTGTGACATCTAATGCAGTTTCAATAGCACAATCAAAAATTCAACCAGAGTGCATTCCATTAGCAGTATATGATGATGACATTATGATTGGTTTTATTATGTATTGTATTGATGAAGATGATGGTGAATATTGGATTTACCGTATGATGATTGATGAAAAATATCAATCAAAAGGATATGGAAAAGAATCCTTAGAAAAACTTTTGGATATGATAAAACAAGACAATTCGCATAATAAGATTTTCCTTGGTGTGCACAAAGAAAGTACCTATGCTGTAGTATTGTATAAGAGGTTTGGTTTTGATTTTAATGGACAGGTATTTGGAAGCGAGTACATTATGAGATTAGATTATTAACTAGAAGGAATGTGACAATTGTAAGATAGTCAGAACTTTCATAATTTCAAAACAAATAGGAGTGATGCTAAGTGACAAATTATAGTAAGATGGATGAAATGAAAATTAACTTTTTATTCTAAGTGGTGTAAATTATGATGATGAAGTTCCCCTGGATTTATGCTTGTAAGTAAATAGTTAGGTGGATGTAACATGAGAATTGAAATGCCAAACAAATTAACAGAAAATCAGATAACTGAAATTTTAAATTTAGAAACAGTGTCATTTGGTGAAGATGTGTTAGAAAATCATGATTTTTTATCAAATGAAATTAATTTTGATAAAACAGTGCAGTGTTTTTACATGGGATATGTAAATGATATGTTGGTTGCTTTTTTAACTACTTTTATTCCCACTTCCTATGAAGGAGAAATATTAGCAGTTACACATCCTGAGTATAGAGGAAGAGGATATTTGAAAAAATTACACGAGAGGCTTTTCCAGACTTAGAGGACAGCAGTAATTTTATTGACACAGTAATTTATTCAGAAAACAGAAGGGTATATATAGCATACAAAGAAGGAGCTCCAGTAGGAGTTTTTGATTTTAATTATGAGGAAGGACATGCATTTCTTTATGGAGTGGCCATTGCTATACCATATCGAGGAAAAGGATTTGGAAAACAGCTGGTTGGATTTGCATTGAATGAAGGCCTAAAAAAATCTGATAAAGTAGTCCTTGATGTGGATTCAGAAAATCCAACAGCTTTTAATTTATATAAAAAATGTGGTTTTCAGATTGATTTTCAAGTTGATTATTATAGATATGAATTTTAGTAATACTCAAAGTTAGTTTTATAGTGTAAGAAAATGGAGGAGGAGAGTTTTGTGAGAGAAATAGTATATGACAATTATTATTGGCAAAATAATTTAGTAAGGTTAAGAGCTTGGAGTGAAGATGATTGGGAGTGGGATTATTATACTAATTTTGATACTTCAGCAGCAAGATTAGCAGATTATGAGGTCGACCTTCCACCAACACCTTTAAATTCAAAAAAATACTCTGAAAGAATTGCAAATTTATGTACTAATAATTGTAGAATAACATTTGCTATTGAGACATTAGATGGAATACATGTTGGTAGAATAAATATATTACTAGATGATGACAAGAATGGAACTTTTGGGATTGGACTTAAAATTGATAGAGAACATAGAGGTAAAGGATATGGTACAAGTGCCATGAAATTGCTTTTGAAATATGGATTTATGGAAAGAAGATTAAATAAATATTCTGTAAGTGTCTTAGAAGGAAATGAAGGATCTATCAAAATGCATAAAAAACTTGGATGTGAACAGGAAGGGGTTTTAAAGCAAAATATTTATACCAATGGTAGATATTATGATGAAATATATTTTGGCTTAACAAAAGAAATGTATTTAAATATATGGAAGTGATAAAAAGGAGTATTATGATGAGAACTGAAAAGGAAATGTTTGATTTAATATTGGGTGTTGCAAATAGAGATAGCCGAATTAGAGCTGTTTATATGAATGGTTCTCGGGCAAATCCTAATGTGAAAAAAGATATTTTTCAGGACTATGACATTGTTTATGTAGTTACTGAAACAGAATCTTTCATTAGAGATGAGGATTGGGTAAGTGTTTTTGGTGAGCCAATTATTTTCCAAGAACCTGATAAGCTTGATAAAATGCAAGGAAGAGATGTTGATTTTAAAAATGGCTATACTTATTTAATGCAGTTTACAGATGAAAATAGAATTGACTTGCATATTCAGCCTATAGAGATATTAATAAAGGAATATGGAAAAGATAAGTTAACTGTTCCTTTACTTGATAAAGACAGCTGTTTACCACAAATACCAGCAACAACTGATGAAGATTATTGGGTTAAAAGACCTACCTATGGACAATATTTTAGTAGATGTAATAATTTTTGGTGGGTAGCACCATACTGTGCAAAAGGACTTTGGAGGGAAGAAATTCTTTTTACAATAGAAGTAATGAATAGTTATGTACGACAAGAATTATTAACCATGCTATCTTGGAAGGTTGGTATTCAAACAGAATTTAAGGTAAGTATAGGAAAAGCGAATAAACATTTAAAAGAATATTTAGATTTAGATGTATGGACAAGGTTGATGAGTACCTTTAATATGAGTGATTATGATTCTTCTTGGAATGCGTTGATTACAACATGCCAGTTATTTGAAGAGATTGCACCTGAAGTAGGTAAAATATTTGGATATGAATATAATTATGAAGAAGCTAAAAGAAGCTTTGAGTTTATAAAGCATATCAAAGAATTACCGAGGGATGCTACAGAAATATACTAATTATAAGTTAGTCTTATTTTTAAAAATCATAAAGGAGCATAGGGGAATATGATATGTAGATTAGATGGAGAAGAGGATTTGGAAGTTCTCGCAGAATGAGATGGCAACGTGAATAGGCAGAGGAAGGCTTTTCAATTAAGAATGAGGTAATGG
Source organism: Clostridium sulfidigenes (assembly GCF_000732635.1). GTDB lineage: Bacteria > Bacillota > Clostridia > Clostridiales > Clostridiaceae > Clostridium_J > Clostridium_J sulfidigenes. Next base: position 20,385 of record NZ_JPMD01000003.1, on the reverse strand, counting down.
AACTAGAACTATAGAAAATTAGGACAAAGAGGAGCAGACCCATAATTTTAAGTAAGGTGGTATTTAGATGAAGATAGAGGATATTTCAAAGATAGAACAGGAAGCAGATAGAGTTTCAGCTCTTTATGATATTTTTGATGAAGGTTCAAGATTATCTACAAAGGCTAGGCAAGTGGAGTTTTTAACAACGGTAAGGCAGATTGAAAAAAGTCTTAGACCAGGTATGAAAATACTAGATTTAGGAGCTGGAACAGGAGAATATAGCTTGTACTTTGCAAAACGGGGATTTGATGTAACTGCCATTGAGCTAGTTGAAAAACATGTTATGCAAATAAAGGGAAAAGTTGATTTTCAAATGTCCATGGAAGTATTTCAAGGTAATGCAATGGATATATCTATGATTAAAGATAAAACTTATGATATTGTATTATGCTTTGGTCCCTTATATCATTTGTCAAAAATTCAAGATAGGATGAAGTGCATAGCAGAAGTAAAAAAAGTTTGTAAGAAGGATGGAAAGATGTTCTTTGCCTTTATATCAAATGACATGGTTATTACTACGGAAACTATGCTCTATGAAGAAGATTTTTTAAAGGGAAATAACTATAATCATGACACCTTTAAAGTTGTAGACTTTCCTTTTGTTTTCCATACAGTAGACCAGTGTAGAAATCTATTAAGAGAATCTGACTTAAAAGTTACGTCAGAGATTGCTGCAGATGGATTAAGTGAACTTTTGGAAGATAAAATAAATAATATGGATGAGGAAAGTTATAGTAAGTGGCTTAACTATCATTATTATTGCTGTGAAAAGCCTGAGTTTTTAGGTACAAGTAACCACCTTTTATTTGTAGCAGAGAAGTAAATATTAAATTCATTGTGAATTGAGGTGTAAATGATGATTGATTTGGTACAGCCAGAACTCTATCTTGAAGAGAAATTTATTGAAATGCTTAATGACTATAATAAAAATGAAGAAGATGTGATTGATAGAAGGTATTCTAGAGCAAATTATGATTTTAAAAGCTATTTAGATTATCTTAAGAAGAGGGAAAAGGGAGTTAATCTAGAAGTAGGACACGTTGCATCATCAGAATGGTGGCTTTTAAATGAAAACAAGGATATTTTAGGAACTGTTAGATTAAGATATGAGATTAATGAGACAAACTATGAAGAAGGTGGACATATTGGTTATGATATATCACCAAGGTATAGAAGAAAGGGATATGGAAAGTTAATATTAAATTTAATATTGGAAAAAGCAAGGGTGCTAGGACATAGAACAGTTTTAGTAACATGTGACTTTGATAATATTGGTTCTAAAAAGATAATTGAGTACAATGGTGGAAGGTTAGAAAACACTGTAATTTCAAAGGAATCAGGTAAAGAGGTATTAAGATATTGGATAGAACTTTAATTGGAAAGGATTTCTTTTTACCACAGATAGCTATGGAAAAGTATATTATTTAAGATATCTATTTAATTGGTATATGATATATGAACTATAGTGATATAAATAATATGAAAGATAAAGTCTACAAGAATTAAAGGAATGAAGTTATTATCTGACAGGAGGAATGAACTTAAATTCACTCCTTCCTTATATAGATTATGAAGCATTTAAAAAGAATCCTAAAATAATAATAGGTTATTCTGATGTTACAGCAATTCTACTTGCAATTTATGAACAAACAGGGATAAGTACTTATTATGGACCTGCACTAGTAGCTTCATTTGGGGAATTACCACCCTTTGTTGATGCCACCTTTGAATATTTAAAAGAAATTACAATGGATGAAATAAAAATTCCTTATGTTTTTGAAATTCCACAATATTGGACAGATGAATATGTTAATTGGGAAACACAAGATAGAGGCAAAGAAGAGAGAGAAAATAGATGGATTACGATCTATGAAGGGGTTGCTAGAGGTAGAGTAATAGGTGGAAATCTGAATACAATGCAAGGTATATGGGGGAGCAAATACATGCCTGAAATAAAGGATGGAGATATACTTTTTATAGAAGATTCTTTAAAAGATGCTGCAACAATAGAAAGAAGTTTTTCTTTTTTAAAAGTAAATGGTGTTTTTGATAGAATTTCGGGAATAATCCTTGGAAAGCATGAACTATTTAATGATTTAAATACAGGTAGAAAACCATATGAAATATTATTAGAAGTGTTGGGAGATAAAAGACTACCATTTATCGCAGACTTTGATTGTTGCCATACACATCCTATGTTTACCCTACCATTAGGGTGTGAGATTGAACTTGATGCTAGAAACAAGAAAGTAAGCATTATTGAGGAGTGGAGATTGTAGGAGGAATTTTATGATTAATTTGCGGTATCCAATAATAGAAGATGCTGAGGATTTCTTTAGAATACTTATAGAGGGAAGGTTTGAATTTTATTATGCAACAATACCTGAAAGTATTGAATTGGAGAGAGAATGGATTAAGAGACGAGAGTATAAAAGAGCAAATAATCTTGAATACAATTATTCAATCATCTATGAAGATGCTGTGATTGGTGGATGTAATATAAAAATATTTCAAGATAGTCCTCACGTAGGAGAAATAGGTTATTTTATAGATAGAAATTTTTTTAATAGGGGCATTGCAACCGAAGTTGTGAAGGAGTTAGAAAATATTGCTTTTAATGATTTGAAGTTAATAAGACTGGAAATTCGTATGGATCCACGAAATAAAGCAAGTGAAAGAGTTGCTATAAAGAATAACTTTAAAAAAGAAGGCTTATTAAAAAAGGTTATGAAGTTTGAGAATAACTATTATGATAATTTGCTCTATGCAAAAATAAATGAAGAATAACCAAAGGAGAGATTAAAAGAAAAGATTCAATTGTAATAAATTTAAAGGAGAAAATAAAATCATGAAAATATGCTTTGAAGAATTTAAAGATGAAATTGATACTCTTGTAGGATTTTTAACATCAGATACTTGGGAATTTTATGGAACACCGAACCAAAATCCTGAAAGAATTAGAGAGAGCTATGAAAAACATTATTATACTGGGGATGACTGCAAAACATTTTGGGTTATTCTAGATGAGGATATAAAAGTGGGAATGATAAGAATTTATGATTTACAAGATGATAGCCCGTTGTTTGACATAAAAATTTTGAGCAAGTACAAAGGTATGGGAATTGGGACAATTACAGTGAAGTGGCTTGTTGATTATATATTTAATAATTACTCTGATAAGGAAAGGATAGAGGGAAATACAAGGCAGGATAATTATGCAATGAGATGTGTATTCCATAAGTGCGGTTTTGTTAAAGAGGCACACTATCGAAAGGCATGGGGAAGTAAAAATGGAAAACTATATGATGCAATTGGTTATGGTATTACAAGAGAAGATTGGCAAAATGGAAAAACTACCCCAGTAAATTGGAATGACTTTAAGTGTTAATCATATAAATAAACAAAATTCTTATTTGACGAATTATAGGGATGTAGTAGTACAAAAATAAAATAGATAATTTTTAGTTATGCTTATTCACTTATTGTACAAGTTTAACTAAAGATAATGATGAGAATTACAATAAAGAAAGAAGATTTTAAAATGATAAATATTAGTATAGAAACAGAAAATCTAATTATAAGACCATTTTTACCATACGATGCAAAGGATGCAGTATATTATAGTCAACAACCCAATGTGTCTTACTGGCTGTCTGATATGGTTTTGCATAATGAGTCAGAAGCACTTTCTTGGATAAATTGGCTAAATGAAAAGTTTAATATAAATGAGCCTTTTATAATATTGGCAATTGAATATAAGATGGAGCATAAATGCATTGGTGTTGTGGGAGTTCATGCAAAAGCTGAAATAGATAATGAAGTTGAGATTTTATATGGTATTTCTGATAGCTACCAAGGGAATGGATATGCAACAGAAGCAGCTAAAGCGCTAATTCAGTGGGTTTTTGAAAATACTGAATTAAAGTCTTTAACTGCAATCATAAAGCCAGAGAACACTTCATCTAAAACTGTAATTAATAAACTTGGATTTAATTATGTTGACGACAGAGTAGTACTATATGATGGTGAAATGTGTAAGTTTAATTATTATAAATTGTTTAATAATCATTCATAATAATTATGTTAAAAAGGAGAGCGCAATGAAGTTAGATATAATAGCTGTTTACGAAAATCTGGATGACTACTTGTTAGATATGGAAAAAGAAAATGCAGATTTTGAGATGTTATGGGATAAATATGCCATTAAGCCTTATTGGGAAAAAATTAGCCAATGGGCGCCATTTGATATGTCTGATAGAAAACCACAACCTATCAAGAACATATCTAAATTAAAACAACAGATTGAAGTAATGAGAAATATAGACATTAACGATATTAAACATAGGTTTATGCAAATAGTAAATACACTTCCTAATTATGATGATGATCCTATAGTAATTGCCATCTATCCCGTTGATGATGACAATTTGATTGTTAAGGAAAATCAAAATGGTGTATGGGGAGTTAATGTGTTTGGTAACATTTTATTAAACATTAATCCATTAGCTAAAAATTATTTAGAGTGGATACCTTATGTATTTGCTCACGAGTATCATCATAGCGTGTGGGGGAATTATTGGCACGTGGTACATGGAGGACGTACAGGAAAGTTTATAGAATCTATGCTAATCGATGGGCAAGCAGATGCCTTTGCGAAAAGTTTTAATCAGTCTTTAAATCCTAAGTGGATTTCTCAAATAAGTGAAGAACAAGAAGAGGAATTATGGAATAAGCATTATTCTAAATTGTTAAATTATACTGATGTAGATTATGGTAAATACATGTTTGGTGATGATGAAGAGGGAATACCTTGGTGTGCAGGTTATTTCTTTGGATATAGAATTGTTGAATATTTTAAAAGAAACTATCCATATACTAGTGAAAAGGAAATGATTGAAATGAATTCAGATGAAATCTATGATATGAGTGGGTATGGTCAAAATAATAAGTAGTTTTTAATAAATATCTAGAGAAATAAGGAACTTAAATTAAAAAGGGGAAATTTATATGTTGACACATAAGGGGACAAAAACAATAAATACAGATAGGCTTTTACTGAGAAAGCTTGAAATTGAAGATTCCAATGACATGTTTAAAAACTGGGCAACAGATAGTGAAGTAACAAAATTTTTATCTTGGAAGCCCCATGATAATGTAGAAGAAACTAAAGAAATTATAAAACAGTGGACTTTGGAATATGAAAATGATGATAACTATAATTGGGCTATTGTGTTAAAAGATATTGGAGAAGTTATAGGTGAAATTTCTTTGGTGAGAATAAATGAAAAACATTATTCCTGTGAAGTAGGATATTGTATGTCAAGAAAATATTGGAATATGGGCATAATGACTGAAGCATTGAAGGCTGTGATTGATTATTTATTTTCTGAAATTAGATTTAATAGAATAGTAGCACTTCATGATACTAAAAATGGTGCATCAGGAAAGGTAATGAATAAAAGTGGAATGAAGTATGAAGGAACATTAAGACAAGCTAGTTTCAGTGAGAAAAGAGGTTTTTATGATTTAGCGATATATGCGATATTAAAAGATGAATGGAATAGTGAAAGTAGAAGGTAAAATAGAGAAAGTTCTATGAATATAAAGGAGAATATTGATATGTATACAAAAAATGAAATTATAGAAATTGCTAAGGCTCAGTTAGCTCTGGATTATAGCTGTGAAGTAGCTGATTTTGAAAAAGAAGTAAATACAGTAGTTGAGAATAAACTTGTTGAAGGTAGAAGAATTTATGATAATGATGGATGTGCTCTTAAAATACTATGTTTTGGAAACAAAGCAATTATTAGTACAACTCCTACATTGATGCCATGGTTTGAAGAAAAATTTATTAATGCAAGTGCTGCATGGCTATTTGAATATCCTAAACTTAGAGCTATTGATAAAAAGCTACAGGAGGTTGGACATGAGATAGCAGATGCTCACCATTATTATCTACCAAATCCTGATGTGCAAGAGATGGATAAACCTATTTATGATATAAAATGGTACGAGCAAGAAGAAATTTTGAAGTTTGAGGGTGATAAGAGATTTGGAGAAGCTTTTTTATTTGATAAAAATCATCCAGATATGCTTGCAGTTTCTGCTTGGGATGGTGATGAAATAATTGGTATGGCGGGTGCCAGTGAAGATAGTAAAACCATGTGGCAAATAGGTATCGATGTTCTGCCAAATCACAGAGGTAAGGGAATAGGAACCACCTTAGTTAAACTTTTAAAAAATGAGATTTTAAAGAGAGGAAAGATTCCTTTTTATGGAACGGCAGAATCTCATTTCCACTCACAAAATATTGCTATAAATTCAGGATTTTTCCCAGCATGGGCAGAGCTTTATTCGAAAAGTAATTCTAAGGAAAGTTAGTGATATTAAACTATATAAGGAATGTGGTTTTGATCACTTAAACATGATACAGCTTAGAAAAAATTATGATAAATCCTTAGATAAGAATGAGCACATAGAAGTTTTAGGTTTTGATTTTATAAAGTATTAAAGGAGATATTTATGATAGAGGGGAAAAGTGTAGTTATAAGGCAACTTGAACTAGGAGATGAGGAGTATTTATATAAATGGTGGAATGATGGAAGTTTTATGTCTCATGCTGCCTTAGCCTATGGTACTTTAGAGAGTAAGACTGCGATAAGAAATAGTATAGAGAAGGAAGTTTTAAATTCACAGTTATATGCTGCAAGTAAAAGATTTATAATCTGCAAGAAGGAGGATATGACTCCTATAGGTGAGATGAGTTATTGTGGCTGGGATAAAAGGGAGCAAAAATGTGAATTTGGAATAAAGATTTGGAAGGAAGAGCAAGGAAAGGGCTATGGAAAGGATGCTTTAAGTCATTTCATAGATTTCATGTTTAGATTTTTAAATTTAAATAAGATTGAACTTACTAGCATGATAGATAATAAACGCGCTCACAGTTTATATAGAGCTTTAGGCTTCAAAGAAATTGGAATTGTAAGGGAAGGGTTCTTTGATAGTAGAACAGGAAAGTTTTCAGATGTAATGTACATGGATTTATTGAAAAGAGAATGGATTGATATTAGAGAAGAAGTATTGTAACAGATACATCAGAAGGAGATAATTATGATTTTAAACCAAGTTATAGGAATTGAAACTGAGAGATTAATTATTAGAACAATGTCACTTAGATTTATAACAGAAGTCTTAAAAAATGATATAAATGCATATGATCATATAGGTGTAAATTTTAATGAAGAATGGCCAAGCTCCGATATAATGCCTGCTTTACCAATATTTAAGGCTCAGATAGAAAAGAAACTTCCTGATGGATATGGACCTTGGATTTTTATTGATAAGGCGGACAATACCATAATTGGTGATGGTGGATTTAAAGGTTTTTCAAATGAGATTGGAGAAATTGAAATTGGTTATAACATAGTTGAAAGCAAAAGAATGCTTGGGTATGGCTATGAAGCAGTTAATGCTTTGATAGAATGGGCATTTTCGCAGGAATCTGTGAAGGTAATTACGGCAGAATGCTTAAGAGATAATATGCCCTCTATTAACTTATTAAATAAGGTTGGAATGACTAAGGTTAGAGAAGATAAAGAATTGGTTTATTTATCCTTAGATAAGGGCATTTAATAGTATAGTGCTTATCATGTAAAAAATTATTAAGGATAAGGAGAATATTTATAAATATGAATAAGATTGCTGTAATAGGTAGTGGTGGTTCAGGTAAATCTACATTTTCACGTAAGTTAGGAAACACATTAAATCTTCCTGTATATCATCTAGATACTTTGTATTGGAACCCGGGTTGGATAGAGACGCCAAAGGATAAATGGGAGAGTGTAGTAAGAGAATTAGCTGATAATGATCAATGGATTATAGATGGAAACTATAGATCAACTATGGATATTAGGTTAAACTCAGCAGATACAATAATATTTCTTAATATGTCAACTCTACTTTGCACCTATAGAATTGTAAAGAGAAGATTCATGTTCAAAGGAAAGAAAAGGCCAGATATGACAGAGGGATGTGAAGAAAAGTTAGATTTAGAGTTTGTTAAATGGGTATGGAAGTTTAATAAAAATGAAAGACCTAAGATTTTAGAAAAGCTTAAAAACTATAAAGACAAGAAGATAATAGTACTTAATAATCCAAGAGATGTAGATGAGCTTATTAAAAATTTAAAAGAAAATCAGAATGGTGAGTAAAGTTGATAAGAGTGTAAAGGAGATGGAAAAATGAGTATAATTCACAGTTTTGATGAGTGCATGGAGTCCATAATAAATCCAAAGGAAGTAATAGAGAGAATTGAAGGTTTTCCTAAAGTAGTAATAGCCACTTTTTCTCATAAAGTAATGGATGTTTTTTCAAAGTTAGAAGATGTAGTTCAAGTAGGAGTTACAAGGTCAGTAAATGGTGACATAATTATTTATAAGATGAATTACAAGGGCAAGGATATAGGATTTTATATGACTCCAGTAGGAGGCTCCTTTGCAACAGGTACCCTTGAAGAAATTATAGCTATGGGAGCAGAGAAGGTTATAGTATATGGCTCTTGTGGTTCATTAGATAAAAATATTACAGCTGGACATTTAATTGTTCCAACTGATGCATATAGAGATGAAGGGGTAAGTTATCACTATATGAAACCAAGTGATTATGTAACTATTGAAAAGGCTGATAAATTGGCAAGTATATTAAATGATTTAAAAATTCCCTATGTTAAAGGAAAGATTTGGACAACTGATGCAATTTATAGAGAAACCATAGGAAATATGCAAAAAAGAAAGGCTGAAGGATGTATTGCTGTGGATATGGAATGTGCATCACTAGCAGCTATGTGCAAGTTTAGAGGAGTAGAGTTTTTTCAATTTCTATACTCAGCAGATAACTTAGATAGTGAAAAGTGGGAAAAAAGAATTCTTGGTAATTTAGACTTAAGTGAAAGAGAAAGATATATGATGATAGCCTTTGAAATTTCAAGTAATATATAAAAACATTTTAAAATAAATGTAATTAATGTATAATAATAACATGGATATAAAAATGCTAATTTTAGGGGGGAAGTTTATGATTATATCAAATTTCAGTAAATATTCTAATTTGCTAAAGGGGTATACAGAACTGCGATGCCAAGAAAATTCATCCATAGGTATAATGATGACAAATGGCAATTTGATTCAGAATATTAGATCATCTTCTAGTGGTATTTCTGCAAGAGTAAATGTAAATGGAGCATGGGGATTTGCTTCTAATTCTAATATTAAGGATGAAAGTATTAGACAAGTATTAAATATTGCAAGACAAAATGGGGAATTTTTAAATTCTAAGTCAGTGAGTAGGCATAGAGAGTTAATAACTTCAAACTATTCTATAGAAAAATCATTTGCTACAAAGAAGGCAAGATTAACTCAAAAACAATTAATAGAATTTACTAAAGAGATAGATAATTATATTATAAAAAAATATAGTAATTTAGTTAGCAGAAGTATAAGAATTAATGAATTAAATATGGAAAAAAGTCTTATTACATCTTCTGGAGCTGAGTTATATTCATTTTTACCAAGAGCAAATATAATGATAGAATTAGTGGTTAATGATAATAATGGTGTACCTATAGAATTATATGAAATTATAAGTGGATTGGGTCAATTTGAAGATAAATTTTTAAAACCAGAAGATCTATATGAAAAAATAGATAAGACTTATGAAAGACTAAGAGAAAAGGCTGAGGGAGTATATGCAAGTGGTGGATTAAAAGAGTGTATATTGGCTACAGATTTAGCTGGTATCCTTGCCCATGAAGCAGTTGGACACACTACAGAGGCAGACGTTGTACTAGCTGGCTCTATAGCAAATGAATATATGGGCAAAGAGGTAGCTAGTCCGTTAATTACTTTAGTGGATTATGCTAATACAGCATTTGGTGATACATGTCTAGTACCTATATATATAGATGATGAAGGAACTAAGGCAGAGGATGTAACTATAATAGATAAGGGCATTTTAAAGGGATATATGCATAATAAAGAAAGTGCAAATATGTTTAATGTAGCACCAACGGGAAATGCAAGAGCCTATGAGTTTTCAGATGAGCCTATAATAAGAATGCGAAACACTTGTATCCTTCCAGGAACGAATAAACTTGAAGAAATGATTGCTTCTGTAGAGGATGGATACTATCTAATGAATCCTGGTAATGGTCAAGCTGATGCTACTAGTGAGTTTATGTTTGGAGTAACTATGGGCTATGAAATAAAGAATGGAAAGCTAGGTAAAGCCATAAAGGATACCACTATATCAGGAGTGGCCTTTGATATGTTAAAGACTGTTACCATGGTATCTGATGACCTTTCATGGTCAAATAGTGGAATGTGTGGCAAGAAACAACCTATAACTGTAGGTATGGGTGGACCTGCAATAAAATGTAGTGTAAATATAGGGGGAAAATAGTATGGGAAATAGAGAAATAGCCTTATATTGTATTGATAATATAGTGAAGCAAGGGGCGGATAAGTCTCAATGCATTCTTAAAAGTAATAAAAAATATGAGTTGAATTTTGGAAATGAAGATATAACTCTTTTAAGAACAACTATTGATACTAACATAGATTTAGTAGCTATAAAGGATGATAAAAAATCTACTATAACCTTAAATAAACTAGAAGAAGAAGCAATAAATACAAAAATTAAAGAGTTAATGGAGATGTGTGAATCAGCAGAGAGTGATCAGTGTAATGATATTGCAGAAGAGCAACCTAAAGAGGAATTTAGTAGTGGAGCTAGTGAGCCAGACTTAGATAAGATGTATGAATTTACAAGTGTGTTTTTAAAGAAACTAAAGGAAGAGTTTCCGCAGGTTAAGTTTGTGGATGGAACTACCTTAGAATTCAATAGTAGTGAAACTAATTTTTTAAATTCTAATGGTGTAGACTTTAAAATAGTAGAAGGAATATATAGAGTTGACATAGGGTTCTTGGCAAAGGAGGGTGAAAAATCTACATCTTTTACAGGTTTTAGTTATTTATTTAATGAATTACCTTTAGATTTTATGGAGTATGCTGATGTTAGACAAAGATTTAAGGATATAGTTAGTCAACTTAATTGCGAGAGAATAAAGGATAAATTTATTGGAGATATAATTTTAACTCCAGAGTTAGTAGTAGAAATGCTATATTACTATAATATAAATTTTCTTGGAGATAGATCACTAATTGGTGGTACAAGTATTTTAAAGGATAAATTAAATGAGAAGGTTGCTAATCATAATTTTACGGTTAAATGCATGCCATTATGTGATGAGATAGCTAATAAAAACTTCATAACTGCAGATGGATATAAAACAGAGAATATAAGTATCATAGAAAATGGGATATTAAAGTCATTTATTATAGGATTATATGCTGCAAAGAAAATTGGAAAGCCAGTTACTAAAACTGACTTTAATATAGTTGTGGATAATGGAGATAAATCCATAGAAGATATAATAAAATCGACTAAAAAAGGAATAATTCTAGGAAGATTTTCAGGAGATATGCCAGCATCAAATGGAGATTTTTCAGGAGTAGCTAAAAATAGTTTTTATGTTGAAAATGGAGAAATTAAGTATGCCATAACTGAAACTATGATAACTTCAAATTTAAAGGATATGTTTAATAATATAGAAGAAATTTCTATAGAAACTTTAAATACTGGAGAATCCGTAACTCCTTGGATGAAAATTAAAGGTGTAACTATTTCAGGAAATTAAAATCATAAAAGCTCTATGACTGAAGACTTTTAGTCATAGAGCTTTGCTATATATTGTTTATTCTTCACCTTTAAATATGGAGCCTAATCCTTTAATAGCTAAAAATATTATAAGCATTACTACAAAGATTCCACCCATACCTTTACCCATTACAATTAAACTTTCCATGAATGCCTCTATATTTATATTCATTACATGCCACCTCCGATTAAGAAGAGAACTAGTCCACCAGCTATAACAGATCCTATTTGTCCAGATACGTTAGCTGCAACCGCATGCATTAATAAGAAGTTTTGAGGATCTTCTTTTTGACCCATTTTTTGGATTACTCTAGCGGACATAGGAAATGCAGATATTCCAGCTGCTCCAACCATTGGATTAATTTTATCCTTTGCAAATAGATTTATAAATTTAGCAAATAAAACTCCACCAATAGTGTCAAATATGAATGCAATTAGACCAAGACCTATAATCATAAAGGTTTGAGAGGTTACAAAGAATTCAGCTTTCATCTTAGAAGCTATAGTAATTCCTAAAAGTAAGGTTACTAAGTTAGCTAATTCATTTTGTGCAGTGCTGGATAACCTTTCTAAAACACCACATTCTCTAATTAGGTTACCAAACATTAAGAAACCTATTAAAGCTACAGAGGTTGGTGCAATAAGACCAGCAATAACAGTAACTATTATTGGAAATAATATCTTTGTAGTTTTAGAAACAGATTTAGGATTGTACTTCATTTTTATCTGTCTCTCTTTTTTAGTAGTTACTAGCTTGATAGCAGCTGGTTGAATAATTGGTACTAAAGACATATAGGAATAGGCGGCCACGGTTATGGGTCCTATGTAATTGCTTTTAAAATAGTTTGCAACAAAGATAGAAGTAGGTCCATCAGCAGCTCCTATAATTCCGATGGAAGCTGCATCTTTTAATGAAAATCCTAATAGTGCCGCTAAAGAAATGGTAAAGAATATACCAAACTGAGCTGCAGCGCCAAATAAAAGCATTTTCGGATTTGTAAGCAATGGACCAAAGTCGATCATAGCTCCAATACCTATGAATAAAATAAGTGGAAATAGCTCATTAGCTATACCCATATTAAATAAATTGTCTATTATTCCGATTTCTTCATGACCATTAATAAGTTGAGTTACAGCTCCAGAGAGTGGTAAGTTTACAAGAATAGCACCAAACCCCATTGGTAGTAAAAGTGCCGGTTCAAAACCTTTTTTAATAGCAAGCCATATTAGCCCTGCACCTATACCCCACATTATTAGTTGTTGCCAGGTGAGGGACATTATGCCCTTCAATAGAAATTCCATGATTAATCCTCCCATATAAGTTAAATATTTTGCCATTGTAGTTAGTGAGTGTAATTATAATAAAATAGTATTCCCCAATATATTTATTACAACAACATAATTTTACTACAACGTATACATAATTTCTATAATTGTATTTATATAACATAAAAATAACCTAGGTTATAGTTAAAAGTGAATAGAATAAGCACTTAACCTACAACCTTAGGTTAAAATATAATCATTAAGTAGTTAAGTAATCTTTTAGTGTTTTTATAATAAAATCTATGTTTTCATAACTAATCCAGTAGTGAGTAACAAATCTCATTAAGCCATCTTCTATATCACAAACCTTTATGCCTCTTTCTAAAAGGTGTTGAACTAAGTCTTGAGAATTTACAGAAGTAGGTAGTTTAAAGAATACCATATTTATGTGTAGGTTATCTTCCATTACTTTAAATCCAGGAAGTTTTGCTAGTTCTTTAGATAAGTATACGGCTTTCTCATGATCTACTTTTAGGTTTTTTCTCATATCTTTTAATGCCACAAGCCCAGCAGCAGTTATTACACCACATTGTCTTAAGCCGCCACCCATTAGTTTTCTATATTTTCTAGCTCTATCAATAAAATCTTTGCTACCTGCTAAAATAGATCCTACAGGAGAACAAAGTCCTTTTGATAAGCAGAACATTACTGTATCTACATTTTTAGTGATTTCCTTTACATCTACATCAAGATAAGCAGCTGCATTAAATAATCTTGCACCATCTAGATGAATAGGTAAATTATATTTATTAGCAACTTTTCTTATTTCAGCCATATTTTCTAGAGAAATAACTCTTCCATTTGAATGAGAATTTTCAAGACATATTAAGGCTGTATCAGGATAATGGATATCTTCTTCCTTTCTTATGGTTGCTTCTATTTCACTAGGTGAAAGTTCACCCTTATTGCTATTTAAGGTTCTAAGTTGAACTCCAGCAATAATTGATGCTGCTCCAACTTCATGACAAACTATATGACAGTCATTTCCTAGAATAACCTCATTCCCTTGTCTACAGTGAGTAAGTAATGAAAGTTGGTTCCCAAAGGTTCCACTAGGAACAAATAGTGCAGCTTCTTTGCCTACAAGTTCTGCAGCATATTTTTCAAGTTCTACAGTAGTCTCATCATCTCCATATACATCATCACCTACAGTAGCTTCATACATAGCCTTTCTCATAGCTTCCGTTGGTTCTGTTACGGTGTCACTTCTTAAATCGATAAATTTCATACATATCCCCCCTACGTCATAATTAAATTGTACTATGAGAGGGATTAAAAGTCTAGAATATGTGAAGTGTTAAATAAATATCTAAGACTCTAGTATTATTTATGGAGTTTTTGTAAATATACTTAATATGGTTTAAAATCTATTATAGATTTTAAATTACATTAGATTATAACTTATAAAATAATGGAGGAAAACAATGATAGATGTATGTTTATTAGGCTGTGGAGGATCTATGCCAATGCCGGAAAGAAATCTTTCGGCCACTTTAATTAATTATAAAGGGAGAAAGATACTTATAGATTGTGGTGAAGGGACTCAGGTTTCTATGAAGATGGTGGCATGGGGGGTTAAGTCCATTGATATTATATGTATTACCCATACCCATGGAGATCATATCATAGGACTTCCAGGGCTTCTTTCAACTATAGGTAATAGTGGTAGAACTGAGCCTTTAACTATAATTGGTCCTGAGGGAATTACTAGGGTTGTAAATGGTCTAAGGGTTGTTGCAGAATATTTACCCTATGAGGTAAATATTATAGAAGCCCCTTCAAAGGTAGAGCTTAATGTATCAAAGGATGGGATACATGTGGCAGAGAATAATGAGCATAGAAAAATTCATAGTAGTGAAATAATATTAAATGCTATAGATGTAGACCATTCATCACCTTGCAAGGGATATAGTTTTTATTTTAAAAGGGAAAGAAAGTTTAATGTAGAAAAGGCTATGGCAAATAACATTCCTAAAAATCTATGGAGTAAGCTACAAAGGCAGGAAGAAGTAACTTTTGAAGGGAAAACATATACTGGAGATATGGTATTAGGAGATGAGAGAAGAGGAGTTAAGATTAGTTTAATAACTGATAGCAGACCAATGGATTCAATGGTGGAATTCATTGCAGAAAGTGATTTGTTTATCTGTGAAGGTACCTATGGTAAGGATGAGGATATAGACAAGGCTATCAAAAATAAGCATATGATTTTTAGAGAATCTGCCACTCTAGCTAAGGAAGGAAGAGTTAAAGAGCTTATATTAACTCATTTTAGTCCTATTATGGGAGAACCAGCACAGTTTATAGATAATGCTAAAGAGATATTTGATAATAGTGTCATAGGAGAAGATAGGATGGTTAGGACATTAACTTATATGGACTAAAAAGAATTATCCATTAAATTTATAGCATTATAACTCTATATATTGTAAAATATAGAGTATACTGTTATATTACGTAAAGATAAACTGTAAATATGAGTAAGTTAAAATTGATGTAAATATAGTTTTAATTATTGCTGGAGGTCTAAAATGGATAATATTATTAATAATGATAAAATTAAAGATAAACCTAAAAATTATAAAAAGGAGTACTTAATAGGGATATGTATTTTAATAGGATTTATATTTCTTCAATTATTTATTTCAGGATTTCATGATATTTATGATGATTCACCAGTGTTTTGGATTATACTTATGATATGTGGTATTGGGTTTCATAGGAAGAATTGGAAGGAATATATGATATTGATTTTTCCAATATTAAATTATTTTATATTTAGATTTTTTTATATTTATATTCCTAACTATATTATAATTTTTATAGTATTATCAGTTTTAACTATTTTTTATGCAGTTAAAGAGAATTCCGATAAAAAGAAAATAAAGATTGCTTTAGTTATAGTTCTAGGTATATTGTTATTTTCCACAAACTACTATGTTTATTCTAATCGAATAATAAAGGATGGAAATTTAGAGGCAGAAATAAAACGTTCACAGGAAATAAAAAAGCCTGCCTTTCTTTCTTTAAAACAAGGTGAATTAGATGAAATAGAAAGTATTTGGATTAGTACTGTTAGCAAGGTAAAGAGCTTAAATGGTATTGAGCATATGAATTACCTTAATACACTTTTTATAGATGATGAAGGTTTTATTATGGATTATAGGCCTCTTTTGCAATGCAAAAATCTAAAACGAATGTCTATCTGGTATGGATATCTAAATAAATTAGGAGAGCTTGATACTTTTGGAAAATTAGAAGACTTAGAAATTGTTTTTCCTAAGAAAGGTTCTTTAGAAGAGATGCCATATTTTCCAAATGTAAAAAAACTTGATATTCAGACTAAGAAGCCTACTAGCCTTTTAGGTTTGAAAAATTTCCCAGAAGTTGAGAAGTTTTCACTATCTGTTACAGGGATTCCCAATTTGGAGGGTATAGAAAACCTTACTAATTTAAAAGAAATTACACTACATGATAAAGTTATTGAGAATTATGATAAATTGCTTAGTATACCTACATTGAAGAAAATATCATTATATTCACCACTTAATGTTAATGAAGAGCTTATAAAAACAGCCAAAGCTAAAGGCATAGAAATTGAGATTATGGAAGAATCTAAGATAATATCTGAATAAATTTAAATGATATGTAAGATGAATTTATGAATAATAAATACTAATAATAATTATAATTATAATAAATACCTATGGACTAAAACACTGTTGTGTGCCTAGTCCATAGGTATGGTTTTGTTAAAAAAAGTTATGTTATATAAGTTTTTTATTAAGTTATTTTTCAATATTATATGTCATAAAATTATATTCTTTATGACTTTTTAAATATGTAGACATTAGGCTTATTAGTGGTAATAAAATTAAATAAAAAGAGAATAAAATAGCTCTTGCATCTACACCTAAAGTGGTTAAAGGTACTAATACAGCTACATTCCAAGGTATTAAAGGAGCTATTACAATAGCTGAATTTTCTAGATCAAGTGCCAATCGTTCTTTATCATAACCTAATCTAATATAGGTATCATTCATAGTCATTTTTGTAAGCATTACTGCCAATACTTGAGTACAGCCAACCATGGAACTAATGATACTAGTTATTATAGTAGTGAGAAATAAAGTATAAGGTCTTTTTATTTTATTTAAATATTCTTCTATAAAATCTAGCATATTAGCCCCTTGAAATATTCCGGTAAGTGCTGAAGAGAGAAATACTATAAAGGCTAACTTTATCATTGATATTATACCTCCACCCTTTATGATGCTGTAAAGAGGGTTATCAATAGGTAATTGGAAACCAAAGATGGCAGTTTTAATAATTTCACTACAGGTAGCATGTTGAAAAATGAAAGATATAATAGCAGCTACAGTCATACTGATAAACATAGAAATTTTCACTTCAATTTTAAAGAATGATAGTACAATTATAATTAATGCAGGAAGCAATGCTATTATATTTATATTAAAAGTTTCAGTTAGCTGAGATAATATATCTGAGTTACTATAATTTACAGGCATGAATAAGGATAGAAATAAATATAAACCTAGAGATAATATTAATGGCATTAAAGAAGTTTTAGTCATTCTCTTAATATTATCGTAGAGATTGGTATTTGTAATCGATGCAACTAGATTTGCACTGGAAGACATAGGTGATGCTCTATCTCCAAGATAGGCACCAGAAAGAATTGCTCCAGCTATTATAAGTGTATTGCCACCACCAGCTCTAGCCATTACTATCAAAGAAATACCTACAGTACCAATGGTACCAAAGGAAGTTCCAAGGAGCATAGATATAAAAGCTGACAAAATAAAGGCGCTTACAGCAAAGAAGCTTGGATGAATAAGATTAATTCCATAATAAACAATTGAAGGAACTGTACCAGAAATCATCCAAAGAGAAACGATTGCTCCTATTA
The DNA here is from genome assembly GCF_000732635.1 of Clostridium sulfidigenes. Taxonomy (GTDB): domain Bacteria; phylum Bacillota; class Clostridia; order Clostridiales; family Clostridiaceae; genus Clostridium_J; species Clostridium_J sulfidigenes. Next base: position 2,315 of record NZ_JPMD01000003.1, on the reverse strand, counting down.
GAATAAATATTTTTAATACCCCTAAGGATTCTTTGCCTCCTTCAATTAAATATCTAAAACCATCCCTAATAGAGACACCTCTTTTTAGTGCTATAATAAAGAATATACATAGTACCATGAATAAAGATATAACAGTATCTATATTTGTAATTACTCCTGTTATAAATATAATTGTAGAAATGATTAGCCCTAAAATTACGTCCATAAAAATCCCCCATATAAATAAATTTCACTTATATATTATCTTTAATATTATGAATTTACAATATAAAAAGAGATAAATTTATAGTCTACTGATTTTGAAAATATAGTAAACTTAGAAGGTGGAATTCTATGGAATAAATTTATTTTTATTTTATGGGATTATTTGGATGTATTTGCGTATATTATATAGAGAATATTTTAGGGAGTGATTGTTGTGAGAAGAAAAGTGATTCCTGTAATAATTTTTGCAGTAGCAGTTTTTCTTGCTGGTTGTGGTAATAAAAATAGTGAAGAAGATAAGAATATTCATGTAGATACTAATATAAATAATAATAATGTTGTAACAAACAACATTGATAATACCTTAAAAGAAGAAAAAAATACAGGTTCTAAAGAAACTACTAAAGAGAATAGCACTACTAAACCAGAAGAAAGTAATAATAACCATAAGTCAAGTTATAGTATAGATGACTATTTTAAATTTAAGGAAAATGTAAAATACAGTTATGCTGGTACAAATTCAGAGTATGCAGAATATGTTACCTACGTTGATTATATAAATGGTAATAAGGTTCAACTAAGAAGTAATAATGGAGGAACAGAAACGGTCACAGTTTTACAAAATAATAATGGAGAAATTGCAAAAAAATTTGAAAGAAATGAGTGTTATTATAGAGAAAATTTCACCAATAAACCATATAACGTAAGTGAAGTATTACTAAAGGAGCCACTAGTGGTAGGTACTACATGGAAATTATCAGATGGAAGTAAAAGATATATTTCAAGGGTAGATGTAAAGATTTCAATAGGCAATGGAGATTGTAGTGCTCTTGAAGTTACAACAGAAAATACAAATGGCCAAATTGATTTACAGTATTACGCTGTTAACAAGGGGTTAATTAAATCTATTTATGATATTAAAACCATGAAAGTTACTTCAACTTTAAAAAGTATAGAAGAGAATATGAGATTAAATCAAAGTATAAGATGTTATTATCCAGATGAAAATTATAAAATTCATTATGAAGATAAAAAACTTACTTTTTCCACTAATGATATAACTAAAATTGCTATTCAAAATTTATTTAAGAACTTTCCAGGAAATAACAAGGGACAATTGTTAGGGAAAAATGTAACTATAAATAGTTTATATTTAAATGATGATGGCATGGTATATATAGATTTTAGCAGTAATTTTGTAAAAGAAATGAATGCAGGCTCAGGATTTGAAAGTGCTATCTTAGAGAGCATTGTAAATACTATAGGAAAATACTACGGAGTTAATAAAGTTTATATAACTATAGATAATAAGCCTTATAGTTCAGGTCATATAGTAAAAGCTAAGGGTGAATATTTTAAAGTAACATGTGAATAAGTTAGGAAAAATTTTTATAAAAAATGTTTTGAATATTAAAATGATATAAAGGCTATTTAAAAAGTAGTATATTAGATAAACAATTTCATTAAAAGATTACTCAATGGTATCTTTTAGGTGGAATTGTTTATTTTATGTAAAATATAATAACAACAGAAAAACCAACAATAGACACATAAATACAATAATTTATTATAAAAAGAAAATGAATTTAATAAATTAAGAAAATTTATTTGTTTATAAAACATTATATAAAACAGTAGAATAAACATAGAAAAGTTAAGATGATATTAAGATAATTATTATATAATAGCCCATTGCAAAACTATTAAAAGAATTTAGGCTAAAGTAGCTTTAGGATATTTAATTGGAAATTTTAAACACTATAGATAGGCTTTAAGAAACTAATCTTCTTAAAGAAAGTATGTTGTTTTTTATATTCATGTTGTAGCTGATAATTACTGAAATAAGTTGAGTTATTCCAGATAAAAGTAATTCAGATTTTAGTGAAGAGGTTTTATTTATTTTTAGTTTTGAAATGGCTAGTGTATTTTTGAGAATGTGATTAGTTCTTTCTGTAATTGTTCTAATTTTATAGAGTCTTGTCCATTCATTTGAATCACGAGGAATAGGGCAATTCAATCTAAGTTCCTTATTGATGGTTGGATGATAAATCCTTCCGCAAGGAGACGTTGTGCATGGTGCTTCGCAGGAGAGAATGTATTTTGTTGTTTTA
>NZ_JPMD01000002.1 GCF_000732635.1 Clostridium sulfidigenes | reverse complement strand
AGCTGATTTGTAATCAGCAGGTTGTAGGTTCGATTCCTATTGCCAGCTCCATAAGTGGAGGAGTTCCCGAGTGGCCAAAGGGGGCAGACTGTAAATCTGTTACGTTTCGTTTCGATGGTTCGAATCCGTCCTCCTCCACCATATAAGGTCGCATAGCTCAGCTGGGAGAGCACCTGCCTTACAAGCAGGGGGTCACAGGTTCGATCCCTGTTGCGACCACCATAATGAATTATAATTCATTAAATTTCAAAACTATATAATATGCTGGCATGGCTCAACGGTAGAGCAGCTGATTTGTAATCAGCAGGTTGTAGGTTCGATTCCTATTGCCAGCTCCATAAATGGAGGAGTTCCCGAGTGGCCAAAGGGGGCAGACTGTAAATCTGTTACGTTTCGTTTCGATGGTTCGAATCCGTCCTCCTCCACCATATAAGACACTAAGTTTACTTAGTGTCTTATTTTATTTTTAATAAAATATAAAATAGGAATTGAGTAAGTATTTTATAATAATTGAATAAATCTTTTTATTAAGTTTAAAATATATTTAATGGCATATAGAAAGTTATTATAATGGTAAATATTAATTATTTATATTAATAGATAAGTGTGTTGACAGTTAAATTTCCCTATGCTATTATCTATGTATAAATTAATAATATAACTCTTATCAAGAGTGGTGGAGGGACAAAGGCCCAATGAAACCCAGCAACCGGCTATTAAAAGCAATGGTGCCAATTCCTGCAGGATTTTCTGCAAGATAAGAAAGCTTAGTTTGAAATATACTAACCTCTTCTTGTCTGATAAGAAGAGGTTTTATTTTTAAGTGTCGGTAATATTTAAATACTTAAGGAGGAAAATTCAATGAGAAGATTATTTACGTCAGAATCAGTAACTGAAGGACATCCAGATAAAATGTGTGATCAGATATCTGATGCAATACTAGATGCCATATTAGAAAAAGATCCAAATGCTAGGGTAGCTTGTGAAACTGCAACTACTACAGGAATGGTTCTTGTAATGGGAGAAATAAGTACAAACTGCTATGTAGACTTCCAAAAGGTTGTTAGAAATGCAGTTGAAGAGATTGGATACAATAGAGCAAAATATGGATTTGATTGCAATACATGTTCAGTATTAACATCTATAGATGAGCAATCAAGAGATATTGCTATGGGAGTTGATGAAGCTTTAGAAAGTAAAGCAGGTCAAATGAACAATGATGAGGCTACGGGTGCTGGAGACCAAGGTATGATGTTCGGATTTGCTACAAATGAAACAGAAGAATATATGCCTCTTCCAATTTCTATGGCTCATAAATTATCAAGAAGACTAGCAGAAGTAAGAAAGAATGGAACTTTATCTTACTTAAGACCAGATGGAAAAACTCAAGTAACTGTAGAGTATGAAGACAATAAGCCAGTTAGAATAGATACTATAGTAATTTCAACTCAGCATTGTCCAGATGTTACAAGAGAACAAATCGAGAAGGATTTAAAAGAGCATGTTATAGCTCCGATAGTACCTGCTGATTTATTAGATGCAAGCACAAAATACTATATAAATCCTACAGGTAGATTTGTTATTGGAGGACCTCAAGGAGACTCAGGTCTTACAGGTAGAAAAATAATAGTAGATACCTATGGTGGATCTGGTAGACATGGTGGTGGAGCTTTCTCAGGAAAAGACCCAACAAAGGTAGATAGATCTGCTGCTTATGCATCAAGATGGGTAGCTAAAAACTTAGTAGCTGCTGGTGTTGCTGATAGACTAGAAATACAACTTGCATATGCTATTGGTGTTGCTAGACCGGTATCTATACAAATTGATACTTTTGGAACTGGAAAACTTTCAGAAGATAAGATAGTAGATATAGTTAATAAAGTTTTTGACTTAAGACCATCATCTATTATAAAAGAATTGGATTTAAGAAGACCTATATACAAACAAACTGCTGCTTATGGTCACTTTGGAAGAAATGACTTAAACCTACCATGGGAGCAATTAAATAAGGTTGAAGAAATAAAGAAATATATATAAGTAATTAAAGATATATATTTATCAATAAGAATCCACACTAACAATATGATTTGTTAGTGTGGATTTTTTAAGTAGAGAACCCAAATCTACGATTTGGTGTGAATCACTTACTCAGCGAAAGTACTGAGTCGAGTTTCATTAAAAAGACTATAATTAAATTTGCATAGATTATGAAATTTAACAAGGATAAATATTTTTATTTTAAACTGAGCCATATTACTAAATCTTATTATATTGTTAATATATATGAGATATAATTTGGTATAATAATAGTTATAGATAGATAATAATAGGTATTAGGAGAGATTTTATGATAACCATTGAAGGGATAGTTGAAACAGTTGTATTTAGAAATGATGATAATGGGTATACAATATGTAAACTAAGGTGTGATAAGGAAGTTGTCACCATTGTTGGAACAATACCATTTATAAATGAATCCCAAGAATATAGTGTTCAAGGGGAGTGGACTGTTCATCCTAAGTTTGGTAAGCAGTTTAAAATAGAAAGCATACATGAAATAATACCTACAACTACTAGCGGCATCGAAAAATATTTAGCTAGTGGAGTCATTGAAGGTATAGGAAAGGTTACAGCAAAAAAAATAGTAGAATTTTTTGGAGAAGATACAATAAAAATATTAGATAGTAATATAGAAAAGCTTGAAGAGATTCCTGGCATAGGTAAAAAGAGAATAAATACCATTATGAAATCTTATTTAGAGCAGAGGGTTACTAAGGATATTATTATTTTCTTTCAAAGTTACGGCATAACTGTTAATATGGCAATGAAGATTTACAAGAAATTTGGAGTTAACTGCATAAATATAGTTAAGGATAATCCATATATATTAACAGAATACATAAGTGGAATTGGGTTTAGAACAGCGGATTCCATAGCTAAGAGCTTGGGCATAGAGAAGGACTCTCTATTTAGAATAAAAAGTGGAGTTATATATATAATTAATGAATTTTGTACTATAGGGAATACCTTTATACCTATGGATAGATTAAGGGATAAAGGAATGAAACTTCTGGAGATAAACAGTGAGAAATTTGATGAAGGAGTTTATGAGCTGATAATTGATGGAAAGATTAAGGTAGAGGTAGTAGATAATATAGATGCGGTATATAATATGTCCTATCTTTATCTAGAGATGTCTGTAACACGTAAAATAGTAGAACTAGCCACTACTAATTATGATAAATTAAGTTTAAATGTAAATGAGAAAATTAATGACTTTGAAAGTAAAGCAAATATTAAATTAGCCAATTCTCAAAAAGAAGCTATAGAGGGTGCTTTTTTTAATGGGATAGAGGTTATAACAGGGGGACCTGGAACAGGAAAGACAACAATTATAAATTGTATTGTAAGTATTTTTGAGAGCTTAGGACTTAAGGTATTTATGGCTGCACCTACAGGAAGAGCAGCAAAAAGGATGGCTGAAGCTACAGGTAGAGAAGCAAAAACTATCCATAGACTTTTGGAAATAGGAAGTTATAGTGAAGAAGAGGTAGATGAAATAGAAAATGAAACATCTGCCATAGAATGTGATGTTTTAATAGTGGATGAAGCCTCTATGGTAGATATAAGTCTTATGAATGCTCTTTTAAAAGCAATGCAAGTGGGAACTAGACTAATAATAGTAGGAGATGTGGATCAGCTGCCATCAGTGGGACCAGGAAATGTTCTTAGGGATATCATAGAAAGTGATGCAGTAAAAGTTGTAAGACTTAATGAGATATTTAGACAAGGTCAAGAAAGTATGATAGTACAAAATGCCCACTTAATAAATGAAGGCAAGATGCCTATTTTAAATACCAAAAATAGTGATTTCTATCTTGAAAGAGCTGCAGATAGTGAAGTGATGTTAGAAAAAATCATTGGATTAGTGAAAACGAGACTTCCTAAGTTTAATGTGGAATGGGATAGTGTTAGAGATATACAGGTATTATCACCTATGCGTAAGGGAATTATGGGAATAGATAATTTAAATATACAACTTCAGCAAGTGTTAAATCCTAAAAGTAAAGATAAGGATGAAGTTGAGATTAAAGATATGATTTTTAGAGTAGGAGATAAGGTTATGCAAATTAAAAATAACTATACTCTAAAATGGAGCAAAAATAATTCCAGTGAAGAAGGTAAGGGTGTATTTAATGGAGATGTGGGGTATATAACAGAAATTAGTGAGGATGAGGATAAGATTACTGTATGCTTTGAAGATGATAAAATCGTAGAGTATGAGGAAAGCGACTTAGATGAAATAACTTTAGCTTATGCAGTTACTATCCATAAGAGCCAAGGAAGTGAATTTCCTGTAGTTATTATGCCTATGTTTATGGGACCACCGCTACTGATGAACAGAAATTTGCTTTACACTGGAATAACTAGGGCTAAGAAGTTAGTTGTATTGGTAGGTAATTCTAAAGTAGTTGAATTTATGAAAGATAACAATAGAAGTTTTGAGAGATATTCAGGACTTAAATGGAGAATAAGAGAGATAATTCATATGTAGGTAGGAGCGATTTTATGTCATTTATAAAAACCAATAGAGAGATAGTGGAGGCATCAAAGAAATCTATAGAAGATACCATATTAGATGGTGCTAAAAAGAAGTTGCATAAAATAAATATAATTTCTGCATTAAATAATAAAAAACAAATTTTTAATAAGGTATTTAACTGGTGTTTTAAAGAAAGTAAAAAGATATTATATATAATAAATACAGATATAGAAGAGGTAAAGATATTAGGATTGATTAATAAAATTTTTATAAATTCTATTGAAGGTGAGAATGATATAGCATATACAGGTAAAGTTAATATATGTACCCACAGTAGAGCCTTATACTTAAATGAGAAATTTGACTTTATTATATATGATGAAATAAATTCTAGGCCTATATATAGCAATGAATCTATAAATAAGCTAATGGAGTATCTATGTAATAACTATGGAACTATGATTAGTTATTCCACGGAACCAATTTTTCATAATGAGTTAATATTATATAATTTAAGAAAAGATAAACAAGTTCCTATTGCTGAACCTAGGATTATGGTAACTAGAGTAAATATAGAAGAAGAAATACCTATGAGTGTATATGAATACCTAGAGTGGTCAATAAATACTAATAAGAAGGTTTTAATATATACTCCAGATGATGAGAAAACTCATAAGGTTTATAATTATCTTTCTAATATAGACCATAAGCTTACAAAAAATATATTTAAAGATATAACAGGAGATAGTGACAAGAAGGAACTGTCTAAATTTTTACTAGCAGAGTATGGTATATTGGTTACTAATAATTATAATGAGAACTATTATGGAGTGCATCCTTTGAATATTATGATTTTTTTTGCAGATAATGATAACTTTAATTATAAGGATTTGGTTTATATATCTAGTAAGATAAATAGAAGATCTATGGCAGAGCGAGAAGAGGTTATTTTTCTTTGTAATAGTGAAACTGAGGATATGGATAGATGTAAAAATATTTTAAGGGAGTTAAATAAAAGAGCTTGGGAAGAGGGAGTTTTGAAATTATAAAACAGATAGTAGATAATATATTGTCCACTATATATGGAATAGATGATAAATGCATAATATGTGATGAATATGAAGATAAGGATTATATTTGTGAAAAATGTAAAAAGAGCATTAATATAATTAATATAGAGTCCTTAATAACTTACCAAGATGAGGAATTTATAAGCTATTCTTTAGGATTCTACGGCTATGAATTAAAGAAATTGATTTTAAAACTTAAATACAATAAGAGTTTTTTAGCAGGAAAAATATTAGCAGGTTATATGTGTGATTTTATATTAGAAAATTTAAAGGATAAGGTAGATATATTAACCTTTATTCCAAGTAGTAAATCTGCTTTAAAAAGTAGAGGGTTTAATCAATGTGAAGTACTTTGTAAATATATAAGTAAAAATTGTAAAATTCCTTACAAGGAATTGCTTTATAAAGCAAGTGATAGTGCAGATCAAATTGGATTAGACAATATAAAAAGATGGGAAAATATAAAGGATTCTTTTATAGTTAAAAATAAAAAAGAAATAGAAGGAAAGAGAGTACTCATTATCGATGATGTAATCACATCTGGAGCTACAGCTTTTTATGCGGCAAAAGCTATTAAGGAAATAAAGGCCAATGAAGTTTTTATATTGACAGCGGCGAAAAGTAGAGTATAATATAAGAGTCGGGTTTGTGGTTGAAAGTCGATGCCAGTCGCAGGCGAAACGATCCACGTAAGTTAAATAAAATGTTTAATGAGCATGGTGCGGCTTAGAAGTAAGTCCTACCGTATTATAATGCGAGAGGGTTAGTAGTGAGAGGGTAATTCTGGGTAGCAAAAGCTCCAGTAGGCGAGTGTGGGGTCAAAGACCAGGTCAAACGACATAAGTACCTTAATGGTGCTAATTAGCAGTCTTTTATGGACTGCTATTTTTTAGTGTATAGGAAAGTATAGATTTTTACGTTTTATTGGTTTTACGTTAGGAACGTGGTGCATGCCACTTTTTTTATTACATTATATATTGAAGCTGTATTTTTAACTTTAGTTATGAAATGATGTTTAAATTTTTAAATATGTATAAACAATTTTTATATTTTTATTATATGATATCCAGCACATGTAATTTTATTATAACATAAAATATGAAAAAAATCATATACTATGTAAAGGCGTTATAAGTCGTAGAGTGAAGGAAAAGTAAGCTAGAAAAGGCTAGAAAGAAAACTTTTCAGAATATTGAGTAAAGCCTTCTTGCAAGTATTTATAGTAAAGCTTAAAATATAATTACAAAATAGAAATATTAAAAGGAACCACAATAATCCTTTTTAATATGAGGGGAGCTGGAATTATGAAAGTTAGAGTTATAGGAAGAAATATCGAGGTTACTGAAGGGCTTAGAGCTGCAGTAGAAAAGAAGTTATCAAAATTGGATAAATTCTTTGTAAATAATGAGAATGCTACAGCTACACTAAGTGTGGAGAAGAATATACACAAAATTGAAGTAATAATTCCGTTTAACAGTGCATTATTAAGAGCAGAAGTAAGAAATGGAGATATGTATAATGCAATAGATACTGTAATTGACAAGCTTGAAGGTCAAATAAGAAAACAAAAAACTAAGCTTGAAAGAAGAAATTATGACAGTTCTTTAAGATTTAATAATATAGAACGCTATGCTGACTATGACGAAGAAAAAGAGCCAAGGATAGTAAAGACTAAAAGATTTGCTATAAAACCTATGAGCCAAGAAGAAGCGGTGTTACAAATGGAACTTTTAGGACATGATTTCTACGTATTTATGAATGGCGATACAGATGAAGTAAATGTTGTTTATAAAAGAAAAGACGGAAATTATGGTTTAATTGAACAAGATTTCTAAAATTAGTTTTAAAGAAAAGTTTAAAATATACTTATTATATTAATAAAAACTCTATGGCATTAGCTATAGAGTTTTTTATGGCAATAGAAATTATTAATACTATATTAAAATAGAACATAAATTTACTTATTTTGGATGAAAATTGTGGGTATAAAGTTGAAGTGACAAAGAATAACTGATATAATCTAAATTAGTATTTATGTGATGATTATAGCTAACAAACCTTAGATAGAAAGAGTGAGGATGATTTTAGATGAAAATATTTAACAAGATATTTGGTACCTACAGTGAAAGAGAAATTAAAAGAATTATGCCAATAGTTAAAAAGGTTAATTCTCTTGAGGAGATTATAGAAAAATTAAGTGATGAAGAATTGAAACAAAAAACAGAAGAATTTAAAGGTAGATTAAAAAAGGGTGAGACATTAGATGATATTCTTCCAGAAGCTTTTGCGGTAGTTAGAGAAGCATCTAAAAGAGTTCTTGGTCTTAGACATTATGATGTTCAGATTATAGGTGGAGTTGTCTTACACCAAGGTAGAGTTTCAGAGATGAGAACAGGAGAAGGTAAAACTTTAGTTGCCACTCTACCATCTTATTTAAATGCTTTAGCTGGTAAGGGTGTGCACATAATCACAGTTAATGACTATCTTGCTAAGAGAGATAGAGATGAAATGGGAAGAGTTCATGAATTTCTAGGTCTTACAGTAGGAGTTATAGTTCATGGTCAAACTCAGATAGAAAAACAACAAATGTATAATTGTGATATCACTTATGGTACTAATAATGAATTTGGATTCGACTACCTAAGGGATAACATGGTAGTTTATAAAGAAGAAAAAGTTCAAAGAGAATTAAACTATGTTATTGTGGATGAGGTTGACTCAATACTTATAGATGAGGCTAGAACTCCACTTATAATATCAGGTCAAGGAGATAAGTCTACTGATTTTTATAGAATTGCAGACTTCTTCGTTAAGGGATTATTAGAAGAAGATTATTTAATAGATGAAAAGAGAAATTCCGTTATTCTTACTGATGAAGGTATAGCAAAGGCAGAAAAGTACTTCCACTTAGAAAATTATGCAGATCCTGAAAATATGGATATTCAACACCATTTAGTTCAAGCGTTAAAAGCAAATCACATAATGAAGAATGAAAAGGACTATATAGTAAAAGATGGAGAAGTAGTTATTGTTGATGACTTTACAGGAAGACTTATGGAAGGTAGAAGATATAGTGATGGATTACATCAAGCTATTGAAGCAAAAGAGGGAGTTAAGGTTGAAAAAGAGTCTAAAACTCTTGCAACTATAACGTTCCAAAACTACTTTAGAATGTATACTAAGCTTGCAGGTATGACTGGTACTGCTGAGACTGAAGAAGCTGAATTTAGAGATATTTATGGTCTTGATGTAATAGTAATACCAACTCATATGCCGATAGCAAGAGTAGACCATCCAGATGTTGTTTATAAGACTATTAAAGGAAAATATAAGTGTTTAGTAGATGAGGTAACTGAAACTCATAAAAAAGGTCAGCCAGTTTTAGTTGGTACAGTAAGTATAGATAAGTCTGAAGTAATTTCTGCTATGCTTAAGAAAAAAGGAATACCACACCAAGTATTAAATGCTAAGTACCATGAAAGAGAAGCAGAAATTGTAGCATTAGCTGGACAAAAGGGTGCTGTAACTATTGCTACTAACATGGCTGGTAGAGGTACTGATATTAAGCTTGGAGAAGGAGTAGTAGAACTTGGAGGCTTAAAGATATTAGGTACAGAAAGACATGAATCAAGACGTATAGATAACCAATTAAGAGGACGTTCTGGTCGTCAAGGTGACCCAGGTGAATCTAGATTCTATATTTGTCTTGAAGATGATTTAATGAGAATATTTGGTTCTGAGAGACTTGGAGGTATGATTGATAAATTAGGGCTTCAAGAAGAAGATGCCATTGAGAGTAAAATGGTTAGTGGTGCTATAGAAAGTGCACAAAAAAAAAGTTGAAGGAAATAACTTTGACGTTAGAAAGAATGTTGTTAAATATGACGACGTAATGAATAAACAAAGAGAAATTATTTACAAACAAAGACAAGAAGTTCTTATGGGAGCTAATATAAAAGATCAAATACAAACAATGATACAGGATGTTATAGAAAGTTCAGTTAATACTCATATTAGTGGTGTAGATGATACTTTTGAAGATGAATTAAATAAATTAGTAAAATACATGGAAGATATATATCTACCTAAAGATACTGTTACAGTAGATGAAATTGCTAAGTTATCTAATAATGAGATTGTAGAATTATTACTAGATAAAGCAATAGAATTATATGCTGAAAAAGAAGTAGAATTTGGCGAAGAGCAAATGAGAGAAATTGAAAGAGTTATCCTACTTAAGATAGTTGATTCTAAGTGGATGGATCATATTGATAGTATGGATCACTTAAAACAAGGTATAGGACTTAGAGCATATAAGCAACAAGATCCAGCTCAAGCGTATCAAATGGAAGGTAGCGAAATGTTTGCGGAAATGATAGAAAATATTAAGCATGAAACAGTTAAGTACCTATTCCATGTTAAAGTTGAGAAGGCTCCAGAAAGAGAAAGAGTAGCTGAAATAACTTCAACTAACGAAGATAAATCTTTAAAGAAAGAGCCAGTAAAAAAACAAGCTAAACCAAATAGGAATGACCCATGTCCATGTGGATCAGGATATAAATATAAGAACTGTTGTGGAAGAGGAGAATAAAAGTGATATTACAATTAGAAGAATGCTTAAATGAAGTAAATGTCATCAGTGGAAAATTACAAGAATTGAAGGTGTCTCTTTGACATAGCAGCAGAAGAAAAGAAATTATCTGAACTTGAGTTTAAAATGCAAGAAGTGGATTTTTGGAGTGATATAAATAAGGCACAAGAAATTACTCAGAATGCTAAATCGATAAAGGATAAATTAGATAATTTTAATAATTTGGAGATTAGAACAGAGGATGTTCAAATTTTGATAGAGATGAGTTTGGAGGAGGAAGATTCCTCCTCTTACAAGGATATAAAAAGTGAATTAAAGTCCATAGGAGAAGAGATAGAAAATCTTAATATAGAAACTCTTTTAAGTGGAGAATATGATAGAAACAATGCTATACTGGAGCTTCATACAGGTGCTGGAGGCAACGATGCTCAGGACTGGACTAATATGTTATACAGAATGTATACTAGATGGTGTGAAGCCCATGGTTTTAAGGTTACAGTTTTAAACTATGTAGCAGATGATGAAGCTGGAATTAAGGCAGTTACTATTAAGGTTACTGGAGATTTTGCCTATGGATATTTAAAATCAGAAAAGGGTGTTCATAGGTTAGTTAGGATATCACCCTATAACTCTAGTGGAAAAAGGCAAACATCCTTTGCTGGATGTGAAGTTTTACCAGAGCTTACTGAAAATCAAGATATAGAAATTAGATCAGAGGATTTAAAAATAGATACCTATAGATCTAGTGGGTCAGGTGGACAGCATGTAAATACTACAGATTCTGCAGTAAGAATAACCCATATACCTACTAATATCATAGTGCAATGTCAAAATGAAAGAAGTCAGCATACTAATAAGGAGTATGCTTTAAAGATGCTGAAAGCTAAGCTTATAGACATTAAAATTCGTGAGCATAAGGATAAAATTGAGGATATAACAGGGGAAATAAAGGATAATGCATGGGGAAGTCAGATAAGATCCTATGTATTCCACCCTTATAATTTAGTTAAGGATCATAGAACTGGAGCTGAAACTTCTAATGTAGGTTCAGTAATGGATGGAAATATAGATATGTTTATAAATGAATATCTAAAACAAATAAAAGAGTAGTTTCAATGATATAATCCCACTTAAGTAGACACATGAAATAATTAAATTTCATGTAGTTACGGAGGTGGGATTTTATCACAATTAACTACTCTTTTTTGTGTTGTAATAGATAGCACTTAGAATTAGAGAAGCACCTAAGGATAGAAATAGAATTAATTCTAAATGATTATATAGTATATTACTAGAATAACTATCTTTAAATATTTGAGTTTTCATAACACTAAAGCATCTATCAATTGCTTCTTCACTAATATATTCTATTTTATCATTTGGGGTATGAATTCTAGATAAATCATAGTCACAAAGGGTTACAGCCTCAATCCCTGCATCTACAAAGGAACCATGGTCACTAGAATTCTCAAAGATGTAATTAAAATATATTTTTTTATCTTGGAATGCCTTAGTTAATTCTTCTACTATAGGAGTTTTAGCCGTATTAGTTTTACCAGCCATAATACAAAGAGGGGTACCGTCATAGCTTCCAATCATATCAAAGTTATAAACTCTACTTCCAGATATTAAGTCCCTATATTCTTCTACAAAGGCTTTAGAGCCTTTAAGTCCAAATTCTTCAGCATTAAAGGAAACAAAGATTATATCTCTATCAGGAATGCCTAAGGTTTTAATGTACTTAGCAAGCTCTAAGAGAAATGATACTCCAGAAGCATTATCCAAAGCTCCATTATAAACAGTTCCACCTAGATCAGTACCTATATGATCGAAGTGGGCACCTAGGATTAAAGGTGGAAGAGATGAATCTTTACCTTTAATTAAACCTACTATATTATTGATACTTGCTTCTTCTATAGAATAAGGGATATAGGTGTAGATTGAAAAACCTTCATTTAAATAACTTTCTATTTCGGCAAGAGTTTCCTTTGTCACTGTAATAAACAGTCCTTTATTACTCTCTTCGTAAAAAGAACTTCTAAACCCAAGAGTATTATTAGAAGAAGTATAAAATATTGCAGTCCCCATGTCATTAGAAACTGCTATTGCATCATTGTTTCTAGAAGAGACATCTAAGTTATCAAACTCTATCTCTGTATTCCTAAAGTTAAGTAAATCTTCTTTGTAATTAACACCGTATTCTAAAATCTTATGTATTTTCTTATCTTTATCAATAACTGCAATCATAGGTTCATCTGACAAACTCTTAGGGTAATTTACTTGAAAGCTTTGGTAATAGCCATTACTTAGGGGTTCTAATCCTATGTGTTCAAACTCATCCTTTATATAGGCGCCAACTAAAGCATTTTCTAAGGTTCCACTTAATCGACCTTTAAACTCATCAGAAGATAGATAATGGATAGTTTCTTTTACTTCCTTAGCATCGAAGTTTTTAGTTAGCATTAGGCTATTATAACTGATGGAAGAAAGGATTAGGGAAAAGGTTAAAAGAGAAGAAACTATAAATTTTTTCATGGCATCACCTTAAACATTACTATATTAGTATATGTATGAAAAAGTTATTTTGATTATGATAAATTTGCTAATAATGTGATAAAATTAAAGAATACTATGCTTAGAACAATCAGGAGGAGAAAAGATGTCAATTATAAACGAGAAGTTAATTAAAGAGTTTCCTATGAGCAAGTCTCAAGTGGAGGATGTAATAGAATTATTAGATGAGGGTAATACAGTGCCTTTTATAGCCAGATATAGAAAAGAAAAAACCGGTGGTCTTGATGATGTAATCTTAAGAAAATTTTCAGAAAGACTTACATATCTAAGAAATCTTCAAAATAGAAAGGAAGATGTTATTAGATTAATCGATGAGCAAGAAAAACTAACAGATGAAATTAAAATTTCTTTAGATAAAGCTGAAACTTTAACAGAAGTAGAAGATATTTATAGACCATTTAAGCCTAAAAAGAGAACAAGAGCTATAATAGCTACAGAAAAGGGATTAGTGCCATTAAGTGAGTATATCTTATCTGGAGGGGGAGAAAAATCTCCTGAGGAGTATGCTGCAGAGTTTATAGATGAAGATAAAGGCGTAACTTCTATAGATGAAGCATTACAAGGAGCTATGGATATTATCAGTGAAAAGATTAGTGATAATGCTAAGTTTAGAAAGTGGATAAGAGATTATGTGGTAAACAATGGAGTTATAGAAACTAAAGGAAGCAGTGAAGAGAGAACTCAATATGAAATGTATTATGAGTATAGTGAAAAGGTAAAATTCATACCTTCTCATAGAATTTTTGCTATAAATAGAGGAGAAAATGAAAAAGTTCTTTCAGTCAAGATTACCTGTGATGTAGAAAAAATAAAAAGCTATATAAGCAAATTTATGGTCACTGATAATATGAAGTGCAATGAGTGTATTAATACCAGTATTGATGACTCTATAAAGAGATTAATATATCCATCTATTGAAAGAGAAGTACGTAATATGCTTACAGAAAAAGGAGAAGATGGGGCTATAAAAATATTTAAAGAAAACCTTAAGGCGCTTCTTATGTCTCCACCTATAAAGGGAAAAACTGTAATGGGCTTTGATCCAGGTTTTAGAACTGGATGTAAAGTAGCAATTCTTGATGATACAGGTAAGTTTTTAGAGTATGTTACAGTTCATGCTACAGCTGCAAGTGAAGCTAAGGTTAAAGAGGCTAAAGAAATATTAAAGAAGATGATGATAAAACACAATGTAGATGTAGTTTCTCTTGGAAATGGTACTGCATGTAGAGAGTCAGAAGAGATATTAGGGGAAGTTATAGCACAGATAAAGAAAGAAACAGGTAAAGATATATATTATGTAATAGTATCTGAAGCTGGGGCCTCAGTTTATTCTGCATCAGAGCTTGCAACAAAAGAATATCCAGATTTAGATGTTACGGTAAGAGGAGCTATATCCATAGGAAGAAGGCTTCAAGATCCTCTTGCTGAGTTAGTAAAGATAGATCCTAAATCTATAGGAGTAGGTCAATATCAGCATGATGTTACTGTAAAAAGATTAGATGAATCTCTAAAAAATATAGTTGAAGATTGTGTTAACAATGTAGGAGTAGATTTAAATACAGCAACACCAGCACTTTTATCTTATATTTCTGGAATAAATTCTGGTATAGCTCAGAATATAGTTGCCTATAGAGATGAAACAGGCAAGTTTAAATCAAGAAAAGAGCTTTTAAAGGTAAAGAGGTTAGGAGCTAAGGCCTATGAGCAATGTGCAGGATTCCTGAGAGTTGATAGTAGCAAGGAACCTTTAGACGGTACATCTGTCCATCCGGAAAGCTATGAGGCTTGTAAAAAGCTTATGACTATCCTAGGATATGATGGTAAAGATTTAAGTAGTAAAAATATAGAGGGTATAGATGAAAAGGTTAAAGAGGTAGGAGTATCTAATTTAGCTAAAGAAGTAGGTATAGGGGAACCAACTCTTTTAGATATCATAAAAGAACTTAAAAAACCAGGAAGAGATCCTAGAGAAGAAATGCCAAAACCAATATTTAAAACTGGGGTTATGGAATTATCTCAGCTTAAAAAAGGAATGAAATTATTAGGAACGGTTAGAAATGTATCAGATTTTGGTGCCTTTGTAGATATTGGAGTACACCAAGATGGTCTTGTTCATAAAAGTCAATTAAGTGATAGATTTGTTAAGCATCCACTAGATGTGGTTAAGCTAGGAGATGTAGTAGAGGTTACAGTAATAGATATTGATGAGAAGAGAAATAGGATATCTTTATCAATGAAAAAAGATGTAGAGTTAAAATAAACTCTGTTTATGTGGAATAACACTTAAAAAGTAAGATATAAGTTTAAAAATATCGTTAAAAAAATATCTATTTTATCTATGAATTTTAAAAAATATATTGAAGTGTAATGATTTTAATGGTAAGATTAAAGTGTAATAAAAGTTAATAATGCACTTCAGGGCGGGGCGTAATTCCCCACCGGCGGTAAAGCCCGCGAGCCGAAAGGCTGATTCGGTGAAACTCCGAAGCCGACAGTATAGTCTGGATGAAAGAAGTAGGTATATAGTATTTTAGTGATGCTTGTTTTAGCCCTGATTTTAATCAGGGCTTTTTTAGATTTGTTATAAGTATTATATTTAACAATTAAGTTCTAATGAACAGTATTAATGAGATAGTCATTAGAGAAATAACAAATCTGAAGGCATTAGGGTACTATAAACAGAATTCTTAGCTTCTTTGAAGGTTAGGAATCGTTATCCAGAGACGTAGACACTCTTAACACCCACTTCGAAGAAGATGAGAGTATTAGAGTGGATAGTCATCGGATAAATTCACCCTATGAAGTATGCAGTAAATTTAGGGGGTATTAATAATGAACACATCTAAAAATGTAAACAGGTTAGTAAAAATCTCTTTATTGGTAGCAATAGCATTTATATTAATGTTATTTGAATTTCCAATACCAGGATTTCCACCATTTTTAAAACTTGATCTTAGTGATTTACCAGCACTTATAGGTGGATTTGCATTGGGACCAGTGGCAGGAGTAATTATAGAAGGTGGAAAAGTAATATTAAATCTAGTTTTTCATGGCACTTACACCGGTGGAGTTGGAGAATTTGCTAACTTTTTAATTGGTGGGTCTTTTGTGTTTGTAGCATCATATGTTTATCATAAAAATAAAACTAAAAAGAGTGCAATTATAGGATTAATTTTAGGAACTATAATAATGACTATAGTAGGAGCAGTATTTAATTACTTTATACTAATTCCATTATATGCTACAATAATGGGCGGCATGGCTAATGTTATAGGAGCATCAGCAGCAGGAAACTCTAATATTTCTAGCTTAACAGGAATAATTGTTCTAGGAATAACTCCTTTTAATATTATAAAAGGAGCCATAGTATCTCTTATAACCTTCGTATCTTATAAGAGAATATCACCACTACTAAATAGAGAGAATGTTTTAGCTGAACAAGCTATGAAAAAGGGTGCCTAATAAAAATGTACTAAATCATATCTTTAACAATTTAAAAAATAAGTTGAAGTTAAAATTAAAATATATAAAGAAAATTTACAAAAAGACGATAAAAGAAAAATTCTTTTATCGTCTTTTAAATTTTAATATATACCACCTATATGTTGTGGTTCCACATAATGTAGCCATCTTCTTTTGGATGTTGATAATAGTTTTTCCTTATACCTTCTACAGAAAAATGGTGTTTTTTATAAAGATTTATTGCAGCTATATTAGAGGCTCTAACCTCTAGAGTCATAGAAACAATATTTATATCCTTAGCAATTGTAATGAGGTTTTCTACTACCACATCTCCAAAATTATTTCTTCTATAGTCGGGATGAACTGCTATATTGGTTATATGACCTTCATCAAAGACAACCCACATTCCACCAAAGGCTACAACTTTATCACCTAACTTTACAACTATATAGACAGCATTTTTATTAATTAGTTCTTTTTCCATAGATAGGAGAGACCAAGGGCTTGAGAAGCTTAGGTCTGAAATTTCTTTAACTCCTAATATATTAAGGGAACTCATTCTTTCAATAGTTACATCAGTCATGATTTTTTACCTTTTCTTCATATTCACGCTCGGCTTGGCAAAGTCTAAGATATACAGGTGAACTACTAAGTACATTATCACCTTCATTGTTTATTAATCTAAGATAGCCTAAGTTGCCTATAGAAGATGCCTTTGTCACATTGATATGACTAGGTGCTATGGAAGCATTAGGTAGAGAAGTTAATATGGCATCCTTAAATTTTGATGTACCATCACCTATAAAAGTAATAGGCTCATTAAATCCTGAGCATTTATTTATTACATCTTCCATTGATAATAATTCAGGCTCACCTAAGACTACTAAATTATTATTTTCAAATTTATAGAAATTAGTATATACATTACCCCTCAACGCATCAATTATAGGACAAATAATACCTTGGATATTAAAGAGATTATTTGCAAGTCCATCTAAAGAATTTATAGACACAAAGGGTTTATTAGTTGCTTGCACAAGACCTTTTATAGTGGACATACCGATTCTAAGACCAGTAAAAGATCCAGGGCCGCTAGAAACTACAAAGCCTTCTATATCTGATATGGATAAACCACAATTTTTTAAAAGGTTATCTATCATAGGCATCATAATTACAGAGTGTTGCTTTTTATAATTTATAATAGTTTCCCCTAATATCTTATCGCTATCAATAATAGCCGCAGTTGCACATTCAGTTGCAGAATCTAAGGATAAAATCTTCATAGCTTCAACTCCTTTATATAATTATATCTATCATTAGTATAGGAAAGAGTAATCTTTCTATAGGTTTCACCTAAGTCTGGAAGTTTAGCTATGTTTATAGTTAAACTTTCTTCTGGTATTAAATCTTCGATATAGTTAGCCCATTCAATGACGCTAACTCCATTTCCAAATATATATTCATCAAAGCCGATGGCAGCAATCTCATCGGGATCATTTACTCTATACACATCAAAATGATACAATTTTAATCTACCTTCATATTCATTAACAATTGTAAAAGTAGGACTAGTTATACATTCATCTATGCCAAGACCTTTTGCAATTCCTTTGGTAAGATGAGTCTTACCAGTACCAAGATCACCTATAAGGCATAAAATATCATTTTCTTTACACATTTTTCCTAGCTGTATACCTAGGGAATCTAATTCATCAACATTACTAACTATAAATTCCATATGATTCACCTCATTAATATTTTAGCCTAAAAGAAAAAAAATGAAAAGCAAATAGTAAAATTACTTTTCATTAAATAACTGTATAATAATTAAATTAAGGTTTCTTTTCTACCCCAGATACTAAAGTATTTTTAAAATGTCTTACTGCATTACCACAAATTAAGTTCCTATTTACCATATCATCTAATATATTAAATGCTTCGTACATATACATACCTTTTCTATAGGGCCTATCAGCAGTTAAAGATTGATATATATCACATACTCCAATAATGCGGCATTCTTCACTAAGGTCCTCAGCCTTAAGTCTTCGCGGATAGCCTTTACCATTTAATTTTTCATGATGACTAGAAGCCCATAAACTAATATCAGATATGTGGTCTATTTTATCTAGAATTAATTTAGTATAGTAGGTATGAGATTTGATAATAGAATATTCTTCTTCTGTTAAAGGACCATCCTTGTCCAATATACTGATGGGAATAGCTAATTTTCCAATATCGTGAAGTAATCCTGCAATTTTCATTTTAAGACACTTTTCTTCAGTGTAGCCTAAATGCTTAGAAACATTATAAGCTAAAGTAGCAATTTCTTTAGAATGTTCTGCAGTAAAAGAACTCTTATTATCAATAATGCTTGCAAATACATCAGCAATTGCTTCAAATTCCGATAGCGAGATAAAAATATCTTTCTCCGGTATTATATTATCAAGGATGAAATTCATATTAGGTAAATTTATAAGGTTTAGCCAAAACTCTTCTTTGTCAGCTACCACGAGAAAAGCTTTTACAACCTGTGGTGAAAATAAAGTTTCATTGTGCAGTTTTACCCAATCAATAAGAATATCCTTTTGGATGTGGTAAGGTTTCGAATAATCTACCTGGATTTCAATTAAATCAGCTATTCTCAGAATTTGAGCTTCTATAGGAATTAGGGAACTTTTTAATTTTAAGCATCCACTACCATCATAATTTTCATGATGATAACGTATTATATCATATACTTGTATTAAGGATGGGATACGTTGAATCATTTCAGAGCCAGCAATGCAGTGCTTTTTTATATACCATTTTGAGGTGTGAGACTCATCAAATATATTTTGAGTTCCAATATCATGAATCATACAAGCAATATATAAATTATAGTAAGAATTTTCATCTAGTTTCATAGTTTGAGCAATTTCTAAGGCTATATATGAGGTGCATCTAGAATGATTAGAAAATTGCTTATTTGAAATATCTTTAGCATGTGTTGGGTTTATAACATCCTCAAATTTACCCCAATCATTGTCTGTAAGATCCAAGGATAATGATAGAGCAGAAACTATATTCTTTATACTAATATTCATTTTGTCCTCCAAAGCATACCATTTATCTATATAAAAAAATTTTAGCATATTTGGCAGTGAAATGGTACTAAATATTGTAAAAGTAAATTTATATTTAAGTAAACAAATCTATATATTTTACGTATTATATTTTGGATACGTAAAATAGTAATAATTGATGCAATAATCAAAATATATTTAATATATTAATAATGAAATATATTAAAATACTAACATAGTATACTAAAATAAGGTATAATATAGAATAACAAATAAGTAGAGGAGGATAAATTATGTTTGTAAATAATTTGATGTTATCTAGAGAAAAGTTAATAACTGTAACACCAAAGGTAACCATAGGAGAAGCTCTTAAGGTAATGGAAGAAAATAAGTTTTTATCCATACCAGTAGTAGAAGGAGATAAATTCTGTGGAGTAATTTCAAAAGAGCAAATATACACATACTACTATGAAAAATCTATAGAGAGACAGTGTTTACTATCAGATTTTCTAGTTGAAAATGTAATGAGAACTGATGTACCATCAATAACTCCTTTTAATGAAATTGAAGAGGCTGCACATTTCTTAGAAACTAAAAGTGTTTCCTTTGTACCAGTAATAAATAAAAATGGAGAAATGCAAGGAATAGTAACACATCACGGTATTTTTCATCAATTTACAGAATTGTTTGGATTAAATAAAGGTAAACGATTAGCTGTAATTGCTTATGACATACCTGGACAAATATCTAAACTATCAAAAATAATTACTGAAAACAAAGGGCAAATTATAAGCTTTGTAGTTGTTGATCCTAAGAGCATAACAGAAGTTAAAGAGATAGTAATAAGATTAAGCACAGACAATATGGACGAAATTCTTGAGAAGGTGAAAGAAGCTGGATTCAAGATACAGTAGCATATCGTTGGGTATGTAGGTGAACTACATACTCAACAGTACATAACTATATATTAAGAAAAGATTAATATATTTTAAATACATAATTAATATAGTAGTAATTTGAATACTTTTATAATATACTGATTTACAAACATATTTCTTAAATTTATTTCCCATATTCTATAATTATGGGGAATAAAAGTGATTATAAATTAGATTTAATAAATAATAAGATACTAAAATAAAAATTAATGGGATAAAATAAATAATGTGATAGAAGAAATATTGTATTCAAGGAGCTGATTAAAATTAGTGATGTAATAGATTTTAATGAACTGAAAAATAAGGCCACAGATAAAGATGTAGATAAGTTTGAGGATTACATATATTCTATGTATTATTCAATGGCTCAAGGAAAGCTATCTATGGCGGAAATGAGCAGAGAAATATTTAAGTATATGAAGGAAAATAATATATCTCAAGAGAAATTTATGAATATCCAGAATAAGGTTATGGAGAGGTATGGAATTTCTACTGAAGATGTAGAAAGCCAAATGAAGTCTATGGGTATAGAAAATCCTCTAAGTGGATTAGGTATTGAGTATGAAGATGCAAGAAAAATGGTTGGGTTTCAAGAAAAGTATAAAGGAAAGCTTAAAGTAAAAAGTGTAACTTCATATAGCATCAAGAATGATAAGAATGATTTAGAGTTAATGCTTCAAGATGAGAATGTTATATTAAAAAGTTTTGGGAAAATAGATTTAACTGATAATGAGTTAAATGAATTTTTATGTTCCTATAAAAAGGTAATGAATAATAAGATGCTAAATATTTCAATATGTGAGAATACTTCCACTTATTTATACTAGTATTGACTTAAGAATATGTTGAATAATTTATATAAAACCTCTTGCATTTATGTTTATTATATAATATAATAAACGAGTAACGAAGGGGTATAGCTCAATTGGTAGAGTAGCGGTCTCCAAAACCGTTGGTTCCGGGTTCAAGTCCTCGTGCCCCTGCCATAAGGAAAGCCAGTAAATTCAACGATTTGCTGGTTTTTTATTTTTCAGTAAAATTGGGTACTAACTAAGAAATGGGTACTATTTGGGTACTACTATATTAAAAAGTTAATATTAAATACTATAAATTACAACAAGAAAGCAAGGTATTTTAACCTTGCTTTTTATTTTTGATATTTTTATTAAAAAGATTTTCAAGCTTATCAGCAGCTTCAGTATCCGCCTTTTTTAAGCTATGTGAATATATGTCTGTAGTAGTTGAAGTTCTAGCATGACCTAACCTTTTACTAACTGTAGTTACATCTACACCCTGGTTAATTAGTAAGGTAGCACTTGTATGTCTTAATCCATGAAAATTAACATTATCTAATATATATTTCTTTTTATCTTCTTTAGATATGGTGTCATCACTCATAATAGCCTCGTTATGCCTTTTAATGAACTTATTGAACCATTTACTTATGGTACTTGGAAACATAGGCTTACCATCAAGCGTAGTGAATATATTTGTATATTCATCATTCCATAAGTCACCTAAATTAGCTTTTTCACAATTCTGCCAAAACTTATATTCTCTTAAAAGAGTTATAGCAGATCCAGGAAGTGAAATAATTCTATTGCTAGTTTCATTTTTAGTGGATTTAACAAAAGTACCTTTACCTTTTAAATGCTGCAATGATTTATTTATTCTTAAAAGACCAGTATCAAAGTCTACATCTTGCCATTCCAGGGCAGTTAATTCACCCATTCTCATTCCACCATAAATGGCCAATGTTATCATAGTTCTATATTTGATTGGTTCATTCTCCATAAGTTCAAGTATATATTCTGTTTGCTCTATATTAAAATGTTTAGCTTCTTTCTTTTCAACCTTTGGAGGTTTTACCCTTGAAGCTGGATTATTTAATAGGAATTGCCATTGTACTGCACAAGTAAGAATACTTGATATTAATCTATGATGATGCAGAATAGTTCTCTCTGATAACCCTCCAGGCTTTTTATCCGTACGAATACCATCTTCACGTAGATTATTATAGAACTCTGTTAAATGAGTAGGTTGAAGTTTATTAAGCTTTAGATGTCCTAAGGCTGGAATAATACGTGTATTTAATAATTCTTTATATCTATATAATGTTTTGGGTGCCAATTCGTGTTCTGCATAATCTTTTAACCATTTCTCAATAAAATCTTCAAAAGTTACCTTATCAGTATCTAAGAATAAACCTTTTTCTATTTCATTTTTAAGTAGTATCCACTGCTTATTAGCTTCTTCCATCTGCTTATCGTGTTTAACATGAGATAAATCTATTGTCTTACGTTTAACTATCTTCTTACCATTCCTATCATACCCACATGATACTGTGAGCCTATAGGAATTCTCTCCTCGTTTTTCTATAGCTGCCATATATTCACCTTCTTTTTATTCATAAGTATTTTAAGAATCAGAAACTGACTTTCCACACTTATGTGGAATATTTGTTTTTATTCATGGTGCTTGAAACTTAAGCAATGTTCTTCATAAAGAGTAGGGTTTTCGTCATTTTTGACGATTTGACGAGGTTCGTCATAATGACGAGGGTTATAGACTTATAGTCCGGAGCCTATGGGGTCGATACTACCGATACCCTTAATAATAGTAACCTCATATATAATATTATGAGAACTCAATTTTGTATTTTTAGAGTATGCTACTAACACCAAAATTGTGGTTAGTGCAAGTTTGCACTCGTTAACGTTATTGCCTGTTACCATTATCCCCATCAGGTAGTTTATAATTATTTTTTTCTAATCTGTAAAATTCAAATTCTAACAAGTTAGTTATTTTTTCATAAAGATAGCCTAATGTTTTATTGTCTAATTTTGAAACGGGATAACCATCTTCTAATAAAAATTTTATTAGACTTTCCAAAGGTTGGAGTAACTCCGAAAGATTTATGTCATTTTTATTTAGCTTGTTTTGAATGTTTTTTTCTTTATCTTCATTGTCACTATATGTGGGTATTATAGATTTCATATATAAATCTTCACAATAACATTTTATTTCATCATCTAATTCATAAATTCCAGGTAAAATCAAGTATTTATAGATGTCCTTAAAATCTTCTCGCGATATCTGAAATATGAAGTTTAGTAATCCTTTGATACAATCTACTGGTAAAGAATTAGTAATTTGGTTATGGAGATTATATAAACTATCATAATCATGAGTATATTCTTCTAAATATGCAAATACATCGTCAGCATCTTTTGGAAGAGTAGGAAGCATAAGACTAATAGCCTTGTTTAATATTTCTTTGTCGAATATTTCATCAGATAGTAAAGTTTTAGGAGATACATTTAGAAATTGAGATATTTTATTTAATGTTTCTATATTAGGAGTTCTTTTATTTAGTTCATAACTTTGTATTGTTATAGTTTTAAGACCTAATAGTTCTGCTAATTGTTTTTGAGTTAACTGATTTCTATTTCTAAATAATTTTATACGATTACCTATAGCCATTTTATCACCTCTATATAATTATAACCTATTGCATACAAACTGTATACGTGTATGCGCAAAATATTTATAAATCTATATTGACATATACATATCGTATGGTATTATATAAACATAACACATACGATATGTATGTTAAGGGGGGGTACGTGATGTTAAAGTTGGACATTTTTAAATTGAGATTATCACAAGCTAGAGCATGTTTATCTGTTGAAGAATTGGCGACGAAAGCAGAAATTGCAAGAATATCATTGTCGAGAATTTTAAATGGTGAAAGCAATGCAACGCCAAAGACTATAGGAAAACTGGCGAAGGCTTTAGATGTAGATGTAACCGAATTGCTTAAAGATGAAGAATAAACGTGATTTAAGCAAAGGAAACCAAATACACCTAAAATCATTTTAGAACGTTTCTAGCCACAAGTGAGCGAGAAATTCACATCAATTAATGACATTACACAGTAAGGACATAACAGAACATCAGAAGTTCTTAAAATTATAATAAGGAGTGATTAAGTGTTAAGAATTGAATTACCTAATGATATACAGAAGTTAGAAAAACAGATTAAAGCTTTAAAATATCAAATATCTAGAGATATAAGCTCCAAGGATAAAAATATACATGAAGCAGCTCTTAAGAAGTTATTGGAGCATAGAGAAAAATTATTGTTGAAAGGGGATTAGGTTATGGGTAGAAAGGCGTATATAAAACAAGCAGCAGAGGAGTTAGGACTTACAGAGTATCAATTAAGAAGGATGGCTAAAGAAGGGAAAGTACCTTTTCTAAAATCCGGAGTAAAGTATATCTTTGATATTGAGCTATGCGAAGAATTTCTTAGAAACCAGGCATTAGAAAATACTAGGCAACAAGAACCAGTTAAGCAGTATGGTGTATTGAGGAAGATTGGAATAAATTAATGTTTTAAATTTAGGAGGTACTACATGAGCGTTAAATTACTTAATAGATATATTCAGCTTTGTGAAGAGCTCCATTGTGAGCCTTCACTAAGGGGATTAATGTACTTTAAACAGGCTTTTAAGTTTGGAGGAATAAAGTATGAATAAAAATATTAAATTCAATAAATCCAATAAATTATATATAGATAAATATATTAAAATTGGTAAAAAAGCCAGGGGGATGAAAAAGTATATACTTGAGGATGGACGAATTGCTAATTATATTGAATTTGATAACATTGGTCTGGAGTTTATTATTAATAAAGATTACACATGCATCAGAGATATTAAAAATGAAGTTAATCTTCATGAACAATCAAGATTTGAGGATTACCAAAAGAGTGTATTTGTTTTAATGGGATATTTTCAAACTCATAAAAGTAGGTGATAGGTTGCATATTACCGAACGTGAAATAAGAGGAAAATATAGATATTCAAATCTAAGCTATGTATTTGATGTTTATATGGAATGCGAATATAGAGCAAACCTTACCCAAGAAGAATATGATGGATTATTACCTGGAGAATTTAGGTTTGATTATAAGAGTTGGGGATATAGGTTGGGTTTCACTAAAGCACAAATGGAAAGAGCTATTAAAGAACTTACAACTGAAAATATAGTAATTATTCAAGTTGAAAAAGGTAAAAAAGGTTCAAGTAGTAAGTACTTTTTAGCACGGTTTAAGGATGATTTTGAAAAGAACAATAAAAAGCATAATGAGAAGAATAATAAAAGAACAATAAACGTTGAAAATACAAGTGTTGAAGGTAATCAAGAAGAACAAAAAGAGAATAATAATAAGAATAAAAAACGGCACTCATCTAGATATAATAATCTAGATATAGAATCTAATAATATATATAGTCATTGGAATAGTAAAAAAATAATAAGACATAAAGAATTGTCGGAAGAAATGAAGAAGGCTATTAATAAAGCTCTTAAGAAATATTCAGAAGATGAAATAATACAAGCTATAAATACTTATGATGAAATATTAAAAAGTGACTTCTTTTTCAACTATAAGTGGAGTTTAACAGATTTTCTAAATAGAAAAAATGGAATAAGTACATTTACGGAAGAAGGAAGTAATAAAGCTAACTATGATACTTGGAATAGTAAACAAAATATAAATGTATCAGAGAGTAGTTATAGAATTTTTTAAATGAAAGGAGTTATAAGAGATTGAGTATTGAAACACTAAGTAATATACAAAATGAGCAAAGCATTTTAACAAGTGCATTTACTAAAGAAGGATTAATGCTATTAAAAGATTTAAAGGTTAGACCTAATGAGTTCTATAGTAGTAATCACCAGGTATTATATAAAGCTATATTAGAAACGTATAGTGAAACTGATAATATAGATCCTATATTAGTATTGGAACATTGCAAGAAAAATAAAATTTTAAATGCAGTAGGTGGTACAAGCTATATAACAGAAATAGCCACAAACTTTACTAATAACATAGCATTAAATAACTATGTTGATATATTAAGAGAATATAAACTTAAAAGGGATATTTTAGATATATCTAAGAATATTGAAGAAAAACAAAATATTGAAGCTAACGAGCTCCTTAATGTAGTTCAAGATAAGATTTTACAAATTCAAAAAACTACTGACCATGAAGAAACACAAGAGCAGTTATGGGAAAAATATATTGAAAGTAAAGAAAAAGCATATTTAGGTGAGGTTGAAGCCTGTAATACTATTAAAACAGGTCTTATCAAATTAGATAATCATATACAAGGGTTTTCATCAGCTGAACTTATAACAATATTCGCCTTTAGTGGAGTAGGTAAAACTGCAGTAGCTGGGCAAATAGCTTTAAATATGGCTAGAGCAAAGAAGAATATAATGTATTTTAGCTTAGAAATGACATATAACCAAATGGTTGATAGGTTAGTATCTAATATTACTAAAATGGACCATAAGAAGGTTAAGTATATAAAGAGAGGTAAAGTATCTGAAAGTGAATTTGAAGCTATAGTTAATAAATCAGCAGCTATTAATAATTATATTAAAATTTATAATACTAGGTATTTAAATGATGTTATTTCTAAAATTCAAGTTGAGAAGATAAAGGGCAATGTAGATATAGTATTTATAGACTATATAGGACTTATTGAAGGTGTAAAGGCACAAGATGAACGTATGAAGGTTACAGAAGTAACAAGAAGGTTAAAGGGATTAGCTAATAGCTTGAATATTCCTATAGTGATTTTGGCACAAGCAACGCAAGAAGCAGCAAGAAAAAATGAAAATAAGAATTATGAAATTTATGAAAAACTTAGTGATACTGATATTGCAGAGAGTGCTAGTGTATTTAGAGATAGTGATACAGTATTAGGAATTTATAGAAATACTCTTCTTGATGATCCTGGAGTAAATCCGGATAAAAAGAACTATAATTCTGATGATGCCACAGTTAATCCGGAAAGAATAAATATTATGGTCAAGAAGTGTAGAAACTCAACAAAGAAAACTCTTTCGTTTAGATGGATAGGTGAAAATTTCAGAATTGAAAATATATTTAATTAGGAGTTGATATCCATAGAAAAGCAGCAGCCTAAAGTTATAATTATTGTCTTAAGAGTTAAGGATAAGTACCAGGTATGTGAAGATAAAAAGCTTAAAAGGTATATAGGCAAGAAGATGGCCGGAGATATTAAATGATTAAATTAAAAAAGGTGCTGAATACGGGAAAATATTCAGCACCAGCAAGTAAAGATGTCCTATATTGCCTATAAAAAGAATATCTCAAAATCTAACAAAAATCAAGTAGTGAAGGGGATTTTATATTATGAAACATGAAGAAATTAAAAAGTTAATTAGGAATGTTATAGATAATGAATTTCAACATATCCAAGAATATGAGGAAAGAAATTTTGTTGATACAAACAAGGAACAGACAGAACTTGCTGAAGAATCAGAAAGGCTATTTAAACAGTTATTTGAGAGTATGCCTAAAGAGTATCAGAACTTACTAGAAGATTATAATAGTGCAGTATTACATGAGCTGGTTAATATGTGTAGGTTTTATTTTAAAGAAGGTGTTAGAGCTGGTACTACTAACCTAGAGTTTTTAAAAGATACTGAAATTATGGAATACATTTAAGGAGGATTTACTATGAATAAAGAAGATATGAAACAGGTTAAAAAAGAAAAGTTTTCATTAGAAGAGTTACAAATTGAGTCTATAACAATAGATGATGTGTCTATATGGGTTAATCCTAAGTTTCTTTGTAAATATAAAGTGGGGGATGTAGCTAATGATTAAGATTAAACTAAGTTATAAAAAGGAAGAGGACAAGCTAAGGATCCTTAAGCAGTTATCCAGTGGAAGTAGAATAAAAAAGGTTAGTAATCCTCATAAAACAGGTGAATTTTATAGGATATATGTAGAATTAGAATGAAATTTATAGGGTGTGTCAATCTTGGTACACCCTTCAATTTTAATCAATATGTGGTTACGAAGTTATAAATCAAAGTAGCTACAAGAAAGGAAAATATATGTATTGTGTAATTCAAGAGATAGAATTAAAGAAAGAAAATCAATACGGAAGATATAAGGAACTTAAAGTATATGAAAGTAGATTTACAATGTATAATGAAGAACATGTAAAGTATGGCTATGATTATACTGGAGGAAGATTTGAAAGACCTATGAAGAAAGCTTATAAAATAAGCATACATCACAGTTTTAGAGAAGAAGGGAAAGTTAAAAAGAAACAGTGGGTAATATGTACAATGAAGTATTATGATATAGCTCAAGGTACTACATATATAGGAGATTACTTTATATCTTCAAAGTGGGAAGAAAAGCTTAAATCTATAGGAGTATCAGAAGATGAATTATATGATTTGGTATATAAGAAACTAGATCCTTTAATTGAACGTATACAAAATGAGTTCCAGAAGACAGAAGAGTATAAGACACACCAAGAGCATGAAGCTATTATAAACAAGTACCTTAAGGTTAAGGAGGCCTTTGAGTCAGTATATGGAGATAATACCTATGATTATTGTTATGATGTATTTGGACAAGTTAGAAATGAGAAAAAGCTTCAAGAGATAAAGGAGCAGTACAAACAACAAAAAGAATATCAACGTAGTTACTATGAAAACTCTAAAAGCAACTACAATAATTATAATTTTGGTAGTTACTTTGAAAATAATACGAGTACCTACACAGAGGAAGAAAAATCATATTTAAAGAAAATATATAAAGCTGCAGCTATGAAACTTCATCCGGATACTACTAAAGATAATGGAGAGAGTATGAAATTTCTAAATAAACTTAAAGATGAATGGGGAATATGATATCATATGTAGGTACTAAGTAATATTATGTAGTAACCACGTTAAAGTATTGGTAACACTATATTTTAAGCTGGTTTCATGGTATAATATAAACATAAAGATAAATATAAGAAATACCCTCACTTGATAAGTGGGAAGGCATAAAAGCCATGGTTAATATTTTGGAAATCCTAAATAGGATAACTAATTTATTAGTCATGGCTTTTTTATTTTGAATGAAAGGAGGATTATCACTAATGGAACAAATGGCTAGAGCTGAAAGAAACGCCTATATGAGAGAGTGGCGTAAAAATAATCAAGATAAAGTAAAGATGGCCCAAAAGAGATATTGGGAAAAGAGAGCTAAAAAATTATCCGGTAAAAGCAGAAAAGATGAAGGTAGTCAAGATAGATTACAACTACCGATTTAAGGAGTGGATCATGATGAAACTGAAATCTAAAAAAGAAAAAGAAATTATGGAACGTTGGATGCGTAATCAAGCCAAGAAAGAAAAATCTAAAAGTCCATGTAAGTAAGGAGAGGTAATTAATGATAAAAGGAAAGTTGGAACATTTAACAGATCAAGAGGTATTAAGCTTAATAGAAACTAGAGAAAACAGAGCTGCAAATATGGGAAACAGTGTTGAAGGGAGAAGAAGTCTTTTAGATGATGAAGGGATACATGAGGAATTAAAAGCTAGAATGAATAAAATTGTAATTAATAATTTATTAAGTGGAAAGACATTAACAGAAAAAGAAATTAGAGAAGTATTTTTTATATATAAACCGACAGCTTTAATTGAAAGTGTAACTAAACACCATGCTTATTATTTGGAATTGGATGTTTTTCAAATTGGAGAAAGTGGTAACTATGAAAAAGTAACTACACATGAATTTAATAAAGAAATTACTAAAATATTTATTAAAGATATGGAAGAGTCACGATTTCACATAGGTAGGGTTGGTGAAACTAATATTGATGCAGTAAGGGCAATGATAAATGATAAGGTAAATATAACCTTAGAAGATAAGATTATAAGTGCTTTAAGTGATACAACTCTTACAGTGGCTAACACTAATAATATAGTTCAAGATATATCCAGTGCTATTTCTAAGTTAAGTAAAAGGAATAAAAGAATGTTTACAGTTCTTATAAGTCCTGAGGAGTACTGTGATAATGCTGCAGTAATTAAGAACTTAGATAAGATAAACTTTATGTTAGTACCAGGCATTACTAATATTATAGTAGCTGCATTAGATAAGCTAGTACTGAACTATGTTGAAGGTAAGTTAGAGTTTGATAAAGATGTAAAGAATGGTAGCTATACATTCTGTGTTTCATTATTTAATTTGGATGCAATCATAACAGATAATAATGCAGTAGTAAAGATTATATAATTTAGGGTAAAAAGAGTAAAAGAAGGGGGAAAAGGTTTAATATCCCCCCCTACTTACCAGAAAAAGAGGAAATCCCTACAGTACCGTTGTTATTAGAGTTCCTCACACAAAGTTCCTTAAATGAGTGAAAAAAGGGGGTGTCTGTATTGAAGACATTAAAATGTGACAATGAAGAGTTAGTTAAACAGTACCAAAATGGCAGTAAACAGGCACTTGATGACCTACTTCAACAGAACATAGGAATTATAAAAAAAATAGCTGAAAATTACAATAAAATAGGAAAAAAAGGCATAGAATTTGATGATTTATTCAATAGTGGAGTTATAGGTTTAATAGCTGCAGCTAAGAACTATGATTTTAATAATGAGAAAAAAGCTAAATTTATTACTTATGCAGTCCATTATATAAATAGACAGATATGTATATGTGCTAATGGTAGAAGTGATAAGGAGATACAGAATAATAAGCTTTATAACTTTACTAAAAGCTTAAATACTCCAATTGGACAGGATGAAGACATAGAGTTACTAGATATCATACAAGTAGATGATAACAGTTTTGAAAATGTAGAATATAAATTATATCTTAAACAGTTGCGACAAGAGTTAGAAAAAGTAATGAATGAATGTTTATCTTTAAGAGAAAGAGAAGTAATTAAATTTCTCTATGGCTGGGAATGTGATGTTATGAAAATGCAAGAAGTAGGTGAGATCTTAAATATCACAAGGGAAAGAGTAAGACAAATAAAAGAAAATGCATTTAGGAAAATAAGACATACTTCATGGTGTAGAATTAAAGGTCAAGAGTATTATAATGAAATATTTGGAGGTAGAAAATTAAGTTATAGCAACATAGAAAGAGAACTTGATTTTATAAATAGATATTTTGATGATTTGATGGGGGTATAGGTATGCTGGGAACGGAGAGTATGAATTTATTGCAAAAGATAATTGATGCATAAATAAGTCATTAAATTTGAATACTGTATTTAGAGAATAATTGCAGTTAGGAGAA
The DNA here is from genome assembly GCF_000732635.1 of Clostridium sulfidigenes. Lineage (GTDB taxonomy): Bacteria > Bacillota > Clostridia > Clostridiales > Clostridiaceae > Clostridium_J > Clostridium_J sulfidigenes. The sequence continues at coordinate 72,381 of NZ_JPMD01000002.1, read as the reverse complement.
ATTAAAGATGAAAAGAAGATTAGAATGTAAAGATGAGAGTAATATTGAAAGAGTTGAACAACTTTGGAAGTTTTTAAATGAAAGAGGAATATATACGGAACAACAATTATACTCAGAGTTAAAAAAACGAGAACTTGATATAGGTGTTTTTACACTTAAAGTTGAAGATGATAAGGCTGAATAGCCTTTTAAAAATAACACTTTTCGAAAATTGGATAAATATATTTGATACGTAGATCAGAATACACTTGTAGAAATATAGGTGTATTTTTTTACGTGATGGGAATTATAAGAGGTATAAAATATTATATGGAATAAAAAACAGTATTAATGCATGTTTTAGATATAGGAGGAAGTATGTGGTTTAATTATATAAATAGAGAATTAAATATTATTTTTGATGATTTTTATGAAAAAATTATGTCATCAAAGCTAATATTTCTAGCATTTAATAATTTAAATATTCTTAATCAGATTGATGTTAGAGAATTCATTGATGAAGTATATTCATATAATGATGAAGATGGAAAAAGATATTTTTCTAAATTGTATTTTGTAGGTAGTGATATTATCAATGGATATTTATATGAATCTCTATATTCTAAACTATATTCTGATTACGAATTTTTTATAAAAGAATTAGCTATATATCTTAATTGTTATGATAAAAAACAATGTAAGAATCTTGAAAACTTTCATCAATGCAAAGATGAATTGATGAAAGTAATATTAGATGAAGAAATATCGCAACTGATAGAACATATTGATGACATTAGAGTTGTTAGAAATCATATTATCCATAATAATTCAATTGTGGATGAAGATACATGGTGTGGAAGTAAGGATAAAATTGAAAATGTTATAGAACTTTGTGATGAATTAAAGCCATTGGAATTTATAGAAATTACAGAATTTCACATGGAATGGTTATATGATAGTTTTGAAACTCTTATTCGTAAAATTAGAGATTATCTTATAAGTAAACCAGATAAATTTAGGATAAAAGGTTATTCTAACTAGAGTAAGGAAATTTATTAATAGATAATATGAGTAAATTGCATATTGATTCAATTCGATTTAATTTAATTTAATTGAATTGAATTGAATGATATAATGTGAAAATCGAAGATATGGTGAGCTATTGTCACATATGTGTGACAATTTGGGTAATAAATCGATTATACAAAATTATGAAATTAGCATAAAATAATACTATGTAATACTATATAATATTTAGTATTATAAAATAATACTAAATAATACTATTATATGTGAGAAAGATGGACAAGTATTGTCGTATATTGTTCTTTCTATATGTATAAATTTGAGAAAAGATGAAATACTTTAGATAGGAAAGTTTTAGTAATATGGAAGAGAATAGTCAAATACTAAGTTTAGATGACCAGACGCTAAGTTTAGATGATTACGAATTTGTAATTAAGTGCATATATAGTAATTATAAAGAGTATTGTAAATCATGGCATAGCATAAAAAGTGGTAGGATGAATTTAAAATCAAAACAAATACGAGATGTTTATAATTCATCATGTGGAATAGATAATAGATTCCTTGATTATATGCATACTTTTAAATATGGACTAACAAGCTTTTATCGAAAAATATTATTAGAACTAGATGACAGTATTGATATAACGGATAAGACTGAATTTACAGGAAGAGTAAAATCAGAAGAATCTATTAGGAATAAAATATATATAAAGTCTAAAGATCAACATGGAAAGTTTCCGATAAATAAATGTTTGAATGACTTATTGGGATTAAGAATAATAGATAAAGATTATAAAAATAATATTAATATACTAGAAAAAAAGATATTATGGTTTAAAGAGCAAGGTTATATCATAAATAATATACATAGGGATACTAAAGAAGGATATAAAGGGTATCATATTTATTTTAAAGATAGCAATGAGGCCTTTCCTATTGAGCTACAAATATGGGATAGTGAAAATGAAAAAAAGAATAGAGAATTACATGTTCCATATAAACAAAATTATGTAAAAGATATAATTAAAGATTATAATAAATTTTAAGAGAGGGGTGATGTTTATGTATCAGCATATGATTTTAATGTGTAGTGATTATGTTCAAGGAGAAAGAATTGCATTTCATAAATGCTATAGTAAAGTATCAGGTATACTTAAATTTGAAGATATCGCAAATAAAATTAAGGAGAAATTTACTAATATTGAATTTAGTTTTCATCATATTCCAACTAATTCTAGGGTTAAACAATCAATTGCAGAGTATGATAGCTATTTCAAAGATGTAATATTTTATTCTGATTTAGATGGATTTGAAGAAACCATTAAAATGAGTACAAAATTAACCCCAGAAGATATTGCTAAATATATATTGTGTCAATATAGGTTTGATCAGCTACAGGTTCAAAAGCTTTTATACTTTGTTTATGAAGAGTTTAGTAAAAGTCATGATACTCCTTTATTTGAAGAAAAGTTTGAAGCATGGCAATATGGACCGGTTATACCGCAGATATATAGAGTTTTAAATAAATATAAGAGTGAAAAGATAGATTTAGAAGATAAAGAACTAGAAAAAATAAAACTAGAATTAAAATTTGAAAAAGTTAAGGATAGTAATACTATATTAAGTATTATGGATAGGGTGCTTTTAAAATATGGTTGTAAAACAGGTAGTGAATTAATAGAAGAAACTCATTGCCAGGGTTCTCCATGGGATATAACTATAAAAGAGCGAGGTTTGAGATCCAATATTCCATTTAAGTTAGTAAGAGAATGTGCAAGAATAGCAAATCAATAAAAAGAACCTTATTTTTAAAGGTTCTTTTTTCTTATAATTAAATTATAAGAATAGAACCCATTGGGTACTATTTGGGTACTAATGACATAAGAAATAGCATTAAAATGAATGATTATAGAACAATCTAAAATTGAAGAATGTTGATATACAAGGGATTGCTACGATTTGAAGGAATATAAAAAAAGCTATCTAACGCACTCCAAAACCGTTGGTTCCGGGTTCAAGTCCTCGTGCCCCTGCCATAGAAACCTAGTGATTTTAGTAATCGCTAGGTTTTTTTATTGTTTTCTTTTATCTTATTTTTACATAGATAAAGAGAGTAAAAATGTACCGTATAATTCCATAAAAATAATTAAATAAATTTATTGAGGAAGTAATAAACCTGTGATATAATCTGTAAGTTAAGAAAATAAAATAAGTTATTAATCACATTTTAAGTTTATATATGTAAGTTAAAGTTATCTATGTGAGGCGTGATTTAAGCTATGTTTTTAGAAAGGACATAGCTTTATATGGTGAAGGGAGAAATTTTATGGAAAAACGTGTGCCAGAATTTAAAGGTTTACTAAGAAGTCATATGATTGAGTTACCTAAGGTTATTAGGGACGCTACTGGAATTGTTATATTTGGGAAAAGAATTAAATCTTTAGTGTTTTCAACTGATGTGGCAGTTATAAGAAATACTAATGCAGATGCTGTTATTGCAGTATATCCATTTACGCCTCAACCCAGAATAACTGAAGCACTATTACTAGCATCAGATATCCCAGTATTTTGTGGGGTAGGTGGATCTATTACTACAGGTAAAAGGGTGATAAATCTAGCATTGGATGCTGAATTTAAGGGAGCTATGGGGGTTGTAGTTAATTCATCTATAGGCAATGATGTTATTGCAGGGATGAGAGAAACTATAGATTTACCAATATTAGTTACTGTTGTTTCAGAAAAAGATGATATAGATGGAAGAATAGCAGCAGGAGCAACTATACTTAATGTATCAGGAGCTAAAGAAACTGCGAATATTGTTAGACATATAAGAAGTAAGTACCCAGATGTACCTATTATAGCAACAGGAGGTCCTACAGATGAGAGTATACGTGAAACTATAATTGCTGGGGCTAATGCTATAACATATACACCACAAAGTACTAGTGATATATTAAATGAAATAATGATTAAACATAGAAAAAGATATGAAGACTAATTTCATTCAGAAATGTAATATTTGCAACGAATATTATATTTGAGGTGATTTATTTATGGACAAGGCAACTTGGATGTTAGGAATAATAGTGCCATTAATATCTGCAGCATTTGGTGGAGGTATATCTCTATTAATAATGAGAAAACTAATTATGGAAGAGAGAAAAAAATCTAAGAAAGAACGTGCTATAGATATTAATAACGATAAAATAAAAAGTTATAAGGAACTATTTGAACTAAATAAAAAAATTAAAGTCTTTGGAGATAAAATTAAAAATAACACAATACCTAATTGGATAAATGTAGAAAGCTATTATAGAGACGAATTTATAATAGAATTTGAAGAGATTATAAATAATTATAAATTTGTAAATGGTTATATTAATGACAAAAAGATAAATGAATATGCACAAAATGTACTTAAGTTATCACAAATTATAGTAGTAGAATTAAAAGATAGAGAAAACTACGGTACTACTTCTGAAAAAGTAGAAACCTGCGTAGATACGTTGATAGAAGTTTTAAATACAATAGAAAAGAACATTTTATCCGTAGTGTTAGAACTATCTATAGAGAAATATAAGTAATATAAATATTTATAGTGAATATATTTTATTCTAAGACCGTCTTACCATGAATGTATTATCAAATTTATATTTGATAATAAAAGTTTATGAAATGTTTATGATTTTAAATGGATTATGTTAGATTTAATTAATTGGACTAAAGCATAATAGGTGTGGTAAAATAGAATAGTTAAATTTACTACATAAGACCATGTGAAGTAAATAGAGAGAGGATTGTAAATATGAATATTCTTATTTTATCTGCATCTACTGGTGGAGGACATTTAAAAGCATCAAAGGCTTTAGAATCATATATTTTAGAAAATGAGTTAGATGCTAAAGTAAAAGTAGTGGATACCTTAGAGTATATTAATCCATTTATAAATAAAATAGTAACTAAGGGATATATAGTACTGGCAAAGTATTTAAATTCCTTATATAAAAATATATATAGTTTAACGGACAAGTCTGGAGTCTTAACATGTTTAGTAACAAAGTTAATTTATTTATTTTCGAAAAAATTGATCCCGCTAATAGAAGCATTTGCTCCAGATGTAATCATAACTACTCATCCCTTTCCTACAGAAATGATTTCTATATTAAAGGGAAATAGAAGTATAAAGGTGCCATCAATATGTATAATGACTGATTATGCACCACATAAAACATGGATAAAACCTAATGTAGATGAATATTGTGTAGCATGTGAAGATATGGTAGAAGGTATGATAGATAGAGGAGTTCCTCCAGAAAAAGTTCATCCTTATGGAATCCCTGTATATGATGGTTTTTTTCATCAAGATGAAGATGATAAAAAAATACTACTAGATGAGCTGGGATTAAGCGAAAATAAAATGACCGTGTTAGTGATGGCTGGAAGCTTCGGAGTATATAATATAGAAAAAATCTATAAGAATATAAATAATATTCCTATAGATTTTCAAATTGTAATTCTAACGGGTAATAATAAAAGACTATATAATAAAATTAAGGAACAGATTAAGTTTAGTAAAAAACAGACAAAGCTTATTAAGTTTACCAATGAAGTCCATAGATATATGAACTTAGCAGACGTCTTAATTACTAAACCAGGAGGGCTTACAGTATCAGAAGCGTTAGCAGCAAATCTTCCTTTAATTACCTTTGATGCAATACCTGGACAAGAAGAAGCAAATGCAAAGTTTCTATTAGATCATGGCATGTCCATATCTATAGGCAGAGGTGATAATTGTACTGAAGCTATAGAGGCTTTGATTAAGGACAAAAATAAACTAAGAGAGATTAAAGAAAACTGTATGACTTTTGATAAATCAAATTCAACAAATGAGTTACTAGAACTTATAAGAAGATTAATGAAAGAAAATGAAGCTGAATGTAATTCAGAAATTGCATAAAACTTAAATAATTAAGACCAAGGTTTTTAAGACCTTGGTCTTTTGACTTTATAATACGAGTCTTTAGGTTTATTTATGAGATTTTTTAATGGCATTAATAAATTTATCTAAAAACTTAAATGAACCATTTTTAATGTGTAAAAATCCCATTATAGATAATATAACACCACTTAAAGAACCACTTATCATATCTGTCATAGTATCCGTAAGACTATTAAGTTGAGAATCAAACCCCAATAGTTGATCTCCTGCAAATTCCCAGAACTCCCACAGTGCAGCTCCAGAAATAGTAAAGAGTAATATATACATCCCTATGAATAATGGTGGAAGGGTTTTGATATTATTTTCACCTATAAGAGGTTTTAAAATTATTAAAGATAAAAACCCTAAAAGAGCCCCTGAAGCAAAATGAAGAAATATGTCCCACCAAGGTAGTATTGAGTACATATTGTACATCCTACCTAAGAGTAGAGCTAAAAATATAAAAAACTGCAATAAAAAGTCAGGTAAACTAGTTAATTTAACCTTAAATATATTTAAAATTATATCTGGTATAAAGGATGTGATAAGAATTAATAGAATGTTGCTAATGTAATTTGAATTATTATCAGTTTTTACAAATGAGTAATAAACAAATAGTATTAATAAAATTGATCTAAATATCCATTTGAAAAATAAAGAAAAAGAAGACTTTGTATTTTTCATTGATTTCCCTCCGAGCTATTTATGGCGTTTTCTATAAGAATAAGTTTTTCTGCTCTAGAAAGTTTTTTTATTTCACATTCTCTTTTTAAAGCTGAAGATTTGTCAGGTAAGTTTTCATAGTGAACAATTTCTACAGGTAATCTGCATCTGGTGTACTTAGCTCCTTTACCACTATTATGGCATTTAAGCTTTTGTTTAAATCAGTTGTCCATCCTGTATATAAAGTATTGTCATTACATCTTAATATATAAACAAAAAACATATCTTTACCTCATATAAAATATATTAAAAATTAGAATAATTATTACTGTTGTATAATACTATTTAAATAGTATATCATTATTTTAGCATGAATATATTATACTATTTTATAAATACTAGTATATTCATATTGAATTAAATTAAATCATAGGGTATAATTAAATTGGATTAAAGAGAAATGGTAAATAATATGTTGATTTAAATTGAATAAAGTATAGTTTTAGGTACATTATGTTTAATAGGGAAAGTGGTTAAAGTCCACTACAGCCCCCGCTACTGTGTACGAAGACGAAATCTCATAGAAAAACCACTGGAGTGTATTTCTGGGAAGGTGAGATGGAGGATGATACGTGAGTCAGGAGACCTGCCTAAAGCATAGATATGACACTTCGGAGGGAAGGGAGTTAATAGTTTAGTTTGTATATTTATTACAAATTATAATTCTGTTATGAGTTAAATTGAATTTTAACCTCTACCTTTTGGGTAGAGGTTTTATTTTGCACTAATTTATTAAATTTGGAGGAACTAAAATGAAAAAGGCTATATTAGTAGTAAGCTTTGGAACTACTTATAAGGATACATTAAAATTAACTATAGAAAAAATTGAGGATGAAATAAGAGAAAGATTTAAAGAGTATCATGTTATGAGAGCTTTTACAGCCCATATGATAATTAAAAAAATAAAAAATAGAGATGGAATAATTGTACCTACCCCGGAGGAAGCGTTAGAGCAATTATACAAAGAAGGCTATGAAGAAGTTATAGTTCAGCCACTCCATATAATACCAGGGGAAGAGTTCCAATATGTTAGATTAGTAGTTGATAAGTTTAGAGGGAGTAATAAATTTAAATCAATAAAAGTAGGTAGACCAGCCCTTCACTTTCAAGGAGGGGAAGAAACACCTAATGATTATGAGGTGTTTATAGATGCTATAAAAGAAATTATACCAAAAGATAAGACTATGGTATTTATGGGACATGGAAGTAATCATCCAGCTAACTCAGCCTTTGTAGCACTTCAAAGCGTATTTACTTACTTAAATTATAATAATGTATACGTTGGAACAGTAGAAGGATATCCTACCGTAGATATGATAGTAGAAATTCTTAAAAGAGAAGGTATTGATCACGTTAAGTTAGCACCACTTATGCTAGTAGCTGGAGACCATGCAACTAATGATATGGCTTCTGATGAAGAAGATTCATGGAAGACTATTTTAGAAGAAGCTGGAATTAAAGTAGACATATATCTTCATGGTTTGGGTGAGATTGAGAAGTTTAGACATATATATGTGAATCATGTACAAGATGTAATAGATAATAAATATCTTCATTTGGGAGATACGAAGAAAACACCATAAAGGAGTAAATTATGAAAAGTATAATAGTTTCTTCAAATAGTAGTGGCGGTGGAAAAACCACTGTTACATTAGCACTTATGAAAACTCTTATAGATAGAGGATATAAGGTTCAAGGATATAAAGTTGGACCTGACTATATAGATCCAGCCTTTCATAGAGAAATAACAGGAGTAGATACAAGAAACTTAGATTTATTTCTAATGGGAGAACCAGGGGTTAAGGAGAGTTATCTAAGAGGTGAGGGTGACCTAGGAATCATTGAAGGAGTTATGGGACTTTATGATGGAAAAGGTATAGATACTAATTTTTCTACAGCTCATGTATCTAGAACTTTAGATTTGCCTGTGGTATTAGTATTATCTCCTAAAGCTCAATCAGCAACTTTATGTGCTGAAATAGAAGGACTTCGAAATTATGAAAATGTGAACATAGTAGGGATAATACTTAATAATATTAGTGAAAGTTACTATAAACTTTTGAAAAAAGCTATTGAAGTAAATTGTAAAGGGATTAGAGTTTTCGGATACATACCTAAGGATGAGAGGTTAGCTTTGAAAAGTAGGCATTTAGGCCTTGTGCAGAGTAGCGAGGTTGAAGATTTATCAAAGAAGATAGAGTTATGCAGTAGCCTTATGGAAGAGTATGTAGATGTAGATAGTCTTATAGAAGAATTTAAAGCTTCAGATATTCAATCTACTAACAGTGAAGATTTCCACGCTGAAAACAAAGATATAAAGATTGCAGTAGCCTATGATAAAGCCTTTAGTTTTTATTATAAAGAGAATATAGAGCTTTTGGAAGAGGTTGGAACAGTTCAGTATTTTAGCCCCCTAAAAGATAGAGAAGTGCCAAAGGATGTAGATTTTATATATATAGGTGGAGGATACCCAGAAGTATTCAAGGAAGAGTTATCTTCTAATAAATCTATGTTAAATAGTATTAGAAAAGCCCTAAACAGTGGAGTAAAATGCTATGCAGAATGTGGTGGACTTATGTATCTTACAGAGAGCATAGATGGAGTTGAAACAGTAGGTTTCTTTAATGGAACATCTTATATGACTGGAAAACTTAATAATTTTGGATACGCAACTATAAAGATAAAAGAAGAAAATTCTATAGTGCCAAAGGATATGATGATTAATTGTCATGAATTCCATAAATCACTGGTAGATTTAAAAGAAGAAGAAATATATGAATTAGAAAAGAAAGCCTACGATGGAACCACAAAGAAGTGGAAGTGTGGGTATGTAAAAAATAATGTTTTAGCAGCTTATGGACATATACATTTCTTTTCTAATATTGATTTTTTTAATAGCTTAATTAAGTAGATGTAATTTTAAAATAGAGATTTATTAAGGAAAGTTATTTCCTTAAGTAGGAGGAGAAATGGATTATATAAAAATACCAATGGACATAGAAAAGAGAAGTTTTGAAATTATAGGAGAAGAAATGGGACCTCATAATTTCGATGATAGAGAGCTTTCTATAATTAAGAGAGTTATTCATACTACAGCAGATTTTGAATATAAGGATTTAGTTTATATGACAGATGATGCTATAGATACAGCCCTAGAGATTCTAAAAAAGGGAACAACTATATATACAGATACTAATATGGCACTTTCAGGAATAAATAAAAGAGCCTTAGAAAAGTTAAATTGCAGGGTTGTATGTTATGTATCAGAACCAGAAGTTGCAGAGATTGCAAAGGAAAGAGGCATAACTCGTTCTATGGCTGCAGTAGAAAAGGCAGTAGGAGATGGAGTAGAGTTCTTTGTATTTGGAAATGCTCCAACGGCTTTATTCAAACTTAAAGAGTTTATTGAATCAGGAAAGTCTAATTGTAAATTTATTATAGGAGCTCCAATAGGATTCGTAGGAGCAGCTGAATCAAAAGAAGAAATAGAAAAATTAAAAGATATAGATATGATGACAGTTAGAGGAAGAAAGGGCGGAAGTGCAGTAGCAGCAGCTATAGTCAATGCTCTTATGTATATGTTAGTAGAGAGATAATAAAGAAGGTATTAGAATGTTAGACTTATATGTTAACAGTAATGGTAAAAAGTTAAGATGTGGTTATACTACAGGTTCCTGTGCAGCAGCTGCTGCTAAGGCAGCTACTTACATGCTTTTTACTGGTAAAAAAATTAAAGAGATAGAGATTAATACACCAAAGGGAATAATTTTAAACTTAGTAATAGATGAAGTTGTTTTTGGTGATGACTATGTGGAATGTTCCATTATAAAAGATGGTGGAGATGACATAGATGCTACTCACGGATTACCTATATGGGCAAGAGCTGAAAAGGGTGAAGAAAGATATATTTTAAAAGGTGGAAAAGGTGTAGGAGTAGTTAATGGTGAAGGCCTCTATATTGAAAAGGGTGAAGCTGCTATTAATCCAGTACCTAGACTTATGATAGAGCAAGAGGTAAGTAGTGTGCTTCCAGAGGATGAAGGAGTTACTATTACTATATTTGTACCAAGGGGAGAAGAAGTAGCAAAGAAAACCTTTAATCCTAGACTTAATATAATAGGAGGAATATCCATATTAGGAACTACAGGAATTGTTTATCCTATGTCTGAAGAATCAATTAAAGAATCAATAAAAATTGAGATAACTCAAAAGGCTTTAAAAAATAAGGTTCTTATATTAGCCTTTGGAAACATGGGAGAAAAGGTTGCAGAATCTATGGGATATTCTATAGATCAAGTGGCTATAATATCAAACTTTGTTGGATTTGCTATAGAATGTTGTGTTAGCTGTGGAGTTAAAGAGATAATTATAATAGGTCATATAGGTAAGATATGTAAGATATCTGCTGGTAGCTTTAACACTCACAGTAGAGTATGTGATGTAAGACTAGAAGTAATAGCATTAGAATTAGCATTAGCAGGAGCTCCACATGACTTAGTTAGAAGTATATATAATGAAAAGACTACAGAGGGTGCTATAAAAGCTTTAAAGGGTGAATATAGTGAGATATATAAAACTATTGTAGATAAAGTGAAGAAAAGAATGGAGCTTTATAGCTATGGTGAACTTAAATGTGATGTAGTTATGTATTGGGGTGCAACTAATCCTAAGATATTAGCTACAACATTATAGAGGTGGAAAGATGATTTATGTAGTAGGACTTGGTCCAGGAAGTAAGGAGTATATACTTCCTAAGGCTGTTGAAACTTTAGAAAATAGTGATATGTTAGTAGGATTTTCTAGAGCTTTGGAAAGTGTAAATTTTATAAATACTGAAAGAGTGGCAGTTAAGTCTTTATCAGATATTTTAAAGATAGTAGAAGAGAATAAGAGCAAGAAAATATCTATAATTGCATCGGGAGACCCATGTTTTTATGGAGTTACTGATTATATAAAGAGAAATATAAAAGAGGAGCCTATAGAGATAATACCAGGACTTAGCTCTTTTCAATATCTAATGAGCAAGATAGGGAAGAGTTGGAATGGAAAATTTTTAGGCAGTGTCCATGGAAGAGAAGAAGATTTTTTAACTGTTGTTAAAGAAAATAGTATGTGTATATTCTTAACAGATAGTAAAAATTCACCTAAGGTTTTAGCAAATAAACTGTTTATAGAAAATATAAGTTGTAATATATGGGTAGGAGAAAATTTATCCTATGAAGATGAGAAAATAACAGTAGGTACACCAGAAGAGATAATGGAGAAGGAATTTTCTTCATTAAGTGTCTTTGTAGTGGAGGAAGTTTAAATGAAATATATAAAAGATGAAGAGTTTATAAGAGGAAACTGTCCTATGACAAAGGAAGAAGTTAGAATTCTAAGTGTAGCAAAACTTAATTTAGAGGAAAATTCTAAACTTCTAGATGTAGGAGCTGGAACTGGTTCCATATCAATTCAAGGAAGTAAGATTTGCACTTCTGGTAGTGTTGTTGCAATAGAGAGAGATGAAGAAGCCTTAGAGGTAATCTATAAAAATAAAGATAAGTTTAATTGTGATAATTTAGAGATTATAGAAGGTGAAGCTTTAGAAGCGTTAGACTCTATTAAGGAAAAGTTTAATAGTATCTTTATTGGAGGTAGTGGTGGAAATCTTGAAAAAATAATTGAGAAATGCCATAACCTTCTTGAAGATGATGGAGTAATGGTTTTAAATTTTATAACCATTGATAATGTATATAAAGCAATGAGTACTTTAAAAGAATTAAACATAAAAATTAGCTGTACTCAAGTTGGCGTAAGTAAAACAAGAGGCCAAAGTTATATGTTATTTGGATATAATCCAATTTTTATTGTAGAGGCTTATAAGAATTAGAAATATTGTAATGTAGTAGGTTTGTAGTACAAGGAAATACAGCAATAGAAAATAGTTAAGAATTGAAAATATTGTTTTATAGTAGAAATAGAGGAGTGAAATAGATGGCAAAGTTATATGGAGTTGGAGTAGGACCAGGAGATAAAGAGCTATTAACCTTAAAGGCGGTTAAAACTATAGAAATGTGTGAAGTAATTGTTTCACCAAGTGCTATGAAAGGTGGGAAAAGTATAGCTTTAGGCATTGCAGAGGACTTTATATCAGAGGATAAAGAAGTTATGATAAAGCAATTTCCAATGGGTGGAGAAGACCAAGAAGAAAAAATATATGAAGCCTTTAAAGCTATAGAAGAGAAGCTTAAGGAAGGAAAGAATGTAGCCTTCTTAACTTTAGGAGACCCTTTTGTTTATAGTACATATATTTATTTGCTGAAATATATAGAAGAGCATGGCTTTGAAGTTGAAACAATTCCAGGAATAACTTCCTTCTGTGCTAGTGCTAGTCTTGCGCAAAAACCATTAGTTATAGGTGATGAACCATTACTTATTACCCCAGCTAGCAGAGTTTCAGATATAAAGGATGAAAAGTATGTAGTTATAATGAAGGTCTATAAAAGAGAAGAAGAAGTATTAGACGTTCTTGATGAAAAAGGCTTTAACTATGTATATATAAAAAAAAGCTGGAAGAGAAGGGCAAGAGATTTTACATAAGAGAGAAGATATTTTAGATAATAAAGAATACATGTCACTTATAATAGCAAATAGAGATTAGGAGGAAGAAGAATGGTTTATTTTATAGGAGCAGGTCCAGGAGATGCAGAGTTAATCACAGTAAAGGGAAGAGATACACTTGCAAAGGCAGATGTAGTTATATATGCAGGCTCTCTTGTAAGCAAGGAGCATATGAATTATTGTAAGGCTGGATGTGAAATACATAATTCAGCATCTATGACTTTAGAACAAGTTATAGAAGTTATGGGTAAGGCTGAGAAAGAAAACAAAATGGTAGTAAGACTTCATACAGGTGATCCAGCTATCTATGGAGCTATCAAAGAACAAATGGACGAACTTGATAAATTAAATATTCAGTACAAGGTAATTCCAGGAGTTAGCTCATTTACAGCAGCAGCATCTGTAATAAAAAAGGAATTTACACTTCCATCAGTAACTCAAACTGTAATATTAACTAGAGTTGAGGGAAGAACTCCAGTACCAGAAACTGAAAGCTTAGAAAAACTTGCATCAATTGGTGCATCCATGGCTATATTCCTTTCTATTAGCATGATAGATAAGGTAGTTGCAAAGCTAAGAAAAGGTTATGGAAGGAATGTTAATATAGCTGTAGTTGAAAGAGCTACTTGGGAAGATGAAAGAGCTATAATTGGAACTTTAGATGATATAGCAGAAAAGGTTAAAGAAGCAGGAATCACTAAATGTGCTCAAATATTAGTAGGGGACTTTATAAATTGCGATTATGATAAGAGTCTTCTATATGATAAATCCTTTACTCATATGTTTAGAGAAGGACAAAAGTAATTCTTAGAATGTACAATTCTAGAAAGTAGGAGAGTTATGAAGTTAGCAGCGGTGTCTGTAACAAGACAAGGAGATAATATTGCAAAAAAACTAAGTGAAACTTTAGAGCTTAAGCTTTACTCTAGTTATAATAACAAAAACTTCAAACTAAAATCTGTATGTGAAGAGCTTATGAATACTGTAGATGGAATAATTTTTATCTCATCTACAGGCATTGCAGTAAGAGGAATAGCACCTTTTCTAAAGGGAAAGGATAAGGACCCAGCAGTGGTAGTAGTAGACTGTGAAAGCAGATTCGCCATAAGTCTTGCAGGAGGACATCTTGGAGGAGCTAATGAACTTGCTTTAAAAGTCTCAGAAATTCTTAAGGCTACACCAGTTATAACTACAGCCACTGATTCCATGGGAATAGATGCTCCAGATATGATTGCTAAGAATAATAATCTGATTATAGATGATATGAAAATAGCTAAAGACATAGCTGCCAAATTGGTTGATAAAGCTAAGGTTGGTTTTTTAGATGATGAAGCCAAATAAAAATGCCAAAGGGATATGTAATTCCTGAAGTAGATATTAAGGGTATGGTTACAGTATCTAATAAAATAGATGTGGATAACTTGCCACCTGTTGAAGGCTTGATTCACCTTAAACTCATAAGGAAAAACATCATATTAGGTATGGGATGTAGAAAAGATGTGGATAAGGACAAAGTTAAAAATTTTGTTGTGGATACTTTAAAGAAATATAATATAGATTTAAGAGCCATAAAAACTATTTCTACAGTGGAAGTTAAAAAGAATGAAGGAGCATTAATTGCTTTAAGTGAATTTTTAAACTGTCCCATGGAGATTCATTCTTTAAAAGAAATAGAAAGCATAGAACATAAATACAAGGGTAGTGATTTTGTTAAGAAATCTATAGGTGTGAGAGCGGTATGTGAACCTTGTGTTGAATTAGCAGGGGGAGAGTTACTTACAGATAAAATTAGTTTTGAAGGTATAACCCTTTGTATTGGAAAGTTAGTCTACTGATAATGGAGGAAAAATAATGGGAAAATTATATGTAGTAGGAATCGGTCCAGGAGGACTTGATTACATGACAATTAAAGCTGTAAAGGCTATAGAAGAAAGCGATATAGTAGTAGGATACACAAAGTATATAGAAATGATAAAGCCACTTTTAGATGGTAAGAAAGTTTATTCTACAGGAATGATGGGTGAAGAGGCAAGATGCCAGGAAGCTTTAAGATTAACTAGTGAAGGAACGGTAGCTGTAGTAAGTACAGGAGATGCTGGAATCTATGGTATGGCTGGGTTAATTCTTGAAATGAAAAAGGATGAAGAAGTAGAGGTAATCCCAGGGGTTACAGCATCATCTTCAGCAGGATCAATAGTTGGAGCTCCACTTATGCATGATAACTGCAACATAAGCTTAAGTGATTTAATGACTCCTTATGAAGATATAAAGAAGAGAGTTAAGCTTGCAGCAGAAGGGGATTTTATAATATCTCTTTATAATCCAAAGAGTAAGGGAAGACCTCATTACTTAAGAGAAGCTATAGATATAATAAAGGAATATAGAAATGAAGATACACCAGTTGCTATTGTTAAGCATGCCTTAAGAGAAGGTCAAGAAGCTACAGTTTGCACTATAGGAACCTTTGATGATTCTATAGTAGATATGATGACTATGGTTATTATAGGAAACACTAAGAGTTATATAAAAGATGGATTATTTATAACTCCAAGAGGATATAAATTAGAAAACAAGTAGGCATTTAGGGGGAGAATTACAATGATAGCTTTAATAGTAGGTACATCAGAGGGAAAGGTAATTCTTTCCCATCTAAATAAATATACAGATAACATTTTAGTATCCACAGCTACAACCTATGGTGGAGAGCTTTTAGTGGATTATAAATATAAAATATTAAATGATAAACCTTTAGTTTATGAAGAGTTAAAAGCATTATTTATGAAAAGTGGTGTAAGGGTAATTGTAGATGCATCTCATCCCTATGCAGTTCAAATAAGTGGAACAGCTATGAAGATAGCAAAGGATATGGGAATTGAGTATGTAAGGTATGAAAGACAAAGTACTTTAGATACGTTACCTAAAAATGATTTGATAATAGAGGTGCCAACCTATGAAGAATTAGGAGAAGCCCTAAAAGATATAGATGGATGTATTTTAAATACTACAGGAAGTAGAAATATAGATAAGATACTAGAGTTAAAACTTAAGAATAGAATAGTTCATAGAGTGCTACCTTCTTTAAAAGTTATGGAGGAAGTATTTGCGTTAGGTGTTAGAGTAGAGGATTTGATATTCATAAAAGGACCTATAGGCTATGAACTAAATAAAGCCTTTATAAAAGAATATGATGGTAAGGCTTTAATAACAAAGGACAGTGGTCCACAAGGTGGAACTTATGAAAAAATAAAGGCTGCCATAGACATGGGAATTAAAGTTTTTGTAGTAGAAAGAAAGACCATGGATTACGGCATTGTCTTTAATGATGAAGAAAAATTAAGTCACTATATCTGTAGCAACAAAGAAAACTATTAGTAACATTTCAAAGTGTAATAAAAGACTCGGGTGACGGTGGGAGTAACTTTTTTTATACAAAACAAAAAGTTATGTTATAGATTGTATACTAATATATTTAAAGTGCACGTTAAGTATATTATTTATAATCACATTATTTAGCTACAGTTAAATATATAGAAATTTAAATATAAGCATTGCTAGCGGTATTATATTTAAATTAAATCAATTTTACTAAATATAAGGGGGAAAAATTATGAATAAATCAAGTATTACTAAAAAATCATTTGTATTTATATGGGCATTAGCACTATTCTTTACAGTGCCTAAATTAGCTTATGGTATGCATATTGCAGAAGGGTTTTTACCAATGGCTTGGTGTGCTTTTTATTTTGTAGCATGCGTTCCATTTGTAGCATTAGGAATTAGAGATATAAGAAAAAAAACAATGAGTAGCAAGGATTTAAAAATGCTATTAGCATTGATTGGGGCTTTTGCTTTTGTATTATCAGCAATGAAATTGCCTTCTGTTACAGGAAGTTCATCACATCCAACAGGTACAGGTCTTGGAGCAATGATATTTGGACCATTTGCTATGTCTGTGGTTTCTATAGTAGTTCTTTTATTCCAAGCGCTTTTCTTAGCTCATGGAGGATTAACAACTTTAGGAGCTAACGTTTTATCAATGGGTATTGCAGGACCAATAGTAGCCTTCGCAATTTATAAGGTGTTTAAAAATAAAAATAAAAAATTAGCAATATTCCTTGGTGCAACTTTAGGGGACTTAGCAACATATCTAGTTACATCCATTCAACTTGGACTTGCATTCCCAGCTACTACAGGTGGATTTGCAGCGGCGTTTATAAAGTTTGTATCAATATTTGCTATAACTCAAGTTCCACTTGCTGTAGTAGAAGGAATAATAACTGTTATGATATTTGACTTTATAGAAAAACATGCCTCTGAGGAGTTATTAGAAGTTGGAGGTGTAAGATAATATGAAAAAAAATATAGGATTAATTTTATTATGTATAGCAATTGTGGTAGGATCTTTATTCTTAGGTAGAAATGGTGAATTTAATGGTGCCGATGGAGAAATTGAAGTTAAAATCCAAGAATTAAATGGAGATTATGAACCTTGGGCAGCTCCTATGTGGGAACCACCATCAGGAGAAATTGAAAGCTTCCTTTTCTGTTTACAAGCAGCAATTGGGGCTGGATTCATAGGATACTACATTGGTGTTAAAAAAGGAGCTTCAAAGAATAAGGGAGCTAAGACTAATGTAGGTGGAAAAGTGAAAGAATGTTAAGGACAGTACTTTCATATTCAAAGCTAAGTAAATTAGCAAATATTCATCCTATAGAGAAAATAATTTTATGTATATTACCAATAATAGCACTTAGTTTTACAACTAGGTGCTATCCTTTGGTTATAAATATAATGTTTTTTCTTGTACTTCATATTGTTTATAAGAACCCTATGCATATAGTAAAACACTTTGTAGAGGCAACTTTTTTATTTGCTTTAGTTTCTTCTATAACCTTTGTATTTGATTATGGATGGTATAGTACTTTAATACTTATATTAAAGGCGGTATCTGGGGGGATATCCGTTAGTTTTTTAACTTTAACTACACCTACAGATCATGTATTTTATATATTCTCTAAGATAAGTTGGCTTAGAGATATTTGTGATATAGGAAAGTCTATGGAGAGATTTTTAATACTTATAGATGATGAATTTCAAACATTACGGAAGAGTATGTTATGTAGAGGCGCCTTTGGTGGTTTTAAGAATAAGGTTAAGGATTCAGGAAGTCTTGCTGCTTTACTTTTTATTAATACTTTAAAACGTTGGAAAGAAATTAAGGATGGAATTAACAGTAGAGGCTATAGAGGAAATATTTATTATGGCTTTGAAGAATTCCATTTGTCATATAAAAGAATAGCTATAATAGTAGGATATATTACATTTCTTATTATTTTGGTGAGTATACCTAAGTGGTTTTAGAAGCTGGGTATACTTTTTATTTTTTTAGATAACTTTCTTAATTTAATATAGAATTTTGTAGTTTATATGGTTAAAGATATATACTATATAATAGAGGCTGTTAAAAATATAAATTAAAGTATAGAACTTAAAA
Source organism: Clostridium sulfidigenes (assembly GCF_000732635.1). GTDB lineage: Bacteria > Bacillota > Clostridia > Clostridiales > Clostridiaceae > Clostridium_J > Clostridium_J sulfidigenes. Next base: position 53,574 of record NZ_JPMD01000002.1, on the reverse strand, counting down.
GGACAAAAAATAGGGAAAATCCTCCTGAAGTAAATAGAAGGAAATTTCCTATATAAGATAAATATAAAAGATTAAGGATTTAATAATAATTGATAACTATTATCAATAAATTCATATTACTATAATATTTTACATATGTCAATATAATTGAAAATAACTTTCAATTAAAAGTTAATGTATTTAGTAAACATATTTGTTAATATATAATTAAGTGGAGACTTGTAGTACATTTATATAAATAAATCTTGAAAAACATGTGGGATATGGATAATAAATTAATTAAAAAATGATTGGGGTAATTTAGAAAATGAGATATGTTAATTTAGAAGAATTGAAAGAGCTCCCGGGTTTTAATAACATAGATGAAAATACTTTAAGAAAGTTATCTAATATCACTAGAGTCACTAGGTATGAAAAGGGGAAGGTACTATTTAGAGATAAGGATATTGTAGATAATATCTACATAGTATTAAAGGGAAAAGTATCACTATATAAGTTCAATGAAAAGGGTCAAAAAAAGGTTATATTTATATTGGGGCTAGGTGATCTTATAAATGAAGTTATATTACAAAGTTCTACTGCATCTATAAATTGTGAAACCATAGAGGACTCTCAAATAATGTATTGTAACACTATGGAGCTTTTACAAGTCATGGAATCAGACTTTGAGTTTACAAAAATGGTACTGTCATCTTTATCTTTAAAAGTAAGAAGAATGTATAGACAATTTAAAAATACTACTGGAGTTTTAAATATGGGAAAGAGAGTTGCGTCAAAGCTTTGGAAACTAGGTAGGGATTATGGGGTAGCTGATGACAATGGTATATTAATAGATATGGAGATTAGTATAACCTATCTAGCAGACTTATTTGGAGCACAAAGGGAGACCATATCAAGGGCATGTAAAGAACTTAGTGAATTGGGATTAATTGAATACAATAATAAAAAATTTATAATAAAAAATAAAGAAAAACTTTTAGAATATTTTAAAGCACCGTGATTTTTATCACGGTGCTTTAAATTTTATAAGCCTATAATGAAGCTATAATTATAAAAGAGGGAAGGGATTTATTATGGTTTGTGGAGATTTTAACAAAGTATGTGCAGCTGGTAAAACAAAGATGCAATTGTTAAATGAAAACCCTATAGGATATTTTATTTCTTCTATGTTAGCGGGATTATTTATAGGATTAGGTTCTATTCTTATCTTTACCATAGGAGGTCAACTGACATCAGCAGGTTCAGGTGCTATAAAGATTGTTATGGGATTAGCTTTTGGTGGAGCATTGAGTCTAGTTATAATGGCAGGGGGAGAATTATTTACAGGAAATAACTTTGTACTAGCATCGGCATCCCTAAATAAGGATGTACCATGGAAAGGGACTATGAAGCTATGGTTAGTATGTTTTTTAGGAAATCTACTAGGTTCAATTATAGCAGGAGTAATGTTTAAATTATCAGGTTTAGCTACAGGTAGTGTTGGTGAATACATTGCAAAGGCATCAGAAATAAAAATGACAATACCACTTATACCATTATTTTTCCGTGGAGTATTTTGCAATATATTAGTGTGTTTAGCAGTTTGGTGTGGATTTAAATGCAAAGAAGAAGTAGCAAAATTAATTATGATATTTTGGTGCTTATTTATTTTTATTACAGTAGGATTTGAGCACAGTATCGCTAATATGACAGTATTAACAATAGGTTTATTATCACCTTTTGATGCTTATGTCACCATAGGTGGATATATATATAATATTTTAGTTGTAACACTTGGTAATATGGTTGGAGGTATTTTCTTCGTAGCTCTTCCATACTACATTATATCAAGAAAAAAAGTAAATTAGAGGTGAATTATGGGTTACAAATTATATTTAGAAAAATTCAATGAAATTTTAAAAGAGCTTTCATCAGAGTATATAATATATGCTCCTATATTAATTAAGGGTGGTGCAAACTTTTCCGATACAGACAGAGTTAGATATGGGCAAATATCAAAGGTTGAAGATATAGTTTTTGATGAAAAATCTCATTTTTCCTTTAAGGAAGTGTTATTACCACAATCTGAAACTCTACTTTATTTTACTGAAGATGAAGTAAGGGAAGCAGCCCCTAAATCTAAAGGATCAATAGTGTTTTTAAGAAGTTGCGACTTACATGCTGTAAAAAGAATGGATGATATATACTTAAGAAATGGCTTTGAAGATTACTATTACAAAAGACTTAGAGAGAATACAAAATTCATATTGATGGGGTGTGAAAGAACCTTTGAAAATTGTTTCTGTGTAGATATGGGAACTAATAAATCAAATAATTATGATGGATACATTAGGGTAGAAAATCATGAAGTTTACTTTGATAGTAAATGTGAAACTTTTGACATTTTATTAGAGAAAAAAGAGGCTGATACTATAGAGGTAGAACCTAAATTTATTTCTGAAAACAATGTTACCGTTAACATTCCAGAAGAACTTAGTCTAGATGTTATGAAATCTACCATGTGGGAGGAATATAATCAAAGATGCATTGCTTGTGGTCGTTGTAATTTTGTCTGTCCTACATGTACTTGCTTCACTATGCAAGATATTTTCTATCAAGATAATAAAAATGTAGGAGAGCGTAGAAGAGTATGGTCTTCCTGTCAAGTGGATGGATTTACTGATATGGCTGGAGGACATAGTTTTAGACAAAATAAGGGTCAAAGAATGCGTTTTAAGGTGCTACACAAAGTATATGATTACAAGAAAAAATGGGGTTACCATATGTGTGTAGGCTGTGGTAGATGTGATGATATATGCCCAGAATACATTTCATTTAGTAACTGTATTAATAAATTGCAATCAGCATGTGATGAGGTGAAATAGATGAATAAGAATGAATATATACCTTTTATTTCAGAAATAAAGGAAGTAATAAAGCATACAGAAATTGAGTATACCTTTAGAATGAGCTATATTGGTAATGTGAAACCAGGACAGTTCTTTGAAGTATCAATACCTAAATATGGAGAAGCACCTATATCAGTAAGTGGTATTGGAGAAGGAACTGTTGATTTAACAATACGTAAGGTAGGAAAGGTTACTGATGAAATATTTAGTAACTATGTAGGTGATAAATTATTTTTAAGAGGACCCTATGGAAATGGTTTCGATATAGATAATTATAAAGGGCATGAAGTTATTGTAGTAGCTGGAGGTACAGGACTTTCTCCAGTAAGAGGAATTGTGGACTATTTTGGTAATAATCCACAGGATGCTAAAAAGTTTTCTCTAATTTGTGGATTTAAATCTCCTGAAGATGTTTTATTTAAAGAAGATATTAAGAGATGGAATAACACCATGGAATTAATTCTTACTGTAGATAAGGCAGAGGAGAGCTATGGAGGAAATGTTGGAATGGTGACTAAGTACATTCCAGATATGAAGATAGATGATATTAATGATGTACAAGTAGTTGTGGTAGGACCACCAATTATGATGAAGTTTACTGTGGCTGAATTCTTAAAAAGAGGAATTCTAGAAAAAAATATTTGGATTTCTCAAGAGAGAAAAATGTGTTGTGGTATTGGAAAATGTGGACATTGTAAGATAGATGATACGTATATATGCCTAGATGGACCTGTGTTTAACTATACAAAGGGCAAAGAGTTAATAGATTAATTGGAGGTGAATTACATGGATATAAACACTAAAAACCTAAAAAAGAATGCATTTAGGGTTACAAAAAGAAGAGGATATACAGCATCAAGAATTCGTGTTCCAGGGGGAAAGATGGATGCTAAATATTTAGCCATGATTCAAGAGATTGCAGAAAAATACGGTGATGGAACTGTAAACATTACTATGAGGCAAGGCTTTGAAGTACCAGGTATTAGCTTTGAAGATATAGATAAAGTAAATGAATTATTGCAACCAATCATTGAAGGATTAGAAATTAATCAAACAGATGAAGGAAAGGGTTACTCTGCAGCTGGAACTAGAAATATATCTGCCTGTGTAGGAAACAATATCTGCCCATATGCTAATTACAATACAACGGAATTTGCAAAGAAGATAGAAAAGGCCATCTTCCCCAATGATTTACACTTCAAAGTAGCTTTAACAGGATGTTCTAATGACTGTGGAAAAGTTAGACTAAATGATTTTGGAATAATAGGGATGACAGAACCTCAATATGATATGAATAAATGTGTATCCTGTGGAGCTTGTGTAAGAGCATGTACAAAGAAGTCCACTGGAGCATTAACCATGAATAACTACAAAATCCAGCGTGATCATAAGAAGTGTATAGGGTGTGGAGAGTGTGTAATAGCATGTCCAACTGATGCATGGACTAGAAGCAGAGAAAAATATTATAAGCTTGTACTTTTAGGTAGAACAGGAAAGAAAAATCCACGTTTAGCTAAGGATTTTATAGCTTGGGTAGACGAAGAGAGTATAATAAAAATAATCTGTAACACCTACAGCTATGTTAAGGAATATATAGATAAGGATGCACCAGGTGGTAAGGAACATATAGGATATATTGTAGATAGAACAGGCTTCCCAGAATTTAAAAAGTGGGCAATGGAGGGAGTTAAGCTTTCTGATAAAACTGTTGTTCAAGAAACCATGTATTGGGATGGAATTAAGTATTAAAAATTATTAATTAATCTAAAAAGAGGCTATGAGAATAATTATTTTCACATAGCCTCTTTAAAATTACTCCAAGGAATTCTTTCTTTTTTTCATAAATTTATAAGCTAAGAATCCAAAACAAATTACTAGAATAGCTATAGCTACAATAGAATAATCTTTTAAAATCTTTTGAATTAGGTCAGTATTTTCACCTAAAAAATATCCTAAAGATATAAGAATTATGTTCCAAATAGTTATACCCCCAAGGGAGTATAATATAAATTGAGAATAACTCATTTTTACAGCTCCTACAGCTAGAGATATGTAAGTTCTAGTTAAAGGGAATAATCTACTTAGAAACACAGCAGGTTTTCCATACTTATCAAGAAATAAATCTAACTTATTGAAACTCTTTTTTGCACCAGAAGATTTACTACAAAGCCAATTTATTATAGGAGAACCTCCAAAGTATCCAATGGTATAGCAAAGAGTTGAACCAATTAATCCTGCCCCAGTACTAAGAAGAATAACTCCAATAAAGCTAAAGTTACCATAAGAAGCTAAAAGACCTATAAAAGGCAACAGTACTTCACTAGGCAATGGAAAACAGGAATATTCTAAAAATACCGCTAAGAATACACCAGGATATCCAAATCCTTGTATAGTAGTTATTATTGTATTTAAAAAATCATTTACAAAATTCATATAAGCACCTCAAATTTATATTTTAAGATATATTTAAACAAGTGTATTATAAACTTAAAGTGTATAAACTTAAAGTTTAATTAAGTTAAGTTTATGTTAAATACAATATATTGTAATATATTATTAAAGGCTTAAGGATATAACTTTTATGTATAAATTACTTATACTTTTATATTGAAGGAAATTAATAACAATAATAAGGGTATTGTATAAGATACTAAATGAAAATCAAGGAAAATCCTTGAATTACATGGGTAAAGGTAGTATAATGATATTGTAGTTGATACACTATATTATATTAAAAAGCAATATATAGCATTAGCTTACATAAGCTGATTAATAAAGAGAAAATTTAATATAAAAATAATAGAGGTACAAAGTTTAATACTTTGTTTAAAAGGGAAGTAAGTGAAAATCTTATACGGTCCCGCCGCTGTAATGGGGAGAAGCTTCTTAAAGCGCCACTGACGAATGTTGGGAAGGCTGAAGCAACTGTGAACCAAAGTCAGAAGACCTGCCTATATTAATACACTAGATACTCTACGGTAGATGGAGGGGTGTTATAAAAGAATGGATATATATTAAAGCATAGCATATACTTTAATGTAATTTTTCTGTGATTTTTATACCCCTTAACTGAAGAGTTAAGGGGTTTTGTTGTTAAGTAAATATATAACTTTAAATCCCTAATAATTATTGCCCTATAAAAAATTTATATATAATAATTAAAGGTTTGAAGATATTGCATCTTTGAGCCTTTAATTATTATATTGTTAAAACCATAGAGTGTTATTATCTGATGAAGCAATTACTTCTTTAATAGCATTAACAGCATATAATACATCATCTTCAGTGTTAAAGGAGCCAAAGGCGAATCTTACTGTTCCGTTAGGGAAAGAGCCTAAGGTCTTATGAGCTGATGGTGCACAATGAAGCCCACATCTCACAGATATGCCGTGGTTTTTGGATAGCATATGGGATATTTGACCATTATCACCCTTATGAAAATCAATGGATACTACAGAAGTCCTATTTTCAGCAGAAGGTAGTCCCAGAACTTTAATTTCTTTTATATCCTTAATGTTATCTAAAAATAGTTTAGTTAATTTCATTTCATGATCTTTTATACTACTAAGTCCTTTTTCCTTTAGATATTTTAAGGCTGCATTTAAGCCAAATATTCCAGGTATATTTGGAGTACCACCTTCAAATTTATCAGGCATGTAATCAGGTTGAATTTCATATTCAGAGAAGCTACCAGTACCACCTTCTATAAGAGGAGTAGTTATTTTAGCTAATTCATCTTTTATCAAAAACCCACCTATACCTTGAGGTCCAAGAAGTCCCTTATGACCAGTAAAACATAAAACATCTATATTCATTTTCTCCATATCTATTGGAATTGATCCGGCTGTTTGTGCTGTGTCTGCAATGAAGCAAATATTGTTTGCCTTGCAGAACTGTCCTATTTCTTCAAAGGGCATAATAGTTCCACATACATTAGAGCTATGAGTCATTACTACAGCTTTAGTATTAGGCTTAAGGTATTTATGTAAATCAGATGAATTTAACTGTCCTAGGGAATTACAAGATACTACAGAGTGCTCTATACCTTTGCTTTGTAAGGCGTTTAAAGGGCGAAGTACTGCATTATGTTCCATAGAAGAAGTAATCACATGGTCACCAGCCTTTAAAAATCCTTTTAAAATAACATTAAGACTATGAGTTATATTGCTAGTAAAAATTACATTTTCAGGTTTTGAAAAATTAAATAGTTCACAGAGTAGTTCTCTAGTTTCATAGACTATGTTTTCTGCATTAAAGGAACTATCATAACTACCCCTATTTACATTTCCACCTACATTAACAATATAATTTGTCATAGCTTCAGCTACAGAATTAGGTTTAGGAAAGGATGTAGCACCATTATCTAAATATACTTTTCTCATAATTACCTCCTGAAATCTATATATCCTATATCTAATTAAAGCTTTAAAAATAAACATTTTTTCCTACATTATTATATCATAGAGAATTAAATATAAAGGTTTTATATATTAGGGTTACATAAGTATTAAAAAAACAAATAGATTGTTCTTCGTCTATTTGTAATAAAAATTTAATAAAAATATAAATATATGTTAAAATTTACTTTGGATGAAGTATTATCAAAATTTATTATATTTATCAAATATATGGGGGGATGAACGGTGAAAGAAAAAAGAGGCATAATTTTTGCTGGTGGAATCATTGGTCTATTATCTGTAGCTTTGGTGTATTTAGGGAATCCTAAAAACATGGGTGCTTGTATAGCCTGTTTCTTAAGAGATATAGCAGGTGCTGTAGGACTACATAGAGCTGAAGTTGTACAGTATATAAGACCAGAAGTAATAGGTATAGTTTTAGGAGCATTTATAATTGCACTATTTACAAAGGAATTCAAAGTAAAAGGTGGTTCTTCACCATTCTTAAGATTTATTCTTGGTGCTATAGTTATGATTGGTGCTCTAGTATTCTTAGGATGTCCACTTAGAATGGTTCTTAGAATTGCTGGTGGAGACTTAAATGCTGTAGTAGGCTTACTTGGATTTGCAGCAGGGATATTTGTTGGAATTCAATTTTTAAACAGAGGCTTTACTTTAAAGAGAAATTATAATTTAACTACAGCTGAAGGATATGCAATGCCAGTAATAGCAATAATGTTATTAGTATTATTAATATCTGCTCCAGCATTTATATTCTTTAGTGCAAAGGGTCCAGGTTCTATGCATGCACCTATATGGTTTGCTTTAGCAGCAGGACTTATTATAGGAATTGTAGCACAAAGAACAAGACTTTGCATGGTAGGTGGAATTAGGGATTTAATCATGTTTAAAGATAGTTATTTAATGTGGGGATTTATATCAATATTTGTAGTAACATTAATAGGAAACTTAGTTCTAGGAGATTTTAAACTAGGCTTTGTTGAACAACCTATAGCTCATAATGATGCACTATGGAACTTTATGGGTATGTTAGTTGCAGGTTGGGGTTCAGTACTTTTAGGAGGATGCCCATTAAGACAATTAATACTTGCTGGGGAAGGAAATGCAGATTCTGCAATCACAGTAATGGGGATGATTGTTGGAGCAGCTTTTGCACATAACTTCAAATTAGCATCTTCAGGAGAAGGTCCTACTGGCAATGGAAAGATTGCAATATTTATAGGAATAGCAATATTATTAGGGATTTCTTATTTCTGTATGAATAAATCGTTTAACATAAGTAAGAGTAAAGCTGATAGCAAAGGTGGTGTTTCTATTGGTTAAGGTAGATGCAAGGGGGATGAGCTGTCCTCAACCAGTTTTAATGGCTAAAAAAGCATTAAGTGCAAACAAAGATGGATTTGAAATATTAGTTGATAATAATGTGGCTAAGGAAAATGTTTCAAGGTTTATTAAAAATGCAGGTTTAAATGCTGTAGTTACAGAAGTAGAAGAAGATTTTCTAATAAAGGCAGTTAAATAGAATGCAGTATATTGGAGTTTTTTTCACACATTCAGGGGCTATAAAATATCATAGATATTTAGATAGTCTTGAAATTACTAATGAAACTATGCCAGTTCCAAGAAGGCTTAGCTCTAACTGTGGAATTGGGGTTAAATTTATTACAGACAGAGATATAAACAATATGATAACTGAAGATATTGAAAAGATATTTAAGATTGAGGGTAATGAAAGCATTCTTGTATATGAATGTGAATAAATAGAAAGAATCTATCTGTAACAGGATAGGTTCTTTTTTACTCTGTTTATCCGATGACTACCAGCTCTAATACTCCCATCTTCTTCGAAGTGGGAGTAAAAGAGCTGGTACGTCCCTGGATAACGATTTCTAAGTATCAAATAAATTGACACTAAGAACTCTGTTTATCTATAGTTAATTATGTGATATAAAGTATATAGAGAATATATATGTAAGTTCCATTACGATACTAATAAAGAGGGGTGTTATATATGGAAGAAAGAATATCTATTTTAGTAGTAGAAGATGATGTAGATATAAATGGATTACTATGCAAGATTCTTAAAAAGCAAAATTATGAAGTGAGCAGTGCATATTCAGGTAGTGAAGCTAGAATGTGCATTAACATGTATAATTATGATTTGATTCTTTTAGATTTAATGTTACCAGGATTAACTGGAGAAGAGTTGATAGGAGAAATTAGAAAATCAAAAACTATGCCAATTATTATTATCTCTGCGAAAACTGAGATTTCAGATAAGGTAAAGCTGCTGAAATTAGGTGCAGATGACTATATTACTAAACCCTTTGAGATAAGTGAAGTTGCTGCAAGAGTAGAAGCCCAACTGAGAAGATATAAAAGATTTAGTACTTCAGAGGATAAGGGGCAGGTCTTAGCTTATAAGAATTTAGAGCTGGATAAGGAAGCTATGAAGGTCACAGTGAATGGAAATGACCTTACACTAACGGTAAGAGAGTTTTCTATACTAGAGCTTTTACTAACTCATCCTAAAAAAGTATTTACTAGAGAAAACTTGTATAAGAATATATGGAATGAAGAGTTCTATGGAGAAGATAATACTGTAAATGTGCATATTAGTAATATTAGATCTAAGATATCAAAATTAGATAAGGATACAGAGTATATAAAAACTATTTGGGGTATAGGGTTTACTATGGCTGAATAAACTTTATGATTTCTTTAACTTTTCTTAAGTGTTTATTGAGTTTTGAATTTTATAATAAAGACAATGAGAAAAGGGAAGGGTGAGATTTATGGAAGAAAGTATATTGATTACGAGAAATTTAAGTAAATCCTACGGAAAATTTGAGGCAGTAAAGGATACTAATATAAATATAAAAAAAAGGCTCAATATATGGATTGGTAGGAAAAAATGGTGCTGGTAAAACTACTTTATTAAGGATGATTGCAGGCCAAACTATGATAACTAGTGGTGAGATACAATTATTCTCAGAAACTACGGAAAAAGGTTTAGAGATTTCAAGAAAAAGAATAGGAGCAATGATTGAAACTCCAAGTTTTTTTCCATATTTAACGGCGGAGGAAAATCTTGAGTATTATAGAGTTCAAAGAGGAATAGCTGGTTCAGAATGCATAAAACAATTACTTAAAGATGTAGGACTTGAAGATACTAAAAAGAAAAAATTTAAGAGTTTTTCTTTAGGTATGAAACAGAGATTAGGGTTAGCTCTTGCAATGATGAATAATCCGGACTTTTTAGTTTTAGATGAACCAATAAATGGACTTGATCCAATGGGGATTGTTGAAATTCGTAATCTTCTTTTAAAACTAAATGAAGAGAAGAATATTACCATAATAATTTCTAGTCATATACTAAGTGAATTAGCTAGTATAGCAACGGAATATGGCTTTATTGAGAGAGGACAGATGGTAGAACAGATTTCTGCAGAAGAACTTAAGGAGAAGTGTAAGGAATGTTTAGAGATATCAGTAGATAATGCTGAGAAGGCAGCAGTACTGTTAGAGGATAAACTAAATTGTCATGAATATGAGGTATTACCTAATAACATAATTCGAATTTATAAATTTAAAGATACACCTTCCATGGTAAGCAGTGCAATTGTTAAAAATGGGGTAGAGTTAAATTCTATGAATATAAAGGGAACCAATTTAGAAGAATACTTTGTTTCATTAGTTGGAGGTGTTATCAATGCTTAATTATATAAAAAGTGAATTATATAGAACTACTCATCGTAAATATCCTTATGTTTTAGTTGGAACTTCTTCATTGATATGTATTCTAGTTAATGTATTAGCATTATGGTTTATGAAAGACCAAGCAGCAATTAACAGAATAACAATGCCAGATATGCTAATGATTTCAACAGGTCTTTTTACATTAATTTATTATTCTGTAATTATGATTGTAGATATTGTATTTTCAGATGAACATAAGCATCAAACTTTAAAAAATACAGTATCCTTTGGGATTAATAGAACAAAAATATATTTAGGAAAATTTATTGTAGAAGTGATTGTAGCCACAGTATCTTTAATTATAGTTGCCACTGTGTTAATATTAAGTTCTTATATATGTCTTGGTTTAGGTGGAGCAACTATGGCAGAAACACTTGGTAATTTTGGGAATAAACTCATTGCTGTATTCCCACTTTGGCTAACAGGAATTGCTATTGCAAATTTACTTGCTTTTAATATTAAGAATAATAATATATTTGCATTTGCTTATCTAGGGGTAGTAGCTATATTTCCAGGAATAATTAAGCTGCTAGGTTACTATAAACCTATATTTGCAAAAATACAATTATATTTAGTTTCTTACAACATTAAATTTATAGTAGGTCAAGACAGGGTTCTTTCTGAGGATATTACAAAATTTTATGTACTAGGTATAGTATACATCACTTTAATAACGGTTATAGGAATTATTTCCTTTAGAAGAAGAGAGATAAAATAGAATTAATTATTTAAATTCACACATATATAAATTCATACCTATTTAAATATGAAACTATATGAATATAAACCTAGTTAAATAGTAAAATAGGAATATAGTTAAATATTAAAATAGTTAACTATTTGTTCTGTTTATGGGGGTTAAGAGAGTTTCGTTATTTGAAGAAATATATTTAGGGCGTAAGTCTTGGGAGGAGCATTAAATGATATATATAACTATTTTATTTGGTGGTATAGCAGCATTATTTATAGTGCTCTTTCTACTAAATCGCTATAATATAAACAATATAAATAAGGAATTGAAGAAGCTTAAAAATATAAAAACCAATGAACAATTAAAATTAGCAGCCCCTAATAAAGATATTGAAGAAATGATAGGTGAAATTAATTTTATATTAGAAAAAAGTCAAAATGATAGAATAGCTCATGAAAAGAGTGAAAGTGATTTAAGAAAGCAAATTGCTAATATATCTCATGATTTAAGAACTCCTCTTACATCTATTCTAGGCTATGTACAGCTAATTAGGGATGAGTCTACTAGTGAAGAAGAAAAACAGGAGTACTTAGATATTATAGAAAAACGCTCTAAGGTGTTGCAAAATCTTATTACTAGCTTTTATGATTTATCTAGATTAGAAGCCAATGAATATGACCTAGAATTTAAAAAGGTTAATGTTGAAAGTTTATTGCGTGAAATTGTAGCAGCTTTTTATAATGATTTTGTTGATAAAGACTTTAAAGTAGAAGCTCAACTACAAGAAAAATTACCAGCTATAATTGCCGATGAAAATGCTGTAATTAGAATTTTTACAAATATATTTCAAAATGCCTTAAAGCATGGTAGTAAAACTATGTCTATATGTCAAAGGCAAGTAGATGGAGTAATTATTTCTACTTTTAGTAATAGGGTAGAAAACTTTACACAGGAAGACTTAGAACATGTTTTTGATAGATTTTTTACTGGAGATAGAATGAGGACAGGACAAAATACAGGTCTTGGATTAACTATTGTAAAGAAACTTACAGAAAGTATGGGACATGAGGTTTCTGCTAGTTTAGAGGATGAAGTCTTTACCATTGAGGTAAGATTTAAATTAAGTTCATAATATAAAATATACAAGTTTTAAGTAAAGTAAAAGGAACATTCAAGACTGTAAAAATCAGTCCATGAATGTTCCTTTAATGTATAATATATTATTTTAAATCCAGCCTTTACAAACATCAACCCATTCTAGACTTTTAGAATATTTATAAAGGTCATCACAGCTAAGCTCGATGGCACTATTACTGCTACCGCAAGCTGGAAATACTGTATCAAATCGGTTAAGAGATATATCCATATAAATTTTCACATTAGGATTTTCTATTCCAAAGGGACAAACACCTCCAATGGAGTGACCAGTTATCTGGATAACTTCATCAGGAGATAACATCTTTGCTTTCATTTTAAATTGAGTTTTAAATTTGCTATTATCAATTTTGCCATCGCCAGCAGTAACAATTAAAATACATCCTTCATCACTTTTAAAGGATAGAGTTTTAGCAATTCTTGCTGGGATTACATCAAGGGCAAGGGCTGCAAGTTCAACAGTTGCACTCGATACATCAAACTCTAAAATTTTAGAATCAAGATTCCATTGACTTAAATATTTACGAACATTTTCTATAGACATTTTAATCCTTCCTTCCTTGGTATATCAGTTATTATATTATAAACATGGTTTTATAGAGAAAATTTTATATACAAAAAAGTTAAATATTTACCTATGAAACTATGCAAAAAGTTAACATTTTTAAATTTTAACTTCTTAATATTTTAAAATGTTGTGTTAGCTATAGGTATTTAATGGGCTTACACCTCAGTAGTTTAATGTTCTTTGTCATGAAGGTACTTTACCATCATTACCTTTTCTTTTAGATTATAGCCGCAATTCTTATATAAGTCTTGTGCTGCAAAATTTTTAGTCCCTGTTAAAATTCCTATATGGTTAGCCTTATTTTCTTCGAAAATATCTTCTATAAATTTAATCATGTATTTAGCAATACCTTGTTTTCTATAGTTATTTCTTACAAAAACCTCTGTGATTTCAGCATCCTTATAATTATAACAAATTGATTTAGTAATTTTTGCACAGGCAAAAGCTATTGGTGAATTGTTTACTGTAGAAACTACAATAATTTCATCTCCATCTTTAATTCCTTCTACAATGTTATCATTAGTTACAATTACATCATTAAATTCATAGTTTAACTGTTTAAGAGCATCTACGTCTTCAAGGGTTGCTTTCCTAATTTCAAAATTCAAGATAAATACCTCCTCTATAGGGAATACAGAAAAATATTAATAAATAAAGTTTATTAACTTATCTCCAGCTAAGAAATTAAATTAAATATAAAAATTTTATTTAAATATAGAATATAGATATTTAGTTATATTATATTACATTTTACTTATATCAGTATAGAATTTTGGTAAAAAGTAATAAAATGGTATAAATACTCTTGAAAGTGAATTTGTTAGATGTATAATTAATACATAAATATGGAAAAGGATGGGGTTTAATTTGAAAAAGTTAAGAGTTATCATAGCAATTACAGTTTTAGCCATGGTTTTTGTGGGGTGTTCCAATGGACAAGCTAATAAAGAAGAAACTAATAATAGTGGAGAAAAAAAAAGAAATAATAATCTCAGCAGCGGCAAGTCTTAAAGAATCTATGGAGGAAATTAAAAAGATCTATGAAGAAAAAAATAATATAACTTTAACTTTTAACTTTGGGGCATCAGGAGCGCTTCAAAAACAAATTGAGGAAGGGGCACCGGTAGATATATTTATGTCTGCAGGAGAAAAGCAATTTAGAGCTCTAGAGGATAAGGAACTTATAGAAAGTGGAAGTAAGAAAGACATAGTAGAAAATGAACTTGTTTTAATTGTTAATAATGAATATAAAGATAAAATAAAGGAGCTAGATGATTTGGATAACCTAGATGGACATATAGCTTTAGGCGAAATAGGCTCTGTACCCGCAGGACAATATGCTGAGGAAGCTTTAATTCACTATAATAAGTGGGATGTCATAGAGAATAACATTGTTTTTGCAAAGGATGTTAAACAAGTTGTTAGTTATGTAGAAAATGGTGAAGCAGCTTGTGGTATTGTTTATAAATCTGATACAGTTAATATAAAAAATTCTGTTGTGGTCACTACTTTCGATACATCAAGTCATAAAAAAATCATATACCCAGGAGGGGTAATAAAGACTTCTGAAGTTAAAGATGAGGCTAAAAGTTTTTTAGAGTTCTTAGATACTAGTGAAAGTAAAAAAATACTGGAAAGGTATGGTTTTAAGGTTAATTAATCATTAAATAAGGATAATTTATAAGCTTCATAGGAAACAATTGCCTGATGAAGCCTATAAATTATACATGTTATACAAAACAGCATTCCTATAGTATATATAAACAATATAAGATGAGGATGATAAATATATGATGGAGTCCATATTAACACCAGTGATGATTTCGCTTAAAGTAGCTTTTGTTGCCACAGGGATAGTTATTATTTTAGGTATAGCATTAGCATGGATATTTTGTAGATATAGTTTTAAGTGGAAGTCAGTATTAGAAACAATAATACTATTGCCTATGTGTCTTCCGCCTACAGTAGTAGGGTATGGAATGCTAATAGTCATGGGTAGAAATGGTCCTTTAGGAAAGCTTACTGAAGCTGTATTTGGAGGTACTTTAGTATTTACGTGGCAAGGTGCTGCCATTGGAGCTGCAATTGTGGCATTGCCATTAATGTATGAAAGTGCTAAGGCTGGTTTTTTAAACGTAGATATTACATGTATAGAGGCAGCTAGAATATTTGGTGCCAGTGATAGTTATATATTTTTTCATATAGTATTACCTATGGCTTTTGACAGTATTATCAGTGGAGTTATTTTAGCATTCACTAGAGCTTTAGGTGAATTTGGAGCTAGTCTTATGGTTGCTGGTAATATACCAGGAAAAACTCAAACTATACCAATAGCAATATATTTTGCTATGGAAAGTGGAAATAGAACTCAGGGAAATGTGCTGGTAGCAATTGTAGTTGTATTTAGTTTTATTATGGTATTTTGGTTGAATAGATGGAAGAAACTTAGAAAATAATGATAAATACTAAGAATAATAGTATAATAATCTAGGTAGATTTTATAGAGCTTTGGGAATAGGAGGGGATTTCATGGAAGCTTTTGACCTAATAGTTATAGGTGCAGGAGTAAGTGGAGTTATGGCTGCGGTAGAGGCCAAATCTAGAGGGGTAAATAGGGTTATTGTAATAGATAGGGATATAGAACCTGGTGGAGCTATGCTTTCATGTGTTCAGGCAGGTTTTTATTATAAGAGTATAAAAGAAAATTTAGCTGCTCCTGAATTAATATCAGGATTAGTAAAGGATGCCTTAAATTTAGGCGTAATTATTAAGTGTGATACTACAGTTTTGGAAATAAAAAAGAATAAAGAAGTTGTTATGGTAAATAGTAAGGAAGGAATAAAGACTATAAAAGCTAAGTCTATCATTCTTGCCATGGGCTCAAGGGAGAGACCCTTTGGTTATAAAAACATACTAGGTTATGGGTTGGCTGGAATTACCACAGCTTGCTCAACGCTAAAGTATATTAATAGAAAAGGGGTATTACCAGGAAAAAGATGCATTGTCTTAGGCTCTGATGATATAGGAATACTTGCAGCGAGAACTTTAGTTTTAGAGGGAGCTAATGTAATAAGTATGATAGAAACCAGTGGAGCTATTAGAGCTGTAAGTAATAAAGCTAAGGAATATGTTGAAGACTTTAATATTCCTGTACTCTTTAACCATAGAGTAGTAAAGATATATGGTACCCATAGAGTTACTGGTGTAGATATCGTACATCTAGATGAAGAATATAATGTTATTGAAGGAACTAGTAAATATGTGGATTGTGATACTTTAGTGCTATGTATGAACTTAAAACCAGATACTGCAATAGCAGAAAAAATGGGAATAGATATAGAGAAAGAAAAGGGAGGTATATTTATTTCGGATAAAATGGAGACCTCAATGAAAGGAATATTTGCTTGTGGTGCAGTGGTTGATGGATATACTAATGTGGAGAAGATTATGAATCAAGGAAAATTAGCAGCTAAGTACGCAGCAGAGTATTTGTGTGGAGTACAATAGAGCAAGGGTAAACTAATAATAAGCTCAGGATATGGATAGGGTATATGTAAAAGAGAAAGTAGGAAATATATAAATCAATGGAAGAATATATAGATAAAAAACAGAAAATAATAAACTATGCAAAGAAACTTTCTTTAGATACTATTGGATTTACAGAGAGTAGAAGATTTAATGAACTAGAAGAATTTTTCATAGATAGAAAAGAAAATAATCTTTTTAATGAGTTTGAAGAGGAAGATATAGAAAAAAAGATTAATCCAAAGCTTTTAATGGAAAATGGAGAAACTATTATATCAATAGCTTTTCCTTATTATCATGGTGATAAAGGAGAAGGAGATAAATTTTCTCTATATACAAGGGGACTAGATTATCACAGAGTAGTAGAAAAATATTTAAAGGAAATATGTGATTATATAGAATCCTTAGGAGGAGAGGCTAAATGGTTTGTAGATAGTAACCCATTACCAGAGAGATATATCGCAGCTATAAGTGGAGTTGGATTTATAGGGAAGAATAATACTCTTATTACGGAAAAGTATGGCTCCTATGTATTTTTAGGAGAAATAATAACAAATCTTAAGCTACAAGGGGATAAATCAAAAAAATATGGCTGTAAAGGGTGCAATTTATGTGTGGAAAAATGCCCAACAAATGTTATAATAGAAGATGTTAAAAAGTTTAATTCTTCACAATGTGTTTCTTATTTAACTCAAAAAAAGCACTTAAATAATGAAGAATTAAATATGGTTAAAGGCAAGATTTTTGGGTGTGACAATTGTCAAAAAGTATGTCCACATAATTTAAATGTGGAAGTTTCACCTATTAAAGAATTTCTACCTAAGGAGTATATGGAAAAGGTTGATTTATTAGAGCTTATAAATCTTGATAATAAAAACTTTAAAGAAAAGTATATCATGCATTCTTGTGGATGGCGTGGAAAGAATTTATTAATAAGAAATGGGCTTATCAATTATTATTTGAGGTATAATGAAGATAGAGATAATATAGAAGAGAGTATTAACTCACCATACATAAAGGAGTATTATAACAGATTATTCAAGAAGTAGTATGGAGGTAAGTCTTAGGTATAAAGGAGATTTCTATGAAAAGAGATATATTAACAAAAATTTTAAATAAATTACCAGAGAGTCTTTCTGGAAAACTAGCAAGAAGTTATGTAAAGACATCAATAAAAAAGTATGCTAATATGAAGGTTGAAGGCTACGAAAAAATTAAAGGTATAAAGGGCCCAATAATATTTATATGTAACCACTTAAGTAATGCTGATGGATTAATACTTAACGAATTATTAAAAGACTTTGACCCCACATTCATTGCGGGAGTAAAGCTTTCCAATAACGATTTTACTAAGAATGGATTTAAGTTTATAAAGACCATAGCAATTAAACCTAATTCTGCAGATAAGGATGCCATTAGTAAAATTGTAAAGAAACTTAGAGCTGGAGAAAATATTATGATATTTCCAGAGGGAACAAGAAGTAGAAGTGGTTCAATGATAGAAGGTAAGAAGGGATTTCTTCTAATGGCTAAGCTATCTAAGGCTAAGATAATTCCAATTGGGTTAGCAGGCACAGAAGAATTTTTACCTATAAATGATGGTGATATGGGGGAAGAAAACTTCCAAACAGCTCAAGTTACTGTAAGGTTTGGAGAACCTATATATTTACCTGAAAAACTTAAAGAAGAAGATAAGAATGAATATAATGAAAGAGCTATGTTGGAAGTTATGAAATCTATAGCTGCTCTTTTACCAGAAAAATATAGAGGTGTATATAAATAAGGATTCATTGAAAAACTTATAGTAGATGATATTCTAATTATGTAAAGGGAAAGTATAAGTAGCTGATTTATAAAGGTAAGTGTTAAAAAATATTATTATGGAGTATAAATATACTTATATATGTTATTAATATATTAGCATGTATAGTAAATTTTATTTAATATAATTTAAATGGAGGTAATCAAATGGGAAGCAAATCTTTAAACAATTTCCTTAAAACTAATTTAGAGGACCTTAAGAGTAAAGGGCTTTATAATGAAATTAATGTTATTACAGGACAAAATGGACCTGTGATAGAAATAGAAGGAAAGAAGCTAATAAACCTATCTTCAAACAACTATCTAGGACTTGCCACTAACAAGAGAATGATTGATGCTTCAATCAAAGCTACAGAAAAGTACGGTGTAGGTGCTGGTGCTGTTAGAACAATAAATGGAACATTAGACATACATATAGAATTAGAGAAGAAGTTAGCAGCATTTAAGCATACTGAAGCTGCAATAGCTTTCCAATCAGGATTTAACTGTAATATGGCAGCTATATCTGCTGTAATGAACAAAAAAGATGCAATACTTTCAGATGCATTAAATCATGCTTCAATTATAGATGGATGTAGATTATCAGGAGCTAAAATCATAAGAGTTGAACACTCTGATATGGATGATTTAAGAGCAAAGGCTAAAGAAGCAAAAGAATCAGGATTATATGAAAAAATAATGGTAATCACTGATGGTGTATTCTCAATGGATGGAGATGTTGCAAAACTTCCTGAAATTGTTGAGATTGCAGAAGAGTTTGATTTAATTACTTACGTTGATGATGCTCACGGTTCTGGGGTACTAGGAAAAGGTGCTGGAACAGTTCACCACTTTGGATTATCTGACAAAATAGATTTCCAAATAGGAACACTTTCTAAAGCAATCGGTGTAGTTGGAGGATATGTAGCAGGATCTAAAGACCTTATCGACTGGTTAAAAGTTAGAGGTAGACCATTCCTATTCTCTACATCATTAACTCCAGCAGCAGCAGGAGCTTGTATAGAGGCTGTAAATATATTAACTGAAAGTACGGAACTTCATGATAGATTATGGGAAAATGGAAATTACCTTAAAAAGGGCTTAAAAGAATTAGGATTTGATATTGGACATAGTGAAACACCTATAACTCCATGCATAATTGGAGAGGCTGCTGAGGCTCAAGAATTCAGTAGAAGATTATATGAAGAGGGTGTATATGCTAAATCAATAGTATTCCCAACAGTACCACTTGGAACAGCTAGAGTAAGAAACATGCCATCAGCTGCTCACACAAAAGAATTGTTAGATGAAGCTATTGCTAAATATGCAAAAGTAGGAAGAGAAATGGGCTTAATAAAATAATATTTGTATTAAAAGTAGAGGAGGAATATCCTCCTCTAAAGGTTATAGATTTTAACTAAAAAACATTTAAATAAAATTTAAATAACATTAGATAGGGAGAATCAATATGAAAAGAATATTAGTTAGCGGATGCTTAGGTCAAATTGGTACGGAATTAGTAACGAAATTAAGAGAAGTTTACGGAGTAGATAATGTAGTAGCTACAGATGTAAGAAAACCAGAAGGAAATCCAATCGTTGAAGGTGGAATTTTTGAAACTTTAGACGTAACAAACTATGACGAATTCTTATCAATAGCTAAAAAACATGAAGTAGATACTATTATTCATCTTGCAGCACTTTTATCAGCAGTTGCAGAAGCAAAACCACAGCTTGCATGGACTATTAACATGGGTGGTCTTGTAAACGCTTTAGAAGTTGCTAGAGAATTAAATTGTAAATTCTTTACTCCAAGTTCAATAGGAGCATTTGGACCATCTACACCTAAGGTGAATACTCCACAAGATACTATTCAAAGACCAAACACTATGTATGGTGTAACTAAGGTTTCTGGAGAGTTATTATGTGATTACTACCACTCTAAGTATGGTGTAGATACAAGAGGAGTAAGATTCCCAGGACTTATTTCTTATGTAGCATTACCAGGCGGTGGAACTACAGATTATGCAGTTGATATTTATTATGAGGCATTAAAAGCTGGTAAGTATACTTCTTTCATAGGTAAAGGAACTTACATGGATATGATGTATATGCCAGATGCTATAAATGCAATAATCACTTTAATGGAAGCTGATCCAAGTAAATTAAAGCATAGAAATGCATTTAATATAACTGCAATGAGCTTTGAACCAGAGCAAATAGCTGCAGAAATTAGAAAGCATATTCCAGAATTTGAAATGTCTTATGATGTAGACCCAGTAAGACAAGGAATTGCAAACACTTGGCCAGATTCAATAGACCCATCTGCTGCTAAAGAAGAGTGGGGCTTTAAAGCTGAATATGACTTAGCTAAGATGACAGCAGATATGCTTGAAAAATTAAAAGCTAAAGGCATAAAATAGAGATAAAAATAAAGGACTGAATGAAGATAAAATATCTTTATTCAGTCCTATTTTTATATGCTTGTACTATTTAACTATAAAATTAATGATTAGTTTTCTTCGCAATATAAGGAAGAATTAATCCTAAACCTATTAAGAAGAATGGTGTGGCAATATTAAGTACTAATTGGAATGGATCTGTAGAGTATATACCACCAATACATGCGAAAGCGGTAAATGCAAAACACCATGCTCCGATAATAATACCTAGTGTTTTATTTTTCACAAATTTGTATTCAGGATTGAATTTTTCTCCTGCCTTCTTTAAAGCTATATATGCAACAAATACCCATAAATAACGTAGAGGCATACATATAGCATTTAGTTTTACTAACCATTTTACTAATTCATCTACACTTCCTATACCAAAAGCAGGTAGAATTATTAAAATTGAAACAATAACTAATATAAGTTTATGTCCGTTTGTATAAGCACCATATTTGTTTTGTACAAACATTTTTTCAGGTATGAACTCTCTATCAGCACTATTAAGTAACATACGTAAAGGTGCATCAATTGATATTATAAGTACTGCAAATTGACCAATAAGATTTGTAATAGCATAAATAATTACGAAAGTATTTCCTATGTGATAGTATTCACCTAACTTCTGGAAAGCATAATATGCACCATTAGTCATTAAGTCTTTAGGAACATTATTTGAATCAAACATCATACCTAATGATATAGTTCCTAAAATTGCACATACTGCAACCATAATTGCTAATGCAATCATACCTTTTGAAAAACCAGTTTCAGGGTCTTTAACTTGGTTAACATAAGGTGATATTTTCTCACATCCACCAACAGCAAAGACTAAGATTGATAAGCTGGTAAAGAATTTAACATCAAATGTAGGCATAAAAGTTTTAAATGACCAATCTATAGCATTTAGATTAGCATCTGTAATTGCTGGAGCTGCTAACATTAAGATGATAAATAGAATAGACATTACAAACATA
This sequence comes from Clostridium sulfidigenes, assembly GCF_000732635.1. GTDB lineage: Bacteria > Bacillota > Clostridia > Clostridiales > Clostridiaceae > Clostridium_J > Clostridium_J sulfidigenes. The sequence goes on along the minus strand of NZ_JPMD01000002.1, from coordinate 31,347 downwards.
GATGTTCCTGCAAAGGTAGCTATCTTTTTTAATGGATTTAATCCCTTTGATGCAATATATAATGCAACTAAAAATACTACTAAGCAAGATAATTGTAATAGAGTTGTATTCATACTACTGATTCGTTTATCTTGGAAAATTGCCCAGCTAGCTGAAATCATAAAACCAGATGGTTTTTGTGAAATATAAGGCATATGAACTACCCAGTATGTCCATCCAGCATAGTATGCAATTCTTGGTCCTATGGTTTCATGAATCCAAGAACTAACTCCACCACCAGAGTTTTTAAATGCAGAGCCTAATTCACCTACCATTAGTGCGTAAGGTACAAAATAAATAGTAAAAATTAATACCCAAGATACAATTGCTTTAAGTCCATTGTATTCAGAGAAGCCGTTAATAACATTACCAAAACCCCATACTGTTGAGAATGCCATAAAAGCTAAGGTATACCAAAGAATTTGTTTATCCTTTTTTTCAGACATAAATTTCCCTCCTATATTAAATTACGATATTATTATATCATGGGAAACATTCTTTTTACATTTAAAATAAAATATTTTCATATTAATCGAATTATTTTTAAAATATTATAGAAATTATTAAATATTATTGAACATTTATCTATAAATATAATCTGAATAATTTTATTAGTAATAACATATTAAAATTATTGGATACATAATTACATAAATTTGTATTAATGTTCTAAAATTTATGAGATAATATTAATAATGAGTATATATGACGGAGGAAGCTATGAAATTATATATTAAGCAAAAAGTATTTTCATTTACTGATAGATTTATAGTTAAAGATGAAAAAGAGGAAGATAAATATTTCGTTGAAGGTGAAATGTTTTCCATGGGGCATAAACTTCATATTTATGATAAAAGTCATAAAGAAGTGGGCTATATAAGGCAGAAACTCTTTACCTTTATGCCTAAGTTTGAAATTATCATAAATGGCATGGTAATTGGAGATTTGATAAAAAAATTTACTTTTATTAATCAAAATTATTATCTAGATGGAACTGACTTAAGGTTAACAGGTGATTTTTGGGCCCATGATTATACATTATATCAAGGTGAATATGCTGTTATGACGGTGAGCAAGGAATGGTTTACTTGGGGAGATAGCTATGTACTAAATATATCTGATCAGGCTGATGAAATATTATGCTTAGCTATAGTTTTAGCTATAGACTGTGAAATGTGTACTGCTAATAATAGGGGTAACTAAGTTTAAAATTAAATGGTAAATTAGTAACCTAAAAAATTACTAGGGGGGAACTATTATTGCAATAAAAGAAAGACAAGCTACTAAGTAAAGAAAATAACTGGGGTAAATAAAATAAAAAAGGGGGGGAATTTAGTGGTACTATTAACAGGTACTTACTAGGTAAAAATGAGTAAAATTATTAAAGAAAGATTATTTATGCGACATATAAGCTGTAGCATAAAAGAAGGTATTTTAATAAGGGTACAGGGGTTTAATTTATTGGAGATTATAGGAAACATATGAAAGCAAGTATAAGCTTCGAATTAACTAATTGTGATGATATAAGTAAGTTTTTAAAAGATTATATAAAAACCCTGTCTTCACCCTTTGATTCATATTTAGAGGACCATATAATTAAATCTAAGTTTTATAGGATAGTTATGAATTCAAAGTATATAGGATATTTTGCTATATATGATGATGAATTATTAACACTGTTTTATATCAAGTGTAAATATATAAAATACGCTCAAAAGTATTTTAATGCTATATTAAAAAAGTTTAATCCAAAATCAGCCTATGTATTTACAGGAGACGAGTTATATTTAAGTTGTATATGTGATATAGAAAATAAAGAAGTAAAAAATCAAGCTTATTTTTTCCAGGATCATAAATGTAGCCCAGAGAAAATAAGGTATTATAACAATGGTAATCTAAGAAAAGCAGAAGATAAAGATATTGATGGGATAAAGGAATTCAGTGGTGACTTCTTTGAAGACGTAGACAAACAGGTTAAAGATGGAGAATTATATATTTTTGAAGAGAGTACTAATGTGCTAGGTTTTGGTATACAAGAAAAAGGAAGGATACTAAAAGGATATACTAGTATAGGTATGTTTACTAGAGAAGAATATAGACAAAAGGGCATTGGAAGAACTATTATAGCAGAGCTAAAAAAAATTTGCTATAAGCAAGGAGAAATTCCAATTTGCGGATGTTGGTACTATAATACAAATTCTAAAAAAACTTTAGAAAGTAGCGGATTTGTAAGTAAGACAAGACTTTTAAGAGTGGAATTTAAAGATAACAATGGAGGGAATTAATCTATTTCAAAGATTTTGAGGGGAATAAATTAGAAGCAGCATGGTTTATTTAGGATTGATAATAAATATATTGACAAGTGATACAAATAAAACTTATAATGTAAATATAAGTAATAAGAAAGGTGGGAATACGTTGTTTATGAACAGAGATTTCTATAAAAATAATATAAAATTAAATAGAATATATAATAACGCCCTACCTGAAATTATAGGTTTTTAAAGTTGAATTTAAAGTATTAATTTGTAATTAAGTCCTAGGGGTATTCCTAGGGCTTTTTATATCTAAATATTTTAAATAGCATAGTGAACTTAAAAGTAATATTTAAGTTTAAGACTATGTTTAAAGCAAATATGTGCTAGTTAGCCATATCCTATCATCTACGGTGAAGGATATGGTTATTTTTATGTAGGGGGTTAGAGTTAATGCAAAGTTTAGAGTTAAGAGAACTAGATAAGAAGCAGATTGAAGATATTGAAAACTTAGAAGAGGCTTGCAAAAACTACGATAAAACTAAAGGAAGTGCATTTCTATCAAATGAAATTAACTTTAATAAGGAAATAAATTGTTTTTTCCTATTATATGAAGAAGAAATACTTGTAAGCTTTCTAGCTATGTTTATACCAACATCACAGCAGGCAGAGATTTCTACATATACATTGCCAGAGAAGAGAAAGAAAGGTTTCTTTAAAATACTTTTAGAAAGTGCTATTAATGAGCTAAGAAAGTATGATGTTAGAGAAATACTCTTTGTGCATGAGCCTTCAAGCAATGATGGTAGGTTAACTTTAAGGAAATTTAATGTTAAATATGATTTTTCTGAGTATCTATTAGTATATAAAAAGGATAAATTTACTAAAGCACAGAACAAGCTAAAATTATATCAAATAATTAATCAAGATGTAGATGAAATAGCAAAGCTACACATAGACATTTTTAATAAAACTTTGGAAGAAGGAAAGGCAATTGTTAATAGAGCAATAGAATCTAAAGATAGGATATCCTATATGGCTAAAGTAGATAATGAAATTGTTGGCATATGTAGTATTAGTTTAGAAGGTGGTAATGCGTTTATTTGTGGATTAGGAATTTCAACTAAGTATCGAGGACTTGGCTATGGAAAAGAGATATTAAGTAAGGGAATAGAGAAGGCGTTGACCTTGGATATTAAAGATATATATCTTGAGGTGGATAGCAAAAATCATACAGCATATAACCTTTATATTAATAATGGATTTATTATTAAAACACAATTAGATTATTATAGATTTATAATTTAGTAGCATGAAATAAGAATAATAAATTTATAACAAAGTAACTGATAAATATGAGGATAGAGTTGTGTTATGAAAATCAAATAGTGATATGTCGGTGAATAAAAAAATGAACATTGATATCAAGAAAAAATCTAAATATAAAACTATATATTTAAGCTTTCATCCAAAGAATATAGTAACAAAAAAACTGTACTCTAGTTTTGGCTTTAAACAGTTTATAACTGGCTTTGAAGCTGAGGATGAGGTTTTTTATAAGAAAGAAATATAATATTAGGGGGAAAATATTTATGAATCTTATTTTTAAAGCAGTGGATAATGATAATTGGAGAGAGTGCATTAAGCTTTCAGTAGAAGAAAATCAGAAACATTTTGTGGCACCAAATTCATACTCTATATTAGAGGCTAAATTTGAAGAAGGAAACTATCCTTTAGCAATATATGATGGAGAAGTAATGGTAGGATTTTTAATGTACAGCTTTGATAGTGATGATAATAGCTGGTGGATGTGTAGACTTATGATGGACAAGAAATATCAAGGTAAGGGATATGGTAGGGCTACTATATTAAAACTATTAGAACTATTAAAAGAAGAACATGGAAATATAAAAGTTTATACAAGCTTTGAACCAGAAAATAGTGTTGCTGAAAAATTATATGAAGCTGTAGGTTTTAGAAAAACTGGAAAGATAATGTGGGGAGAAGTAGTAATGGAGATACAACTATAATATAGTTAAAACTTCTGATTTAAGAAAGGGGATATCTCAAAATAAGCTAAATCTTAAATTAATGTTGAGCTTGTCATCTAATATAAGTACAAGCTCAACATAGTGAAAGATTAGAAGTTTATTTATTGATATCCCCTATAATATTTTTAAAATCTAAATGATGAAGTTGATTATTATACATATTACACCACCCATAACTAGTGAAATAGTATTTATGCTAGCCTTAAAATTCTTTTTAATAGTACTAGTTTTTTCTTTTTCCATTTTAGTTACTTCAAGATTTGCATTTGCTATATACTGAGCATTGGTTTGGCCCAGTCCTTGAAGGGATAATCCCATTGGATTTCCTCCAAGGAAAGAAGAAATTCCTAAAATAACTAATATTATACCTTCAATAAATAAAACATCCTTTAAGTTATGGGCAGTAAAATGAACAATACCTAATCCAATTAACACTAAGATAATAGACCAGATTATCCCCCAAACAACACATTTGATTAAGGAACTAATTTGATACTTATCCATGATTAATCTCCTTTTTTATTGATTATTATATTATATAAAGTTTTATGGTAATTATAGCAAGGTTATCTAGTAAAATTAGAATAAGGGATCTTAACAAAATATATAAAATTAGTTTATTTTGCAAAGTCCCTTATTTATATAAGTATATTCACTTAGAATATAAATTTTTAATTTATCTATTCAATGGATCTAGCAATGGTTTTCTTTTAAAACAGTCTTGCACGTCATCTAGAGCTTCACCAAATCTTTGGAAGTGAACAACTTCTCTTTCCCTTAAAAATTTCAAAATTTCTTTAATTTGATAATCATCACTTTGATTTATTAACCACTCATAGGTTGCCCTTGCTTTTTCTTCTGCAGCTAAATCTTCATGAAGATCTGCAACTACATCATCTTTAGCTTGAATATAAGCTGCTGTCCAAGGTACTCCTTCAGGGTCTGTGTAGAATAAAGCTCTTCCGTGATTAGTATAGTGACCACCAAGGCCTACTTCTTCAAGCTCTTCTAGAGTAGCATTGCTCATAAGTTGATAAATCATAGTAGCTATCATTTCAACGTGAGCCATCTCCTCTGTACCTATATCAGTAAGTAGTGCTTTAGATTTTCCAGTAGGCATAGTGTAACGTTGATTCAAATATCTAAGTGCTGCACTTAATTCTCCATCTGGGCCACCATATTGAGCTACTAGAAATTTTGCCATTCTAAGATCTTTAGATTTAAGATTTATTGGATATTCTAACATTTTTGTATAATACCACATATTATAATCCTCCTGTGTTAATAATTTTCCCAAGGCCATGGTAATGAAGTCCAACACATTGGACTTTCAACAGAGGCTGAGCCGAAATTAGTAAGTGGGCCATATTTTTCTTCATATTGACGTACTAATATTCCGAGCTTATGAGATACGGCTTGTAGATCCTTAGTAGCTTCCTCGTTATCAGGGAAGTTATCTAGATATAGATTTAAATCTATGCAATAAAATTGAAGTTTTCTTATATTATTTAATAATTCTTGATCATACATAATATCTCACTCCTCTATTCCCATCTTGAGTTTTTCTTCTCGTTGTAAGGTTTATATAAATCCTTAAATATTGTGCCCTTTGATAGAGCATCTTTAACTAAAAATAAATTTTCATATGCTTGAGGTAATACAAAAGCACAAGCGTATTCCATTTTTCTATGTGAGTAATCATTATAATTGCTCATTTGTTTTCTCCTTGAATTAATTTCTACCTAATAGTATGTTATGTTATATGTGTAAAATTTGTGAAAATAAATTTCAATTTCAACTAAATTTTCATATGAATATTCCATAAGATGTTGTAAAATATTTATATATATGGATATATATAATGTTCATTGAATTATCCGATAACTACTAGCTCTAATACTCCAATCTTCTTCAAAGTGGGAGTAAAGAACTCTATTTAAAGTCTATTTTTATGTGAATTTTATAATGATTTATTAGCATATACAAAGGAGATGTATTATGGAATTACAAATATTACATACTAACGATATACATAGCAATTTTGAAAATTTAGCAAGAATAACTACAAAAATTAATGAGTTAAAAAATGATGATACAATTGTATTAGATGCGGGAGATCTAGCAGATTTTAAAAGAGTAGAAGTTAATGGAACTAAGGGGAAGGTTGCAATAGAGTTACTTCAGGAAGCTGAATATGATGCTATTTCCATTGGAAATAATGAGACCTTTGATGGAATTCATACTTTAGAAGGATTAACCTCTGATGGAAGGATACCTTTTTTAAGTTGTCATATAAGAAAACTCAATGGTGAGGAAATAGAAGGGCTAAGCAAAAGTATAATAATTAATAAAGCTAGATTAAGGATATTAATTATAGGTGCTTCTCCAAATTTAAATGAGTTTAGTACAAGCTGTGGATTAGATATTTTAGATTATCTTCAGGGAATAAATAAGGAGATAAATAATAATAAGGGTAAATATGATATATGTATAGTTCTATCCCATTTAGGTATGGATAAGGATGAAGAGATTGCAACAAAAATTTCAGAGGTAGATGTAATAATAGGAGGACATTTTCATATTCTTATGGATGAACCTAAGATTATAAATAATACCATAATCCATACCTCAGGACAGTTTGGAGAACACTTGGGAGTATTGAAACTATCTATAAAAGATAATAAAGTAAGTTTAGTAAAAGGCAAAAATATAAATATAGAAGGCTTAGATATGGATAAAGGTATAATTAAAGTATTAAAGAATAATAAAGAGATAGCTTTAAATAATCTTTCTATACCACTATATGAAGTTAAAGAAAATTTATGGCATGATGTAATAGAAGAAAATCCTATTACTAACTTATTAGCAGATGGACTATCTAAAGTTTATAATTGTGATTTTGCTTTCATAAATAGTGGAGTATTAAATGGAGGAATAAAAAAAGGTGCAGTAACTAATCTTAAGCTATTACAAATAGAGCCATCTCCATTAAATCCTACATACTTTGAAATTGAAGGAAAATGTATATTAGAAGCTATTAAGGAAAGTTTAGATGGAGACATAGTTTTAGCTGATGGTAGGGGACCAGGTTTTAGAGGAAAATTTGTAGGAAGACTTCATTTTTCTAGAAATGTAAAGATTAAATACAGGGAAAGAGAAGTATTAGAAGTTATTATAAATGGACAACCTCTTAAGGAAGATAAAGTTTATAGGGTAAGTAGCTCTGATTATCTTCATAGAGGTTCTGGATATAAAGATTTAAAGAATAATTCTAATCATAAATATGATGATAGATACATAAGAGATATATTAAGAGAATATTTATGTGATGAAGATATGGTTAATAAAGCATTAGAAGATAGATGGATAAGAATATAGTTATGAAAGGGGATTGAAGTGGAAGATAATAAATTATTAGAGAAAAATAAAAAGGTAAAAAGAAGAGTTATTATAGGATTTATAGTTTTGATATTGCTTAATCTGTGGGGTTTGTTAAAAGTTAATTCTCTTAGACAAGACCTAGATAGCTTACGAGGTGATATTTATAATCAATATAATGATATGAGGACATCCTTAAGTAGCATTAATACCACCGTAGAAGAAACCCTAAAAAAGCAAGGGAGTATTTTAAGTGACTTTAGTTACTCAGTAGAAGGGCTAGATGCAGAAAACAAAACCATTAGTATTAATCTTAAAGGAACTCCTAAGGTATATAAAGAAGGATTAAAGTTTTATTTTAACTATGACTGTAGCGATGGAGATAGTAAGAGTGTTGAAGGTAAATTAGATAAAGCTCTAAACTATAGTGCAAAGATAGCAGTTCCAATAAGGAGTACTGTTAAATTTGGATTTACTTTAGACTATGGAGCAGAAGTGAAAAAAGAAACATGGGAAGATGAATATATAGATCAAATGGAGTATCAACTTCAAATTATGCCTCAACCTTTTAAAGGGAAATATGAAACAAAGGGTGATGAAGTTATAATTGATGGATGGATTGAAAGTGTCATTTATCCAAGTTCTATAGTAGGAAATTCTGTAGAAGAAGCTTCATGTAAGATAAGAATAAATGAGGAAGTTATAGATGAAATTAAATTAGAAAAAAGTAATGAACCTTCAAGTGAAGTTAGTAATTATACTGGAACTATCAAAGGAAAGTATAAATTAAAAAAGGGAGATATGTTCGATGTGTTAGTTGAGGTTCAAGACACCTATGGATTTAAATATAAATATTACCCTATGACGGCATTTAATAATAATGGAACACTTAATAAGTTGGAGTCCTCTGGGGGAAATGCTTTTATACAGGTAGAGCCATAGAAACTTGAAAAGGTAAGTATATAACTATGTAAGTATAAAAATATAAAACTTTACAACTAGGAATATATATAACTAGTTAAATAGTTGTTTTGTTCATGGGACTTTCAGGAGATTTACAATTTAAATAGAATGACTAAAGCTACATCAAAGTGTAAGAGATTAATAATCCTGAGTTGGTAATTTAGCTAACATAAGGAGTTTATTAATATAATTTTATATTGAGGAGGAATTGATATGAAAATTTATAAATGTAGTGTATGTGGCTACTTGTATGATGAAAGCCAAGAAGAGGTACCTTTTGCAGAATTAAAAGAAGACTGGAGATGTCCTGTTTGTAAAAGGGATAAAAGTTTCTTTAAACCATTAGAGGAAACAGATTCTGTAGATTAGATAAGTAAGTAATTAGAGAAGTAAATAATTAAATAATGTTTAATTTAAGAGTGTCTTAAAATATTGAATTATATTTTAGTGAAAACTAAAGTATAGTATATTTTAAGACACTTTTTATATTTAATTTTAGAATTTTGTAAGATAAGCTATATTGCTTTCGATATAGAGGGTGAAGAAGGAAATTTGGAGGAGATTTAATGAGGGTGGATAAAGACAATTTTATTGCAGAATTAAAAAGAAAAAATCCTAAAGCTCTTGATTATATCATTGATATATATGGGCCCTTAGTAAAAGGAATTATATCTAAAACTTTATGTTCTGTAGAGGATAAAGGTTTAATTGAGGAATGTATGTCAGATGTATTTATGGCAATTTGGGTTAATGGGTATAAGTTTACTGGGGATAGTTCTAAGTTTAAAAGTTGGATAGGGGCTATCACAAAATTTAAAGCAATTGATTACTACAGAAAGTATGGTAAAAAAGAAAATAACCAGCTTATGGATGAAGCCATCACTGATGGTAAAAGTGCAGAAGATCATTATCTTGATGATATAGAAAATAGCAGGTTAGTAAGTATTATAGAAAGTATGGAGGAACCAGATAAAACTATATTTATAATGAAATTTTTACTTGGAGAGAAGAGTAAAAGCATTAGTGAAGCATTAAAGCTTTCTGTAAGTAATATAAATACTAGAATTAGTAGAGGCAGAGAAAAGATAAGAAGAGAGTATTATAAGGAAGCTAGGGAGGGGGTATAGTTATGGATAATAAGGATATATATGATAAATTTAATGAGATTGATTTTGATATAAGTGAGTTTGAAGAAATTCCTATGGATGAAGTTGAAAAACAGAGATTGAAGAAATCCTTGAAGGAGAAATTAGCAAATATAGATAATTATGAAAGCAATGATAGTATTGATTTAACAGAAGTAAATAAAGAAAAAAGTGAGGAAGAAAAAATACAGTTTAATCAAGAGAAAAACGGGAAAATGCAAAGATCTATGAAGAAGTATAAAGTGGCTGCAGTGGTTGCTATATTAGCCCTATTAATAGGCATGTCCCCTTTAGGCAAGGAAGTCATTGCGCAGATAGCTGAAAAACTAATATTTACTCCTTCCCAAGGCATTATAAAACAGCAAGCAGATAAAGAGCTATATATGCTAGAAGAACCAGTAAGAATTAATATTGATGGTAGTTCTGCATTAGTAAAAAGTATTACAAATGATGGTGAGAATATATATGTTGAAATGTGGTTTAACCAGGATGCAGAAGCTGAAGGCATAGGGGATCAAAGAGAAATAATAAACAACTTAAAATTAAAGACTAGTGATGGAAATATGTATAATGTAGGATTAACTAGCTTTGCAAGTGGAGGATATGCAGGATTTACTTTTCAGCAGGGTGAGGGTTTAATAACAGGTTTTAAGTTGCACTATAAGGATAAAGATATAGGTGAGTTTAATTTAAAAAAGGTAGATTTTAAAAATAGTTATGATGAAATTGGTGGAAATGCCATAGATAAAGAAGTTCTTTTAGGGGCAACTAGTTATTATGAAGAAGGAGAAAGATACTTTAAAATATGGAGCAATATAGATTATCAGCAGCGTGAAGATTACACCATTAGTTTAGATGCCATTGGAAAAGTTGAAGTTAGAGATGAAGAAGGTACTTTACTATCTATAGAAAATGCTAATGATGGAACTGGGAGAGCTTTTAAAATATTAGATCCGTACAAAGGCAAATTAGATATAAAAATAAAGGATGTAGATATAAATTATGTTTTAAAAGAAGGAGGTAAATTAGCTATAAAAATTCCTAAGAAGGGTGAAACTTCTAAAATAAATGAAGATCTTAAACTTAAAGGGCTTCAAGATAGTATTAAAGCTGCTTCTATCACAAATAAAGGTGGAGAGTATACTATACACTTTGACTTTAGTAATAATTATGATGAAAGCAGAACAATATTTATGGTAAGAGAAAATTTTAGAACTGGTGGTGCCATGGGTGATATGGAAAATCAGCAAGGTGAGGTATACCTAGATAATGAAGATTTAAGTATTACAGAAAGAGTTTTAAGAAAAATATATATAGATGTAAATAATATTTTAGTTCATCAAGAGGGTAATTGGCAGTTCATAGTGGAATAAATTATAAAAGCACTAGCTTTAATTAGTTGGTGCTTTTATAATTAAATTAGGAATATTAATAGTATAAGGATTTACAAGAATTTTACCTTAATATAACTCACTGAAAACATAAAAAATATATAATTATAATAGAAGTCAGAATATTTATGAAATTTGAAAGGTGGATTTATATGCCCGCAAGTTATACTCACTATAGTTTTGGACATACTGTCTTAGAAAAACTGCCCCATGGGATAAAAGATATTATAAACCAAAATAAAGAAGCATATTATATAGGACTTAATGGTCCAGATATACTTTTTTATTATAAGCCCTTATTTAAGAATGAAATAATTAAGTATGGACATAGATTACATGATGAAAAGGCCTATGGATTTTTAGAAAGGTCGAAAAAGTATATTAAAGAAAGTAAGGATGAGATTTGTCTCTCTTATATTTTAGGATTTGTATGCCACTTTGTCCTTGATAGTAGTTGTCATCCTTTTATTGCAGAAGCTATGAAGGAAAGTAATATATCTCATGCTGAAATAGAAGCAGAGTTAGATGGAGCATTAATGAGGAGAAATAATTTAAGTCCACAAAGGCATAGTGCAGGAGCTCATATTATTCCTAATAAGGTTATAGCAGCTCATATTGCTAGCATTTATGATAATGTTAGTGGAAAAGAAATATATAAATGCCTTAAATCTGTAAGGTTTTATAATAGACTACTATTATGTGAAAATAATTTGAAAAGAAAGATTATAAAAGGCTTATTAGGTTTAATTAAAGGTGGAGAAGGCTTTAGCCGTATGATAATTAATGTAGAACCAAATATAAAGTGTATAGAAATAAATAAAAAGCTTTTTAACCTTTATGAAGAGGCTATAGATGAGGCAGTACATAGAGTTGAAGAGTACTATAGTGCTATAAAAAGTAATGACAACTTAGGGGAATTCTTCAATAGAAATTTTCTATAGGAGGGGTAAAATGAGTAAATTTACTAAGTTAGAAAAGCAGTGGATTCTATATGATGTAGGAAACTCAGCTTTCACCATGTTGGTGTCTACTATAATTCCTATTTACTTTAAAAATGTTGCGAGTTTATCAGGGATTTCACCAGCAGATTCAACAGCTTACTGGGGTTATGCTGTATCCTTATCTACAATTATTGTAGCGATACTTGGACCTATACTTGGAACCGTAGCGGACACTAAAGGTTATAAAAAGCCACTATTTTCATTATTCATGATGTTTGGAGTGTTAGGTTGTGCAGCTTTAGCTCTTCCGGTACCATGGATTGTATTTCTAGCTATATTTGTCATAGGGAAGGTTGGGTTTTCAGGAAGTCTTATTTTTTATGATGCCATGCTCAATGACATAACTACTGATGATAGAATGGATGAGATATCATCTCATGGATATGCTTGGGGGTATATCGGAAGTTGTATTCCTTTTACAGTAAGTTTACTCCTTGTACTTTTTGCAGATAAAATTGGACTTACAACTGCAATGGCAACGGGGACAGCCTTTTTATTAACTGCTCTATGGTGGTTACTAATAACAATGCCCCTACTAAAGAACTATAAACAAAAGTATTATGTTGAAAAAGGAAATAAGCCAGTGGCAGAAAGTTTTAAGAGGCTAGGTAAGGTTCTTTTAAACATTAGAAAAAACAAGAAGATTTTCTTATTCCTCCTTGCATTTTTCTTCTATATAGATGGAGTTCATACAATTATAAGCATGTCCACATCCTATGGAAAAGATGTTGGAATTACAGATAGTAATTTATTATTAGCATTACTTTTAACTCAAATAGTTGCCTTTCCTTGTGCTATTTTATTTGGAAGATTATCTAAAAAATTTAAAAGTGATAAGTTAATAGCAGCTTCAATTATGGGGTATATAGCAATAACCATATTTGCATTACAGCTAGATAAAGCATGGGAATTCTGGATTCTTGCAGTATGTGTTGCAGTATTTCAAGGGGCAATTCAAGCACTATCAAGATCTTATTTCTCAAAAATTATTCCTAAGGAGAAATCTAGTGAATACTTTGGACTATATGATATATTTGGTAAAGGGGCTGCTTTCATGGGAACTATGCTTATGAGTATAGCAACCCATATAACAGGAAGCTCTAAGGCTGGGGTAGCAGGAATTGTGGTAATGTTTATTTTTGGACTTATAATATTTAAAGCAGCAAATAAAGTAAATATATCTATAGAAAAAGAAACTACTGTTAGTTTATAAGGCATCTGAAAATAAATAATAAGTCAAAGGTGGAAAGTATATTTTGAGATAGACGAGCATTCTGACTTATTTATTTTTGAAGATTCCTAAAGTGTAAATTTAAAATATCATATTAAAACCGCTTATAGATACTTAAAGGAGTAATCTATAAGCGGTTTTTATTATTTACTTATTTATATTTCTTACAAATTTTTTTATAAAGGATATACCTACTATATCCGCAATGAGCCAACCTATAGGGATAGACCACCAAATTGCAGTTATACCAAAGGTAGGAGCTAGCCAATAGGAAATTCCTACACGAAGCCCTAAGGATATAATAGTAAGCAAAATAGATATATTAGTGGAACCTATACCTCTATAAAAACCATAGAACATGAAAAGATATCCAATGAGAAAGTAAAATACACTTACTATACATAGATATTGAGAGCCGTAAGCTATAATTTCAACTTCTGATGGAGATATAAATATAGTCATTAATTGTTTTGAAAATATTACTACAATTGCTGATATTATAATGCAAAATAAGGTAATAATCTTGAATGAAGATTTTACTCCTTTTTTTATTCTTAAAGCTTCACCGGCACCTTTATTTTGGGCAATATAGGTGGAGAAAGCATTACCAAAATCTTGAACAGGCATATAAGCGAAGGAATCTATTTTAACAGCTGCTGCAAAGGCTGCCATTATTGATACTCCAAAGGAGTTTACTAGGCCTTGAATTAATAAAATCCCGAAATTCATTATAGATTGTTGGATACTTGTTAGAAGGCTATAATTTGCTACTAACTTTAAAATCTTTATATCTATTTTAAGGTCGCATTTTTTAAATCTGATTTCAGGTAGTTTAATAAAACAATATATGGCTGTTGAAATTCCAGAGATGCCTTGAGCTATTATGGTAGCATAAGCTGCCCCTGCAATACCAAGATTAAACACAGTTATAAAAACAATATCAAGAACTATATTAATTATGGCTGCTATTATTAAGAATACAAGAGGTATAAAGGAATTTCCAACAGAACGAAGTAAACAGCAAAAATAGTTATAGATAAAGGTAAAGCTTATACCGTAAAAGATTATAATTATATACTGTTTAACATCATTAAATAAACTCTGTGGGGTATTCATAAAAATTAAGATATTATCAGTAAAGAAAATAGCACATAAATTAATTATGATAGTTATTAAGCCGATAAAGATAAAGGCAGTAAAAATACTACTTTTTAGTTTAGCATTATCTTTAGCTCCGAAGCATTGAGAAAATACAACGGATGCGCCCATACAAAGTCCCAGAATAATAGATGTTAAAAATACTATAATAGTAAAAGAAGATCCAACTGACGCTAAAGCAGATGCACCTATATATTTACCAACGATTATGGAGTCGGCGATATTGTATAATTGTTGAAATATATTTCCTATAATAAGGGGAATGGCAAAGCTTATTATAGCTTTGGTTTCATTTCCTTTAGTTAAATCCTTAGTCATATAAACCTCACTTTATTAATTCAATATTTTTATTCTACATTAACATTTTTTATATCATAATTTAGTAATACCTATATTTAAATTTAGTAAAATGCTTTCAAAATATAGGTAATTATTAAGGCATTACATGTCCATTATACAATAGAAAATAATTTAATCAATTGATTATTAGATTTATAATAATATAAAAAATAGCACTATAACACTTTAACAGCGTATATAAAGTGAAACTAAATTTAGAGGTGAGGTTATGAAATTAAAAAGGATAATTTCTTTAATGCTTATAGCTATAATAGCTACTTCTTTAATTGGATGTGAGAAATTTTCTAGTAAAAATAAGGAAGAAATTTCAGCTAAAGAGGTGGACAAAGAAGTGGTGGAAGGAAATAATAAATTTGCATTTAATATATTCAAAGAAATTTCGAAGGGTGAAAATAATAAGAATGTGTTTATATCGCCTTTGAGCATTTCCATGGCACTTACTATGACTTATAATGGAGCTAAAGAGAATACAAAAGCAGAGATGAATAAGGTACTAGGCTATGAAGGAATGAATGATGATAAGATAAATAATAGTTATAAAATTCTTCATAGTTACTTGGAGAATATAGATGAAAATGTAAAGTTAAATCTAAGTAACTCCATATGGATAAGAGAAGGTCAGAATATAAATAAAGAATTTATAAACATTAATAAGGATATCTTTGGTGCAAAAGTGGATAACTTGGACTTCTCTAAATCCTCATCTGTGGATAAAATTAATAATTGGATTGAAAAATCTACTAATAACATGATTAAAGATATGCTAAAAGGTCCTATTGATGGTGATGTTATTATGTATTTAATTAATGCTATATATTTCAAGGGACAATGGCAAGAACCCTTTGATACAAATAATAATACTATAGGTGAGTTTACAAATTCAAAGGGAGATAAATCACAGATAAATTTTATGAGGAAGGTTGCAGCTGATGATAAAACCTTTTATGGAGAAAAGGATGATTTTAAAGCTATAAAAATGCCTTATGATAGTGGAAAAGTATCTATGTATGCAGTACTACCAAAGGAAGGTTTAAGTATAGACAATTTTATAAATAATTTAGATATGAATAAGTGGAATTCTATAAAAGAATCCATTGGAAAAGAGCAGGAAGCTGTTAATGTAAGCTTTCCGAAGTTTGAAATGGAATATGGAACTAAAGAATTAAAAGGATCTCTAGTGGCCCTAGGAATGAAGGATATTTTTAGTGATGCAGCTAATCTTAGTGGAATAAGGGAAAATATATACGTTAGTAGTGTTTTACATCAAGGGAAAATAGAAGTAAATGAAAAGGGAAGTGAAGCAGCTGCAGCTACTATAGTTGAAGTTAGGGAAACTGCAATGCCAATAATTGATGATCCTAAAGAATTTATAGCTGATAGACCTTTTGTATTTATTATAGAAGATGAAGAAAGTGGAACCATACTATTTATGGGTAAACTAGAAGAAGTGAAAAAATAATAAAGAGAAAAGATAACAGGAGTAAATAAAAACTCCTGTTATTTGCCTTTAATTAGCTTATTTATAATACATGTTTAATCTTTTCTTCATCATTTACTAAAATCATAAAAAATTTCTAAAACCTACTTAGAACTTCTTTTTTAAAGTTTTCTATTGAAATTCTTTCAATAAAAAAACTTAATTTTTCTCCATCATGGGCATTTTCTTTATAATAATCAAATATAGAATCTACTAAATTTAAAGTGTCCTCTTCTGATAAATCATTAGCTATAATATCTGCAATCCTAGGGTTATATCCAGCTGAACCACCCGCTGTTACCATGAGTTTACCATTAATATCTGCTATAACACCCACATCTTTACTATAAACACTTCCACAAGCATTTCTGCATCCCGCTACACCTATTTTAGTTCTACAAGGCATATCCATCCATTGATATTTTTTAGATAATTTCATACCTATACCAATTGTATTAAATTTTGATCTTTTACAATATCCTGCTGGACACATCTCTACATTTTTAACGGAATTTTGAGTTTTAACAGCGGGTTCCATATGTAGTTCATCCCATATTTGAGGTAGATCATTTTCCTCTAAATTAGTTATTAAGATTCTTTGTCCAGATGTTATTTTTATAACTCCATTATACTTCTTAGCTACCTTAGCTATTTTTTCAAGGTTTTCTGGAGTTATAAAACCTCCAGGAATATGAGGTGTTATACCATATTTTCTTTTACCATCCCTTATTTTTTGAAGATTCCCGTAATGTGCCAAAACATATTTCCTCCTATATTTTTTAAATATATTATACCTCATTTAATAGGAACTAATCTACTTGACCTTGCTGAACTTAAAAGAGTTATGATAATGAAGGTACTTAAATTTGTAAAGGCATGGAGGTCATCATGTGACTACCATGCCCTATTTTTATTTAATATTTAAAAGATAACTAAATTTAATTCCTCTTGTAGGTTTTTGTCTGCATACACAAAATAGTGCATTAGCAATTATTAATTATTTGAAACAAATACAGGTTAAAATTTCATTTGTAGGAAGATGGTACGAATATATAGTTATAAATTTATTTATACCAATGGGGTTTATGGGGGAATTATTATGAATTTAACTTTTTTTGTGTCATTGCTATCAGAGGAGCTAAGGACCAAATATTATGAAGAAATTATTAGGAATGGACAAGTAACAGAAGAACTTTGGAAGGAAATATCCTACTATCTAGAAAAAACATACAAAGAACTCTTAAGTGTTGAAGAACAGATAATAGAATTACTAAGGAATCTTGAAGATGTTGAAAAATCTAGATTAATGATGACAATACAAGAAAATGACATATATTTATTTAACAAAATATCTACGAAACTATTTAGTTTTGAAGATATTATTAGTATAGATAGGGAAAGAGTGAAAATAGTTCTGTGTAAATTAGATATGGATACTCTATGTAAGGCTATATTAGGGGCTTCACCAAGGGTTATTTATTATATTCAAAATATATTTCCAGATATTGATTTTGTAGAGGCGAGAAGAAAGTTAGGAAGTGTTCAGTTGGATGAAATACTTCAGGCTCAAGATAAGATAATAATGAAAATAAATAATAAGTAATAAAAATTTAAGTTATGAGATTATACACCATTTTATTACTTGAAGTTATAGAAGAATATTGACTTATATGGTATTATATAGTTCTAAAGTGAAATAGTTCAAAAATTCATGTTGAACGTATTTAACTAGTACTATTGAGAGAAGTTGGAGGGTAATTTAAATGTACGAAATGAAGGAAGAATTTAAAACAGGAATAGAGATTGTTGATAATGAACATAAAATGCTTTTTGAAATAGCTGATAAAATTTATGAGTTATTAAATAATGAGTTCATTATTGATAAATATGATAGAATAGTAAATTTAATTGAAGAATTAAAAGGGTATGCTGCTCTTCACTTTAGAGATGAAGAAGCCTATATGGAAAGTATAAATTATAAAAAAATGTTTACTCAAAAAATAGATCATGATAACTTTATAAAAAAATTAGAGGAAATAGACTTAAATAAAATTGATGAGAATCAACATAAATATATTCTTGATTTATTGGAGTTCGTAAATCAGTGGTTAGTAAGTCACATTCTTGAAAAAGACAAGCTGATTGCACAAGGGTAAGTTTTTGTGAACTATATAAAAGTATAGAAATAAATGGTAGTCCTATGGGCTACCATTTAATATATTAGTTAACTCTTTGTTTAAGACAAGTTTTTAAGTCCTCTTCTGGTGTACTTATAGGAGTTAATTGGAAGGTATCTACTAAGTATTGAAGTACATTTGGACTTATAAATGCAGGAAGTGAAGGTCCTAGGAATATATTTTTAACTCCTAAGGACAATAAAGCTAGTAAATCAGCTACAGCCTTTTGCTCATACCAAGATAGTACAATGGATAATGGTAAGCCATTCACATCAGTCTCAAAGGCATCCGCTAAAGCAGTAGCAATTCTTACTGCAGAATAAGCATCATTACATTGACCTACATCAAGAAGTCTTGGTAATCCAGCTACTTCACCAAATTCAAGTTTGTTAAATCTATATTTTCCACAAGCTAAGGTAAGGATAATACAATCCTCAGGAACCATCTTTGCAAAATCTGTATAGTAGTTTCTTCCAGGTCTTGCACCATCACAACCACCTATTAAGAAGAAGTGGCGCACTTCACCCTTTTTAACTGCATCAACAATTTTACCAGCATTACTTAAGGTAGCCTTATGACCAAAGCCTACAAGAATTTCTTTTCTGTCTTCAGAAGCAGTAAATCCACCTAATTCTAAAGCTTTATTTATGACTTCAGAGAAGTCTTTTGTTCCATCTTCTTTAAGAGTGACATGTCTAACTCCATCCCATCCAACTACGTTAGTTGTAAATATTCTATCCTTATAGGTTTCTCTAGGTCTCATAAGACAGTTAGTAGTCATGAGTATACAGCCAGGGATGTTATCAAATTCTGTTTGTTGGTTTTGCCATGCACTACCATAGTTTCCTACTAGATGAGGGTATTTTTTTAGTTCAGGATAACCATGAGCAGGAAGCATTTCACCATGGGTATATATATTTATTCCCATACCTTCAGTTTGTTTTAATAGCATCTCTAAATCTTTTAAATCGTGACCAGAAACAATTATAAAAGGTCCTTTTTCTACTTTAACATTAACTAGATGAGGAGTTGGATGTTTATAACTTTCAGTATTAGCTTCATCAAGTTTTTTCATCACAGCTACACTCATATCACCAGTTCTCATAGTCATTCTAATTAACTCTTCCACAGATAAGTTATCATTTGTTGTACATTCTAATCCTAGAAAATAGAAGTTATCAACTTGGTCATCATAGTAACCTAAAAATCTAGCTTGGTGTCCATAGGCACTTACTCCCTTTAGACCATAAACAATAGTTTGTCTTAAAGAACGTATATCAGCATCTAAATCTCCATCATACATAATGCCAGCTTTAACGGCATCCTTAAGCATTTCTTCTTTGGTTTTACTTAAATTATAGGTTGCTTGATCAGGGTACGTCTTATCGGTAGATGCCTTACTTCTTAGGCTTTCTTTAATCTTTTGTGATTCTTTAAGCATGTTTAGGTGACTTGCTGCATCAAAGTTAACATTAGTTAAAGTTGTAAACAGAGCATTTTCTACAAAACTAACCACTGATTTATCTATAACTTGCTCATTATCAAGTAAATCTTTAGCATAACAACTGATTCCTTTTAACTGATAAATTAATAAGTCTTGTAAATTTGATATTTCAGGGGTTTTACCACAAACACCTAACTTAGTACATCCCTTTCCCCCTACAGTTTGTTCACACTGATAACAAAACATTGCATTATCCATTTAATAATCCTCCTTATTGTATTAAGTTTTATATAGTATTTGTTTATAAAATAATATTATTCTTTTTAAACAAAATCATATTAATTAAACCCTTATTTAATTAAGTAAAATAATAAAAATCTGATATAATAGAAGTGAACTAACTAGGAATACTACAATCATTGAAATTTATTGAGGTGATTTTATGAATAAAGAAAAACGAAAGAAAATTTTAGAAATATTAGAAGAGACCTATAGAGGAGCTGCCTGCGGGTTAGATTTTAGAACACCCTTTGAACTTTTAGTATCAACTATACTTTCTGCTCAATGTACAGATGAGAGGGTTAACATAGTTACAAAGGAATTATATAAGGAGTATAATACTCCACAGGCTATACTAACTTTAAGTGAAGAAGAATTAGGTAAAAAGATTCATAGTTGTGGATTCTATAAAAATAAAAGTAAAAATATATTAGGGGCATGTAAATCCATTGTAGAAAAACATAATGGTCAAGTTCCAAGAACTATGGAAGAACTTATAGCCCTTCCAGGAGTAGGTAGGAAAACGGCTAATGTAGTTTTATCTAATGCTTTTGGAGTGCCTGCTATAGCTGTGGATACCCATGTGTTTAGAATTTCTAATAGAACAGGTTTTGCACCTGGAGATAATGTAGAAATTGTTGAAGAAAAACTTATGAAGTATATACCAAAGAACATGTGGAGTGATGCACATCATTATATTATTTGGCATGGAAGAAAAATATGTGATGCTAGAAAGCCAAAGTGTCATCAGTGTCCTATAGCACCTTATTGTGATTACTTAAATAAGGCATCTTCAAAAAAATAGATTATTTTAATTAGGAGGATTTAATTATGTCATATGGTGAACAATCTTTAAAAATGCACAAGGAGAAGAAGGGAAAACTAGAGGTTATAAGTAAAATTCCTGTTAATACAAGAGAAGACTTATCTATAGCTTATACTCCTGGAGTTGCAGAGCCTTGCATTGAAATATCTAAGGATAAAGATAAGGTTTATGATTATACAATAAAATCTAATACTGTAGCTATAGTCTCAAATGGAACAGCAGTGTTAGGACTTGGAAATATAGGAGCAGAAGCCTCAATTCCAGTAATGGAAGGAAAGGCATTATTATTTAAGGAATTTGCTGGAGTAGATGCTTTTCCAATATGTATTGACAGTGAAGACCCAGAAGAAGTAATAAAAACTGTAAAATTAATATGTCCTGTATTCGGAGGAATAAATCTTGAAGATATAAAGGCTCCTGAATGTTTTTATATAGAAGAAACTTTAAAAAGAGAATTAAATATTCCTGTATTCCATGATGACCAACATGGAACTGCAGTAGTTGTATTATCAGGTTTATATAATGCATTAAAGTTAACTAAGAAGAATATTAAAGATGTTAAAATAATAATAAACGGTGCTGGTTCTGCTGGAATTGCTATCTGTAAATTGCTTTTAAAGGCGGGAGCAGAAAATATAATCATGTGTGATAAGAAGGGTGCTATTTATGATGGAGGCAACTGCTTATTTGAATCCCATGAGGAAATAGCAAAAGTTACTAATAAAAATAAAGAATCAGGTTCATTAAAAGAAGTTTTAGTAGGAGCTGATGTGTTCATAGGAGTATCTGGGCCTAACATGATAAATGCAGAGGATGTAAAGACTATGAATTCAGATGCAATTATCTTTGCCATGGCTAATCCAACTCCAGAAATAATGCCAGATGAAGCTAAATTAGGAGGGGCTAGAGTAATAGCAACAGGCCGTTCAGATTTTGCTAATCAAATTAATAATGTTCTAGTATTCCCTGGTATATTTAAGGGAGCTCTTACAGTTAGAGCAACAGAAATAAATGATGAAATGAAGTTAGCTGCAGCAAGAGCTTTAGCAAACCTAATTCCAGAAGAAGAATTAAATGAAGAAAACATAATCCCAAATGCCTTAGACAAGAGAGTATCGGGCAAAGTAGCAGAGGAAGTTATGAGAATAGCAAGAGAAATGGGCGTAGCAAGTCTGTAAAGATTAAAAATGTGGAGCATGTACCTATATTAAAGTACATGCTCCATACTTTATAAAAATTAGATTTATATTTTATCACTGTAATTTTCAACAGAGCCATAGATTTGAATAAATAACTTTTAAAAGCCTACTTCTATACTAATGATATTGCAAGGTTGTGAGGAGGCAATTTCTATAGAAGAAAGGCTATCTTTTTCACAACTTTCTATGATTAAGGTATGATTTTTAGGTAGAGATATATTGTTACCATCTATTGTAAGGGTTAGGTCTGAATTAGGTGAGAAAAATATATAATTATGATAAGAGTATCTATTTCTCCTTTTGTTTAAATTCAGTTTTAGTAAAGAACCTTCAGTTAAATTTAGTGCATTCATTACCCCATCACATCCAGGTCCTATCATTAAATTAAAGTCTGTAACAGTACCAAAGCTTTCGGTGTTTACATCTCCAGAAAATCCATGAACTTCAAAAGGTTCTAAGTGAATTAGAGGACCTTTATTGTGACAAAGATCCATGGAACCCTCCAAAGTTGTGATATATCTATAAACTTTTGGAAGATTAGTGAAGGTGGAGTGTTCTAACTCTACAGTGGCAGAACTAATTCTCCATTTAAAGTTTAAATCTTTGTAATTAGAGTCTTTAGGATAAATATATATTTCATTAGTAGTTCCCCCACTCCAATTAGAAGTTTTTATTTTATCCTTTGTTATTATTTCTGTTTTATAACCCATAATATCACCCCATTAATAATTAACATATATAATATTAATACAAAAAACTCATCCATATATGAATAAATATAGGAATGAGTTTTAAAATGTATCAAAAAATTAGAGTATTATATCTAAAAGGTCTTTTTCTATTAAATCATTATATTTTCCGGATCTATATTCTGCAACAAGAACTTTTCTCTCATCATTAGAGATTACAGGAAGTTTTTTAAATAACTCCTTAGGCATTTCTACATAGGCACCCTTAGGATCCATTTCTTCAGTAAAAGTGATTACTGCAGGAATACTTTTGCAGCCTACTGCTTCTTCAAGAAAACCTTCGTAGCCCGTTCTAGGAAATAAATGAACCTTTAAGTTTTGGTTTTCTTCTGAAAGTTTTTGTACGAAAGGAATAGTTACGATACAATCAGGGCAAAAACCTTCTGTAAATATTGCAGCATGAACAACCTTATCTAGTTTTTTTATTTGTTCCTTAGTATCACTAGAAAGTTCAGTGTCTGCATAGGTTTTATCTTGGATATTTCCATATTTGGCATGTTGTTTTTCTACATACTCCTCAAAGCTTAAGGCTTTATTAAAATCTAACATATTATCTTACCCTCCAATTACTTATAACTAAATTTTGTCTTTTATAAATTAGAATGTATTGTATTAAATTAAAATTATTCAATATAATACATTATGTTAGCATGGAATAGACATAGCTTGTTCATGATTATTATAACAAATAAAATTGATAAATAGTAGATATATACAATTTATTAACTTGTAAAAAAAATTAGAGTTTTATATACTAGGGTTATGGGACAAAATAAATATGATAAACAATATAAAATATTTATAAAATTTTAAAAAGGCGGCGATATTATGTCAAAAGTTATAGAAAGATTTTTAGGATATGCTAAGTATGATACACAATCAAGTGATTCTACGGGAACAACTCCAAGTACTGCTAGCCAAAGAGTTTTAGGTGAAGTTTTATTTGAAGAATTAAAAAGAATCGGCATGAGTGATGTTACTATTGATGAAAACAATTACGTAATGGCTACATTGCCTGCTAATACAGATAAAAAAATACCAACTATTGGTTTCATAGCTCATATGGATACTGCTCCGGATTATTCAGGTAAAGATGTTAAGCCTCAAATGGTGAATTATGAAGGTGGAGATATTAAATTAAATGCAAATACAGTTTTATCTCCAGAAGATTTTCCTGAATTAAACGACTATATAGGAAAAACTCTTATCACAACAGATGGAACTACTTTATTAGGAGCAGACGACAAAGCTGGTATATCAGAAATTGTTACTGCTATGGAATATTTAATTGCAAATCCAGATATAAAACATGGGACTATTAAAGTTGGATTTACTCCAGATGAAGAAATTGGAGAAGGAGCAGATCACTTTGATGTAGAAAAATTTGCAGCAGACTTTGCTTACACTGTAGATGGGGGAGCTGTTGGAGAAATCGAATATGAGAACTTCAATGCTGCTGGTGTTGAAATAGTAATTAACGGAAGAAATGTTCATCCAGGAAGCGCTAAAAATAAAATGGTAAATGCTCAGCAAATAGCTATGGAGTTAAATGGATTATTACCTGTTAATGCAAGACCAGAATACACAGAAGGATATGAAGGCTTCTTCATGCTTTGTGATATGGTAGGAACTGTAGAAAAGACTACTATGTCTTATATCATAAGAGATTTCTTTAGAAATACCTTTGAAGAAAAGAAAACTTTAATTAAAGAAATAGTAGAACTTCTTAATAAAAAATATGGTGCAGGCACTATAGAAATTTCAGTAAAAGATCAATACTACAACATGAAAGAAAAAGTAGAACCTGTAATTCATGTAGTAGACACAGCTGTTGAAGCAATGAAAGCTCTTGATATCGAGCCGATTATAGTTCCTATAAGAGGAGGTACTGATGGAGCAAGATTATCCTTTATGGGACTTCCAACACCAAACATATTTACAGGTGGACATAACTTCCACGGAAAATTTGAGTTCATTCCTGTAGATTCTATGGAAAAGGCAGTAGAAACTATAGTTAAGATAATAACTTTATATGCAGAAAAATAAAAAATTCTAACATTTATAATACTCATACATAAAAATTAACTCCTTAATACACACTATAGTAAAGTGATTGAGGAGGGCGGTATAATATGAGTAATGATAAATCAAGACCAATATATCCACCAGATACACATAACTATTTTGGTGATTTTAGAAGCATAACCCCTATGTCTGATTCAGTTTGGGAAAATGTAAGAGAAGCTGAGATAGAAGCTGCAAAGACAAGAAGTCGAAGAAGTTACAATATGGAGACTAGTGAAGAAATTGCTTTTGATGATTTAAATGAAGATATAAAAAGCGAAAGTGAAGTTGACTTTGACTCCATTATAGATGAAGTAGACATGAGTGATCATGGTAATGATTACGGAGATTATGCTAAGAAAAGATTATATTAATATTTCTTAGAGGAAGAATTTATTCTTCCTCTAAGTTAATTTAGGGTTCACATAGGAAACTACTGAAGCTATAAGGCTTTAGTAGTTTTTTAGAATATTATATTTACATATAGGGTATTTTCAAATTTTAATCCTTTAAGGACATTTAAGAATTCATTCATATTTTAGTCACTTAACTGACACATAAGTGTTGATAATAATATATATAGATAAGAAAAGTAAACAAATTAACTTTTAATAAGGGGGAAGATTTAATATGGATAAAGATATAAACAATAATGAATTAAATAACAATGAATTAAATAATAATCAAATTAATAGCAATAATAACTTAAATGAAAATACCGGTATTAATAAAGATAATAATGACAATAATACTAGTGACAATATAAACTACACTGTGATTCAAGATGTAGAATATACAACAAATGATGACTTAAAATTCAATGAAGTTAATACTTCATCATGGCAAGAAGAAGAAAAAAAGAAAAAAGATAAAAAGAATAAAGGTAAAGGTTCAGCTAAATCTTATATAGCTATAGCTCTAATATGCTCTATATTAGGAGGAGCAATTGGTACAGGTGTTACTTATGGAGCTATGAGAGGCACTATACAATCAGCAATTAAGGAAGCTAAATCAAAAACAAATAATGGTGGAACAACAACAAATATTAATCCTATAAGCAGTATGAATATACCAGAAGTAGTAGCAAAGGTTTCCCCAGCTGTAGTTGGTGTATCAACCACTTCAGTTTCAACTAATGTATTTGGATTTGATATGGGTGAGCAAGAAGGCATTGGCTCAGGATTTATTTTTTCAGATGATGGCTATGTACTTACAAACTATCATGTAGTTAAAAATGCTAGTCAAGTTAAAGTTATATTTAGTACAGGTAAAGAAGTAAGTGCTAAGGTTGTAAACTATCAGGAAGATGCAGATTTAGCAGTTGTTAAGATTACTGATGATGTTGAAATGCCAGGTAAAGTAGAACTAGGAGATTCTGATAGTCTTCAAGCAGGAGAACAAGTTATAGCCATAGGAAATCCACTTGGAAAAGAATATCTAGGCTCTGTAACAACAGGAATTATAAGTGCTGTTAATAGAGGAGTAGCATTAACTGAGGGTGGAGAAAAAATGAACCTTATCCAAACAGATACTGCTATAAATCCAGGGAATAGTGGAGGACCATTAATAAATTCTCAAGGTGAAGTTATAGGTATAAATACAGCTAAGATAGGCTCTACTGGAGTAGAGGGAATAGGTTTTGCAATTCCAATAAATGATGCCACTGAAAAATTAGATACCTTAGTAAAACAAAAAATAAAGTTTGGTATAGCAGTTAGAAATATAACAGAAGATTTATCAAAACAATATAATTTACCTGTAGGTATATATATTCAAAGTATTGAAGATTTTAGTATAGCACAAAAGGGAGGATTACAACCTGGAGATGTAATTACTAAAATAGGTAAGAAAACTGTTAAGACCGTTGAAGAATTAAACAAGGAAAAAGAAGCCTACAGTGATGGAGATAGCATTCCTATAGAATTCGTAAGAAAGGGTCAAACAATGCAAGCTACTTTAGTAGTAGAATAATAAAGTTAATACTTATAATTATCCCCTAATTATAATATTATAAAAAAGGCATGAAGCTTGAGTTATCAATGTTTCATGCCTTTTTAATATATGATTAATGGGATATAATACCAAAGCAAAAAATTAAAAAGGCTATTGTAAAATACAACAGCCTTTCTACTTTAAACAAAAATTGCCTATTTAAATTTATTAATTATTTCCTATACACATATTAGCTAAATCATTACCAAATGAAATGGAATCTTTTGGTACCCAAACTTCTTCAGTTTTCTTACCAAAGTTCATTTTTACTTTTTCAAATTCAAAAGTAGTTGATTTAACATCAGTTGAAGGAGTTAATGCATTAATATTTTCAATTATTTTTTTGATGAAAATTTCTGATACTTTAGTCATATCAGAAATTTGTTTGCTTTGTACTTCAGAAATAGTGTCATCACCAGCTTTAGTACTTGCTTCAACCATATTAACATATGTAGTTGATATTTTAACTTGAGATATTTCTTTATCACTAGAAACAACCTCTATAGTAGGTTTTAATTTTCTTAAAGCTTCTATTTGAACATTATATATTTGATCTAACTGTTCATCAGTAATAGGTAGACCAGCTTGTACAAAACCAGCTTTAGTAGCTTCATTCATTGATTTTTTTTGAATTTCTGCCATAGATTTAATTTCATCATTTGTCACACCAAGTTTTTCAAATTCGGCGCTATCTTGTAAAATAACTAAGTCATAAAAAGCTTTTGCAGTTTGTTCAATAGGAATAGTTTTTTTACTGCATCCTAAAAAAATTGATGAAAGACTTAATAACATAACGATACAAAGAATACTAGGTTTTATAAATTTTTTCATATGTAATTCCCCTTTGTTTTTAAAATCTGTAAATTGTTTTTATTTAGATAATTCTTATTTAAAGCAATTATATAATATAATAAAATTTACCAAATATCAATTATTTTTGAAATAAAGGTTATTAAAACACATATTTATATATTTATATATTAAAAGAATATGATAATAAAGCAATAAAAAACTTTGATTATACCATCATGGCTTAATAAGTTAAGGGAGGAAAAGAAAGTAAACTTCTCACAAGTAATTCAAGATGGTTTAAAAAAGATAGTATATATTTAAAAGATAAAATAGAATAAAATTAAAAGCTAGTAGGGAATAAATCCTTACTAGCATCTTTCTCTTTTGTATAACACATAGTTGGAGAATAAATCTAATTAGATTATAATAAAGGTGTTAGAATGAAAGATAATAACTTAAAGAGCAGAAGTACAGCTAGGGGATTAAAGCTACACTAGAAGACTTGGAATAAATAGAAAAGCTAATAGCTGAAAGAAAGGAACAATTAAAGGGATGATGTTAGTTATTTGATATTAGTATAATAAGTAGCAGTAATTTTTGAAATTTAATGTAGGGGAGGGGTTAAATATGGAAAATGTTATTGTAAGCGAAAGGAAACCTTCAATTGAAGAATATATTTATTTAAGAAATTCTATTGGTTGGAGGGTATTACAACATGACAAAATAGAAAAAGGATTGAATAACTCAATCTACTGTGTTTGTATAGAAGATCAAGATAAGATAATTGGATTTGGAAGAATTGTTGGAGATGGTGGAACGGTTTTTTATATACAAGATATAATAGTTATACCGTCCTATCAAAAACAGAAGATTGGTACACTAATTATGGAAAAAATAATGGACTATATTGACAAAAACTGTATAGATGGCGCTATTATTGGTTTGATTGCAAATAATGGACTGGATAATTTCTATAAAAAATTTGATTTTACGTATAATCAGAACAATTGGTTTTACAGGTTCAATGCTTAATACCTGTGATAAAAGATTTTATTATATGATAGATACAGCTGATATAGAAATTTCATATTATCTCAATAACTCTTTTGAGTTGATTAAAGACTCCATTGAGGAAGGGATAGTTTTAGATGACGAAAGAATTTGTTATGGATTCTGGGAAGATAAGGCTATAAAAATATTTAAGGGAGCTTATTTCAAAAAGCTCCCTTGGATTAATTTATTTTCTTTCCTTAATTATACCTTTTCTATAGGCATTTAAAAGCATTTGAAGGTAATGAATTTGACTTATAAGCTCCGTACCTATATCAGTATCTCTAACCTTTAGCCTTCTAGAGTTAAATTCTAAAATGAAGTTGGTAGATATGATATCTTTCCCCTCATCAATGGCTGTTTGAGTTGATTCAAAAGGCTCATGCTGAACTAATTGAAGGCCATAGGAATTATAAATTAAAGTATAGCCTGCAATGCCTGTCTCAGGTTGGTAAGCCTTAGAAAATCCCCCATCTATAACTAAAAGTTTCCCATTAGCCTTTATAGGATTTTCACCTTTAATAGTTTTAACAGGTACGTGGCCATTAATTATATGAGAATGTTTAGGAGAAAGGCCAAATTCTAATAATATATTATTACAAACCTCTTCATTATCTCTAAGAATGAAGTAAGGGCATTTATTTTCCTTATGAGTAATTTTATCATTTATAAAATATCTTTCAAAGGTAGCCATTTTATCTTTACCAAAGAGAGGTGAATCAGGGCCACACCATAAATACCACATGTAATCTAAAGCATAATGAGCATTTTTGCTATCACATTCATTAAAATATGCTTCTCTAGTAATTCTATCTACCCTATCTAAATATTCTTTACCACAGAATTCCTTGTTTCCAAGCTTAACATTCTTAAAAGTGCCATCTTCATTTAAAGGAATGGAGGCATGATATAAAAGATTAGAATTGCTCTTTAAATAAAGGCTACCCTTAGAGTAAAGACATCTAACATGTTTCTCAAGTTTTTCACTATTTAAGAAAGAGCTATGAAGCTTAGACATTAATTCTTTTTCTTCATCTGTCAATTTATAAGGATTATTAATATCTATAGTAGGAAAGTTAGTATCATTTAATACATATTCCTTACCACCTATAACAATTGTTCCTTTTTCATAATTAATTTTATCAAGAAGTCTTCTATCATCCATGTTAAATTCAGGGTGTCTTTTAATAATTTCACCTTCTAATTTAAACTGTATAATAGAAATTGCCTTATGCATTTGAGCCATAAGTTTTAAGTCTTTTTCTTTGAAGTAATCATTAGTAACCTTTGGTTTAAAAGATTTACATGGATCATTAGAATATACATCCATAGCAAAACGAGCTAGAGGTAAAATGTTTATACCATAGCCATCCTCTAAGGTTTCTAGATTAGCATATCTAGTACAAATTCTAATAACATTACAGATGCAACTATG
The DNA here is from genome assembly GCF_000732635.1 of Clostridium sulfidigenes. GTDB lineage: Bacteria > Bacillota > Clostridia > Clostridiales > Clostridiaceae > Clostridium_J > Clostridium_J sulfidigenes. Next base: position 891 of record NZ_JPMD01000002.1, on the reverse strand, counting down.
ATTTCCGGCTGCAGCACCCATCCAAAGTATATCATGGTTTCCCCATTGAATATCATAGGAATGATAATTACATAGAATATCCATAATTATGTGAGCGCCAGGACCTCTATCATAGATATCACCTACTATGTGAAGAGAATCTATAGTCAACCTTTGAATAACATTACAAATTGCAGTTATAAAATCGCTAGCCCTACCAATGGAAATAATAGTATCTAATATTCCATTAAAATAATCTTGTTTATTTGGTCTCGCTTCAGATTCATGAAGTAGCTCCTCTATAATATAGGAAAAGTCTGCAGGCAGAGCTTTTCTAACCTTAGAACGAGTATATTTAGATGATACATTTCTACATACCTGAATCAATTGATTAAGGGTAATCTTATACCAATCATCAGGATCATCTTCTTTAGCAAGGGCAATATCTATATACTGTTCAGGGTAATATATAAGAGTGCATAAAGCTTTTTTTTCAGATTCTCTAAGGGTATTACCAAAGATATCATTAACTTTTCTTTTTATTACACCTGAAGCATTTTTAAGTACATGTTGGAAAGCTTCATGTTCACCATGAAGATCCGTTAAAAAGTGCTCCGTACCTTTAGGTAAATTTAATATTGCCTCCAAATTTATAATTTCAGTACAAGCATCTGATATTGTAGGAAAATTATGAGAAAGAAGTTCAAGGTATTTTAAATCCTTTTCAATTATATCAGCACTTATTTCACAAGTTCCGCTCATGATTATCTCCTTCTTAGCAAATAACTATTCAGATAGTTAAAGGTAAAATAGTTATCTATAGATAGTTATTAAAAATTGCTATCTATATAGTTATTTGTAAAATTACTATCTATATAGTTATATGTAATATGCTATATTATAATTATTATA
>NZ_JPMD01000001.1 GCF_000732635.1 Clostridium sulfidigenes | reverse complement strand
AAATATATTGAATATTATTATATTTAAAATAAATTAATGCAAAGAAAGAGGTTGAGTCGAATTGTGTAAAATGGTAGTTCTTGTAAGTGTTTTAGGTTAATAACGGGATAACTGCGCCCTTTTTTACCTAAACATTTGAATAGAATTATCTTTTACAGGATAAGACTCTTTTTTCATACTCTAAATCATTTAAAATTTAAATTAGTATCACTACACTATTATTTTGTTATAGCTAATATGAGAACTAATTTTTTACTCTACTATGATTTAGAATATAATTTTCACTGCATTAATTTACATGAATTTTAAGGAAAGAGCAAAGCCTCTTTCCTTTTTTTATTTTACGGAGGTATAAAGACATGAGTATATTAAATATTGAAAATCTAAGCTTTAGTTTTGGAGATAAAACTATTTTTAAAAATATGTCCCTTAGATTACTAAAGGGCGAACACGCTGGTCTTGTTGGAGTTAATGGTGCTGGTAAGACTACCCTGTTTAACATCTTAACTGAAAAATTAATCTGCGATGAAGGTACTTTTACTAAAGCTTCTTCCTGTAAGATTGGATATCTTAAACAAAATTCTGATATAAACGAAAATTTAACCATAAAAGAAGTTTTAAGGGAAGCCTATAGAAATCTTTATGAATTAGAAGAAAAGATCTTACTCATAAGTAATAAGTTAGCTACCGGAGATGTAGATGACTATGATAAATTAATCAATAAATTAGGTCATCTTCAAGATAGGCTGGATTCTAGTGAGTTTTATAATATTGAAAAGCATATTGAAACTATGTGTAAAGGGCTTGGTATAACTGCCCTTGGTATGGATACTCCCTTTAAAAATTTAAGTGGAGGTCAAAAAACTAAGGTTATGCTAGCAAAACTACTTCTTGAAGCTCCTGATATATTACTTTTAGATGAGCCTACTAATTATCTAGATAAAGAGCATATAGAGTGGTTATCTAAATATCTACATGACTATGAAAATGCTTTTGTGGTCATATCCCACGACACTAGCTTTTTAAACAATATTACAAATGTAATTTTTAATCTAGAGTTTTCCTCTATAAAAAGGTATATGGGAAATTATGATAACTTCTTAAAACTACAAGATGAGGAAAGAAAAAGATATATAGCTGAATATACTGCTCAACAAAAGGAAATTCAAAAGCTTCAGAACTTTATTGATAAAAATAAAGTTCGTGCTTCTACTGCAAAAATGGCTAAGGGTAGACAAAAGGCTCTTGATAAAATTGAAAAACTAGAAAAACCAAAAATAATTTCACCTAAACCTAGTTTTTCCTTTAATTTTAAAAGAACCTCTGCTTCCCTTGTGATGATAAGCTCTAGTCTAGCCATTGGCTACAGCTACCCACTTATAAAAAATCTTGATCTTACTTTAAAAAGAGGTGAAAAAATTGCCATTACAGGTTGCAATGGCATAGGTAAATCCACATTTTTAAAGACCATAATGGGAGTAATACCTCCAATAGATGGTGATATAAAACTTGGAGATTATCTGTACCCAGCTTACTTTGAGCAACAGGTTCATGGTTCAGACCATACTCCTCTTGAGGAAGTTTGGGATTGTTTTCCAAAAAAATCTCAGAGCGAAATAAGAGCAGCCCTTGGTCGTTGTGGTATTAAAAATGAGCATATGAACCAAAAACTAAAAACTTTAAGTGGCGGAGAACAATCAAAGGTTAGACTTTGTAAACTTACCTTAACTCCAACAAATTGGCTTTTACTTGATGAGCCAACTAACCATTTAGATGCTATCTCTAAGGCTGAACTAAAAAAAGCTCTTATTGATTTTAAGGGTACTCTCCTTTTAGTTTGCCATGAAGTTGATTTCTATAAAGATTTAGCAACTCAGGTTTGGAATATGGAAGAGCTTTTAGTATAATTAGTAAGGATCAGCTATAAATTTATAGCTGATCCTTATTTATATATCCTTATTCAGTTTTAGACTCCACTCTAATCCAAGATTCACAATACCCTTTGCCACTCTCTTTTTCATAATACATTTCTAAATCATAACCTTCTAATTTATTATAAGTTGATGTAGGTAACCATTCAGTATGTGCCCTCTTATTTAAATCTTGAAAAGCAGTACTAACATCATCAATATCATATTCCTCCGAAGTAAAAATCGCCCAAGTAGCTGATGGAATCTCTACTATTTTATAACCTGTGGTATCACTTTTATCACTCTTTAAAGCACATATCATATATGGGAAAGTGGTTCCACCAGTTTTTCTATATTCGCATATTGCATTTACTGGACATAATTCCCCTTGATTATTTAAATTGCCTGTAGATTCAGCTAATTTGTCACATTCTCCATTACTTAATACTTCATCCCAAAAATTGGGTATTTCTCTTAAATTCTCATCATAATTCGTGTCAAATATTCTTTCAATGCCATAAACTTGAAAAGCTTCTCTTGTTTCAATTCTATACTTCATTTCACTTACTCCTTTAATAGAAATTTGAAAGGATATACGTGGATATGCTTTTAGACTTATTCCCTTATTTCTTGCTGTTGTAGGAGTTATGCCATGCAAATTCTGAAATGCGCGGGTAAAAGCCTCTGGTGATTCATACCCATACTTTAGTGCAATATCGATAACCTTCATAGAGCTGTTTTGCAGTTCAAAAGCTGCCATAGTCATCCTTCTACGTCTAACATACTCTACCATTGAAATGTCAGTAATAAAAGAAAACATTCTTTGAAAGTGATGCACTGAATACCCAATTTCATTAGCTACTTTCTCATAATCAATTCTATTAGTTATATTACTTTCCATATACTCAATGGCTCTATTCATTTTATCTAAAAGTTCCATATTTATCCCCCCTTTAATAAAAGTATATCAAGTTATAAAGCATTAAACCTTGCAGTTCTTGTCCTCTTCTGCAAGATTATTTAACTTTAATTATATATTACACTAAAATATATTTCTATATTATTATTTCACTTATATAGATTAACTTATATACAAAAATAAAGGTATTAACTTAATATATAAAGTCAATACCTTTATTTTTAATCATATATTTATAAGTTTAGGATAAATATATTAGGGGTTAATCAGGGGTAAATATATTATCCTAAAAACATTTCTAAATCTTCATCCACAGTTCCTATGCCTGCAATCCCAAAAGTTTCTACTAATACTTTTGCTACATTTGGTGATAAAAATCCTGGAAGTGTTGGTCCTAGATGAATATTTTTTACTCCTAAATAAAGTAATGCTAGAAGTACTATTACAGCTTTTTGCTCATACCACGCTATGTTATAAGCTATAGGAAGTTCATTTACATCATTTAGTTCAAATATTTCTTTTAATTTTAAAGCTATTACAGCTAATGAGTAAGAATCATTACACTGTCCTGCATCTAAAACCCTTGGAATTCCACCTATATCGCCAAGATTTAATTTATTATAACGATATTTAGCACATCCTGCAGTTAATATTACTGTATCTTTTGGTAATTTTTCTGCAAACTCTGTATAATAATTTCTTGATTTCATTCTTCCATCACAACCAGCCATAACAAAGAACTTCTTAATGGCACCAGATTTAACAGCTTCTACTACCTTATCTGCTAAAGCAAATACTTGTGCATGAGCAAAACCGCCTACAATTTTACCCTTTTCAATTTCTTTAGGTGATGGTAATTTTTTAGCATGTTCTATAATTTCACTAAAGTCTTTAGCTTTTCCATCTTCTCTATCTTTAATATATTTAAATCCTGGATATCCAGTAGCACCTGTGGTATAAACTCTATCTGCATAACTTTCCTTTGGTGGTACTATACAATTTGTTGTAAACAGTATTGGCCCATTAAAAGGTTCAAATTCTTCATTTTGTTTCCACCAAGCATTACCATAGTTACCTACAAAATTAGAATATTTCTTAAAGAATGGATAATAGTGAGCTGGTAACATTTCACCATGAGTATAGACATCTACACCTGTATCTTTTGTTTGTTCTAAAAGCTCTTCTAAATCCTTTAAATCATGTCCTGATATCAATATAGCAGGGTTATTTCTAACTCCTATATTTACTTCAGTAATTTCTGGATTTCCATAAGCACCTGTATTGGCAGCATCTAGCATTGCCATAGTATCCACACCAAACTTACCTGTTTCTAAAGTAAGGGCAACTAGTTCATCTGCACTTAATGTATTATCTAATGTAGCTACTAATGCCTTTACCATAAAATCATAAACTTCTTCATTTTCTTTTCCTAAATTTAATGCATGTTCAGCATATGCTGCCATACCTTTTACACCATAAATAATTAATTCTCTAAGAGAACGTACATCTTCATTTTCAGTAGCTAATATTCCAACTTCAATAGCCTTTGATTTTTCTAAAAGCTCTAAATCACCTTGTACTACAAAAGTAGCAGCATCATGTAATTCTCCTAAATTTATTCCTTTATCCAGTAATTCTTTCTTAACTTCTTCTCTAAGTTCTATAGCTTCCTTTATTTTTTCAACAAATGCAGAATCATCAAAATTAGCATTTGTAATAGTCATAAATAATCCACTTACTATAAAATGATTAGCTTTAGGAAATCTTATACCTTTTTCTAATCCTTTTTGCTGAAAAATAGCAATTCCCTTTAGTGAATAAATCATTAAATCTTGTAAGTTAGCAACCTTCTCTGTCTTTCCACATACACCTCTTATTGTACAGCCTGTACCTTTTGCAGTTTCTTGACATTGATAACAAAACATACTCATTTAAAAACCTCCTTTAAAATTTTGTTTTAATTGGTTTTTTTAATCTATATTAATATAATATGTAATTTCATACTTAATTTCGGTATCTCAGGATACCATTGTTAGATATTTGTAAATTTTATAATTATAGATTTTAAATCTATAATCATAATATAGATATTAAAAGAGGCTTTCTCAAAATAGAAAAATCTATTTTGAGAAAGTCTCTTTTGAATAACTCTTTATCCTAGACATTCTCTTAAACTTTTTAGATCAATAATTCTAAAGGAGCTTCTGTGAAAATCTATAATTCCTTCTTCCTTCATATTTATTAGTTCTCTTGAAAGGGAAGGTCTAGATACAAGTATATATTCAGCTAATTCATTTCTCTTTAAAGGTATATCAAAGATAAGACTGTTATTAATACTATATTGCTGAATCAAATATGTGCTAATTTTTTTTCTTATACTTTTTAATGAAAGAATTTCTACCTTTTCATTTAAACTAAGAGCTTTTTTAGCTACTATTTGTAACATATTCTGTATTAAATTTTTATGTCCCTCACACGCTTTATTGCACACTCCTACAATCTTATCTGGATGTAAAAATAGGATAGTGCAATCAGTATACGCCTCTACAGTTGAAAGCCATCCATCCTTAGAAAAAGCATCTATTTCTCCAAATAAATCTCCTCTTTTTACTCTTGACATCATAACTCTATCACCATCTAAAGTTTCCTTACTAACACTTACTTCACCCTCTAAAACTACTCCTATCCCAGTTAATTTATCTTTTTCAATAGTTATTATATCTCTTTTTTTATAGTTTTTTATGCTAGACTTTAAACAACTTAATACACTTTTAAGTTCTTCTTTTTCAATATCTTTAAATAACTCAATGCTCAATAACTGATTAATCCATTTTTCATCCATAAGACTTCACCATTCCTTACTAATCCTTTATTTCTTCATTTTGTAATATAATATCACATAGCACTATAAATTGCTGTAATAAGTGTTACAAGACAAAGATTTTTTTCCTCATTTGCTTAACAATTTTAAAATATAAGTTTATTAGTTTACCTAAGATTATTTAGCTTGTTAATAGCTAAATTAATCATCTTTTCATGGTCAAAAGCTAATAAGTCTGTATTTTCCATTGAAGGTTTTATATATACTTCTCTGCTTCTACTACTTCCTTTTTTAACACCCTTTTCTAATACTAAATATTCTATTTTTATTTTTCTTTCATCATTATAAAAAATTAGTCTATAGGTACCTTCTTCCTGACTAGAATATAAAAAATTTTTTTCAACTCTAAACCAAGCCACCTCTGCTGCATCATCTCCAGCCTTAGGTTTTAATTTATCATAATCTACTAATGCAACATATGAAACACTTATAATCCTATCCCGTGGATCTCTTTCTACGTTTCCAAAGGTATATAGTTGCTCTAGAAAAACATCATCCACATTGGTTTCTTCTTTCAATTCCCTAAGAGCTGCCGCCTCTATGTCTTCATCCATATTCACAAACCCTCCAGGAATTGCCCAATTACCTATACAAGGATGATCTTTTCTCTTCACTAATAATATTTGTAGTTGATTTTTTTCTTCATGCACCTTTTTCTCAGTAAATATTAAAGTATCCACTGTCACTGCAGGCTTCTTATATTTCTCCGGATTATATCTTTCCAAAAATTTTTCCAAGGTCTCACCTCTAGAATTTACTTTTTCTCTTTGAGTTGTCATAATTTATTTTTAGGCTCATTGCCTAAAAGTCACCTCCTTTAATTGTTCAATTTCTTTTACATAACGATACTCTTTTAGCTCCTTACCAATATTAATTTCCTTTACTGTTCCATCATGATAAAAACCAATTTTCTCATAAAATCTCCTAGCTCTAATATTTTCTTCAAGAACCCATAAAGTTATCTCCTTATAGCTTCTTTTTCTTAATTCATTCATTCCCCACCGAATTAATTCTGAGCCTACTCCCATGCTCCAATACTGAGGCAATAAATATATACCCCATATTTCTCCACTTAATTCCTTCTTATCATCATCTCTACATTTACCTATACATATTAATCCAATAGGTACATCTTCTTTAAATATAATGGCATCCTCTTCCCATTTTTCTGATAGAGCCTTCTTAAAATATATTTCTCTTTTACTAGAAGTTATATTATCTAAAATTTCATTTGGAACAATACCTCTATAGGCACTTTTCCATGACTTAGAATGAATTTCTCCTAGTATCTTTGCATCATCAATAGTAGCATAGCGGATATTATACATAAATATTCTCCTAACTATTTAAAATTTTTCATAGATAACTATTTAAAATTTCTCCTATTTAACTATTTACCTATGAAACTAGTTAAATAGTTAAATAGTTGTTCTATTCATGCGGGTTTCAAGAATTTTGCTATTTAAAAGTACATGTGCTAAAGGTTCATTAATTTTTAAAATAAGCCTTATCTATAATTTTCTTCTTAAAATATGCCAAATATCATTTCCTTGAAATCCACATTTACGATACATCCTTTGCGGGTTTGTCTTATTATCAATTTTTCCTGATACAGTAACAAATTTAGATTTTTCTTTAAGTATCAATAATAAAAAATTTACAAGAGCAACCCCTATTCCATACCCCCTATATTGAGGCAGTACTTGTATCCATTCCAAGGAACCTTCCATAATATCTTCATCACATTCAGCTATACCTAAAGCAATAGGTATTTCTTTTATATTATCCACCACCAAAACCCATAGACTATTATCAAAGACTTTTTCTTTAGTCCACTCTAAAACTTCCTCAGGAGTTACTCTAATATCTGTATAACATTTGCAAATTATATCTGATACTATATCCACTTCTCTTGGTATATTCACAGTCTGAAATGAGAATCTTCTATCTAATTCTTCCTTATGAACATTTTTGAGATTATGAATAAGTTTAAAATACTTTTCGTCTATAAAATCTAATGTATTAAATTTATCAATAAAGTTATCATGCAAAATCATCATTTCATAGTTGTCTTTAATTTTAGGATATATACTATATTCACTACTAGACCAATAGGTATGAAGCATAGATTCATTTTCTATAATAAGATATACAACTTCATTATTATTAACTTTAATTTCCTTTTTAAAATAAGAAGTCATCTTTACAGTTTTCCATAACGCCGTTGGCTGAAATAAGCAGGGATTTTCTAAGTACTTTTCTCTTAAAACAACTTCAAAATTCAAATTACCCCCCCCAATGTAATTATCACTTTAAACCGACCTTTAAATCATAAATAAAAGCCTTATCAAACTCAATCGACTTTTCTATACTTATTATTTTATTCTGTATATTTTGATCATCCACCCTTAAGTACCTCTCTTTACCATAAAACATCTATTTAAATTATATATCATAATAAAATATGTTGTTATAATATTCTTTATTTTACATTAAATATTTTTTGTGTATAAAGATACTTTATACAATTTTATTTTAAGTTTTTTAAAACCTATATAATTCCTTAATTTTATATTTTTCTTATTAAAATACTTCATTAAAATTACAATATTTTAATGAAGCTATAAAATTTATTTATTATTTATTTATACCAATAACTCAAAATAATTATAAAATAAGACAATCTCCTATATACAGAAGATTGTCTCTTAAATTTACAGTGATAAGTATAGCTAACTAACAGCTACTACCTTAGCCGTAATTTAACCTAATTATAAATTTGATATGAAAAGTTTACAAGCCCCCTGTCATCATAAATGGTTAGTTCTAACTTATGAGTGTAGTCCTGATAGTAGGTATATGCCCAATATCCTAAATCTTCAGCACGATAAGGTTCTTCATCTGGCTCACCATATGCAGCTACAATATCATCTTTCGTACTTCCCCATGTTATTCCAGCTGGCAATTCAATTTCAGGATAGCTATCTGCATATGTAATATCCATACCCATTGACCATATCTGACATTCTTTAATATCTTTTGCTCCATCTGTAGTATTTTCAAAACCCGCGTCTATCTTCGCATCATACTTAGTACTTTTTAAATCAATAGTACTAGAAACTTTATCCCCTTTGTTCATAACATAACCATCATCATGACCATAGTCTGCTAAGTTAAAAGTCCACTCTTTTTCAATCTTACTGTAATCAAACGGAATTGTATAAAGAGCACCATCAAATGCCAAAGTCATTTTTTTCCAATCAGTAGCAGAATTCATACCAACTGAAGCTTTTTTGTTAGTGTCCGTTTCTTTAGCTTCTTCACTTACATCTTTTGCTTTTCCCTCAGCCTTAGCTTCAGTAGTATTAGTATTATTCTTGGTATTAGTATCAGGTGATTCTTTTCCACAACCAACAAGAGATATTAAAAGTGTTGCGCTTAGTAAAAGAGATATAATTTTTTTCATAATGTTCCTCCTCGTAGATTCTCTTTTTCAAGAATATTATTCTTTAGACTATGTACCTCACTATACAACATTCATTTCAGCGAAAATAATTTCAACTCTAATATAATTAGTAATTTTAATATCCTTCACTTGAATAATTTTTTTATCTTGTAATATAGGTAGTCCACAGAAAATATTATACTACAATTATTTGTTAAATAACATATTAATCTTGTTTTTTTGTAAAAATTTATATAAATTAGGCAAATAATTAAATATACTCTAATATATCAATGTTAAATATTTTAAATATAATTAAAAAATAAAGCTACCTTGTTGTTTAGGTTATAACAAGGTAACTTTATTTAATATTATCTATAAATAGGAAGTAAATAATTTGTCTAAATTAAAAATATTCTATTGATACTAATACACTATATTATTTTACATATTCTGTTACAAGATCCGTAAAGAGTATTCCATCTAAGTGATCAATCTCATGACAGAAACATTTTGCTAAGTCACCTGTACCGGTAAATGTCACTTCTTCACCTTTTTCATCTAAGGCTTGCACTATAACCTTCGCTGGTCTTTTTAGTTTTCCCCAAGTATCTGGTATACTTAAACAACCTTCTACCACCTTTTGTTCTCCTTCTTTGTATATTATCTTTGGATTTACTAGTTTTATTAATCCTTGTCCCATATCTAACACTACTAATCTTTTTAATATTCCTATTTGTGGAGCAGCTAAGCCACCACCATTTTCTGTATTGTACATAGTATCTGCCATATCATTTAAGATTAATCTAATTCTATCATCTACCTTTTCAACCACTTTGCTTTTTTTTTCTTAATATCTCATCATTTGAAAGTCTAATTTTTCTTAATGCCATTTATTCTATACCTCTACTTTACTGTAATCTTGATTTTCTTCTAATATTTTAATAAACTTTTTCTCATTTAAGATATCATTCGTTATAAATTGTCCATTATAAAATAAACTATAGGTAGTAAATGGGGTTGGTGAATTTTGTGCTTCTTCTATAGTTTTATATTTCTTAACCTGCATATTAATATTCATACTTTTAGCAATTTCCTCAACAAGAGGTACATACTTAGCTGTAAAAGGACATTGATTACTATAATAAAGTACAAATCCCTTTTCATCTATTTTACCTTCCTTTGCACATGACCTAAAGAAAGGTTTATTTTCTCCTTCTTTAAAAGGTAAATATAATAGTTCATAATAAGGCTCTGCTCTATCTGCAATTAAAAACCCCTTATGGATTAGATATTTTTTATCTGCTAAATAAGGTCTTTTTTTTATTTGAAGATAGGATTACTAATCCCTTTTTTCCTTTGTTTTTACTATCTGCAATACATTCATCTAATAATTTATTAGAAATCCCTTGACCCTTATATTGACCAGATACCCAAATACAATTAATGAACATGTACTTTTCTGCAATAATAGGACACCAAGCTTTTTCGGCAGGTATATACTCAATAAAAACTTTACCTCTTACATCGCCTTTTTTAAATACTAATCCATCAGCGAACCTAGCCTTCATCCATGCTTTCTTCGATGACACTTGGCATTCACCTTTCTTATCAGCAATAGCACAGCAAATATGTTCCTTTTCAATATTTTCATTGTTTACAGTAATAATATTCAATGATTTATTCCCCTTCCCCAAAATAGTTAAATCTATTATCACTATTTAGTTTTCCAAATTTTATTTATAAAAGTTCCAACTTCCTTCCATGCCGCTTTACTTTCCGGAATTAAATCTCCTGCCATTTGAAACACATGAAACATACCTTCATAAACAGATAATTTAACTTTAACCTTTTGATTTCTTGCCCTTTCTGCCACAGTGAGAGTATCACTTAAAAGAACTTCATGGGTTCCCACTTGCATAAGCATTGGTGGAAATCCTGTAAAATCTCCATATACCGGTGATATATACGGGTTATGAGGATTATTATCTCCTACATATGCTGAATCATATAGCATATTGTTTGTAGTCTTACCAAAAAGAGGATCAATCTCATAATTTTCTATATAACTTGTACCACTATGAGTCAAATCATTCCAAGGTGACATAACTACAATTCCTGCCGGAAGAGAAATTTCATTATCCCTTAGGTAAAGACACAGTGCTAATGCTAATCCTCCTCCAGCAGAATCTCCTACTACCATGATTTTCTTTGATTCAAAATTTTTTTCTTCTATAAGCCACTGATAAGCAGCTATTGCATCTTCTAATGCTGCCGGAAATGGATTCTCTGGAGCTACTCTATAATCAATAGTTAAAACCTCTGTACTTTTACCTAGTTCTGAATAATTTACTGCAAATCTTCTATACACATTTTTCATGGGACCAATGTAGCCTCCACCATGAAGTTGCAGAATTACTTTTCCGTTAGATTTTTCTTCTGGCTTTAAGTATTCCATAACAAAATTATCTAACTCTATTTTTTCATATAAATATCCATTAGGACACTTCCAAGGTGGTTCTACAGGATGCTTTCTAAATTTTCCTGTTTGAATTGGTTCCCCCAAGGAAGTATCTGTAATATTATTAATTAATTCTCTAACTAAATTTCCACGAATACTAATCTTTTTCTCTTTCATCTTCTCTCTCCTAGGTATTAAATCTGCGAATTAATTCATTTTTTACGCTTCTATCCCCAAAAACTATGGTACCAATTAAAATAAGAATTGAAATTCCACTAGTTAAAATAGCTAAAAACGGTCTATCTATTAATTTTACCCAAAATAGTATCAAAGGAATAAAGCTAAAAATAGTAATAGCAATTTGATACATAAAATAACTTTGCCAATTCATTGGATTAACTATCATAAGAAGCACAATTGCTAAGTTAGCAAATAGTATCATGGCAGGGACTGCATAGTTCACAGACCATCCAATGTATCCTGTAACATTATCAATGACTACAACTAGTATTCCAGCTCCTATGGTTTGAACTAATATTTTAGAAGCCAAATTAGCATTATTCATAATGGAATAGGTAACTGTAACTCCAAAATATATAATTCCAACCACCGCAATTAAAGACCATATAACTCCTGAGTAGGTAATATAATTAATAAAACCTAAAACTACAGAAACTACAGTTAATATAAACAAAAAAATTCTTTTTATTTTGTTATATTTACCTATATCAAACTCAACATTAGGATACATTCTTGTGGATTCTTCATTCATTTCATCATACTCTAATACTCTCCTGCATAGAGGGCAAGTATGTGTTTCATCCAATATGTTTACTTGACATCTTCTACACCTTTTCATTTAATACACCATTACTTTCTATTGTTACACCAATTCCTTCTTTAGTTAAAGCTCTAAAGAAAGCTCTTTGCAAATATGTATCTCCTAACACTGAGGAAAAAGTCACTACCACTTTATCTTTATAAGAGCATACTCCACACTTCATTTTTTGTTTTTTAGATACACCTATAATAAAATGAAAGTTCTCTATGTACTCCTCAAATTCTGGGAGAACCTTTATATATCCTAAGTTAGATAGAGTCATAGTATTTCCCCTACTTATTCTTCCGTAAACCAACTGTAATGCAATATACTTAAGGACTAGTGGAGCAAATCTAACTAAAGGTTTTTTCTCGTTGGATACATTATAAGAAATAGTTTCTTCCAGCTTCTCTTTAGTTATATTTTCATCCATCTGTTTATTTACCATAAAAAGAATATCCTCAAAACTATGCTCTTTTCCATCAGATAAAAATTCTATAGCTGTTACAGCAAAGAAGTTCATAGTAGTTGTAGAATCAAAGAAAGATCTAAGATTAATAGGTAAATTAATTGATATAGGGTCTTCATATTTTTGCTTATTTAAGTATTCCTCATAAATACACCATATCAATAACGCCAATAAGTATCTAGTTATACTTACTCCTTTTTCTTTACATTTTGATTTAAGTCCTGCTAGGTCAACATAACCATGAATAACACTTACTGTATCTAGATATAGTACTTCTCCCTTTAACTGATAAGCCTTTTTAGTACTATAGGGTTTCTTAGCTAACCTCTTATAATTTTTTAAATAACTATCCTCAGTATCAAGTATACATTCACTACTGGGTCTCCTTGTAACTTTTTTAGAGGAATCCTTGATTTTAAGTAGTTCTACATAGTGATAAGTAAGTTCCTTTAAAAAGTTAATAGCACCCATTCCATCTGTAATGGCATGAAAAACCTCTAAGTTAATTCTTTTTTCATAGTAAGATACACGAAATAAAAATTGCTGATTACTACGTGGGTCTATATACTTACATGGGTAAGTAGCTTCTTTTTCTACTATGGGCATTTTTTTATTAGTTTCAAAGTAATACCAAAAAAAACCTCTTCTAAGCCTTACGTTAAATCCATCAAACCATGGAAGTACCTCTTCTAATGCTTGCTGTAAAATTTCTGGTACTACATCTCCCTTCAAAGTGACAGACACTCTAAATACATTACTTAAGTTTTCATTAGCAATGACAGGAAATATTTTTGCTGTATTATCTAATCGTCTCCACTTTGTTTGATGACTTTTTTTATTCATTTATCTTCACTCTTTCTTAACTATTGTTAATATAATAATTCCTAATTACTAATTATTATACCAAATTTAATCTATACTTTCATTAGCTTGCATCTAGCTAGTCACTTTTATAAACATTTTTATATAAAATTAACATAAAATTTAATCTAAATATATAATTAAAATTCTAATCTGCCTTTGTATTCTAGCCATATTATTGAAAAAATATTAAAAGGTATAGAATAAAAATTCTATACCTTTTAATCAGCTTTTATACCTACCGCTCGTCCTATAGTTCCACCTAACTTTTCCCATACATAATTATGCTCCTTATCCGCCTGAGAGAAATCTCCTTTTTCCCATCTATTTAAAATATCTAACAGTTTTTCTCTATCCTCGTAATTTATCTTTTCTACAATACTTTTCAAATTTTGAATTTCTTCTTTTTCCATGGGTAATTCTCCCCAAATTTTATTATTCTCTGCAATTATCTTAGTATTAGCCATTCTATGCATTATATCATAAACATCTGCTTCTGGATAATAATCTGCTGGCTTCAATTCCTTAGAATCTTCTTTTGATATCTCTTCATTAATTGATTTTATTTCCTGTTGATTTTCTTTAGCTGTTAACTTTCCTGACTTTTTATCCATTAGATAAGTTACCCCAAATACAGCAGCTATTATTACAAGAATTACTATAATAAAAATGATAACCGACTTTTTTCTAAAAAAACCCTTCATACACTTACCCCCTTTTATCTTATATGTAAATAATTGTATCAATAACTCCATATACTTTTCAATGATTTTATAAAAAAAGCCTTATTTCTAAGGCTTAACTACTCTTATAATACCATAATAAATTAACTTTCCATCCTCCAAACTACAGTCACTGTATCTTCTACATCTATATCATCAGGCTGCAAATCAATGTTTGGAGCTCCTCCTGTAGAAATTAGGTTCTTATTTATGCTATAAATATCCCTGTATAATTGAATATCACTCCCACTATAATCTATACTTAGTACCTTTCCTAATCTTACCCCTGCAGCCTCTGCCATTACTTTAGCCTTTGATCTTGCATCTTCTACAGCTCTTTCCAAAAGTAAATCCTTAACTTCTGTATCATCTTTAACCTTATACCTTATAGAAAACTCAGGTGTTGCTTTGCAACCTGCAAGAGCATTAAGGACTCTAGTTAACATCATGGCATTTTGCTCAAATTCAATTCTTAAGTTATTGGTAACTTCATATCCTACAAAAACTCTCCTATAATTTCCATTTGCATCAGAAATATTTTCATACTTAGTGTCAACTCTAAAATTTGTAGTCTTTATATCTTTTTTATCAAAACCTGCACTCCTTAAGCATAACCTCAATTCATCCAAGTCTCTACTAGCAGCATTCATAGCTTCTTCATAGGTAGGTTTTAACGTAGTTAATATCATATTAATTTCTATTGTATCTGGTGGTATTGATGCTTTACCCTTTCCTTTCACACTTATAACTCTTTCTTCCATAATACCCCTCCTAATTTAATAAATTTGTATAGTATAAATTTATTAAATTAGGATTTAAATATTACTAATAGCTATTATAAAATAAATAACATGCCACAGAGAACTATTATCTGTAGCATGTTATTTAAACATTAGTATATTATACTTCCATAATTATTGGGAATATAGTTGGTCGTCTTTTAGTTTCATCATATAAGAATCTCTCTATGGATCTTTTTACATTAGTCTTTAATACATACCATTCTATCTGATTATTTGATAAAGAATTTTCAATTTCTTCTCTTGCTATATCTCTAATTTTATTGATCATATCTTCTGCTTCCTTGGCATAAACAAAACCTCTAGTTATAATATCTGGTCCTGCTAATATACTATAACTTTCCTTCTCTATAGTTACAACTACAACAACCATACCATCTTGACCTAAATACCTTCTGTCTCTTAGTACTATGTTGCCTACATCACCTACTCCTATACCATCTACAAGTACCCTTCCAGTATGAACCCTACCAGATATTCTTGCTTCATCCTCAGAAAGCTGAAGTATATCTCCAGTATTCATTATAAATATATTCTTATCTTCCATACCTAAACTTTTAGCCAGATCTTTGTGATGTTTTAAATGCCTATATTCTCCATGAACAGGCATAAAATACTTTGGATGAACTAATGAATGTATTAATTTTAACTCTTCTTGACAAGCATGCCCAGATACATGGATATCTTCTAAAGCTTCATAGATAACATCTGCGCCTTTTTTATAAAGTTCATTGATAACTTTAGATATAAGCTTATCATTCCCAGGTATAGGAGATGCTGAGATAATAAATAGATCATCAGGCTCTAATTGAATTTTTCTATGATTTGAAAAAGCTATTCTCGCTAGACCTGCCATAGGCTCTCCTTGGCTACCTGTAGTTATTATAGTTATTTCTTCATTTCTGTAATTTCTTATGTCATCTACATTTATCATAGTTCCTTCTGGAATATGTAAATAACCTAACTCCATAGCTACAGTAGATATATTTTCCATACTTCTACCGCTAAAGGCAATTTTTCTTTTGTACTTAACTGAAGCATCAGCTATTTGTTGCATTCTATGTATATTGGAGGCAAAGGTTGCAACTATCACTCTTCCAGTAGCTGTAGAAAAAATTCTATTTAAGGTCTGTCCTATAGACTTTTCTGATAAACTATGACCTTGTCTTTCTACATTAGTACTATCTGCCATTAAAAGCAATACCCCTTCTTTTCCCAATTCAGATATTCTTTCTAAATCCATAACCAAACCATCTATAGGTGTATAATCAATTTTAAAATCTCCAGTATGGACTATGTTCCCAATAGGAGTGTGTATAGCTAAGGAACAAGAATCAGCTATGCTATGGGTATTTCTTATGAATTCAACTTTAATATCTTCAAATTCTATAGTTTCTCCAGCTTCCACAGTTTTAAGGGTATATTCATTTTCTAAAAAATGTTCCTTTAGTTTATTACCTAATATACCTAAGGTTAATCTAGTTCCGTACACCGGAATATTTAGTTGTTTTAAAATATAAGGTAATGAACCAATGTGATCTTCATGTCCATGAGTAAGAACAAAAGCCTTTACTTTTTCTTTATTATCCATTAAATAAGTTATATCAGGTATGATTAAGTCAACCCCATACATTTCTTCATCTGGAAATGCTATACCACAATCTATAACTACAATGTCTTTATCATATTCAATAGCAGTAATATTTTTACCTATTTCACCTAATCCACCCAGAGGTATTACTTTAACACATTTTTTCCCTTCCATAAAATCCCTTCCTTTAACATTAATTAATATACATTTATTATGTGTTATAGTATGGATTTAAATACTTTTATTAATTTAATTATTTTTTATAGTAAACAAAGAGACTATCCCAACTTTGAGATAGCCCTTATACTTTTTTATAGATTTAAAATACTATGTTTATTTTTTCTTCTTTAACTCATTCTTATTCTTGACTTTCTTGTCACCCTTCTTATCCTTGCCAGCATTCTTAGCTGCCTTTTTATCTTCCTTACCCCTACCTCTAGACATATCTTCCTCCTAAATTAATAATTTATATAGTAAAATATATTAATCTTCATAGAGAAATATACTGAATTTACTACTACAAGAAATAAAAACTAGTAAAATTAAAGTTAATAAAAATATCCCTCATTGCAGCTTTATTATCTGCAATAAGGGATATTTTTTAATTTTATGGGAAAATGTATATTTTATTTTTAAAATTTATCTGTTATTATTTATAGAACTCTTGAGTTGCATAAACTCTATTACCAGCTTTATATACACCTACACCTATACTTTCAAAATTAGTTGATAGTATATTTTTTCTATGACCTTCTGAATTCATCCAGTTAGTCATAAATTGATTAGCTAATGCAGTTGGGTCAGATACTCCCCCTATATATGCTATATTTTCTCCCCAAGCTCTATATGAAACTCCATCAGCCTTCATTTTAGTTGTTATAAGATTTCCACTTAAGTCTTGGTGACTAAAATAATTTTTATCTCCCATATCTTGAGATTTAATTCTAGCATATTTTTCCATAGTTTTGTTATAAGTTAAAGGCGCTACTCCAGCTTTAGCTCTCTCTTCGTTTACTTTATTAAATATAGCTTGTTCAACTTGAGCCATAAACTTCTCATTAACAACTGGTGCCTCTGGTACTACTGGTGTTTCAGGCACAACTGGTGCTTCAGTAACAGGAGTTTTAGTTGACGTATCCTGCCCTGTTGATGGTTGTGTCGTTGGCTTGGTAGTTGGTTCTGTTGTTGGTTGTTCCACTACTGGTTCCTTTACTTGGTCTTTTGACGGTGTACTTGGTACAGTAGTACAATTATTTTGATTTATTATAATCTTTTTCATAGCTTCAAAGTCAGTTGTAAAGTTTCCACTCATAAATTTAGTATAATCTAAATTGCCATATTGATTGTTACTTATAGTTCTATAACTCACAGTTTTCACTTGACTTTTAGTCTTTACAGCAGCTTCAGCTTGTACTCCACCTACGAATGTACTTCCTACTAATAATAATGTTAATATTGATAATGTTCTCGATTTCATTTCCATTCCTCCTATATTTGGACTTAATAACTTGTCCACTTTTCTAGTAGTTAATGTACTTTTACGTCTAACCACCTTGTCCTATAGTTATAACATATAAATTTTAATTTTATAATGGTTGATAATTTCTAATGAATGATACATTATCCTCCAAAGGTAACCATTATTCATAATGGATTTATTAACCAACACCAAAATAAGAATATTACTGGATTTCAGGATTTTTGTAAAAATATCCATAGATAAAATTACTAAAAATAATTTTATAAAATCTATGAATATCTGAATGTTTTTCATTATAATTTTCCATATTTTTTAATATTTTTAAAAATTAATAATAAAAAGGCGGTATTTATACCGCCTTAATTATACTAAATCATTAATTATTATATTCATTAATCCCAATTGCCCACTGTTCATCAATAGCTTGAAAACCCTTGTATACCCTTTTCTCTATATTATTTAAGTATTTATCTCTTATAAAATTATATATTTTCATATCTATATTGTACAATGGTGTTTCCCCTTTTTCATCTATAAGTATAAAAAACATACTATCTTTAATAATATCATAATCAAAATATATCTTTTTAGTACAAAGTTCCAAATTAGTGTCTACTAAATTAGTAATATAATATAATTTATATATTTCCATAACTCTATCATCTAAATTGCAGTCTAAAATTTTAATTTTTTCTATTAAATCATAGTTACTAGTTACAATTCTAAGTTTGTAATTATTACCAAATCGAGGTAAGATTTCATCTGATAATACTTCTAGCTCTTTAGCTAATTCATCGTTATCTCTACTATAATTTGTTATCAAATATATCATCTCTCTTTTATTCATATCATGATATAAACAATCATATTCAAAGGTTGATACATGTCCACATATAGGACATTTAAATTTAAAAAAGTCATTATCTAATACTTTCTCTTTTATTCTTTCATCTATAGTTACATTAATACTATTCCATAACTTAATGTTGCTTTTTATCAAACAATTTGGACAGGTTACTTCCACATTCCTCTTTAAAGCCATAAGTATCCCCCTCTTTTTATTAATAGCCTTAGAAAAAGTTTTATATCTATATTGTATATTTTATCACATTACGTTGTAAATGTAACTGCATTATTTTCTAAATTTTAAAACTTTTATCTCCAATTTTATCCTTTTTCTATAAATACAACAGAAAAAGCTACATCTTATATAGACATAGCTTTCAACCCCACTTGAGCTGGTAGACATGGATTAAATATTCTTAATTTCCTTAATCCAATTTACCAGCATTAACTCCATTTCTGCATCCCCTTTAACTGGATACTTCTCAGATAACTTTATGGCCTCTTCATAATAACCTAATGCTTTTTCATTATTATTATTATAGAAAGTTTCATAAGCCATCATTATTCTCTTTTTTCCTATCATAAATTTAGAAGCTTTTATATATTTTTTAAGATTTTTATCATATATGCTATCAATAAACTCCTTATTGCAATCACCTATGAGTTCTAAAAAAATTTTTTCGCAATTTATTTCATTTCTATACAATGGGATTATCTTATTAATCCATGGTGTAAAATCTTCAATACACCTTCTTGCCCTTGTAAAATCCATATTATCCAAATACCAATTGTACTCCATAAGTTTAAGTGAAGAATTGAGTGGATTCACTAAGTTACTTCCTTCATTCAACTTAAATTCTTCCAATTCCATATCTTTAATTCGCATTCCTTGTGATTGTAGTCCATTAACCCTAAGTTGTAAATAAAACCCTCTTCTTGCATCTTCATCTTTCAACATAGATATAACATTATATCCATCATTAGAAATTCCTCCAACCTTTAATGGAATTATGTTAGTAAGGGCTGCAAATATACCTGCTCCACTAATTAATATTAGTATTGTTGAAATCAAAACAGGAATTCCTTCTATTAAAACAACTAGTAATATACCCGCTCCTGCTACTATTAGATTCATTATTCCTCCGCCATAGTTATACATTATGAAGGGATATCTTCCATCCTTTATTTCTGGAGGCATCATAAGACACTGACCTGCTGTGCCTGGTATACCAAACTTTTTATAGCTTATTTTATCTTTGTCTTTAATTATAGTTAAAGATCCTATCCTAAAGGATACAAAAGAATATCCTGTGATAAATCCAAATAAAAGATGTCCTGCTTCATGAATAATAATATGAATTATATACCCTAAGAAAAATATTAGTATAAGTCCATAGTATTTAAGTAATTCCAAAAGAAAATTATCACTTTTGATATAGGTATCCATAAAACTTTTAAAATAACTTGCAGATAAAAACCCTATACCAGCTCCAATAGCTCCACAAACTACTAAAAACATAAGCCCAGTTAAAAAGTTGCTTTTCTTTTTACTTCCATTTTTAGTTATTTCTTTTTTTTCATTAATCATTAAAAACCTCCGTTTTATTAACATTTAATATGAATACAAGTTTGTATTCATATTAAATTATATATTATCTTGTCTATATATACTATGGTTTATATAGATAAGATATAGTACATATGTTTCTTTTAAAGTATATTATGCACTTTTAGTAAATGGCTCTATTTAAAATTTTAAAATATAATTTATAGATAATTTAGGCATAATTCTTTATTATTTTTATATAAATATATTAGATGCGTATGTGGAGGTTATTTATGGCTAAAAAAACTAAACTCCTACTACTCCTATGTATATTAATTATTATAGTGCTACTCAACAAATGTTCAACCACTGATGGCAACTACAAAACTAATAAAGCTAAGGAACACTCTTCAAAGAGCTCTATAGAAATGACTTATAAAAGCTTTAAGGGTTATAAATACAAAATTCTTAAGTTAGACATGGATGACCAGTTAACTCTTAATATAAAGGTTGAAAATGAAGGTGGAAACTTGGCTATATTACTAATTGATGAGGATGACCACACACTATATAAAATCGAAAATATAGATAATTCTTTAATTCAAACTATAGTCATACCTCATGATGGAAAATACAAAATACAGGTTGAAGGAGATCATAGCGGGAGTTTTAAAATAAGTTGGGATGTAGATTAAATTTCACATTCCGACTTTTTTATTTTATTTAATCTAAACTATCCTACAACAATATAATATTTAAGATGTATTCTCTTAAGATATTTTATTGAAATTAGAATTATAAACTTTACTGTTCTAATGAAAATATCTTAATCTATATCCATTCATAGCAGTATCACCTAGCTTTTCTACTAACTTATAATTAGCTACAGCTCCTACTGCTCCTCCTATAACTGGTACAAGCTGAAAAAACTTAGCTAAATCTATATAATCCCTATACTCCTGTTGAAAGATCCTCCAATCAAAGTTTTCTTTATCCAAAGGCAACTTATCTGAATATGATTTCCAATTATTTAATATGTGAAATACTTCTATTCTTCTTTTATCACTACAGAAAGCAATTTGAAATATGTAAAGAAGGTGTAATCTTTCTCTATAATCTTTTGTGTCATAACCGTATATACTAGCAATCTCATATAACAACTTAATTTTTATACTTAACAAAATAGGAAAATCAGCTAACCCTATAAAAAAACCACCAAATCCTGTGCTAGCACCACTTACTGTTGCTACCTTTCTATATAATTGAATCTTTTCCTTTACTAACATTTCTCTTTCTATTATAGGCATATATGTTATAGGTTCCAATGTAGTATATTCAGACCCTAAAATAACTACTTTAACCATATTCTTTATAACTTCTGTAACCATAACATGAAATTTTTCCGGAATAAATCCGTTCATTTTATCTTGTATATTTTTAGAAAGCTTATTTCCAATAGTAGGTTTCCTCATCATTTCCCTTTTCCACTCTAATAGCTCTCCATATATTATATCTTCGTACATATCCATCTCATCACCTTATTTCTTAAATATATACTTTATTTTATCACACTTCATATATTTTTAACCAATTGTAAAAGAGCAGATTACTCTGCTCTTATTTACGATTTTTTTGATTAGCACAACAATCTACTATGCTATCTACTAAGTTCTGAGACATACATAAAATTGTACACATTAACTGACGATTTGAGCACATCATGTAATTTAGCATTTGACTATTAATACATCTATAGTATTGAGAGTTTGTATATACATTTTGACAATAAAGAAGTATTAATATTAATATTAGTAGTCTATCTTCCTTTCTTTGACATCTAACTTCCTTGGCATCAACAACTCCGCCTACTCCACCGTCAGTGGAATCACAATCACAATCACAATCGCACTCATAATTGCAATCATATTTACAATCACAGTTGCAATTATCATTGCAATCACATTTATCCTTACAATTATAGTTATCTTTACAATTGTTCATTTAATAACTCCATAATTCTTGCTATATTTTATGTTATGTATGATGCTTCAAATAAGTCACACTATATTACAAAAAATAAATTTTATTTTGTTGACCTCGAACAAACGTTCTGTTATAATTCTTATATGGATTACCTATTTTATTGTAGAAGGTGAGTTTAAATGGAGATTAGTGAAAAGCTTAGAATATTAAGTGGGGCAGCAAAATATGATGTATCGTGCTCCTCATCTGGTTCTAGTCGTCGAGGAATCAAAGGTGCTTTAGGTTCTTCTGCTCCTAGTGGTATATGTCATTCCTTTACTCCAGATGGAAGATGTATATCTCTTTTAAAAATTTTATTAACTAATTACTGCATATACGATTGCGCCTATTGTATTAATAGGCGAACTAATGATGTAGAAAGAGCTGCCTTTACCGTAGATGAAGTGATAAACTTAACTATGAACTTTTATAGAAGAAACTATATTGAAGGATTATTTTTAAGCTCAGCAGTAATCAAAAATCCTAATTACACTATGGAACTATTAACATCAGTTGTAAAAAGGTTAAGAAATCATTTTAATTTTCGTGGATATATTCATCTTAAAGCTATTCCAGGAGCTGATGAAAATCTAATAAAAGAAGCTGGCCAATATGTAGATAGAATGAGTGTTAATATTGAACTTCCATCTAATAATTCCCTAAAACTTCTAGCCCCTGAAAAAAATAAACAGGATATATTTACCCCTATGAAATCTATAAAAAATAACATAATTATAAGTAATGGAGAGAGAAAGCTGTCTAAAAAAGCTCCTTTATTTGTACCTGGTGGACAAAGTACTCAATTAATTGTAGGTGCAACTAAAGAAGATGATTTAGATATTTTAAATCTTACAGAAAATCTATATAACAACTTCTTACTAAAAAGGGTCTATTATTCAGCCTACATTCCAGTGAATAATGGTAAGAATTTACCCAATTTCAAAACCCCACCTACCCTTAGAGAGCATAGACTTTATCAAGGAGATTGGTTACTACGGGTATATGGTTTTAAAGCTGAAGAACTTCTTAATAAACAAACACCAAATTTTGATATAAATTTTGATCCTAAAACTAATTGGGCTCTAAATAATCTTCATATCTTTCCTTTAGAAATTAATACAGCTTCCTATGAACTATTAATTCGAATACCTGGTATAGGTATTCGAGGCGCTAAAAAGATAATTAGTGCTCGAAGAATTGGTTTTCTCACCTTTCAGGATTTAAAAAAATTAGGAGTTGTTTTAAAACGAGCTCAATACTTTATAGTATGTAAAGGTAAGTATTACGGTTCTGTGGATTTAGATGAAGAAAAAGTAAGATCTGTACTAAAACCTAAAATTGACTTAAACTATATTGAAAATGAAAGGTATGAACAATTAAGCTTTCTTGGCTTTAACTATAATAACAGTTCTATACCAATTTTAGATAAGGAATATAATAAACTTATATTATCCCCATCCTCCCAAGATGATATAAATTCCTTAGATAAAACTTTACTTCTAGAGGATAGAGGTTCCTATATAACTGGAGAGCTATAAATATAATAAAGTTATAGGTGGTGTTACAACATGAAAGAATTTTTATACGATGGTTCCTTTGAGGGACTTTTAACTACAATTTTCTATGCCTATAGTTATAAAGAGGAAGTGAAAATTACCAAGTCTTCCTCATATGTTCCTAGCTTAATTACAACAACCGAAGAAATAACTACTGAAGAAGACAAATTTAATAGAGTATATTCTAGTATAAAAGATACCCTTAGTTACTTAACACTTAAAAATGTATACTATTTGTATTTAAGTGCTCTCCCCTATTCTGAGGATTTAATATTTAAATACATTAAACTATGTTACAAATTTGGAGATAGCATTAATTTAGCTAAAAATAATGATATTATCTTAACTGTAGATAAATATTGCAGAAGAGTTTCTTTAGAAGCTCATAGATTTACTGGATTTGTTAGATTTAAAGAAATAGCTCCCTTTACCTTTTACTCAGTTATAGAGCCTGATCATAATATTCTTCCCCTTATTCAGACTCATTTTATAGAAAGATTTTCTGACCAAAATTTTATAATTCATGATATAAAGAGAGAGCTTGCTTTAATATATAATAAAAAAGAAGGTATTATCTCATCTTTTTCTAAAGCTCAGGGTGAATATATAGAAGCCTCCTCTCTCAATGATAATTTTGAAAATCTTTGGAGAGAATTCTACAATGCTATAAATATAAAGGAACGAGAAAATCTTAAATTAACACGTAGAAGCATGCCCACCAGATATTGGAATCACTTACCTGAAGTAAAATAAGGTCATATACAAAGTTTCCCCTTTGTATATGACCTTATTTCCATGCAATAGAAACTCTACCTTCCATTACTTTATTTTCTCTAAAAATTTGTATTCTCCTTGAGCATGTACTTGTTCAAGTAAATTATTATATAAGTCTTTTAATTCTTCAGGAGTAGTCATACCTATTTTATCTATTTCATTGGTATTCTCCTTAAAATATAACTTTGTGCTTATATATTTACCATGAATACTGTCTAATACATAAAGTATATTTTTATCATCTAATTCTATTTTCATATTGTCACCCAATATAGATAAATTTATATAAATTTTCTATACCATTTCCTTTCTATAAATTACTAATTAAAATCTACTTCTATTTAAGTTTATACTGTAAGCTAATAATAATGTATATTCTATATAAATACTATTTTTCCTTCAATTTAATTTAAAGTATTAACACTTATAGTATTTTATTCTTTCACCCAATATTTTTTACAGTCATTAGATCTGCTTAAAAATCCATATTCAATTAATGCTCTTCTTACAGTGGCATAGTCTTCATATATCCTAGCCAATATTCTATTTATTTCTTTCTCTGGATAAGTTTTTCCTATAGTAAAATTTCTTGTTATTTGCTCTAAAACTATAATCTTTTTCTTTTCCTTAGATGGATATCTTTTCAAACTACCATCTTCATTAATATAATTTTGTATAACTTGAAGCTTTTCTTCAGTAGTTATATTAAATCTATCATCTAAAGTAGTAGCAGTCTTATGAGCATCACAAATAATTCCCTCTTCTAATTTGTTTATCTTCTTATTAGTACTTTCATTTAATAATTCCATCATTGCTAAATATAGCTTTGCCTGCTTTTCTTTTTCTCTTAACTTATATCGATGATTTCTTATAGTAGAAGTGGCAACTCCTAATCTACTGGCTATTTCTTTATCTGATATACCTTCTGCAAAAAGCTTTATTACTTCCCTCTGTGCATCTGTAACCCCAGTAAAAATTCCATTCATATTTAGTAGATATTCCAACATGGAATTATGAGCATTCTGAATATGAAGCTCTGCTGCTTTCCATGATTCATAAAATTCTTCATCTATTCTATATACTTTTCCATTTTGGAATGTTTTACCACAAATTAAACATTTAATAATATCTCCTTCTTGAATATATCCCCTTTTAATCTCTTCCATGGTTGAATTCCAGAATATTTCATTAGATTTTACTTCTAAAACTCCATTGTTTTTAATATCTTTATTTTCTGTATCAACACTCTTTATATTACTTTTTTTTATATCTATTTTATTATTCATGGGTTTCCTCACTATTTCTCCAATATTCTGATCCATCCTTTTTTCTACATAAAAATTTATAATCTATTAAACTCCTACGTAGCAAAAAATAATCTTCAAAAGTATGCCATTTTTTAATAATATCATTAACTTCCTTCTCATTATATAAACAGTCATACTTAAACTTAGTAGCTAAATATTTCAGAATCTCAATTTTTACTTCTTTCTTCTTTGGCCATATTTTTATTCTACCTTCATCATCAATAAATCTATCCATCTTTTCCACTATAATACCTCCCTTAATCAAATATATCATTTTATTCTATAATATAATAGTATGATATATTTAGGGTTTTGTCTATGTATTTATAGATATATTATAATTTTGTTTGTACTTATACTTTTGTCTTATAAATTAAACAAACTATTATTAGGATTTATTGAAAAATAAACAGGCAGTTATAATAACAACCTGTTTATATAATACTTTATAAATATAGACCTTATTCTACTACTATGTCTTAATTTAATTTTGAATAATTTTTCCCTTTTCTCTAAACTCTCTAAAAGTAATAATCTCATCAATAAGTAAAATTATTAGTAAAATCGTAGAACAAATTGGCCATATTGGATAAATTATTTCATATGCTTGATTTATCACTACCTGTAAATACTTTACTCCAATAAAGCTTAATAAAGTCCAAGCTATAGAAAACTCTAAACATATAATTCCCTTAAAATTATACTTAAGATCAGTATAGTCCCAGTAATTTTTGTTAAAATGATTTCTCATTATTATTCCCGTTACATATTCCACAGTAGTTGGAATTATAAAACATAATGGTATTAAATAATAAACATTAATTGTAAAAGTAGATTCTATTACTACTAAAATGCTCATAGCTATGGCATACATAGGTTTAAATGGTCCACTTAGAAAGCCATCCTTTTGAAAGTGACCTCTAATACAATAGCAAAACAAATTCTCAATTATCCACCCTACAAATCCATAGAAAAAGAAATTAAATGTAAAATATAATAAAAAACTTACAATATCCATAAATACTCCTCCTTCGGTAGTATTTTTACCTACATTTATGAATTTATTCTAAGTTTTTCTACATTATTATTAGAATTTTTCTTAATAATCTTTCATTTTTAAAAAGACATTTCAAAATAATAATTTTATCTTGAAATGTCTCCTTCTTAAACATCTTTAAAAAGCAAACCTACTTTTTAAATATATCTAATAAACTTTTAAAGAAACCTTTTTCCTCTTTAACTTCTTCTTTTACTACTCCCTTGTCTTCATCTCCATTATTATCTGCCTCTGCTTTAACTTCCTCTGTTCTCATAACAAATTTAACTTTTCCATTCATAGAATTATTCATACCTGAGAAAGCACCATATTCCTTAGAAAGTTTTACAAGCTCATCCTTAGCTTCAACTACCCCTTGTATATCCTTTATAGCAGTATTACCTTTTTCATTTAACTTATCTAAGCCTTCTTCTTTTAATTTAACAACACCCTTATAAAGTTCTGTGTTTCCTTCTTTTAATTGATTTATACCTTTTAATAATTTCCCTGAATTATCATATAGTTCATTACTTCCATTTAATAATAATGAACCTCCAGCTCTTAACTTATTAGTACCATTTACTAAAGAACCAATTCCTTGAGATAGTGCTGTACTTCCATTATACAACTCTGTTGAAGCTCCATTAAGTTTTGCTGAACTTTCCTTTAAAGTGTTAGTACCTTGTAATAAAAGTTGCCCTTTATTTTTAAACTCATTTGACCCCTTAGATAATCCATTTAATCCTTCTTCAAGGTCACCTGCACCAATAGAAGCACCTTTCATTCCTTGTTGTAGTTTTCCTATGCCATCCTTTTGTCCCTGAGATACAGCTTTAATTCCACCACTTGCCTTTGCAACATTATTTGCTAATTCAGGATTAACCTTTGCAACTGAAGCACTCATTGCATCTAATTGAGCTGCTATTGTATCTAAATTTGCTGTAGAATTATTTAGATTAGTTAAACCTTCATTACCTGCAGCTAATCCTTCTTTTAGCTTTGTTGAACCAGTTAAACATGAATTTATCCCTTTATCTATGGAATTATAGGCTGTAAATAATTTAGAAACGTTGTCTTCATAAGTTTCTATTCCTTTAGAAAATTGTCCTTGAGCATCTTTTAATTGTGAAAGTCCATTTTGTAGCTTATCAGCTCCAGATTTTAAAGTAGGAGTATTATTAGATAAGCTGTCTATTCCATTGCTTAAATCATCAACTCCATTTTTAAAAGTTCCTACTCCATCATTAAATTTAGCATAGTTGGAACTTAACTGCTCCTGACCATCTACTAGCTTTTTAGAACCTTCTAACAATTCATCCCCACCATTTTGAAGTTGAACAAGGGAATCTTTCAAACTATCTAAACTATCATCATCACTAATAGTTTCTAAATCTAGTGCTTCTGTAGTTGCAACCATCATAATAGCTGGTACACTAAAGTTTGTAGTTGTTCCTTCTATTACTAAAGTATCTTTAATATCTAATATACTTCCTAAATTTAAAGACTCTTTTAATCCTGGTGCAGAAACAAAGGTAATTGAGGAATTATTTCCATCTTGAATAAGTTTACCATTATCCACCTTTACGTCCTTAAATTTATCATTAGATAACATAATTTCTGAAACTGTGACAAAAGGAACATACAAAGTTCTATTTTCTCCATTGATTTTAACTGTTCGTGATTCATTATTTTTTACTGTTAAAGTTATTTTAAAATTACCTGATTGTCCTAAAGCTTCCTTAGGCTCTACTTTTTTTCCATTAATCTCATAGTTTAGACTAACTGATAAAGGTAATTCTCTCTTACTTTCTCCTTCATAATAAAGATCTTTTCCATCTACCTTCCAAGTTAATTCCTCTCCACTTATAGTTGGAGTTTCTTCACCCTTAACATTTTTTATATTATCTAAATTACACTTGTCCTTAAATTCTCCTAGATTTTCTTCACCATTTATCCAAGTGGATACTATCTTTTGTTCTGGTTTTCCATTACTATCTAAAATTACATATACTATTTCATCCTTATTTATTTCTTGTGCCATTGCCACTGTAGAAGTCATCATAGCTGCTACTGTAGCTAACACTATAACTCTCTTAGATAATGCTTTTCTTTTCATTTTTATGCAGCCTCCTCAACATTTTTTATAAAACCTTTACTTGTTTTTATTATTACTTTCTCACTAATTAGCAGAATCCCTGGTAATACAAATAAAATTACAAACATACTTATAATTGCTCCTCTAGCCATTAATGTACATAGAGAACTTACCATTTCCAGTTTAGATATAATACCAACTCCAGCTGTAGCCCCAAAGAATGTCAAAGCACTAGTAATAATTGATCTAGATGAGCTTTGAACAGCTATTCTCATAGCGTCCATTTTGTTTGATGACATTTCAAGTTCTTCTTTAAATCTAGAGGTTAATAATATAGCATAATCCACTGTAGCACCTAATTGTATTGTTCCTATCACTATTGACGCTATGAAAGGAATTACACTACCTGTATAGAAAGGAATACCTAAATTTATAAATATAGCAAGCTCAATAGCAATAACTAAAATTATCGGCAAACTTAATGACATAAATACTAGTGCTATAATTATAAATATGGCTACTATAGATGCAATACTAACATTTTTAAAGTCTATATCTGAAATTTTGATTAAGTCATTAGTCAATGGAGCTTCTCCACTTACTAATCCATCAGAATCATATTTTTTTACTATGTCGTTTATTTTTACAAGTTGTTCCTTTACCTCATCAGTTGCTGCCTTATATTCTGAGTTTACTACAAAAAGCTCATAGCCTCCTGATCTTATCTTTTCTAATAAATCTTTTGGTATAAAGCTCTCTGGTACCCTTGGTCCTAATATTTTCTCTAGGGCAATTACTGAGGATACCCCATCTACCTGTTCTAGTTCATCAGCCATGGCTTTAACTTTATAGTTATCAAGGCTATCTTTAATTAAAATCATGTTTGTAGATGTCATTCCGTAGTCATTCTTCAACTTATTGGTTCCCACGATAGATGGTAAATCCTTTGGAAGGGACTCATCTAAATTGTAATATACTTTAGCATTAACCTTACCTATAAATGCAGGGATAAATACTAAAATCCCTATTAATACAAAGGCTTTATGGTGTTTTACCACAAATTCAGAAGTCTTCTCAAAGGTTGGTAGTAAAGTTTTATGTCTGTATTTATGAATAACCCTATCAAATGTAAGAATTAAAGCAGGTAAAACAGTTACTGTACATATAACTCCAAGTAATACTCCTTTAGCCATAACTAGCCCTATATCTTTACCAAGAGCTAAGTCCATTGTACAAAGAGCTAAAAATCCAGCTATTGTAGTTAATGAACTTCCTGCTACAGAAATCATTGTATTTGCTATAGCATTTGCCATAGCTATTACTTTGTCCTTTTGAACTTCTCTTTCTTCATCATATCTGTGAAGTAAGAAAATTGAATAATCCATAGTTACTCCAAGTTGCAATATTGCTGACAGAGCCTTAGTTATATAGGATATCTCTCCAAAAATAATATTACTTCCCATATTATAAATTACTGCAATTCCTATACTTCCTAAGAATATAACTGGTATTACCACTGAATCCATAGTCAGTGCTAGAACTATTAAAGATAATACTACTGCTATTAATACATAAAATGGAGTTTCCTTATCTGATAAGTCCTTAGTATCTTTAACTATTCCAGCCATCCCACTTAGAAAGCTTTGTTCTCCAGCAACCTTTCTTATATCTTCTACAGCATTTTGTGTAATAATATTAGCACTACCTTCCTCTAGCATTATTACCATCATCGTTGAATCCTTAGCATAAAACACATCTTGTATGTTACTAGGAAGTATATCCTTAGGTATTGGTGAATCCAAAACATCATTTATCCATAATACCTTTTGTACTCCTTGAATTTTTTCCACCTTTTCCTTTATTTTTGCTACATCCTTATCTTCCATACCTTCTACTATCAGCATACTAAGTGATCCACAATCAAAATCTCTTTTTAGAATCTCTTCTGCTCTTACAGTTTCTAAATCATCTGGTAAATAGCTTAGTATATCGTAATTAATTTTAGTCTTAATAAACCCCAATACAGATGGAATAAGTAATAAAAATGCTAAAACTAAAATTATAACTCTACTCTCAGCTATCTTCTTAGATATCTTTGCCATAGTTCATGTCCATCTCCCTTTCATTAATATCTCTCAATTTTATACCGACCAGTCAGTTTCATCAATTGTCACTTACCTTAGTTTTCTTCAATTTTCCACTATTTAAAACGTTTTCATGGCACATTATCTTAATTTATCTTCACTTTTCATAGCATCATCTCTTTTTAAAGTAATATTTTTACAACAATGAATTTCTAATCCTATTTTCCTTCAATAAAAATTAACTTTATTCTTTATCTCCATTGAGAATCGTCATTCTGATCCCAATGAAATTTTCTGAAAATTGAACCTATATTTCATCTATGTAAATATCTTCATTAAAAGGAAAAAGTACATTAACAAATTATTTACTTATTAACAATTAGTAACAACATATGCTTACTATTAATATCTATTTCTTTTATAAAAATAAAAATAGCAAGAATTAATTTCTTGCTATTTTGCATACACTACATTGCCAAATCTATGAGAGAAGATTTAATTATTGGCATACCTTTTTCATTTTTCCCTTCTAATACCCCATAAATCCTAACTACATCTCCGTCTGATATTTTTAAACTTTTAAAATTAAGTTTTCCTAATTCCCATGTAACTACATAAGACTTGGCCTCTTCTCCTTCATTTTGTGTGATTATGAAATTAGCTTTGTCTATATTCTCCCCTAAAGAATTTATTGAAGATACAACTCCTACTGCAAATACTTTTTCTCCTTCTAATTCTCCACTTTCTACTTGTGAACTTTGAACTTGTATCGCAGTATCTCTTATATCTATGTTTACATTATTATCTTCTACTGGTTCCTCAATTTGAGTTCTATTGCTTTCATCTTTGTTAGAGTTTTTAATAGACTTATTACATCCTACCATGGAAGTAACGGCAACACCTAAACACATTATAATCAACAATACTTTTTTCATTTTTTCATCTCCTATATTCTCTTTATAAGCTATATATATCAATGTCAACGTGAAAATAATACATTATTTACAAAGATAAATTATGTATATGTATCATAAGGTTCATATTTTACAACTTTGGAATTAGATAAATATTCATATAAATCCTCATGGTCATCTATTGTAAACTTACGCAGTAAAAGCCTATCAGTATATAAATATTGTTGCTCCATTTTGTAACCCTCCATTTAAAATTATTATTACAATATTATGGTACCTAACTCACACCGCATGGTCAACATATTTTTCTAAATTTTCTATTATTTCCATAAACAATTTTCTACTAAATTTAAATGAAATAAAAATAAGGCTAGTAAGACTTTCTTCAGTCTACTGCCCTTAATTTCACTTTTGGTAAATTATATAAATATATTTTATAATTAAAACATTTTTAATTTAGCTAATTTAAAAATTCATCTTGAAAATATGATAGTAGCACTTTTAGAATCACTAAGCAATTCCTAATGCTACGTTTACCATTTTATTTGTCCTTGTAGATGCTGCTATTATCTTTTCATAGAGTTCATTATCATTATATCCTTGATTTAAATATTTATTTTCATAATACTCAAAAGGTAGATTAGTATTATTAATACTTAATTTTTCTGCCAACATTCTATCTGCCATTAGCTTTCTAGCTTGTGCTCTATACTTATTTCTTAAAAAGTGAGCTTGCTTTGCTTGTTCTTTTATTGATAATGATTTATCTATTTCATTAATAATGTTTTTATCACGTTTATTATACCATATTCTTACTTCTAAATTGTCTAATTTTCCTATTAATTCCTTGTATCTATTAAAATTGTTTGCTGTTCTTACCTCTTTAACCTTTCTTACATATTTCATTCTTTACCATTATATCATATTTGTTAAAATCTTTCAAATTGCACCTTTATATACCCCCATTAATCACATCACCTATAATCTGAATTCCTTCAAATCCGCATGAATAAAACAACTATTTAAATAGTTAAATAGTTTCCTATATAAATATTTATCTAGTTTTATATGTAAAATTTCAAATAAAACCATCAGGATATACTAAATCATATATCTTGATGGTTTCTGTTAAATAAATTTATATAATAAATATCATATATTCTATACTAATTTTTGATTGAAAATATTATCTAACTCTAACTTCCTCACCTTTTTTTGAATTTCTTCTGACTCTAAAATATAAAGTCCATTATCCTTCATTCTCTTAAAGTACTCAGCTCCTGCAAAGGTATATCTATTTCTTCTACCTTCTGTAGTTTGAACCTTTTCATTAGCATAAGCTATAATGTCTCCAGTAGCTAAATTTCTTGGAAGGGTTAAAAGTGGCATTCCAAGCTCATTTCTAACAGCATTATGTCCTGCTAATGAACCAGTTGTTATGGCTTCTGTATGTCCTACAAAAAGCCCACTTTTTTCTCCAGCGCAGAATAAATTATCAAGTCCTACAACTTTCATCTGATTACTTCTTGGTGCAACTGATAAATATCTAATGGAGTTTCCTTTACCACCTGCATATGGATCTACAAATTTTGCCTCTTCAAGACCTTCAATTTTTCTAAGTTTATCTAAGGGATAATAAGAAGTCATTAACTTAGCATGACCAGTATCTAAAAGTACTATATTTTCCGCAAATTCCTTTAGTGCATATTGCTGACAAACCTTTTGCTTTAACTTATCCGTATTTATATCTTCTGGTGGAACCTTTAATACTACTACTCCTGTTTCATCTAACTGGTTTACTATTTTCTCTGATAAACTATCCTTCTCCAACTTGCATGATCCACTGAAAGCACCAAATACATCTTCCTGTCTTTCACCTTTTATATCTTCTATACCTGCTCTATAACTAATACTTACTCTTGGTCCAAAGGCTGGGCATCTTAAAATACACATAGAACAACCATTTCCATATCGTAAACAATTTCCCATAGGTCCTGTAGAACCAGTAGTTTCTACAAATGCATCTGCTTCTATATATTCACCATTACTAAGATAAACCCCCTTTATACCAATTCCTTCCATGTTTACATCTACTACACGGCTTACAAATCTAATTTTTATTCCCATTTTTTCAATGTGTCTTCTTACTGCTGGCTCTATTCTATTTACATTATAAAGCCATGCATGCTCATGCCCTGGAAAATCTATATTTTTGTGGAGTGTATTAGCATCAGTTATGTTGATTAAATCTCCAGCTCCTAGAGCTATAAGCTCCTCTGCTGCGGTATACCTTCCATTATTCCTCATAATTCCGCCAACATTTCCAAGTCCTAGTAATAAATCTGTTTTTTCAAATATTTCAACTTCAGCTCCGG
Source organism: Clostridium sulfidigenes (assembly GCF_000732635.1). GTDB lineage: Bacteria > Bacillota > Clostridia > Clostridiales > Clostridiaceae > Clostridium_J > Clostridium_J sulfidigenes. The sequence goes on along the minus strand of NZ_JPMD01000001.1, from coordinate 343,058 downwards.
CTTTACGTGCAGATATTGCAGCTGCACAACCAGACCAGCCTCCCCCTATTATAACTATCTTCAATACAATCTTCTCCCTTCAAATATATATTTAGGACTGGTTTGCATCTTACACAGTCTTCTCAATTTTTCATCATCATTCATAATTGTACAGCAACCACAAACTCCTTCCCCACAACACATTTTTGCATTATTGGAACAAGAAAATTCAATATTCTTATCATAAGCTTCTACTATTTTCATGATTTGATGACTAAGCACATCTGCACTATCACAATGAACTAAAGCAACATTACCCTTAGTTAAAATTCCTTCTAAAATCTTTCTACACTTACAATCAAGAATTCCACCCATAAGCAGTGTATTGGTTTTAATTATTTCTGTAGCATATTTTTTCAATTCCTTTTCTATAAATATTGTATCTAAAGTTCCTTCATCAAGAATTACTGTAATTGTATTTTCATTATTGTATAATTTCTCCATAACAGGTACCATCGGTGCTTGACCTATACCTCTACATACTAAAACACAATGATTTCTTTTAATGGTATTCACTGAATTAAGTCCTAAAATCCCATTCCAAAAAGGACCTTTAATTAAAACATATTCATTAATATTTACATCTTTAAGTATCTTTGTTTTAAGTCCCTTTAATTCAATAGCCAAGGTAATAACATCATTTCCCGTATCACTATCCATAACACAAATGGGAGTATCAAAGGCTTGTTCACAATCCTCTTTTCTAATAAATACAAAGGAACCAGGACCAACTAATTCGCTAGCTAGTTTTTGAGTAACTTTAATCTTTAATATCATAAGATTTTCATTTATTAGTTCTTTATCTATAATTTGAAATCTTTGATGTTTCCTTCCTTCCTTTGCCTTAAAATTGTTTTGCATAAATTCCTGATATATACACACTCCATTCCAATTTACGCAATCACAAAAGTCTTTGCCATCTAAGTGAGAACAAAGAATGCAATTTCCTGACTCAGCTAAATGACATGGACAGTATTCACTTCCACAATCTATACAGTTATATGGTTCATAGCCCATTACCTGTGCCTCCAAAATTACTATATTATCAGAATATTTCACAATAAGTTATTTGCTACTGTTTCCATGAAAAAAACCAAGGTTTTCTACCTTGGTTTATATTATTTATTCTATTCATCTTTATTCATCATATATTTAATATAATCCCATATTCCAATTTTTTCAATATCTTCTTTGGGATGAAGGGTTATTGCATATTTAGAGTTTAATTCATTGGTTATGGTAAGCATTCCTATATCATCTGTAGTTCTAATTGGTGTAGTTAACTCATAATTAGGTAGAACAATATCTTTGACTATTTTTTCTTCATTTCTAACAGGGAAAATTAAATCTTCTTCAGCAACTAATGGTATTCCCTTGTCTTTTCCTTTAACTTTTATATCTCCTATAACTTCACCAGCTTCTATAACTTTTTTATATTCATAATTATCTTTTACATATTCATAAATTCTCTGACTTTCTTTCCATCTCGGAACACAATTTAATGTTACTACAATTATTTCATTTTTTTCTAGCTTAAAGGAACTAACAAGACATTTTCCAGCCTGTCCTGTATATCCAGTCTTAACTCCAGTACAATTAGGCTCTGAATATAAAAGTTTGTTTATATTATTAAATTGTTTTGTAAATTCTATTCCTTCTTCTCCCGAGATTAATTTAGTAGACACAATTTTATTAAATTCTTCAATCTCCTTAGCTTTTTTAGTTGCTATAGCTAAATCATAGGCTGAAGAGTAATGGGAGTTACTATCTAGACCATGAGGTGATTCAAAATGACTATCTAACAAACCTATTGATACTGCAAATTCATTCATGACTTCACAGAACTTTTCTACAGTTCCACTAGTTCCTTCAGCAATAGCAATGGCACAGTCGTTACCTGACTTGAGCATAAGACCATATAAAAGTTCTCTTATGGTTACCTTATCTCCAGCCTTATATCCTACTTTAGAGCCTCTTATAGATGCTGCATTTTTAGATATTTCCACAACTCTATCTATATCTCCATACTGTAAAGTAACCAGAGCAGTTATTATCTTTGTTGTACTTGCCATAGGTATAACTTTATGGGCATTTTGATCAAATAAAATAGTTCCAGTAGCTGAATCTATAGCTATGGCAGATACTGCATCTACTCTTATTGGAGCTGCATCTACGTTTTTCATAGGAATACTCACTATAATAAATAAAAATATTAATAGAAAACAACATACTCTTCTTTTCATCTTTTTACACTCCCAACTTAAATTTGTGACTTATTCTCAAATAGTTTTATTTTTTTATTTACCATGAATATATAAATCATAGTTGGATAGAATTGCAGATATAAAACTATGGAGGTTTAGTATACTAATGAAATATTTTTTATGGATTTTAGCCATAGTTACACTGGTCTTATTATTTCCTATTCCAATAAAAATAACACTTATATATGCTAATGAAATTTTTACCTTAAAAATATATAATAAAGTGATAATTCCATCAAAAACTAAAAAAACTAAGGCTAAAAATAAAAACAAACGGAGTGATTATGTAAAAACTCATAATGAAGAAAAAATTTCAAAATTAAAATTTAAAGATTTAAAAGGAGTAATAGAACTCTTTATTAATTCTAAATTTAAATTTACTATACGCACTAAATTTAGAATGGATTACTCTATAGAAGATGCTGCTATAAACGCTATTACTTACGGCTTTTTATATCAAATTACAGCATTTATTTCAACAATTTTAAATCTATTTTTTAAAGTTAAAAATTTTACTCCTACTATCAATATTAAATATAATGAAAATTTCTTTAAATTTGAAAGTACTAGTATAATTTTTATAAATATAGCAAAAATTATATACATGGTTATTGTAATTTTTTATCACCTTATCAAAGTACGAAAAACTTCTTCCTTTGATAAAGTGAATTTAAAGGAGGAATTTTAGATGGACGGTCATCCAATAGAAAATTTAATGAAGTCGACTATGGAAAATATTAAAAATATGATTGATGTGGATACAGTTATCGGTAATCCTGTAAGTGCACCTGATGGTACCACAATCATTCCAATTTCAAAGGTATCCTTTGGTTTTGCCTCTGGTGGAAGTGAATTTAAGGATACTAACTTAGATTCCTCTAACAGGCATCCTTTTGCTGGTGGATCTGGTGCTGGAATCTCCTTAAAACCAGTTGGGTTCTTAGTAGTACACAAAAATACCATAAGATTTCTTTCCGTGACTGAGTATAATCCATACGATAAGATAATCGATGCAATGCCTCAGGCCATTGATATGATTTCTGGGCTATTTAACAAAGATAAAGCCAATGGTGATAATTATTCTGAAGTCTATAACCCATGCGACCCTTGCGATTAACTCTAAGAAAAAAGGCTATCTTAAAATAATTCATTAATCTTTTTATAATGTTGAGGTGTACTTTAATACTATAAGTACATCCTCAATGTTTATTTAAGATTTAGATTTTATTTTAAATATAGCCATAATATTATTAGAACTTCTTTTCTTCAATATCCTTTTCCTCTAATTCTACTAGCTCTTCATCTTCAATAAAATTATCTAAAGATGGTAACTCTCCTAAAGATGTAAAATCAAAATGCTTTAAGAATTCGTCAGTAGTAGCATAAAGATTTGGTCTTCCTATAACACTTTTCTTTCCTGATTCCTTTATAAGTCCTTTTTCTACTAAAGTACTAATAGCTCTATCACTTTTAACTCCTCTTATGTCTTCAATTTCTATTCTAGTTATTGGTTGTTTATAAGCAATTATGGATAGGGTTTCAAGAGCAGCCCTAGATAAGGATTGTCTTATATTGGTCTTCAACAGCATTTGAAGATAATCACTATTTATAGGTTTTGTACCAAGTTGATAGGCCTTATTGATACATATTAGTTTTATCCCCCTAGACTCATCTCTTTCATATACCTTTTCTAAAACCTTTAAAAGTTCTGTAGCAAATTCTACTGAACATTCTAAAATACTTGCTATAGTGTCTACTTCCAATGGGTCTCCAGTTACATATAATAAAGACTCTATTATAGAAAAATATCTTTCATATTTAGATTCGTCTATAAGATAATTTAACTGATGTTCTGATTCTTGAAGAACCTGTTCTATTTTATTTCTAGGATCAATATCTATACTTCCATCTTCTTTATTTACTCTACTTAAGATTTTATCATTAACTTCTATATCTTCATGATTTAAATTAGTATGTTCATTCATCTCCCATCACTCCTTCTAAATATATTTCACCAAAGTTACCATGTTGAACTACTCTTACATCCTTAAGCTTTATTAACTCTAACAAGGCTAAGAAGGTTACAATGATTTCCGTTTTACTTTTGCTCTCCTTTATTATACTTGTGAAGGTAGTATTTTTACTATGCACTAATACGTCTTTTAAGTAATCCATCTTATCTTCTATTTTAAATAACTCAACCTGTACTCTGTCTTCAATGTTGAAGGTTTCATTCATCTTATTTTTATATATTTCCATAAGTTCAATATACATATTATATAAATCCATCATTGTTATGCCCTTAAGTAGCTCTTTGGCATCTTGTTTTTTTTCTCTGGTATCTTCAATTATTTCAGGCCTTTTAGTAAATATAATGCCTGTATTCATTTGTCTCTTGCCCAAAAATTCAGCTATATTTTTAAATTTTTTATATTGAACTAATTTATCTATAAGCTCTTGTGTATCATCAACCTCTTCAATCTCTGGTTCCTTATTTTTAGGAAGTAATACCTTAGATTTTAATTCAATTAATGTAGTAGCCATAACAATAAATTCTGAGGCAATATCTAAATCCAATTCCTTCATTTCATTTAGATATCCTATATATTGATTTGTTATATCTAAAATACTTATATTATATATATCCATTTGGTTCTTTTTTATTAAGTGTAATAAAAGGTCAAAGGGCCCCTCAAAGTTTGAAGTTTTAATTGTTAATGCCATGATTTCACCTTCCTTACAACAAATTTATCTGCATACTAAAAACTTCAATATATATTTTAGCATGAAAACACTCATTTTAAATTATACTCTAAATTTAGTTAAATTTACAATAGTAAAAACCATATCTTTCAATTATGACAATTATTATTTTGGAATCAAAAATTACTGTAGTTCATTTAAAAATAAAAAATCACCCTAAAAATCTTAGAGTGATTTTTATATCAGCATTATACATTTGGGGTTGTATATTGTAACTGATAACCATAGCATTAAACTGAATTTTAAATTAACCTTTATATATTTTTTTTACAGATATTTATTTTTTATTCTATATTATTAATATTTAAAGATTAAATATACTTATATTGAATGATCAAATATATTTGAAAATATATCTTTAATATTTTTAAAGAACTGAGATTGTTTTACTTCCCTATCACTATATAATTCTACTTTTCCTAGTAATTCATCTCCATTATAAACTTCACAATATCCAACAACATCACCAGCATTTATTTTTTTCAGTTCAGGATTAATATTTACTTTCTTTGTTAATTCTTCCTCAGTGCCTTTTTCTATGGTTACTTTTAAATCATCTTTTGCTTTTGCTATAAAGAAAGAATCACCTTTTTTATTTAATGGGATTTGTTGCACATCTACATCTTTAGCTACTATAGTTTTACTTTGGTATTTAGAAAATCCAAAATCCATAAGCTTACTTGCATCTGCATTTCTTTGTTTATATGTAGGTGCTCCCATTATTACTGCAAGCATCCTTACATTGTCTCTAATTGATGTAGCAGATATACAATACATAGCTTCTTGTGTAAATCCTGTTTTTAGTCCATCACACCCTTTGTAAAATCTCACCAACTTATTATGATTAACTAATTCAATTGGTGTTTTTCTACCTTCTGATATAGTTTCCATATATATAGATGAATATTTTAATATGTTTGGGTGTTTTAAAAGCTCTCTAGACATTATGGAAATATCTCTAGCAGTACTTAAATGTCCTGAAGCACTAAGGCCTGTAGCATTTTCAAAGTGAGTATTAGTCATTCCAAGTTCCTTAGCTCTTTCATTCATTTTTACTGCAAAAGATTCTTCACTGCCTTCTAAAAATTCTGCCATTGCAACTGCTGCATCATTTCCTGATGCTATAGCTATACCTTTTAGAATTTCTTCCACAGTTCTTACTTCTCCTGTGTCCAATATCATACTACTACCGCCCATGGATTTAACCTTTTCACTACAAACTATTTTATCTTGAAGAGTTATTCTTCCATCGTCTAAAGCTTCCATAGCAAGTAGCATAGTCATTATCTTAGTAACCGAAGCAGGTGCAAACTGTTCATCTGCGTTTTTTTCATAAATAATTTTACCTGAATTAGGCTCTAATAGTATTACAGATTTTGCCTGTGGCTCAAACCCTATTACATTATCTGCAGGCTCATTTTTTATTTCATCATCAGCAAAGGCTGTTGGAAGGATTATAGCCTGCAATGAAAGTAGTACGGATAATAATAAAGTTAAAACAAATTTATTCTTTTTCATAACCGACCTCCAAAACAATTATTATGAGGTTATTTTTACCTCAATCTTAAAAATTATCCTAGAAATTTAGAAATTTTATTTTCTAAAGTTTCTTCCTATTTAGAGTTCCCTAATATAGAATTTATATCCTCAAGGTGCATATATTACTTTAAAAATAAAATGAAGCTATATAAAATAAATAAAAATTATTTTATATAGCTTCATTTTATATTAATATATACTAACTAATTACTTCATGGATTAGTGGTATATCGTTTTTATAGCCTTCAACTATTTCATAGTTTTTTAAGATACCCTCATTAGCTTTTTCAATAAGGCTTTCATTATTACTATGAATATATGCTATGGTGTCACCCTTTTCTACTTTATCACCACGTTTTTTATTTAAAACTATTCCCACTGCTAAATCTATTTTACTTTCTTTAGTGGCTCTTCCTGCTCCAAGTTCCATTGCAACTATTCCTAAGTTTTCAGCATGGATTTTTTTAACCACTCCATTATTTTCTGCAATTACCGGTACTACATACTTAGCTTTAGGTAATAAATTTGTATTATCGATACAGTCTATATCTCCACCTTGAGCTTTAACAAATTCTTTAAGTTTTTCTATAGCTGCTCCTGAAGTTATAGTCTCTTTTAACATAGCTTCAGCTTCCTCAGCAGTACTTGCTTTTCCTGCTAACATTACCATACGACTTCCTAAAACTAAAGATAGCTTTAGTAAGTCCTCAGGACCATTTCCCTTTAATGTATTTATGGCTTCTTCTACTTCTAAAGCATTACCTATAGCTAAACCTAATGGTTGGTCCATATCAGAAATTACTGCCATAGTATTACGCCCAATATGTTTTCCTATAGAAACCATTTCTGTAGCCAATTCCTTAGCAGATTCTGTATTTTTCATGAAAGCTCCGTCTCCAACCTTAACATCTAAAACTATAGCATCAGCTCCTGAAGCTATTTTTTTGCTCATAATGCTAGATGCAATTAAAGAAACATTATCAACGGTTGCTGTAACATCTCTTAAGGCATATAACTTCTTATCAGCCGGTGCTAAGTCTCCAGTCTGTCCTCCCACAGCAATTTTAATAGTGTTAACATTATTAATGAATTTTTCTGTTGGCATCTCCACTGAAAAACCTTTGAAAGCTTCCAACTTATCTATGGTTCCTCCAGTATGCCCTAGGCCTCTACCTGACATCTTGGCAACTGGTATTCCCAATGCTGCTACCATAGGTGTAAGCACTAAAGTCGTAGTATCTCCTACCCCACCTGTGCTGTGCTTATCTACCTTAACGCCTTGAATTTCACTTAAATCTAACATATCTCCAGAATGTACCATTGCCATTGTTAAGTCTGAAGTTTCTCTCTTATTCATCTTTTGAAAATATATAGCCATTAAAAGAGCTGATACTTGATAATCTGGAATTTCTCCCTTTGTATAGCTCTCTACAAAATAATTTATTTCCTCTGTAGAAAGCTCTCCACCATTTCTCTTTTTTAGAATCAAATCATACATTCTCATAAATCACACCCCGCTCTATACCTTTATATTTAATTTTGTTTGTAATGGTCCACTATTATAATTCTCTAACTATTCCTTTCACTAAAGAAACAAATTTTGATTTTACTTTAGCAGAAGTTTCTATTACTTCTTCATGATTTAATGGCTGGTCTAAGATTCCAGCTGCCATGTTAGTTATGCATGAAATTCCTAGTATTCTAAGACCACAATGATTAGCTGCAATAACTTCAGGAACTGTTGACATTCCAACTGCATCAGCACCTAGTATTCTTGCCATTCTTACCTCTGCTGGAGTTTCATATACTGGACCTGTAAACATCATATAAACTCCTTCTTTCAATTCTATATTAAGAGATGCTCCAACTTCTTTTGCTAGTTTTAAATATTCTCTATCATAAGCTGTAGACATATCTGGGAATCTTGCTCCTATTTCTTCTTCATTTTTACCTATAAGTGGATTTGTACCTGCAAAGTTTATATGATCTGTAATCATCATTAAATCACCTGGTACAAAGCTAGTATTAACACCACCACAAGCATTAGTTACTATTAAAGACTTCACACCCAAGTATTTCATAATATGAATTGGAAGTGCTAATACGCTCATAGGATGGCCTTCGTAATAATGAAATCTACCTTGCATCATAATAACCTTTTTACCTTCTAAAGTTCCGCATACAAATTGTCCTGCATGACCTTGTACTGTAGATACCGGAAGATTAGGTACTTCTGAATACTTTACTACCACCCTATCTTCAACTTTGTCAGCCATATCACCAAGACCAGAGCCTAAGATAATACCTATTTCTGGTTGGAAGCTTAATTTAGCCTTTATGTATTCTACACTCTCATTAATTAATTTAATATCCATTATAATTTCTCCTCTTCTTCACAGTTATATAATTTTATTTAGTTATACTCTATGTTATCAGCTTATTAATTTCTCTTAATATTATTTGTTTGACTAGTTAGTTAAATAAATAATATTAACAACAAATTACAATATATTATTACCTTTAAGGAATTTATATATTGTAATTTGTGTATTAAAATTTTTATTATTCTTATTATCTTTATATTTTTATATTATCTAAAACACTTTTAACCCTAGATTACTAGCTATACAATTAAATCTTTGAAGCTTTTGCCTACTAAATCATTTTCAATATCAAGTAAATCTAATATAGTTTTACCTATATCGCAGAATCCATTTCTAGTTCCAAGATTTATATCTTCCTTAAGATTTCTTCCATATACAAGTACAGGCACATATTCTCTGGAATGATCTGTACCTTCTGTAGTTGGATCACATCCATGATCTGCAGTAATGATTAATACATCATTATCTCCCAAAGCTTCTTTAATTTCTGGTAATCTATCATCAAATTCTTCTAAAGCCTTAGCATATCCTTCTACATCATTTCTATGTCCAAATTTCATATCAAAATCTACTAAGTTTGTAAATATAAATCCATTAGAATGAGACTTCATCATTTGTAAAGTTTTATCAACCCCATCCATATTGTCCTTTATAGATACTGATTCTGTAACACCTTTTCCTGTAAATATATCTTTAATCTTACCTACAGCTGCCATAGGTAAGCCAGCTTCACTGACATACTCAAGAGCAGTCTTATTAAAAGGCTCTAATGCATAATCATGTCTATTAGCTGTTCTTACAAACTCACCTTTTTTCATACCTTTAAAGGGTCTGGCAATTACTCTACCTACCATCTTATCTCCAACTAACATTTCTCTTGCAATTTTGCACATATTATATAATTCTTCTAAAGGTATTACATCTTCGTTAGCTGCAATTTGGAATACACTATCTGCAGAAGTGTAGATTATAGGGTATCCAGTTCTTATATGTTCTTCCCCTAATTCCTCAATGATGGCTGTACCAGAAGCAACTACATTCCCTAAAGTATTTCTTCCTATCTTAGCTTCAAATTCATCCATAATTTCTCTTGGAAAACCATTAGGATAAGTTTGAAGAGGTGTTTCTAAAATAACTCCTGCCATTTCCCAATGTCCTGTAATTGTATCCTTTCCTTTTGAAAGTTCACTACATCTTCCATAAATTCCTTCTGGATTTTCACACTTAATAAGGTTTTCCACGCCTTCTATGGAACCAATTCCTAATGCTTCTAAGTTTGGAATAGAAAAACCTTTAACATGTTTTGCTATATTACCTAAAGTATTACTACCTTTATCTCCATAAAGCTCTGCATCTGGAAGTTCTCCAATACCAACACTATCAAGCACAACTAAAACTACTTTTCTATCCATGATATACTTCCTTTCTTCTTAGTCACTGATATATTATATTTTACCACAGTTGTTTCAAAATATATAACTAAATAAAATAAATTATGTGTCACTGCTAAACTTCCATCTTTTTTAGCAATGGCACATAATATAATAGTACATTATTATTGAAATATGTCAATTTATTAGTTGAATTTTTTTATCTATATTTTTCCTTTATCTCAATATGGAATTAAATATATGAATATAATTATATAATATTTCTAAAGGTTTTATTAGTTCATTGCCAACTAAAATACTATTTTCATAAATTCCAGGTTTATAAAAATAACTCAGTACATAGTCTAATATATTAGGCAATACTCCCCCCATAACAAATATAATTATAAAGCACTCTGCATATATAATTAAGAACTTTTTAATGTCATCTTTCATACTTTTATGCCCCTAGCCCCTTTAGTGCAAAATTTATAAGTATAGGCGTTATAAAAGACTCAAATAAAAATCCAATGAACATAACTCCTGTAACAATTAAAAACATCATAGTATAATTTCTTACTGAACCAGTATTAGGTGAATATTTCTTTGTAAATTTTTCTTTTACTATACCTATAGAAAATTCAATAGATAGTACTGATAAAAATATTAAACATGGTATATATATAAGATTTTGTGGTAAAACACCTAAAAGTGATAAGAGTAATCCTTTTTCTTTTAATCCATATATAAAAAAACTAAAAGTAAATCCTAAAGAAAATCCTTTGTAAATATTAATCAAAATAATTATTGGAAGTCCTACCACTGTTAATCCCAAGAACCAAAATCCAATTATAATGGGTATATTATTTTTTAAAGTACCCATTAATATTTCTTTATTAGATAATCCATCTAAGGTCGATGATGATCCAAAAGCAGTTATATAGTTAATTAAGGTACTCTTGTCCACATCCCCCATATATTTAACACAGTAGAGACCTAGAATCATCCCAGTGGCAATAAATAATATTGTTAATAAATACATCCAAATATTTTCATGAAAATGTTTATTAAAACTATCTATTACGCTTCTTAATGTCATACATATTCCCCCTTAGTTTATTTAAGAATTAATTTATATTTATGCCTAACCTAAGGGTAATATTCCATTTTATTCAATTTTTACAAGTATGCTAAAGCTGCAATAGTCTTTCCGTCTATAACTTCTCCACTTTTAACCATTTCTTTAATTTTATCTATACTATATGATTTTACATTTATAAATTCATCATCATCTCTATTAACTTCACCTTTATATAACTCAGTAGCCTTATATAAATATATATATTCATCTGAAAATCCAGGTGCTGTAGCTATTTTACCTAAGAACTGAAATTTTTTAGCCTTATATCCAGTTTCTTCTTCCAATTCTCTAATACCACATAGTTTAATATCTTCTCCCTTTTCTATTTTCCCAGCTGGTATTTCTAAAATTGTTCTATCTAATGCTTTTCTAAACTGTTCCACAATAAGTATAGTATCTGAATTCAAATAAGCTACTATACCAACTGCTCCTGGATGTTCTACAAGTTCTCTTTTTCCCACTTTTCCATTAGGAAGTTCCACTTGCTGCACTTTTAAATTTATTACTGTTCCTTCAAACTTATATTCTTCACTAATAGTTTTCTCAAAAAGTTTCATCATCACCACTCCTCACAATATATAATAACCTATCATACATAAAATAGACACCTTCAATTTTTTCAAATTAAAAGATGTCTATAATTTTTAATTATATATTGTTGGTGTAAAAATAATTTGTTGCCTTGGCTTTGATAATTAATCGACTTAAATTTTACTATAACCCTAATAATATTAAACTTCTAGCATACCTTATTTTTAAGTCTTAGCTTGTCCGCTACCATTGCAATAAATTCACTATTTGTTGGTTTACCCTTTTCATTATGAATAGTGTATCCAAATAACTTATTAATAGTATCAACTTGTCCTCTACCCCATGCAACTTCTATAGCATGTCTTATAGCTCTTTCTACTCTACTTGCAGTAGTATTGTATTTCTTAGCTATTGCTGGATATAGTTCTTTAGTTACTGCTGACAATAATTCTATATCATTTACCACTAAAGTTATAGCTTCTCTTAAATACATATACCCTTTAATATGAGCTGGTACACCAATTTCATGAATGATATTAGTAATTTCTGATTCTAAATCCATAGATCCACTATTTGATTTGGGTTTAACATCCATCATTAATGATGAAGAACTAGTTGCATTAGTAACAGGTGTTTTTCTAACTGTATCACTTGAAATTGAATTATTAAACATATCTCTAATTCTATTAGATAATACATCCATATCAAAAGGCTTAACTACATAATAATCAGCTCCTAAAGATATAGCTCTTTGAGTTATTTTGTCTTGACCTACTGCTGATAATATAATTATTCTAGGCATTGGATTTAAATTCATTGTATTTAATCTCTCAAGAACTCCTAATCCATCTAAATGAGGCATTATAATGTCTAGAACTACTAAATCAGGGTTAGTTTGTTCAATAAGTTCTAAAACCTCTACTCCATCTTTTGCTACACCAACTACGTTGATGTCCTTTTGACTTAAAAAATAATCACTTAAAATATTGCAAAACTCCTTATTATCATCTGCAATTAGCACATTAATGCTTCTTTGCTCCATTCCACAACTCCCCTTTTTGTAATTTTTACCATATCATAGATATATAATTTCGACAAAAGTAATAAAACTCCTTCTACTACCTAAAAAAAAATAAATTTTTTTTAAAATTCAACCTTTTCTTATATTATAACATCATTTTGAGTCAAATAAAAACAACCTATTGTAATTTTATATAAATAGATTGTTTTTATTTAATTATTTATGATTATTATATAGCCTTTTGTATTTTTTACGTGTAATTGATAATATTTATTTATTTCCTAATGTCTGCTTCATTTATCATCCAATCCATATATATTCCATATCCTGTATCAGGCTTATTGACAAGAACATGTGTTACTGCACCTACTATCTTGTTATTTTGAATTATTGGACTTCCACTCATTCCTTGAATAATCCCACCTGTTTTCTCTATGCACAATGGATCTGTAACTTTTATTATCATACTTTTACCATTTGGTTCTTGTTGATTTAATAATTTTTCTATTACTATGTCAAATAATTCAGGCTCTTCGCCATCTATAGTTGTAAGAATTTGTGCTTTTCCTACCTTAACTTCATCTTTAAATCCTACCTTCATAGGCTTATTATAATTATTGCATATTAAATTATCATTACCTTCTCCAAATACTCCAACAGGTGTATTTAATCTAATTATTCCTAAGGTCTTATTACTATCTGTAAAAATCCCCCTAAGTTCACCTGGACTACCTTTAGCTCCTTTCCTCACTGACACTATATTAGAATCTACAATTTCACCTTTCCCAACACTCATAATAGTATTGGTATCCATATCTGTTATAGGATGTCCTAGTGCTCCAAACTTCCCACTTTCTTTATGATAAAATGTTAAAGTTCCCACACCTGCCACAGAATCCCTAACCCATAATCCAATTTTATAGTTTTCATCCTTCTTACTGACCACTGGATTAACTACAAAATTCATTTCTTCGCCTTTTCTATTTACTGTAATTTTAACCTGCTCTCCCTTGGCTCTATTTACATAAGTAGCTATATCTTCGGCACTTTTTATTGTTTCATTATTAATTTTTGTAATACTATCTCCTATAGCTATTCCAGAAATAGCAGCTGGGCTTTGAACCTTATTACCATCTACCTCAATATCTGATAAAGCAATAACAAGGGCTCCTTTTGTATTAATTTTAATTCCTAAAGGTTTTCCTCCTGGATAAACCATTATGTCGGAGGTTTTAGCATAATTAACCTTTTTTAGACTAGTAGCTTCTGAAAAATTTAATTTATAGTCCATAGCACTTGAATAATTATTTATTGAAGGCACTGCTTCATTAAAATATCTATTAATTATATCAGTATAGCAATTTATAGATATTAGTATGAAGGTTGTAGTAAATATCAAGAATAAAATATTACTAAATTTTTTCATAATGCTTTACCTCCTGTAAAGAATGTTTAACTTTAATTTTCCCCTATGAGAAATTTTTATGTTAGAGTTCTTTTTCTTTTAAACCCAAAAAGATTTCCTAATTGAATTTTTTAGAACATGAAAATAAAACACTATAAACTAAAGTTATACTTAGTTTATAGTGTTAAACATTTTTATAGTATATATTCACATTTTAATTTTTATTTTTTAAAATTTATAATAAAATCTAAGAATTCTGTTTATCGTCTTAAATCACCTTTTATTTCTTTTGCCTTTGAAATCATCTCTCGTGCATTTTCAATAGTTATGGCCGTAACTTCGCTACCACCAATTATTCTAGCTACTTCTTGTTCCACTTCATCATCCTTTAGCTTCTTAACCTGTGTAAACGTATTTACTTCATCGCTGTTTTTCTCAATTAAATAATTCACATCTGCTAGTGCCGCAATTTGAGGTAAATGAGTTATACAAAATACTTGATGAGCTTCAGAAATAAGCACCATTTTTTCTCCTACTCTTTGAGCTATTCTACCACTTATTCCAGTATCTACCTCGTCAAATATTACAGATGGAATTTGGTCTTTATCTACAAATACAGTTTTAAGTGCTAGCATAATCCTTGATAATTCTCCACCCGAAACCACTTCTTCTAAAGGTTGTAATGGCTGTCCAGGGTTAGTGGAAATGTTAAACTGTATCTTGTCTCTACCTTTAGAATTAAGATTGTCTGTATATGCTACCTCTATTTTAAATCTACTTTTTTCAAGACCTACATAATCTAATTCTTTTTTTATTTCTTTTTCTAGTACTTCACTTATTTCTAATCTTAAATTATGTAATTCCTGTGCTATTCCTTCTAATTTTTCATATAACTTTTTCTTTTGTTTTAATAGTTCTTCTATAATCTCTCCACTGTTTATTAATTCGAAATATTGTTCTTCTATATTATTTTTATACACTAGCACATCTTCTAAAGTAGGTCCATATTTCTTTTTACAAGCAGATAATTGATACATTCTAGAATTTATAAATTCCAATTCACCTATATCATAGTCTGTATTATCCTTTAAGTCACTAAGGGTTCTAGTATTGTCCTCTAACAAGTAATATGATTCCTCCAGAGAATCTACTATGGATTTAACTTCTTCATGATGAGCTTCAATAGACTTAAGTTCTCTAATAACATACATTAAGGAATCTATAATAGAAATCCTACTTTCATCATTCTCTTTAAGTAGCATATAACTTTTTTCTAACGCCTTTTTGATTTTTTCTCCATTAGATAACATATTAAATTTCTTTGATAACTCTTCATCTTCACCTATTTTAGGTTTTATACTATTAATTTCATCTATTTGAAACTTTAGAAAATCTATTTTTTTCTCTCTTTCTCCATCGTTTCCTTGAAGTCTATTTATTTTCTCTTCAACTTCACCATATTTTAAATAAAATTTATCATATTCTTCAAGCTTATTCACCAATAAATCTTGTCCAAATGAGTCTACATAATTTATGTGCTTTGAACTATCTAATAAATTTTGGTTTTCATGTTGACCATGAATATCAATTAAAGTTTCACTAACCTGCTTTATTTTAGATAGCAATAAGGTTTTATTATTTACTTTTGCTATGGTTTTACCTGAGTGAAAGCTTTCCCTACTGAGTATTACTATTCCCTCATCAATAATATCTAATTCTTCTAAAATAGCCTTAGTTCTTTGATTTTCAATAGAAAAAACTGCTTCTACTACAGTTTTATCTTCTCCTACCCTTATTAAATTCTTATTAAATTTACCTCCAAGAACAAAGCTAATAGCATCAATTAATATAGATTTACCTGCTCCTGTTTCTCCTGATAAAACATTAAATCCCTTAGAAAAATCTATGGATAGTTTTTCTATAAGAGCAAAGTTCATAATATTAAGTTGTAAAAGCATTTATACCATTCCTCATTTACTTTATTAATTTTTCTATTTCTAATTTAAGTTCCTCGGCTTTTTCGTCAGTCCTTACCAAGATAAAAATAGTATTATCTCCAGCTATTGTTCCTGCAATTCCTTCTAATTTAAAAGAGTCAATTGCCTCAGCTGCAACTTGAGCTGATGCTGTAATTGTTCTAACAACCAAAATTTTATCTACTTTTTCAACAGATATTGCTGTATTTGAAAATATGTATGCCAATGCACTAATAGTTGAGTTGTTATTTGTATTTACTTGTGCATACTTGTATCTTCCTGTATGAGATAAGGTTTTAATTAAGTTTAATTCCTTTATATCTCTAGATACAGTTGCCTGAGTTACATTTATATTTTTAGCTCTTAATCTATCAGCTAAATCTTCTTGAGTTTCAATATCTTCATTTTTTATTATATCCAATATTATACTATGGCGATTTTCTTTCATATATTTTCTCCTCACAATCCATAGATCTTGAAATTATTTTCGTTCTTAATATTTTAAAATAATCATAATCCTTAAATTGAACAATCTTACACTTATCTTCAATTGTTTCAATTATCATCTCATTGTATTTATCTGATTCTAATTCTAAATGCCCATCACAGGTTAAGAATACGTTATCTTCATTAGTATTTAATATTATTTTTATCTTGTTATGAGGATCTAAAATAATCGTCTTTACTCCATTAGATATAGGACAAATAGGAGTTAAACTTATTAGCTCCATTGTTGGATAGATTATTGGACCACCTGCTGATAAAGAATAGGCTGTAGAGCCTGTAGGGGTAGATACTATTAAACCATCAGCTTTATAGCTACTATAAAAGCTTCCATCTACAAATATATTATAAGTCAACATTCTGCTTAGAATCCCTTTGGTTATAACTATATCATTTAAAGCTACATGGACATTTTCACCATCTTTTTTAGGAATAGTAACCTTTATCATCATTCTTTCCATGATTTTAAATTCATTATTTTTAAGTTTTTTAATAGCTTCACTAACTTCTGTTAGTTCTACACTAGTTAAAAAACCTAAATGACCTATATTAACTCCAAGAATTGGTACTCCATATTTATATATCTTTCTTGCTGCTCTTAAGATAGTTCCATCCCCACCTAAGGTAACAAGTAAATCTAATTTTTTGTTTTCTTCTAGCTCCAATCCCTCAGCATCTTTAAATATATGTAATTCACTTTCAGGAAATTCTTCCTTTATTAGATCATGAACATAGTTTAGTATTGTATTCTTCTTATCTTTAGATGAATTGATGTTAATACCTATACTCTTCATATATCCTCCACAGTAAGTTTTTCATGAGCATTTTTTACAATGTTTCCTATACTATTGCTGTTAAAATTTCCAATTCTATTAAAATCTTTAGTAAAATTAATCAGATATTCTATATTTCCATTAGGACCCTTAATGCCTGAATAAGTTAAATTTAATATATTAATGTGACTCTCCTTCAAAAAAATTACTACATTTAAAATAACCTCTTCATGGATTTTACTATCCTTTACTACCCCTTTTTTAGAAACTTTTCCTCTACCAGCTTCAAACTGAGGTTTTATAAGTGCTACCACTTCTCCCACGTCCTTCAAAAGTGGAATAACATGAGGTATTACTTTATCTAATGAAATGAAAGATACATCTATAGATGCAAAATCACAGGATTCACCAATTTGTTCCATTGTAAGATTTCTTACATTTGTGCTTTCCATAGAAACAACTCTTTTATCCCCTTTAAGTTTGTCTGCCAATTGATCTTTACCTACATCTATTGCATATACCTTAATGGCTCCACTAGTAAGCATACATTCTGTAAATCCTCCAGTAGATGCTCCTATATCTAAGCATTTAAGCCCTTTAAGATTTATATTAAAATCTTTAAGGGCTTTTTCTAATTTAAGTCCACCTCTACTTACATAGGGAATTACTTCCCCACGCATTTCAACTTCAGCAGTTTCTTCAACTTTTAGCCCGCATTTTCTTTCTTCTTTTCCATTGACATATATTTTTCCAGATAAAATATATTCTCTAGCTTTTTCACGAGAAATTGCTAATTGCTTTTTTACTACTAATAAATCTAATCTAACTCTTTCCTTTAACATGCTTACTCCTTAGTTAAAAATTCCTCTACACTACTACAAATTCCTTCTGGGTCTAATTTGTTAAGATTATATAATATATTAACATCTCCATGCTGTATAAATTTATCCTTAAATCCTAATGTTAAAATATTATTCTTAAGTAACCCTTCCCTATTTAAATACTCTAATATCTCACTTCCAAGACCACCAGATATCATATTATCTTCTACAGTAACTAAATCATATCCTGACTGTACTAGTTCTTTTATTAATTCACTGTCTATAGGTTTTACAAAACAGCTATTTACTATAGTACAATCTATATTTTTCTCTTTTAACATTTCTTTAGCAATAATTACATTTTGAACCATTTTACCTACTGCTATTATTGCCACTTTTCCAGATTTATTACCTAAAACTTCCCACTTACCTTTTCTAAAGAAAGTCATAGGTGAAAGTTTAATATTAGATAAGTCTCCACCCCTTGGATATCTTATAGCTATAGGATAGTTTTGTGTAACTGCAAACTGTAGCATATACCTTAACTCTTCAGTACATTTAGGACTCATTATTGTCATATCTGGTATGTGAGTTAAGTAAGATAGATCAAATACCCCTTGGTGAGTTTCTCCATCTTGACCTACAATCCCCGCTCTATCTATAGCAATTACCACCGGCAATTTTTGTATTGCTACATCATGAATAACTTGATCATAGGCTCTTTGAAGAAAAGTGGAATACACTGCAAATACAGGCTTTAATCCTTGTGATGCCATACCTGCTGCCATGGTTACCGCATGTTGCTCTGCTATACCTACGTCAAAAAATCTCTTTGGGAATTCCTTAGAAAATCCCTCAAGTCCTGTTCCCTCTGGCATAGCTGCAGTTATAGCTACTAATTTTCTGTTTTTTTCTGCTAATTTTACCATAGTCTCACCAAAAATTTCTGAATAGGATTTGCTAGCCTTTGAAGGTTGCTGTCCATTTTCACAATTAAAAGGTCCTACTCCATGAAATTTATCTGGGAACTCCTCTGCATACTCATAGCCTTTACCTTTTTTAGTTATTACATGAATAATTACTGGGCCTTCTACCTGTTGAGCTTTTTTTAGTACCTTACTCATTTCTTTAATATCATGGCCATCTATTGGTCCATAATATTTTAATCCCATATTTTCAAAAAGCATTCCAGGAACCATAAGTTGCTTTACAGAATCCTTCATCTTATTTATAGAATTAATCATGCTTTTTCCTACCCTTGGTATCTTCTCCAAAGTAGCATTTACATCACTTTTAACTCTATTATAAGCATTTCCCATCCTTAAATCATTTAGATATGTGGATATTCCTCCAACATTTGGTGAAATAGACATTTGATTATCATTTAATACTACTATCATCTTAGTTTTATTATATCCTATATCATTTAAAGCCTCCATAGCCATTCCACCAGTAAGGGCTCCATCTCCAATTACAGCTACCACATCATGTTTCTCATTTTTTATGTCTCTAGCTCTTGCCATCCCTGCCGCTGCCGATATAGATGTACTACTATGTCCTGTATTGAACATATCATACTTGCTTTCTTCTGTTTTGGGAAATCCACTAAGACCTTTATATTGTCTGAGGGTATCAAATTTTTCTTTACGTCCTGTTAATATTTTATGAACATAAGATTGATGTCCTACATCCCAAATTATCTTATCCTTGTTAAAATCGAATACGTTAAATAAACTCATAGTCAATTCAACTACACCTAAATTAGATGATAAGTGTCCTCCCGTTTTGGAGACTTGACTGATCAGAAATTGACGTATTTCTTCTGCAAATTCTTCTAATTCATTTATTTTCATGTTTCTTATTTCATTAAAATCTTCATATCTATCTAAATACTTTGACATTTACCTTAACCTCGTTTTATAAAATATATTACTTTTGCAACTGCATATAATATATTATTACTATTTGTAATTGCGAATTTTTTTCCTATTGCTTTTCCACCAACAGTGGCTCCTGCTATCATTGCACTAATACCAGATGCTATTAATATTTCAGAATCATAAGGGTAAAGTTGCAATATTTTTGCTACTATTACTACACCTACAGCTCCACTTATAATACCACAAACATCTCCTACCACGTCGTTACAAAAGTTTGAAACCTTACTTGCATTTCTTATCATCTTCACTGCTATCTTTGCTTCTTTTATCTTCTTTGCAGCCATGGCATGAAATGGAATTTCATTTGCTGCCGTAACCGCTGTACCTATCACATCAAAAATTACGCCTAAAAAAATAATCAACACTAATATGGTAAACGCTAAGGAAGCATTAACCCTTGGAAGTGTAGATTCTGATAAAAGTGAAGCAGTTCCACTAATAATTATAGTATAAATTGTAATTTTAGTTATCCATAATGCTTCTTTTGTATTTTTTTTCTTACATTCTTTGTTTTTGGCTTTTTTATTCCGCCTACTACTATCGCTTTCCAATTTTACCCTCCAAAAATAGATAAAGGTGGTAGCATACTAAGTAAAATTTGCGGCTTAGGTCTAGCAGGATTTCCCATAGAGTGATCAAGATGTCGCCATCTTGACGGTTTCCCTTTAATGCTCTATCTATAGTGTTTCCAACTATAGGGCTAGATTACCACTTAGTCCACACTGCAATCCTTAATATGCTTCACATGGAACAGTCTAGGAGATTTCCTCGACAGTTAGGTACTCTCTTATCCTCTTTTGCAACATGGGTTTTAGCAAGCAATAGCCCCATTACCCTGGCCGGGGTAACAAGATTTGTTCTCACCTCTACCCACCTCACTCAAGGCAGGCTACTCTGCACATAGCTCGTTTACCACAATGCAGGTTTAATCCAGTGCCGTACCGTGGGTATCTCTCCCAAAGCACAAACATTGGTCTCCACGATTGTAGGGTCGATGTCGCATGCCTTTGCGGTCGCCCCACAACCTTACTCCCAGCACAAGCCCACAACTGGGCGTTACAGGCCAGCACAAGGAACTTCATCGATGTGCCCTTCAACGGATTTTTAGCCCCGTCCTCAAAAGTACTTACCTGACTAGAATACTGCACCACCTCATTAAATTAATTATAGCATAACTATAATTAATTGACATTACTTTTTTTATTAACAGATTTCTTAGCTTCCTTGAAACTTACTAACAGAATTCTTAGTGTCAATTAATTTGATATTTAGAATTCGTTGTCCTTTAGGAGAAATCGTTATCCAGTGACGTACCAGCTCTTAACTCCCGATTTGAAAAAGATGGGAGTATTAGAGCTGGTAGTCATCGGATAAAGTTAAATGTGCTTAGAATCATTTGTTTTAGTAGATTAGTATTCTCTCTCCAACAAAAACTTAGTTATATCTTCTAGTTCTTTTGTATCTCTTTCTATGCTATTTAAAAGCTCATAACATTCTTGAGTTAAATTGTTACAAAACTCTTTACACTTATTAATTCCATACATGGTAATAAAATTCGCTTTATCATTTTCTCCATCACTTTGAGTTTTACCTAGTAATTTCGAATCTCCTTCAACATCTAAAATATCATCTTTAATTTGGAATGCAAGACCTAGTTTTTCTCCAAAAGATTTAAGAGTTTCCAAATCTTTTTCTGGAGCCTCTCCCATTGTAGCCCCTGCAATAATAGAAGCTGATATTAGCTGACCTGTTTTATTCTTGTGCATCTCTAAAAGAATTTCTTCATTTATTTTTTGACCTTCACTTCTTATATCTATAATTTGACCCTTTATCATACCATCTATACCTGATGACTTTGAAATAATCGCTGCTGCTCTAATTTTTTTCAATTCCCCACTTAGACATTGTGAAAACATAACATTCATAGCCTCATTTAGTAAACTATCTCCAGCTAAGGTAGCCATAGCTTCTCCATAAACCTTATGATTTGTTGGTTTACCTCTTCTTAAATCATCATCATCCATACATGGAAGATCATCGTGTATTAATGAATAGGTGTGTATCATCTCCATAGACGCAGCAAAAGGAAGGATTTCATCTATAATATT
This sequence comes from Clostridium sulfidigenes, assembly GCF_000732635.1. Lineage (GTDB taxonomy): Bacteria > Bacillota > Clostridia > Clostridiales > Clostridiaceae > Clostridium_J > Clostridium_J sulfidigenes. Next base: position 320,479 of record NZ_JPMD01000001.1, on the reverse strand, counting down.
ATTATACATATTATAAGTACAAATCATAAGAATAGGTCTTATTCTTTTACCCCCAACCTTTAAGCTATATATTATAGGTTCTAACACGGAACTATCACCAACATCTTTAGTTTTAAAATAGTTTTCCATCCAACTTTCTATTTTTTCCTTATAGATATTAATATTCATATTTAATCCCTCACAAAATACAATTAATCTTCCTGATGAAAATCTTCTTCACCTTTATCTGTCAATATCTTTATTTTTCCTTCTGCTTCTTGAAGAGTCTTATATAAATCACTATAAAGCTTCATTCCCTCTTCATATTTACAAATAGCCTCATCTAAAGTAACTTCTCTATTTTCCATTTCAAGCAATATTTCCTCTAACTTGAGGACCTTACTCTCATAAGTTTCTTTTTTCTTAGCCATGTTATTCCTCCACCTGTTCTATTTTAAATAGTCCATGACCATCTTTCATAGTAATCCCTACAACTTCATACTTTTTCAATTTTTCTAAAGATTCTATAGGCTGATTCTCTGGACTTTTTATAATGCTATACCCCTTCTCTAATATGTTTAATGGGTTATTTCCAATTAATCTATGGCTTATAACCTTTAATCTATTTCTTTCCTCTTGAAGCCTTAACTCCATAGTAAACACTAATTTACTTTTTAGATTATCTAACTTATCATATTGATTTACCACATAATTCTCAGGGCTATATAACAATAATTTATTAAGCATATTATTAAGAATATTAAATTTATCATTAATATTTTTAATAATAGCATATTTTATTTCTTCTCTTAATCCATTTAATTTTTCCTTGAACCCCTCTAAGCTGTATACTGCAATTTCAGCAGCATGGGAAGGAGTGGCTGCCCTTAAATCAGCTGTAAAGTCAGCTATTGTAAAATCTGTTTCGTGTCCTACTCCTGTAATAATAGGAATTTTAGAGGCTTTAATAGCCCTAGCTACCTCTTCCTCGTTAAAGGCCCATAACTCTTCGATTGAGCCACCACCTCTAGCTAAAAGTATCACATCTACATCCTCAATATTATTAAGAGCTTTTATACCAGCAGCTATATCTCTACTGGCATTGATCCCTTGAACTAAGGATGGATATATTAAAATATCAATGTTTGGGTTTCGTCTAGTTGCTACTTTAATTATATCCCTTACTGCTGCACCAGTAGGTGACGTAATTACTCCTATTCTTCTTGGCATGGATGGAATTGCCTTTTTTAAATTATTATCAAAAAGTCCTTCTTTCTCTAACTTTTCTTTTAATAAATTAAATGCAATAAAGAGTTGTCCTTCCCCTTCTACCTCCATAGTGTTACAGTAAAGTTGGTAGGTTCCTTCTTTCTCATAGATAGATATATTCCCAGATACTACTACATTCATTCCATCCTTAGGTATAAATGTTAAATTCATGGCTCTTGTCTTGAACATTACACATTTAAGCTTTGTAAAACTATCCTTTAATGAAAAGTATATATGACCACTGCTATGGATTTTTACATTAGATAATTCTCCTTTGATATTAGAATTTTTAAGGATAAAATCATTATCTATTACTTTCTTTATATAGCTATTTACTGCTGTCACTGTTAAAATTTTACTGTACATTTTTTAACCATGCCTCACAGGTATTCTTCATAAGCATAGTTGTTGTCATAGCGCCTACTCCACCAGGTACTGGAGTTACCAAACTAGCCACTTCTATTACTTCTTCAAAGTTTACATCGCCTTTGACCTTACCTTCCACCATAGTAGTTCCTACATCTATAACTATGGCACCCTCTTTAACAAAATCTTTAGTTACAAAGCCTGGTTTTCCTATGGCAGAAACTAAAATATCTGCTTTTTTACAAACACTTTCTATATCTATAGTTTTTGAATGACATATAGTAATAGTAGCATTTTCTTTAAGAAGTAAAAAAGCTGCTGGCTTTCCAACTATGTTGCTTCGTCCAATTATTACTGCTTCTTTTCCCTTTATATCTACTTGAGATTTAATAAGTTCAAGAACACTCCTAGCTGTACATGGCATGAAAGATTTTTTATCCTTATACATCTTTCCTAGATTAAAATCTGTAAGTCCATCTACATCCTTTTCTACATCAACAGCATCTAAAACTCTTTCTTCATTTAATGCTTTTGGAAGAGGTAATTGAATTATTATTCCATCAACAGAATTATCTTGATTTAACTCTTTAATTTCATCAATAAGCTTATCTTCAGAAATATTTTCTGAAAACATTTTTGTTTCATACAATATTCCAAGCTCCTCACTTACCTTTTTTTGTCCTCGAGTATATGAAATAGATCCTCCATCTTCACCAACAATTATTGATACTAGCCTTGGAGGTCTTTTCCCTTTTATCACTCTGCTTGCAATTAATTCTTTAATTTCGCTTTTATGTTGAACTGCCAAGTCTTTTCCACTTAATTTTGTTCCCATAAATACACCTACTTTTTAATTAAATTATTTAACACCCCATTTATAAATGATGGTGCATTATCATCTCCATACCTCTTTGCAAGTTCTATAGCTTCATTAATAGTAACTTTGTTTGGAATATCTTCATCAAATAAGATTTCATAAGTTGCCATTTTCAGAATAGCTAAGTTCATCTTTGGTAATCTTTCTAATTTCCATTTTACTAGATACTTAGAAATAGTTTCATTAATTTGAGCTTCATTTTCAGATACTCCCTTTAATACTCTTATTACATATTCAAAGTCTATATCCTCTATTTTTTCCTCTGTATTTTCACGAAAATTTTCAATAATATCTACATAACTCTCCTTGTTAATTGATATTTCAAATATTAACCTAGTTGCTATCTCTCTACTTTTTCTTCTATTCATATATATACCTCCATAAAATATCTCTTGTTTGTTATTTTTCCTAATAAGTTTTTTGTAACTTTTTATAAATGAATTATCTATATAAATCCACTGAAACGGGAGTTTCTTATGTATAAGCTCCTTATATCATCTTATTAATATTATGTTTTTAAAATTGAAATTAAACTCCACATCATGACATGGATAAGTTAATTTTACACATGGAAACACCCTCTTCACTAGAGGGTGTTTAAAATTACTCTATTTCCTCTTCTTTGTTCATCTTAGGAAATATAATATTCTGCACGTTAATATTAACTAATGATACATTTAAACCTGTCATAGTTTCAACAGTGTTCTTAACATTTTTCTGCACCTTTAAGCACATATCCGGTATCTTTATACCATACTCCACGGACATATGTAAATCTATTACTGCAGAATCGTTATCCATAGTTACTTTAACGCCCTTTGATATATTCTTTTTACCAGTGAGCTTTTTACTTATATCTTCTACTAATCCAGCACTCATACCTGCAACACCTTCTATTTCGGATGCTGCAAGACTAGCTATTACACCAATAACTTCGTCAGATATTCTTACTATACCAACTTCTTCCTCTGTAGGAACTTCATTTAATATATTTTCTTCCATAATTCACTACCCCCTTACCAGTGTGATTAATAATATTCATATTATATCAGATAACAATTTCTTTTACAAATTTTATAATAGAAATACTCATTATTTTTATATTACCCACTTTTATAAATATTACCCTATAAACATATTAAAAACAGCAGATTTTTACTCTACTGTTTTTAAAACAAAATATGTTTAGTTATTCAGCTACTTTTATTTCTATATCTTTTATATCAGCTTTACTCATAACTACATCTTTAATTTGTCTAACTTGTTGGTCTGAAAGCTCTCCTTCATGTTTAACTACCACTGTAGCCTTTTCCTTATCTAAAGTACAAAGGGCTTCTTCAAATCCTTGAGCTTTAAGTGCTAATTCAATTTTAACTTCTTTATCAGATTGAAGTGCTAAATTCTTATATTCATCCGCAGCCTCTGCCTTTTGATCTTGTGGAGTATTTTCATCATCTAATAAAGCCTTTAAAGTTTGAAGAGTTTTAGTGGCATTGTTATCACGTTGTAATCTTGCTTCTGTAAAATAATTTGCATTAGTTGATGCACTAATTGTAGTTCCATCATTTCCCTTTGTATCACTCACATAAAGTGGTCCATTTACTTGAGTCGCTAAATAACCTGCAAATAAAATTAATACTACTAGTGAAGAAATAATTATAGTTTGTTTTTTATTCATTATAGTTCCCCCCGAATTTTTTATTTATATCACATTTATATGCTACTTTTTCATAGGATATACCTGTACTTTATCATCTGAAAGACCAAATAATTTAATTACAGCTTGACGTATCCTTAATTCTGTCACTGAATCCCCAGCTCCTTCAGCTACTACACAAATACCTGTAATGGTAGGATTATAAGTTTTTGTTATAAAGGGTTGTTGTTGATTTTCCTTATTTTCCATAACTACTGTACTCCCACCATTTTCTTGTGTTATCTCCCTTTGTCCCCCACCATTGTCCTTTTCACTAGTAACACTAGTTGAAGTTTCTTCATTAAATACTGGTACCTGTTCTTGTCCACTTTCGAAATAAATCATAGAATGGACTTTACCTACACCTTCTATTTTCTCTAATAAACTAATTAATTCTTCTTGCATCTTCTCCTTATAAGCCTTATCTACAGCTGAAGATGTAGTATCTGTATTCTTTTGTATTTCATCACCACCTATTGCCACTACATTAGCAGTTCCACTGTCACTTCCCTTTGGACTATTGTCCTTTGTAAACATACTTCCTACTATTAATAATAGAACTCCAACTAAAAATACTATGGCTAAATTTGTTAATAGATTAGAATTTATCACCTTTGGCTTTTTACCACTTTCTCCTATAGTATTTTTAGAATCTTTATCTTGCTGTTTGCTCTCACCTCCTTTTCCCTTAAAAATATCTTCAAATATTTTTTTAAGATTATTTGACACTTTTATCCCCCCAAACTTCTATATAAAATTTATGTTTAATTATTATTAAGTTTGTATACATATATATTTTCCTCATCTATATCGTAAGTAGAGCTAATAAAATTTCTAACCTCCATTGATTTTTTATCTGTTGAAGAATCTTGATTGTCTACTTGAACTGACTCATCACCGATTTGTACCTTTTTTACCCTTTCCACTGAACCATCATTAATTCCTATCTCAATTCTTTCAATAAGAAAAATGCTATTTTCATTGTCATAAGCTGCATCTACCTTGGCACTATACCGATCTCCCTTAAAATTTTTCTCTAAATCAGCTACACATTGTTTTTCTAAATTGCTTTTAAACCTTTCTAATGTACTATTTATATTAGCCTGTCTATATTCTTCATAATTTCTCTCACCTTTATCATTGAATACTAAGTCTGCAGATTCTTCAATTATTTTGTTCACTTGTAGCTCCTCATTAAATATTTTTAAAATAGGACTTAATATAACTACAAAAACAATTAACCCAAGAACAAAATTACAATACTTTTTTAATGAATTATCTGGTAATATCATTTGTACTGCTGTAGAAAAAAATATTGCCACACATATGGTTATTATCCACTTTCCTAAGGCTTCTATCATTCCATCACCTACTTTTAACAAAAATTAATCTAATATCTACATTAGAATAAATCCTTTACCTGTAGCAGCTATTATAGCAATCATTATAAAAAACATTACACTGACACATATAATGCAAGAACCAAGTAGCATCAAAGATCCTCCTGCAGCATCTATAATATTAGTTACTTTATTATCACTTACTGGTTGTAATAATGCAGAAGTTAGTTTATACATGAATCCCATAACAAAAATCTTTATTATAGGAAGTAAAATTATAGATATAAGAATTACTACACCTAATAGACTAACTGAGTTTTTCAAAAGTAAGGTGTAGCTGGCTACTGTTGCAAAGGCATCAGACAAAGTTTTACCTACTACAGGTATAAAACTGTCCATGGCAAATTTAGCTGTTTTTGTGGTCACCACATCAAAACTATTTCCTACAATTCCCCTAATTGTTATAATACCAACGAAAATTGTTAGAAAAATACCTTGAACCCATAGAGCAAACTTTTTAAGTAAACTAGTCAAATTCTTAACGTTATATTCATTAGATATGTTATTTACAAAGTCTAGGACAAAACTCATACAAATTATAGGTATGATTATAGAAGAATAAAGCTTAGTTCCTAAGGTGCATACACCCATAATAATGGGATCCATTACCACAGCTTGACTTACACTTCCTACACTTGCCAGTAACATTATAAGCACCGGCATTAGCGCTACCATAAAATCACTTATACTATTTATAACCTGTTGGGTTAATTCCACTCCTATATAAAATCCTCGAGCAATCAGTATAATCATCACAGAGAAGCAAGCAAAATATGCTACATTACACAACTTTTCATTGCTAAAGGCATTTTGAAGATTATTTAATAATGCACAAACTATAGCTATTATGATAAGTTGTCCTATTATTTTAAAAGATACTACTATTTCTTTAAATAAGTATCCCAAAGCCATCTTTAATATTTCTTTTCTTTCTAAGGAGCCTTGTCCATCTTTCATATAACTTTGTACAAATTCCTTAGGCGACATATCCTTTAGTAATTCAGTTCCAGTATCCAGATTACTTATATAATCATATAGTCCATTTATTTTGCTCATTTGCTCATCATCTATATTTACTTCATCATTACCATAAGCTTTTATAGGAATTAAAAATATGATCATAACTATTAAAACAAATATACTTTTCTTCATATTTACACCTACATTATCTTTAATATTGTTTGCATTACAGCCATTAGTATTGGTATTGCAAGAGTAAGAATTAATATTTTACCAGCAAATTCAACCTTTGATGCAATACTACTCTCACCAGCATCCCTGCAAATTTCACTACAAAAGGATGATAAATATGCAATACCTAAAATTTTAAATACTGTATCCAAGTACACTATGTCTATATTAGCTTTATTAGATAAGGTTTGAAGGAAATTTACTATTATAGTTAGCTTGCTAACTAAAAACATAAATACTATTATGCCTGCTATTAAGCTAATTAAAAGTGCAATATCTGGTCTTTCCCTTTTTACCATTATCACAATAAGAAGAGTTATTAGTGCAAAGGATACTATTTTGATAATATCCATAGTTTCCTCCTAAAAGTAAAATAAAGTTTGTATTGCATTGAATAGCTTTGAAACCAAACTAATCACTAATATTAGTATTATTACTATTCCTGCTAAATTACTAATAACTGCATATTCCTTTTTCCCTCCACTATCTAAAACCTTATCTAAAACTATCATTACAATTCCAACTATACCAATTTTCACTATTATACTTATATCTAACAAAATCCACACGCCTCCTTACATTAAAATAATTCCTATCATGGCACCGAAGGAAAACCCTAGGTATCTATACATCTTCACGTTTTTATCAATGTTATATTCGGCATTCTTAATTGCTTTTCCCAAATTTTCTAGAGTTAGTGCAAACATATCATTATGTCCTTCTATATCCATCTCACCTAGGCTTTTAGTAAAATCTAAAAATATGCCTAGATCATCTTTAGTTAAGGATAATTTGTCCACTCTTTTATCTAGACTATGAATAAAACAACTATTTACATCACATTCTTCGCTGCTAATAATTAATTCTGACGCTTCCTTAAAAATTCCAGCTATGGGTTCTTCACATTTTTCATAGACCTTATTAAGAGCCTCTGGAAGTAATGCATGGGTAAAATTTATTTCATTCTTTAATACATATACGCCTCGCTGAAATTCCTTTAACTCTCTAACTCTTTTTTTAAATTTTTCTCCATAGGAAAATCCTAAAATAGTAGATGAAACTACTATGAGAATAAAACCTATTACTTTTATCATTTATTACCACCCCCTTACTTTCTCACCTTTTGTAAAATCATATATATATTCTATGGTTGCAATGCCACACTTATTACTTAAAATTACAGCTCTTTGAAAAACTTTATTTTCTAAAATTTCTTTGAATACTGGTCTATTATAGAGATCCTTTTCACTAAATCCATGGATAGTCGTTATTACATTTACACCTGAATTTAATGCTGCCACAACACTCTCCATATCTTTATAGGTACCTATTTCGTCACATACTATAAGATGAGGAGCCATACTTCTAATGGCCATGATTATTCCTTGACTTTTCGGGCAGTTATCCAATATATCTGTCCTAATGCCTACATCCATTTGAGGAACCCCTCTATAACATGCTCCAATTTCACTTCTTTCATCAATAATAGCTACGTTTTTGCCACTTAACCCATATCTTGACAATCCATTAGATATCTCCCTTGATAAATCTCTTAATATAGTTGTTTTCCCACATTTAGGTGGAGATATTATTATAGTGTTTAATATAGAATTATCTTTAATAATAAAAGGTAAGATTCCATCACTACATCCCTTTACCTCTCTAGCAATACGTATATTAATTGAAGATATGTGTTTTATAGTCTTAAGAGAGTTTTCTTCTATAACACAGGTACCACAAATTCCAACTCTGTGACCACCTTGAATAGTTATATATCCTTGTTTGATTTCTTCCTCAAAGGCGTATATGGAGTAGCTACTTATCTTTTGAATAATTATCTTTATGTCCTCTAGTTTTGTATTATAACTTGTTCTTATCTCCTTATTATTGCTTATAAATATAAGAGGTTTGTTAACTTTTAATCTAATTTCTTGTAGTTTTCCACCATGGTCATAGTTTATAACTTCATTTCTAATAGAAGGAGATAGTATATCCAAAACATCTTTAGTAATCATGCAACTCACCCTTTCTTACTTAATTGTTATTACCTTTCATGTATAATTATTACTATAATATTTTTATTTTTTTATTTTTTGCAAAAAATAAGTGCTTCATATAACGAAATATAATATTTCATTATATGAAGCACTTATTAAAAACAGTATGTTTTCATATATCTCTGCAACCTATTAAATATGTATTCATAGATCAAATAAAAACTAGCCTTCAATTATGAAAGCTAGCTCAATATGGACTAAACTCTTTCCATATATTCTCCTGATCTAGTATCAACTCTAATTGTGTCTCCTTCATTTACAAATAGAGGAACTGGAACTATTGCCCCTGTTTCTACTGTAGCTGGTTTTAACACGTTAGTTGCAGTATTTCCTTTAACTGCTGGTTCAGTGTTTGTAATTAATAATTCAACGAAGTTTGGAGCTTCTACTGAGAAAGCTTCACCCTTGTAGAATTTAATTATTGCAAACATGTTTTCTTTTAAGAACTTTATAGCTTCTTCTACTTTATCGTAGTTTAAAGGAATTTGCTCGAAAGTTTCTTGATCCATGAAGTAGTATAACTCTCCATCAGAATAAAGATACTGCATTTCTTTTCTCTCTATTACTGCTTCTTGGAATTTAGCAGTTGGGTTAAAAGTTGTTTCTGTAACCGCTCCAGTTATAGCATTTTTTAATTTAGTTCTAACGAAGGCAGCACCCTTACCTGGTTTAACATGTAAAAATTCTACAACAGTGTAAACTTGTCCACCATCTTCAAAAGTTGTTCCTTTTCTTAAATCTCCAGCTGATATCATAATGTAACCTCCCAATATATAATAGCCTTTGTTAATAAAATTATTATAACCTATTTAAAGCACTTTAATACCTTATGTAGTTATTAATATGCATACTAAATTTTAGTAATAAATTAATTACCTAATTTAATAATTATAATTACTTACATTTACATTAACAATGATATTTTATCAAAACTATGTATTCTTTGCAAACAAATTATACCTTCATATTAAGAAACTTGCAATAAAAGTTTAAATATATTATTAAAAATACATATTATATCCATATATTCATATCTATTATATACATTTTGATAGATTTAAAACCCAGGAACAATAGCTCCTTTATAATTATCTTCGATGTATTTTCTTACTTCTTCAGAAGTGGCTGCCTTTGTTAAAGCTTTTATTTTATCCTTTTCTTTATCTTCAGTTCTAACAGCAATGATATTAGCATATGGACTATCTGTACCTTCAATTGCTAAAGCATCTTTCAAAGGGTTAAGTCCCCCCTCTAAAGCATAGTTAGTATTTATTACTGCTAATTCTACATCTTTTAGAACCCTTGGTAACTGTTCTGCATCTAGCTCTGTAATCTTAATGTTTTTCGGATTTGAAGTAATATCTTTTGCAGTTACTAGATCCCCATCTGAAATTTCAATTACTCCATTTTTAGCTAAAAGTTTTAAAGCTCTTGCTCCATTAGATGGATCATTAGGAATTGCTATTTCCGCACCATCTTTAATATCCCCCATATCATCTAATTTTTCTGAATATACTCCCATTGGTTCTAGGTGTACCTTTGTTGTATAAGAAAGATCATAAGATTTTTCCTTAACTGTAGCTTCTAAAAAAGGTACATGCTGAAAATAGTTTGCATCTATTTCACCTTCTTCAAGGGCAGTATTAGGTAGTACATAATCTGAAAACTCTACTACTTCTACTTTATATCCTTGATTCTCCAATAGTGGCTTTATAGCATTTTCCACTATAGCTTTATGAGGCTCTGGAGATACTCCTATAGCTATAACCTTATCTTCACCCTTAGCCTCTGAGCCTGCTTTTCCCTTAGAACCACAGCCTACTAAAGTCACCCCTAAAGTTAATGTTAACGTTAAACTTAATAATTTCTTTACTGATTTTTTCATGTATATATTCCTCCTTGATTAAAAATTTCTAAACTTAAATTTTGAATACTAGCTTAGTTTCTTATATATGTAGTTTCCTAAGCTTTGAATAAATTGAACAAATATAATTAAAACTACCACTGTAAATATCATAATTGGAGTATTAAATCTATTATATCCATAGGTTATAGCTGCTGCTCCAAGACCGCCTCCACCAATAGATCCAGCCATGGCAGAATAGCCTATAATGCTTATAATAGTTAAAGTAAGACCTGACGCAATAGATGGTAAGGCTTCTTTTATCATTATTTTAAATATTATTTGAGTCTTAGTAGCTCCTAAGGATTGAGCTGCTTCTATAACTCCTTTATCTACTTCCTTTAAAGAAGTTTCAATAATTCTTGCAACAAAAGGCGCTGTAGCTATAGTCAAAGGTACTATGGCCGCTGTAGTTCCTATGGATTTACCTACAATAACTCTAGTAACAGGAACTACTACCACCATCAATATTACGAAAGGTAAACTTCTTAAAGTATTTATAACCCCATCTAATATTTTATATATATATTTATTTTCCATTGGACCTTCTTTGGTTGTTAGTATTAAAGCTATGGCTAAAACCATACCAATAATTACTGCAAAGATCGTAGATATCACTACCATTATTAAAGTTTCTATTAGTGCACTACTAAGGATCCCTATAATTGCTTCTGCTGTCATAACTATAACACCTCCCATTGGAATTTATTTTTTTCTAAGTAACTAGTAACAACTTCCTTCCACTGTTCATCAACTCTTATGACTAATGATCCCAATACATTTTCTCTAAATCTTTCTAACTTGCCCCACACAATAGAAAAATTTACATTCAAATCTCTAGCCATGTTAGTTATAAATGAATTTTCACTTTTATTTGCTGGAAAATATATCTTAATGTTGACTCCATTATTAAATAAAATTTCTTCTTCTTCTCCTAAGAATTTTCTTAGGGTATATCCTGGTCTTAAGAATAGTTCATCTACATTTCCTTCAGCTTTAACTTCTCCCCCTTCTACAAGGACTATTCGCTGGCATATAGACTTTACTACTTCCATCTGATGGGTAACCATTACTATGGTAATCCCCATTTCTTTATTAATTTTAGATAACAGCTCTAAAATGTCCTTTGTAGTTTTAGGATCTAGTGCCGAGGTTGCTTCATCACAGAGTAATATTTTAGGTTCTAAAGCTAAAGCTCTTGCAATTGCTACTCTTTGCTTTTCTCCGCCACTTAATTCTTTAGGCATAGACTTTATCTTATGGGATAATCCAACAATTTTTAACAATTCTTCCACCTTTTTTTCTATATACTCTTTATCATATCCCCATAGTTGTAATGGTAATGCCACGTTATTATATACATTAGATCTTTTAAGTAAATTAAAATTTTGAAATATCATTCCAACATTTTTTCTAAACTCTCTAATTTCTCTTTCTGTCATAGAGGAAACTTCTTTCCCCATAACTTTCAAACTACCTTCATCATAACCTTCTAATCCATTTATACATCTTAACATGGTAGATTTTCCAGCTCCACTGTGACCTATAATTCCATATACTTGTCCCTCCTCTATGGTAAATGATACATTCTTTAGAACTTTTAAACTCTCAAAGCTCTTATTGATATGTGATACCTCTATCATTCTCTAGCACCGTCCTTTACTGTAGATATCCTATTTACTTTAAATCTAGATTTAATTATTTTGGGTAAAAATAAAAGCACTAGAGAATAAATCTCTAGTGCATAAAACTTCATGCATGCCAATTCATTCTCTTATCTTCCAGCTCAAAAAAGCTGCAGGATTTAGCACCATGATGCACATATAAAGATATATGATTCAATATATATACACAGGTTGCTGGGTTTCAAAGGGCCAGTCCCTCCACCGCTCGTGATAAGACAATATTTACTTTTACCTTGGCACTAATTATACATAACAATAAATAAATAGTCAACATAAAAATACCAAAATTTTTAGATTTTTTTGAATACAAGAATAAAGGTGCAAATATCTTCTTCCACCACCAAAGAGTTAATTTCTTTTATTTCATCCATCTTACCTAAATCACTAAGTAAATTTTTAAAAGTAGTAAAATCCCCCTTACACTTGATAGTTACTTCACCCCAAGAGTCATAAACAACAATGTTATTTAAAGAAATATCATTATAACTTCTTAATCTATTTAAAAATTCTCCAAGTTTAAACTCTTCCTTTTTATTTTCTTCTACAAGGTTACTTACAACTAAATTTCTATGATTTTTAGCATTGTTTAAATTTATTTGTGTTTTACCATAGGCTATTAAGAGTATTATAGTTGCTATAACTATAGTAATATTAATTAATTTATATTTTCTAGTATCCATCAATCTTTACCTTAGCTGTAAAATATAGCTCTTCCTTCTCTTGAAGAATAGATGAAACTTCAACTATTGAAAACTTTTCTTCTAAAATTTTAATACACATTGAATAATCTTCCTTATCTTTAACCTTTATATTAAATCCTATATTATTGTCATCTATATTCATAGAATTTATCTCAAGATCTTCCTTTGAAATTATTTCATAAATGTAGTTATATGCAAAGGTTGTAATACTTTTTCTGTTATTATTTAAATCTATGTATTTGTTATACTGCGCTTTATCTACAATATTTAATCTCTTATAATAATTCCCTAATATTCCCATGGAAATAATTATAAAAAATATAGAGAAATATATCAAAGTTCTTATTATATTTTTCTTATAGATGTACCTTAAACTCTCTATATACCATTGAGGATAATATCCTTCTTTCATTGTCTCCCTCCCTTTCACAAATTAAGAATTTACAGGAAAACTCCTTTTCATCTCATATAAATTAGCAACCTTAACCTTTTCCTTTTTCTCATCTGTAATGATGTAAATTCCCTTATTATTATGTTCTTCCCCACTAATCTCTCTCAAAAATGCTAAGATTTCTATATTTACATTTTCTTTACTTCCATTTATAACTCTATTTGCTCTTATAGCTCCATTTTCTACTTCAATGATATAAACATACTTATTTCTATATATTATTAAAGTGAATTCTCCATTTTTTATCTTTTTGTTGTATTTATTTGTATATAACTGTTGTATAGGTATTACAGAGTTTATATTTGCCCCTAAAAACAATTCTCGATTCATTAAAAGTGAATCCTTTACATTTATGCAGTATATGGCTACCTCTAATTTTCCTCTTTTATTCCTAATAATTTCATAGTTAAAGATTATATTTTCTATGTCATAAAAAATTTTTATTACCTGATTTTTAACAATTAAATCTAGTTTAATTTTATTTACTTTAGGCACAAAAACATTATGTACAAATATCTCTTCTCCTTCTAAAATTATGTCCAAATTAAGCTTTCTTAAATTTTCCTCAACTGCAACATCACTGTCTTTATAATTTTTCTTACTGCAATATGTACAGTAAAAATTCTTATGCTTTTTTAAATCTTTAATTTTTTCTTTTACAAACTTTATTTCTTCTTCACTTATTTCAATTGTACACCTTTTCTTCATAACTCTCCCTTCTACTGTACTAAATTCCCCTTAAGAATATATTTAATTTTACTACCATTAATATCCACAACGAACCTATAAACTCTATTTAACCCATTGATCTGAAAATACTTATTGCTTAAATCATAGGTTATATAACTATTATCATAGGTGATTAGTTTTTCACCAGCCTTCCTTTCAAAGTATTTCTCTGGAGTCTCTGCATTTATAGTTTCTATATTTTCTAGTACATAACTATTAAAACTAGCTATTAAGTGCTCCTTATAGCTATGGTCCTTATTTTCTTTCAAGTTGTATTCCACATAATTTTTAATATAAGAATTTCTATTAATAAAGGATTTCATAGAATAACATATAGTAAGGGAAATAATCATTCCTACAATTACCACATAAGTTAATATCCATCCCCTATGAATTTTTCTACACATGTTTAACCATATTTTATATTTTACCAATTGCTCTCTCTCCACTAATTCCTTTATCCGTAACTATTTTAATGAATAGAACCTTACCATTTTGCCTAACTTTAAATTCTCTCACATCATATAACAGAGGCTGATTGGTGTGGCCTACTCCATGTTTATTCTTGAAAAAAAACCTAAGTTCATTCCCATCTAAAGAAACATAACTTTCTCCTACAGATGTAGGTATAATTATATCCCCATCTTTAAAAAAACATCCTTCACCTCTATAATTAACATAATTGTCTATATACATAAGTGCTTCATAAATCCCTGTAATTTCACTAGAATAATACACTCGTTCCTTATAACTTTTCATCCAAATACTATAACTGCTAATAATAACTGTAATTATTAACGAGGAAATGCTTAAAGCCGCTATTAATTCTAATATAGTAACACCTTTAGCTTTTCTCATAATTACCCTTGTAAAATACATAATTTATTTCCTTTCCATCTTGAAACCTATATAAAACCTCTATTTTTATAATTTCTTTACCAGTTTCTTCAGTTCCTGTTAAAATTATAATTGGGTATTGTTTTACTTCATCCTTTATAATATATTTTATATTTATACTACCTATAGCTTCTTCTGATAAATCACTAGTATTTATGAATCTAATTTTTCCAACTATATCTTCTTTAATATCACCATAATCCATATTGCATAAAATAAGCTTTTTAACTGCATCTATCTGAAAAGTGGCCTTCATTTCCTTTTGCTCTTCTTCTTCACATCTTCCCATTACACTGTAAAAAGTAAGTGCTCCTATGAGAATAGTAGATATGATTAACATGCTAATTATAGTTTCTAACAGTGTAATTCCTTTATTTTTGCTTACTAACATAATCTGTTCCTACCTTTATGGTTATAACTTCTCTACGCCCCTCTGAATCATATATATTTATAGACCTTCCCATAGATGTATTTCCGTCAATATCTAATGGTATACTTATACTAGCATCATTAGATATATGTATCCTTAGTGAATCTGGTAATAGATAACTGTGTACTTTTGTAGTTCCATGGTATAGGTTTAATTCTCTACTTTGGATAACTAATCTAAAGAGTTTCCTATTATCATAATTATTTCTTGCATACATCTTACAGCTATTTATAAATTCAATTGTGCCATTAACCCCATGTTCCATTTCCATGGCTAACTTCTTTCCCTCATAGGAGTTTAAATGAGGATATATTATAAATGAACATATAGATAATATACCTAATACCACTATTAGTTCTATTAGAGTAAATCCATTTTTCTTCATAGCTTTCTACCTTAATACCTTCTAAAACTTTGTATTGTACATATTAAACAATGGAATCATAATTGCAATTATGATAGATCCTATAAATAGACCTACAAAGACTATCAGTAGCGGCTCTATTAAAGATGTGATCCTATCTAATTTCCCTTCAAGTTCTTCTTCGAAGACTTCATTACAACATTGCAGCACCTCTTCAATACTTCCATTAATTTCTCCTATATATATTGTTGATAGAAAATAATTTGAAAAAATATCACACAGCTTAAGGCCCTCATAAAGGCTATCACCCCTTTCTAACCCTTCTATACATCTATTTAACCGCTCCTTAATGTAAATGGCATTTTCACAATTTCTCAGTAAAATTAAAGAAGATTTTATATCAATACCACTACCTATCATCATTGAAAGAGCCATAGTAAATTTACAACAAAATCTATTTTTCTCTAAATTTTTTGTTAATAGATTTTTATATTTAAAGTTATAGGTTATCCCCTTCCCCTTTAGATAAATATATATAAATCTTATGCCAATAAAAATTCCTATGCCTATTGGTACTACAAGTATACCTAGACTATTTATAACTCTAGATAATCCTAAATAAAATCTACTTATATAAGGGAGTTTCATATTTTCTATATCCATAGAATTGAAAAATGCAGGTACTAACTTGTAAATGGCAACTAACCCCATAATTAATACAAATATAAATAATCCTATAGGATAAGTACTTACGCTAATAATTTTCTTTCGCCTTTTATATTCCTTCATATAGTACTTTTCCATGAAAGTTAGAATCTGCTGCAATCTACCACTTTCTTCTCCAAAATGAATTAATGTTATAAAAAATTCTGGAAATACACTTTTAAACTTCTCTAAGCTTTCTGAAAAAGATAAACCACTTTTTATATTGTTTATAACTTTATTTAAAATTTCACATAACCTTTTATCCCCTAAATGCTCTTCTAATAGTTTCAAAGCATTAACTAAAGGAATTCCCGCCTTTAAATTATTTTTTAAATTTCTGCAAAAAGTAGATAAATTCTTTTCTGAAATCCTTCTTTTAAACAAATATGTATTTTCTTTATGCAACTCTTTATATTTAATACAATATATTTCTTCCTCTTCTAATTTTTCCATTAAACTCAAATGATCTTCTACTATAGCTTTTCCTGATACAATTTTTCCCTTTACATTTATCCCCTTATACTTATACTCCATAATCCACTCCTAAGGCTTTTTCAATGTTATAAACCTGCATATTTCCATAATACTCTTCCACAGAAGTACTTCCCTCTACAACTAATTCCTTAAAATATTCATTCATAGTAATCATTCCATCTTCAATAGCTATGTTTCTTAGTATATCACTATCCCCACTATCCATAGACTCCTTTAATCTCTTTCCCATAATCATAATCTCATAGGCTACAGTTCTTCCTCTGTATCCAGTGCTATTACATTTAATACATCCAGTTCCTCTATAGCCTTCTTCAACCCTATCCATGGCTAAAAGCTTCTTTTCTTCCTTGGATAACTTATATTTCACCTTACACTTTTCACATATTAATCTTGTTAATCTTTGAGCAATTACAAGAACAAGAGAACTTTTAATTATATCTACATCTATCCCCATGTTAGTTAGTCTATTTATTGCACTGCTAGCATCGTTAGTATGCAAGGTAGTTAAAACTAAGTGACCTGTTAAAGATGCTCTTATAGCTACTTCAGCAGTTTCCTTATCTATAATTTCACCCACCATTATTACATCAGGATCCTGTCTTAACACTGCCTTTAATATATTTCCATAGGTAGCACTACCATCTCCTATAGAAACTTGATTAATTCCTTCAACTTCACACTCCACCGGCTTTTCTACAGTGACTATATTCCTAGTTTCTTCGTTCAACTCATTTATCATAGAATATAAAGTAGTAGTTTTACCACTTCCTGTAGGACCTGTAATAATAATTAAACCTTGTTTAAACTTTAATATGTTTTTTAAGATTCGATAATCTTTAGATGTAAACCCCAGCTTATTTATATTTAACAAAGGTGCATTTCTTTGTAATATTCTTATTACAAATTTTTCTCCATGAACAGTAGGCATTGTAGATATTCTTAAATCATAAATATGTTCCTTTACTTTAAGATTTATCTCTCCATCTTCTGGCGTGTATTTATTAGTAATATCCATATTTGCCATAACCTTTATTCTTGTGGCTATAACCTCATAAAGATTTTTAGGTAAAGTACTAAAAATATTTAAAACTCCATCTATTCTATATCTTACAGTAATTGTATCCTTCCATGACTCTATATGTATATCACTTGCACCTTTTTCAATACCTTCTCTAAAAATCGAATCCACTAAAGAAATAATGGGTCCTTTTACTTCTTTATCACGCTCCTTTTTAGGATACTCTTCACCTTTAAGTCCCTTAACTATTTGCTTTCTATAAATTTCTTCATAATATTTATCTAAATAAATCTTAAATTGATCTATAGTACATAAGTTAAATATAATTTTTTTCTTTAAAATAAATCTTAATCTATTAATTTCTTCATTGGAATGCTCCGTAAAGGTAGCTAAATAAATCTCATTATTTTTTATGTCATAAGGTAAAATGCTATACTCTTCACACACTTCCTTGGAAAGCATAGACATAGCCTTCGTATTTATTGCTATTGAATCTAAATCTATTTTGTTGATCACCAGTTTATCTCCTTAAACATATTTAAAATATAGATTTCTTTTATTACAACTATAATTATTACCATTTATTTCTAATATAATTCTATAAATAAATAAAAAAGGGTTTATATTAAAACAAATTTATAAATTGTTTCAATATAAACCCTTAATCGTTCACTTATACTGCTATTTCACCCTTAAATACATTCTCCGCTGGCCCCGTCATCATTATTCCATCATCAGTTATTTCTATAGTTAAAATACCTCCTGGAGCCATAACCTTCACAGATTTATCTACTAAATTTAATTTATTACAAACCACCACCGATGAACAACATCCTGTTCCACAGGCAAGGGTTGGCCCTGCTCCTCTTTCCCAGGTATTAACCTTTATTTCCCCTCTATTCACAACTCTACAAAAGTTAACATTGGTCCCCTGTGGAAATAATTCATGGGTTTCTATGGCTGCACCTTCTTCAACCTTAAACCCTCCATCTTCAGTTAATAAAACAGTATGAGGAACTCCAAGTAATAATGAAGTTATATTATAGCTTTTCCCATTGGCACTGATATCTTTTTTAATAATTTCTTCCTCTCCTAAAGCAGGAATAAACTTTGGATTAAAACTTTCTCTTCCCATATTTATCTTAACAGCTTTTACCTTATTATCTTCTATGAACAGATGACAAACCTTTATACCATCTCCTGTTTCTACGGTAAACTCACTTTTTCTTACTATGTTATTTTCATATACGTATTTTGCAAAGCATCTTATTCCATTTCCACACATACCAGCATAGGAACCATCACTATTTATTATTATCATTTGAATATCAGCAATTTTACTTCTTCTTACTACTAATATTCCATCTCCTCCTATGCCAAAATTTCTATCACATAACTTTTTAGCTAAAGTACCTAAATCATTGTGTTTTACTTCCATATCTTCAAAAACCACAAAATTATTTCCTGCTCCCTGCATCTTTATAAATTTTAAAATTTCCATAATATTCTCCTCTTAAAAATAATTCTTAAGTATAACAGCTCTTATAGATTCATAATTAATTGTCTTAGGTAACTCTGCCTTTACCTTACTGACCTTATCATAGCCAACTCTTTCACAAACTTCCATGATAATTTTTTCTTCATCTTGGTTAAAAAACTTATTTAAAGGAATAGTAAACTTAGGTCTTCCATACTCCTCTATATACTCTGTAACGTATCCAAGTATAGTTGAAATTGATACCTCAATCTCTTCAGCAATATCCTTAATTGCAAAGTCTTCATTTAACATATCTAAAGCTATTTCCTTATTCTTTCTTTCATCTCCATCTATAACTAATCTTTTTTTCTTTTTTTCTTCCCATGTAGGAGTTACTCCTTCTTCTTCTATATATGTATTTACTGCTTCTATTAAAGTCACTCCATATTTTTCTATCTTCTTAGGCCCCATACCTCCTATATCCTTTAGCTCTTCTAAGGTTTTAGGATATCTTCCACTTATCTCTTTTAGAGTATTTTTTGCTATGATATTCTGTTCCATAGCACCTTCTATCCTGCTTAATTCCCTTCGCACTAAAACTAACTTTTCAAATAGTTTTTTATCAGTATTTACATAAAAATCCCCTGATTCCTCATTAATACTTCTACCTTCTTCTGATTTAGTTACACTAACTTCTTCATAGCTTTTATCAGAGTTATCCTTTTCCTTAACAGTTAGATTGTTAGCTTCAACATACTCTATAATAGCACCTTGAAATTCCTTACCATACTTACTATACTTAGTTTCTCCCACTCCAGATATCTCTAAAAACTCCTCCTTATTTGTAGGATGCTTAACACTCATTTCCCTAAGGGTTCCATCACTAAAAATTATATATGGAGGAATTCCAGCAGCCTTTGCCATGTTATATCTAAGTTCTCTTAATATATCAAAGAGTTCATTTCTTACCTCTGCATTTACTTTAACTTTAAATTCTTTAAAGTGAACTACTTCCTGACCTCTAAGTACTTCCATAGACTTATTGTTTAATGCAAGGACAGGATAAGTTCCTTCAACTTGATTTATATATCCATGAGAAATTAATGTGTTTATAAAAGTTTTTAGATTTTCACCTGAATAATCCTTCATTATTCCATAGGTAGATAGCTCTTGAAAATTAAACTGTGTAACCTTTTTATTTTTTGATCCTCTAAGTACATCTATAAGCATAGTTGCACCATAGTTTCGTTTCATCCTATATATACAAGATAGTACCTTTTGAGCATCTACAGTTTTATCAACTATCTCTCCTTGATTTAAACAATTACTACAATTGTTACAGTCATCTTCATAACTTTCTCCAAAGTAATTTAAAATATATTTTCTATAACAATCATTACTATAAACAAAATCCACCATCTGCTGAAGTGCTTTATACTGATTATTTTTTCTCTCTGGATTTTCTATACTCATCTCTATTAAATACTTTTGAACATGGATATCTCCTGGAGAAAATAATAATATACACTGACTCTTCTCACCATCTCTACCAGCTCTTCCAATCTCTTGGTAATAACCTTCTATATTTTTAGGCATATTATAGTGAACCACATATCTTATATTAGACTTATCTATTCCCATGCCAAAGGCATTAGTTGCCACCATAATCTTAACTCTATCATAAATAAAATCTTCTTGATTCTCTTTTCTTTCCTCATCAGATAAGCCCGCATGGTATCTAGCTATATTATATCCCTTACTAGAAAGCTCCCTATAAATATTATCTACTTCCTTTCTAGTAGCTCCATATATAATACCAGAGTTTTCTTTATTGTCTTCCATAAATTTAAGAAGATATTTCTTCTTATTCTCAGATTTAACTATATTTATAGACAAGTTTTCTCTATCAAAGCCAGTAATAAATATTTTAGGACTTTGAAGTTTTAGAAGTTTTACTATATCTTGTCTTACTTCTTTGGAAGCTGTAGCAGTAAATGCTGTAACTATAGGTCTCACCATAAGCCTTTCTATAAAACCTGCAATTCTTTTATAGCTAGCTCTAAAGTCATGCCCCCATTGAGATACACAATGGGCCTCATCTATAGCTATTTGGCTAATAGGTATCCTAGAAATTACATTATAAAATTCTATATTATCTAACCTCTCAGGGGCTATATAAAGTATTTTATATTTTTCTTCCTTTATTCCATCTAATACTTCTTTAAAATCTTTACTGCTTAAGGAGCTATTAATATAGCTACAAGGTATTCCCATGTCCTTAAGTGCATCTACTTGATCCTTCATAAGGGAAATTAAAGGTGAAATTACTATAGTTAATCCCTGAAGGATTAAAGCAGGCACTTGATAACATATAGACTTACCACTACCTGTAGACATTATAGTAAGTGCATCCTCTCCCTTTAAAATAGATTCTATAACTGGCTGTTGACCTGTCCTAAAGCTTTTATATCCATAATATTTTTCCAAAATTTCTTTCATTGCTTCTTTCAAAACTACACATCCCTTAGCTTGTTTAATTTAGTAAATTTATCTCAAGTTTAATTAAATTATATCCTTTTGTAAAAAGTTTTTTATCATACATACATAAGCATCATGACCTATTATAAGTGATTCTTCATTAAAATCAAAATGAGGATTATGATGTGGTGCCACAATAGAAGATGGAATTATAAAATACATTCCCTTTCCCCCTTGCTTTTCCACCTCTTCTAACATATAAGTTATATCCTCAGAGGCTCCAAAGGAAAATTCTTCAATAATTTCTATAGGTAAACTTCTAAGATTTTTTATTACTATCTTAGAAAATTCATTATCGGGGCTATTATATGCCCTTGCAGAACCAACTACTCTTATATTATATTCCACATTGTAGGAAATTGCTGCACCCTTAACTACTCGACAAACCATATCCATGATTCTATCATTAATTTCGTTAGTATCGCCCCTTGTTTCCAACTGTAAAACTGCTTTATCTGCTATAACATTTTTTCCAGTTCCTCCATGAAGAGTTCCTACGTTAAGTCTTCCTACTCCTTTTCCAAATTGCACTTGGCTATGAAGATTTAAAATGCAGCTTGCTCCTGCTAAAAGAGCATTTCTTCCCTCTTCTGGGCAAAGACCTGCATGGGCAGATTTACCTAAGAACTCTACCTCCACTTTATTAGTAGCAAGCAAATTTTTAACTTTAACAGCTATGGCATTATTTTTATTAATAAAGCCGATGTGACCAGAAAATAAATAATCTACATCTTTTAAAACTCCAGCTTCTACCATAGACTTAGCACCTCTAACCTCTTCCTCTGCCGGTTGAAATATGAGCTTTATTTTTCCTATTAATTTTTCTTTCATCCCTACAACAGTATTTGCAAGCTGAAGGCCCATAGCTATATGAGCATCGTGACCACAACAATGACATATTCCTGGATTTTTAGAAGAAAACCCTTCTTTAAAAGGTCTATGATTTTCCTTAGCTTCCTCAACCTTAAGACCATCTATATCAAATCTAAAAGCCATGGTAGGACCCGGAACTCCTGTATCTATAGTTGCTACTACACCAGTATAGCCTTGTAGAATTTCATCTACATTATAGGACTTGTTTTTAATTGCTTCAGTACACTCTATCCTATGATTAGTAAGTATTTCTTCATCAGCCATACCCATTGGATTACTATGTATTTCCTTACCATATTGTAGATTATATCCAAGTTTTTTCAAGTAATCCATTATTTTTATGGTGGTTTCAAATTCTAACCACCCAGCTTCTGCACATCTATGAAATTCCCTTCTTAAGTCAATAATACTTTCCCTTAACTCCATTTATATCTACCCCACCTTTATAATTTTTTCTATATATTCAACTTTTATGTAAATTCATTCTTATTACTTCTTAAGCAACTACAGTTCCTTTAACTTAAATACTCCTCAAATGCCATATTACTTTTATTATATCATCTTCAATTAAGGAAATTATCCTTGTCCTAACTTATTTTGTATTTTATTTATAAAATAATAGTGATATACTGTAAAATATATGCTTAAATGAAAGGATGATTTATATGGCACTAGATGGATTATATTTGCGCTCTCTAGCCAATGAAATAAAAAACACTCTAATAAGCAGTAGAATAGATAAAATAACCCAACCTGAAAAGGATGAAATAGTACTGAGCTTTAAAATAAATAGGAAACCTGTTAGACTACTTCTAAATGCTAACGCTTCTTATCCTAGAATAAACTTTATTGATTACTCTAAGGAAAGCCCACTTAAGGCACCTGTATTTTGTATGGTTTTAAGAAAATATCTAAATACTGCAGTTTTAAAAGATGTTACTCAATTAAATAACGACAGAATCCTACTTTTAGATTTTGAAAGTAGTGATGAATTAGGCTTTAACAGTATATATACCCTGATAATTGAAATCATGGGTAGACACAGTAACATTACTTTGATAAGAAAAAGAGATGGACTCATCATGGATTCCATAAAACATATTACACCAGATATAAATAGCTATAGAGTACTCTATCCTGGTATTGAATATGTATATCCTCCTGAAAGTAATAAACTTGATATATTCAACACTACCTTTGAATCATTTCAAGAAAAAATTTTAAGTCTCTATGAAGATGAAGAACTAAATGAAAAATTCTTTACTAGAGTTTTAGATGGAGTAAGTAATCCTATAGCTAAAGAGATTTCTTTTAGGCTAAATAAAAGAAATATTCCTTTAAGTAAAAATAACCTAAAGGAAATCTATGAATTCTTAATAGAGTTTTTTGCTAAATCCAAAGATAATAATTATGACCTTTATAGCTATTCCATAAATGATGAACTAAAAGATTTCCACTGTATAAAGCTAGAGCATATTTTAGATGATGGTGGACAATGTGAAGAATATTCTTCTCCTAGTAGTCTTCTAGAAAGCTTCTATCATGCAAAGGATAAAATAAATAGACTTCAAAGTAAAAGTCATGATATGCAAAAGCTAGTTATAAATAACATAGACAGAGTCGAAAAAAAATTAAACATTCTAAAGAAAACTTTAATTGAATGTGAAGAAAAGCAAAAATATAATTTATATGGAGAGCTTATAACTGCAAATATTTATAATATCAAAAAGGGTGATAAAGAGGTTGAAGCATTAAATTACTATAGTGAGGAAGAAGAATATATTAAAATTCCTTTAGATGTAAATAAAACCCCTTCTGAAAATGCTCAAAAGTATTTTAAAAAATACAATAAATTAAAAGCTGCAGAAGAAAATGCTTATATCCAAATAGAATTAGCTGAAGAAGAGGATGAATATCTTCAATCAGTACTTAGTAATATTGAAAATGCTGATAACTATAAAGATTTAGAGGATATAAAAAATGAGTTAGTGGAAACTGGCTACATTGCTTTCAAAAAGTCTATGAAAAGTAAAAAGACTAAGCCTTCAAAACCACTCCACTTCATATCTAGCGATGGCATTGACATATATGTAGGTAAAAACAATCTAGAAAATGATTATTTAACTCTGAAGTTTGCTCATAACAATGATATTTGGCTTCACATAAAAAATATCCCAGGTTCCCATGTAATCATTAAAAACCTTGGAGAAGTACCTGATTCCACCCTTCTTGAAGCTGCAACCTTAGCCGCCTTCTATAGCAAGGGTAAAAACTCTACAAAGGTACCCATAGACTATACAGAAATTAGAAATGTTAAAAAAATGGCTAAAGGAAAGCCTGGTATGGTAACCTACTCCACAAACAAAACCATCTATGTAGATCCTATAAAACTTGATTTAAAGCAAGTTTAAAACAAAGACTATCTCAAAACTTTTTGAGATAGTCTTTAATTTATTTCTTCGGATTATATTGATAGTAATAGCATTGAATTCTTCCATTATAAAGTTTCCTGTTTTTATCAGCTTTTTTTCCAAATACCTTTTGAAAGTCATCATAGGATGTTAGTACATAGCAAGACCAATCCTCTAGTCCTGCATAGACATTAGAAAAAGTTTTGTAGAGATACTTAACCTCATCTTCATCTAAAAGTCTCTCTCCATAGGGTGGATTAGTTATTATCATACCACCTTTTTTTCTGTTTCTTACATCCTTCATATCAAGTCTTTGGAAGTTAACATACTTCTCTACACCTGCTTTTTTAGCATTATCCATTGCAGTTCTAAGTACTCTTCCATCTATATCAGAGCCTTGAATAACGAAGTCTTTTTTATTAACACTTCTTTTTGCTCCTTCACGTACCTGCTCCCAAATTTCTTTGTCAAAGGTAGGCCAAGTTTCACTTACAAAGTGTCTATTAACTCCTGGTGCTATATTTTTAGCTATCAGTGCAGCTTCTATAGGTATAGTTCCTGATCCACAAAATGGGTCTATTAAAAGCTCATCTCCATTGAATTTGGCTATCAAAACTAAGGCTGCTGCTAAGGTTTCCTTCAAAGGAGCCATTCCTGCATTTTCCCTATATCCCCTCTTATGAAGTCCTACTCCAGAGGTATCTACTGCAAGGGTTACCTTATCCTTTAGAATTCCAACTTCTATCTTATATACTGGTCCATCTTCACTAAACCAATTAGTATCATATTTTTCTTTCATTTTTTCTACTACAGCTTTTTTTTACTATACCTTGACAGTCAGGTACACTATGTAAAGTAGATTTAACAGATTTTCCTATAACATGCATCTTACCATCAATAGGTATTAAGCTACCCCAGTCAACTTTTTTAGTTCCTTGAAATAATTCTTCAAAGGAGGTAGCTTCAAATTCTGCCATCTCTAGAAAAACTCTCTCTGCAGTTCTTAAATGGATATTACAGATAGCAACATCCATTTCATCTCCTTCAAAGGTTATCTTTCCATTTTCTATTTTTAAGTCTTCATATCCTAAATTCTTTAGCTCCTTGCCTGTAATAGCCTCTATACCAAAGGTAGTAGTTACAATTATTTTATACATAAATTTTTTCTCCTAATTATTCTCGTATAGACTTACAGAGTCCACTCCATCTTTTTCTACTAGTTCAACAGATATATCCTCTTTTCTTGAAGTTGGTATGTTTTTCCCCACATAATCAGCTCTTATTGGTAGCTCTCTATGACCTCTATCTACAAGTACAGCTAGCTGAATCATTTCAGGTCTTCCTCTATCTATGATTGCATCTATTGCCGCTCTTACACTTCTTCCTGTAAATAAAACATCATCCACTAGAATTATTCTCTTACCAGTTATGTCTACACCTAATTCTATACTATTATGTTCCTTTAAGTTTTCAGGTTTTTTTAGGTCGTCTCTATATTTAGTTATATCTACACTACCTACTTCTACCTCTTCACCTTCAAACATGTTGATCAGTTCAGCAATTCTATTAGCTAGTGGCACTCCTCTACTTTTAATTCCTAATATAACTAAGTTTTCTGTACCTTTGTTTTTTTCTATAATTTCATGAGAAATTCTCGTCAGAGTTCTCTTAATTGCTTTATCGTCCATAAGTACTGATTTCAGTTCCATAACAATCCCTCCCTAAACTTCTTTTCTTAATTTATCTAATATATCCTGAAAATATTCTGGAAGTTGTGAATCAAATTCCATATACTCTCCTGTGGTAGGATGTATAAAGCCTAAATTTTTCGCATGAAGTGCTTGACCTCGCAATTTAAACTTCTGTTTTTTATATCCATATACTTGATCTCCAATTAGTGGATGATGTAAATGAGCCATATGAACTCTAATTTGATGTGTTCTACCTGTTTCTAATCTACATTCCACCAAGGTATTACTTTTAAATCGCTCCAGCACTTTATAATTAGTAATAGCTTCTTTCCCATCCTTAACTACAGCCATCTTTATTCTCTCTACAGGATGTCTTCCTATATTGGTTCTAACAGTACCCTCTTCCTCCTTTACTATACCTTCTACTATGGCATAGTAAGTTCTCTTCATGGAGTGGTCCTTTAGCTGCATAGCTAATGAATTATGTGATTTATCATTTTTAGCAACTACTAATATCCCTGAAGTATCTTTATCAATTCTGTGCACTATACCAGGTCTTATAACTCCGTTTATACCTGATAAGTCCTTACAATGATGAAGAAGACCATTAACAAGGGTTCCAGTATAATTTCCTGGGGCAGGGTGGACTACCATATCCTGTGGCTTATTTATTACTATAACATCACTGTCCTCATAAATTATATCTAAAGGAATATTTTCAGCCTCTACTTGAAGCTCCACTGGCTCAGCTAGTTCTACTTGAACCTGGTCTCCTATTCTTAATTTGTAATTACTTTTCTTTATCTGTCCATTGACTTTCACTTGTTGTTTTTCAATAATTCCCTGAACAAAAGATCTAGACATATCTACTTCATTTTCGCTTACAAATAAGTCAAGTCTCTTCCCTACATTTTCTTCTTCTATAGTGTAATTTTTAAAATCCATTAAATCTCATCCTTCAGTATACATATTAATAGAAAAAATGTTCCTATACAAACTAGCATATCAGCCACATTAAAGGTTGGAAAATAATACAAGTCCCTATAATGAACCATAATAAAATCCACTACATAATTATAACTTATTCTATCTATAAGATTACCTATTGCTCCCGCAATTATCATAGCAATAGATACATATACTAATTTGAACTTAGGCTTATACTTTAATAAATAGAATATCATTCCTATAACTACAACTATAGTAATAACAATAAATAACCACTGCTTATTTTGAAGCATTCCAAAGGCAGCTCCACGGTTTTCTAGATAATCAAGAGTAAAGAAATCCTTAATTACAGTTAATCCTTCTGAACCCTTTAAGGTACCTATAGCCCACCATTTTGTTCCTCTATCTATTATTAGACCTAATACTACTATTATTATTCCTAAAGTCAAAACCACTCCCCCTTATCTTAACTCGGATAAAATATTTTTAATGGCATTAGACTTATTTATAATTTTTTTTTAAATTTTCTACATTAATAGTTTGTCTTGCATCTGATACAGAATTATCAGGATTTACATGACTTTCTATAATTAATCCATCTGCACCAGCTGCCACAGCAGCTAAACTCATAGCTTCAACTAACTCACGCCTTCCAGTTCCATGACTAGGGTCCACAATAACAGGAAGTCTATAATTTTCCTTAATCACTGCTACAGAGTTTAAATCCAAGGTATTTCTAGTGGTAGTCTCAAAGGTTCTTACTCCTCTTTCACAAAGCACTACTTGATTATTACCTTCCTTTAAAACATATTCAGCTGCATAAATCCATTCAGCTACAGTAGCACTTATTCCTCTTTTTAGAAGTACAGGTACTTTAAGCTTTCCTAATTCCTTAAGAAATGTATAATTATACATATTTCTAGAACCAACCTGTATCATATCCACATAAGGAAGAGAAATTTCTAAATCTCTAGCATCCATTACCTCAGATACTACTGGTAAGCCAAATTCATTTCCCACTTCTTTAAGTATTTTTAGTCCCTCTATACCGAGACCTTGAAAATCATAGGGAGATGTTCTAGGCTTGAAGGCACCTGCTCTCATCATATGTGCTCCCTGGTCCTTCAACGCTCTTCCTATCTTTATCATTTTATCATAGTTTTCCACTGCACATGGTCCAGATATAAACACTAAGTCATCTCCACCTATGATTACATCCTTAACCTGTACTGTAATTTTTTCTCCACTATTTTTCTCTGCAAGTATTCTTTTCATATAATATCACCTTATAAAGTTTTTAACATAGAACGCAATATAGTATTTGAATTTTTAACTGATATTGCTTTGAATTTTTCATAATCCATATGTGCTCCATTATTAGCATTGTCAGAAATTGATCGTATTATAACAAAAGGTCTGTTATTAAGATAAGCAGCATGAGCTATACTTGCTCCTTCCATCTCGCAAGATAGCGCATTAAACTCACTTTTTAACCATCTTATCTTCTCTATATCAGCTATAAATTGATCTCCAGATACTATTCTACCAGTGAAAACATTTATATCCTTTATACCCTCACAAGCACTTTGGGCTTTTTCTACTAATCCCTTATCACATTTAAAGTCAAAGACTTCCATATTAGGAACTTGACCTGGTCTATCTCCAAATTTAGTCGTGTCCATATCATGCTCCACTAAGTCTGTTGCAATAACCACATCTCCTGGATATATATCTTCTCCAATACCACCAGCTATACCAACGTTTATAACAGCATCCACATTGAAATCATCAACTAAAATTTGTGTGCAAACTGCTGCATTTACCTTACCTATTCCACTTCTAACTATTACAACATCCTTATCATAAATAGTTCCATGATTAAATGTCATCATTGCTCTTGTAACTTTTTTCTTTATTTCCATATCAGCTATTAGAGAACTTACTTCCTCTTCCATAGCTCCTATAATTCCTATTCTCATGCTAAAATCTCCTCTTTTCTTCCTAGGTACAAATAATTCTAGGTACTTTTCTTTAATACAAATTTAGGTCACCAATTATGTTAATACATATCCAAGTATAATTTTTCACATTAATTGGGTACAACTACATCTATTATAATATACATGTTCCGGGATATGTCAATAGCTTTCAGCAGATAAAAAAATCTCACCCTAAAGTGAGATTAAAGAGCTGCTACGTCCCTGGATAATGATTTCCCCTAAAGGACAACTACTTCTAAGTATGAATAAATTGATACTTAGAATTCTATTAATAGCCTTCAGTGGGAGTAAAAACTCCCTCTAACGCAAAGAACTCTATTTATACATTAATCATATTTACCAAAAATTACACAATATATGTAAATAAAATTTCAATACTACTTATCTACAAAAAAGCTTTTTATATCCTCTAATTCAGCTGTATTATATTCAAAGCTTTCTACATCCTTTTCAGAAGCAACTTCTAATGCTGGCTCATGCACCTTCTCTTCCATTACAGTTGAAATATTATAATTTTTATCAAAATCTTTTTCTAGCGCTTCAAACATTTCCATTTGTGTAACTATAAAGTTTCTAAACTTGCTCCTAAACTTAGCAAATTCCTGTTTTGTTCTATCGAATTCATCATTGATATTTAAAACATCAGTGTGAGCTTTATCTAAAATTCTTTTAGCACTTTCATTTGCATTTTTAATTATAAGTTCAGCTTCTGATTGAGAACTTTGCTTTGCCTGTTCTGCAGCATTTTGTGCTAATAACAAAGTGCTTTGAATAGTAGTTTCCATCTTTGCATAATGATCTAATTTATCTTGAAAAACATCTAATTTTTCCTTTAAAATAGCATTTTCCTTATATACAGTTTCATAATCCTCAGAAATTTGTTCTAAAAATTCATCCACCTCATCCATGTTATATCCTCTCATGGCTTTTTTAAAATCTTTGTTCATAATGTCCATAGCTGTCATCTTCATATCCTTCACCCCGCATTAAATATATTTACCTATTAATAATTTAATTCGTCCCTTACTAGTTTCTCCTTCAATTGAATTAATTTTATACTTTCCAAATCCCCTTATGGTAATAGTATCCTTCATTTCTATTAATTTATCCTTTCTATTACATTTAAGATAATTTAATAATACAGAACTATTACTTATAAGATCTGTGCCCTTAGCCCTAGACATATTGCAAATACTAGGTACCACATTATCTAATCTAAGGGATGTAACCATTATAATCTTTTCTTCAAATTCAATCTTCGGGATATCTTCACTACTTGTATCTATTCTATCAATGGTACATGGACAATTTCCAATAGTAGTTAAATTATCTTGAACATATTGAGAAACTGACCTTGTCATTGGAACAAAGCATGCATCTCCTTTTACTACTAAGTCTCCAAATAAGCTTCTCTTAACTCCTAAAGCCATTATAGAGCCTAAATAATCTTTATGTTTAAGATCTTTAAACTTTGATTTATTTTTTATCTTAACAACATGAATATCATAGTCCAGAGTTTCATATGTATTAGTAGAAAAACATAACATCTTTCTCTCGCAATCCGCAAACACACCAGTACCATGAACAAAAACTCCAAGTTTACTTTGGCTGTTTTTTATATTCATATAGATATCAGGAGTCACAAACTCCTTTGTATATATAGGAATTTCTATGTTCTTACATAGCTCTATATCCTCATATATACTTGAAATATAATTTTTATCGTGGTCTTTAAATATATCTAAAAAGGTCTTCTTCTCCATAGCTTTCCTCTAATTCACTATATATTATTAAATTAATTATAATTCCTCTTTATACTGTTCATGTTTTTTAAGCTATATTCTACCACTCAAATATATAAAAAATTAACCACGTAATACTTTACTAAGTTTGAGTACTAGACTTATTTGAAGGAACTAAAAATTCCTTTGTTTGTTAGCTCATTTTTTAATTCATTACTAACTTCAATATTAGATGGAGTTAATATAAATACTCCCTTTTCTACAGGTTGAAGTCCACCCTCTAATGCGTAAATAGCTCCTATTAGGAAATCAAGTATTCTTTGACCTTCCTTAGGCTCTACTCCATTTAAGTTAACAATAACAATTCTTCTAGACTTTAAATTGTCTACAATAATTTTTCCCTCATCATAATTTGAAGGCTTACTAATTACAACCTTTGAGGATGATGCAGTATGAATATTAACTATTTTATTTTGCTTCTTGCTTACGAAAGGTTCAATTTCAATCTCCTCTTCACCTTCATCATAGTTTTCTTCCCTATTCTCTAATAATTCTTCATCATCTTCTTCATCAAATCCCATCATTCTACTTATTCCTTTGAAAAATTCCATAATAAACCTTCCTCCTACTTTAATTTGTTATAATCTCTTTTCCCAAAAACCCCTTCACCAATTCGAATCATATTTGATCCTACTTTTAAAGCTTCTTTATAATCTCCACTCATTCCCATAGATAAAATCTCCATGGTAATATTTTTATAGCTTTTAGTTTTCAGGGTATCAAATACTTCTTTAGTCTTAGTAAAATAGTAATTACAACTTTCAGTATCTCCTTTTGGAATAGTAGCCATAATACCTTTCACCTTGACGTTTTTACACTGTTCACAAGCATTTATAAGTTCATCTAAATCTTCCATCATAATCCCAGTTTTAGACTCTTCTCTACCTATATTAATTTGAATTAATACATTTGCAATAAGTTCCTTACTTGAAAATTGCTTTTCAATCTCCTGTAAAAGTCTAACACTATCTAAAGAATGTATTAAATAAACTCGTCCAACTAAATATTTAACCTTATTTCTTTGAAGATGACCTATTAAGTGCCACCTAATATCCTTAGGTAAGACTTCTTGCTTTTCCATTAACTCTTGAACTTTATTTTCTCCAAAATTTCTTTCCCCTAAGTCATATACATTTTGTATTTCAGCTATAGATCTAGTTTTTGATACTGAAATCAATGTCACTTTTTCCGGCAACTCATTCTTCAATTTTATAAAATTTTCTTCAATAGACAATTTTATTCCTCCCGTCTCATATACAAACTCTAGCTTATAATGGAAAATATATGCCCATATATTTTATTCTCGATATAATCTAAAAAACCTTTAATATTATTATAATATTATTAATTTTTTCTAGTTTTTTTATTTTAATCTTAGATACTCGCTTTTTAACTCTCCATTATAGGCTGGCAACTTCTCATCATAAACTGATTCAATATCTACATAACAACTTCTTACCTTTAAACTCTTAAGATGATTTTGTTGATTTTCAAGAAAACTTTTTATTACATCCTGATTTCCAATAGCTGTGATATAAAAAGGAGCTATTATTTTTATTCCATCTATCTCTACGGTTGCTCCAGCACAAAGACCAGCTGTTGAACCTATTATTCTATATCCATTAATAGCTATTGCCTCTGCTCCTGCAGCTCTTAAATCATTAACAACCATTGTTAAATCCGAATCATGAATTAACATATAAAGGGGTACATCTTGCCCTAAAATTGCAGCTTCTGGCGCATCATTTAAAGTAATCTTTACACCATTTCCCACCACTGGAAGCAACCCTAATGCAAGTTTATTTTTGTTTATCTCTCCAATCATCTCTTTTCTAACTTCATCCTCAGATATACTACTTCTTTCATATTTATTAATTTTATCATTAATTTCAACATATTGGTCTTCTAAATTACTTATTTCATTTTGTAACTTTGTCCTACTATCATATGCCTTTTGATACTGCTCTACATCTAAAAATTTAGTTTTTCCTCCTAAATTTACATTCATAGCTATTAAAATACCAATTATAATGGTAGCTATAAGTAAAAATATATTAGCTTCATTAACTCGCATTTAATTATCTCCTTAATGATGTGTTTTTATTCTATCCATCAATAACCTTCTTATAACAGCAAAGTTTGTAAATATCCTCTGTCCAAATATTATAATTGCTGCAATATATACAGGTATACCCAGCTTATCCCCTAGATAAACCATTCCTGCCGCTAAAAATGCATTTCCAAAGAATCCTGATATAAATATATCTGGTCTAAAATCCTTATTTAAGGTAGCTCTAATAGCCCCAAAAGTGGAGTCTATACAAGCAAATATTGCAACAGATATATATGGTGATAATTTAAGTGGAAAATTTATGTTGAAAGCTATTCCTAATATAATTCCTATTATAAGTCCTATTAATGCAATCATTTCATCACTCCTACTTTTAGTTTTCTTGTACTTCTTTTATGTGTTCATAGTTTACTGGTATACTTGCCTTTTTAATTTTAATATTATCCTTTGTTTCCGATGTAACCTCACAGATTCTTTTTACTCTATTAGGAATGAACCATCCCATAGCCCCTTCTAATATAGTCTTATTTCCTATAGCTTTTATAACTATACGCTCCTGTTGTGAAATTCTTTCACCATTAATTCTAATACTATTTCCTGCTATCCTTATACTGCTGTTTCCAATAAGTCTTATATCATTTATGGATACAGCTTCAGCACCTGCAGCATATAATTCATTAACGATATACAGTAACTCATAATCTTGTATAGGATCATCTTCTACTTGTGGAGTGAATAAACTAGTTTTAGGATCAATATATATTGTAATACCTGGCCCCTCAACATTAGTTAATCCGGCTCTAAGTCTAGTATTATTTAGCTCTTCAAGGAGCCTTTGATTCTTTGTATCTTCTGTTGCTTCCTTTTCGTATTCAGCCGCCTTCACCTCTAGTTCCTCAACAGCCTTTTCCAATTCTTCCTTTTGTTTTTTTAATTGTTCATTTTCTAATAATATTTCTGGACTTTGTGAACTCTCAACTTTATCTGTACTTTGCTCCCCTATAGTATTAAGTTGAGTAATTATAACAAATCCAAACATTAAAAATATAAGTCCGGTACATAGCTTGGAAATAATACTTTTCACTTACCCTACCTCCCAATAAAATCTTTCTTGAACTATGATGCTTTTACTATTTAATCTTTTGATCTATTTTTCCTTATAAATAACTGGATTGCCTTCAAAACTTACATCCACATATCCCTTCATCTCTCCAAGGGTCCCACTTTCTATTATGCTAAACCCCCTAGCAACTTTACTATTAACTTTATCAACAGTTCCAAGTTTCATGTGTAAATTATTTACGTATAATTTTAAGTCTACAAAGTCATTAACTTCCAATTTTATTATGTTATATTTTTCAAATAAACTATTTTCTTTTATAAATTTATGAATATTGCAAATTGCCTTTATTTTATCTTCATCTATATTTTTAATCTGTTCACCTATTTTTAAACATGTTTCATCAATTCCTTCAATCCTTAAAGCTTCTATGCCTTCGATAGATTCTTTTTTTTCCAAAACCACACCCTTATCATCAATCACATAGAAACCTCCTGATATTTCTGTGTAGAAAGCAATCTTTCTCTCATTGATAGCAATAGAGAGTTTGTTAGGGTATTTTCTAATAATGGTTGCTTCTAATATGTAAGGGTTTTTCTCTAACTCTTTTTCTATTTTTTTTGTTTTTATCTTGAATATATTGGTACCCTTTTGAAGCTTTGTAGTTGTTTTAACACCGTCTTCAGATAAATTTACCAACCCACTAACTAAAATCTCTGATAAATTAAAAGTAGGTAAAGTTAAAGCCAAAGTTATTAAAATAGAAATCATTACTACAAGTAGTAACATGGTCTTTTTTAATTTAATTATTTTTTTCTTTCGCTTTAATATCTCTTCTTTATTATCTATTATATAATTACCATAACTCTGTTTAGTTTTTTTTGCCACATTTTCACCACCAAATTACAATATATGAACATGAAAGTAAATTAATACACCTTATATCATACCATTTTTATATTACAAATTCATTACAAAAATATTAAATATTACGACTCTATGTATTATCTTTTATTATTTAATAGTATACTTGAGTATTTGTTCAAAATTCTATCCTATGACTACAGATCCAAAAATAATAGGACTGAAGAATACAAAGCATCTTCAGTCCTATTATTTCTATGAAGTTTTTTTATTGTTCTGCCGAGTTATATTAAGAAGTATTCCCATAAATAACATATTAATTACTAAGGAAGACCCTCCATAGCTTATGAATGGTAAAGGAACCCCTGTTACTGGCATAGATCCTGTAACAACAGCAATATTGATTAAGCTTTGAATAACTACTACAGAAGTTATTCCTGTAGCTAATAGGGAACCGTACATATCCTTTGCCTTAGATGCTGCAATAACTCCCCTCCATAGAAACAGTATAAACAATATAATTATAAAGGCACAGCCTATAAAACCTAGTTCTTCACCTATAACTGACAATATAAAATCATTATGAGGTTCAGGAATATAAAAACACTTTTGTCTTGATTGACCTATTCCAACACCAATAAGTCCTCCAGAACCTAATGCTAAGAGAGATTGTACCAATTGATATCCATCTCCTTGAGAATCACTCCAAGGATTAGTAAAGCTTAAAAGTCTTCTAAGTCTATATTCCTCTGTTAAAATAAAAACAGCCCCTAAAACTCCTACAGTTCCTATTAGTCCTCCCATATGAATAACTTTAGTTCCAGCTACAAATAACATTATAAGACTAACCACCATGGTAACTGTGGCAATACTAAGATTCTTTTCAAGAAGAATCATTCCTGCTATAAAACCTGCAAATAAAAGGTTAGGCACTACGCCCTTCCAAAACTTTTTTATATTTTGGGGATTGCTTGATATATATTTTGCTACAAAAAGCACTACCACGTACTTTGCAATCTCCGATGGTTGAAATGATAATGGTCCAAGTCTAATCCAACGCTGAGCTCCCTTTACTGGTGGAAATAAAAACACTAAGCAAAGGGCTATAAATGTAAAAATTATTAAAATCCTTGTATACTTTTTATACTTATGGTAATCGATATTTAATGTGATCATCATTCCAATAAGTCCAAGTCCAGCCCACTGAAGCTGTTTCCATAAAAAGAATTCTGCATCATCATATTTAAAGGCTGAAAAATATGAACTAGCACTATATACCATGACAACTCCCACTGTAACTAACATAATAATTACAGCAAAAAGTAGAAAGTCCACATCTCCCAATTTCATTTTGGGTTTTTTCATATTAAATTCCTCCTACGCCATTTTAATAAGTTAGTGCAAGGAATCCTATTAAACATAGTATAACTGTTATGATGGAAAATACTGCTACTATCTTGCTTTCATGCCATCCCTTTAATTCAAAGTGATGATGTAGAGGTGCCATCTTAAATACTCTCTTCCCAGTAAGTTTAAAGGAAGCAACCTGAATAATTACTGAAAGAGTTTCTAATAAATAAACTCCACCTACAATTATTACTATAAGCTCTAGCTTTAATATCATAGCAATAGCTGCAACAGCTCCTCCAAGAGCTAATGAACCACCATCTCCCATGAAAATTTGTGCTGGATACGAGTTGTACTTTAAGAATCCAAGAATAGCTCCAGCTAGAATTCCACAGAAAATTGCTAAAGTATAATATGCCATGCCAAAACTTACAAGAGCAAAGAAAGTCATAATTAAAAGGGTAATAGAACTACAAAGCCCATCTAATCCATCTGTAAGATTAACCGCATTAGTTACTGCTGCAAAGTATACTACTATAAAAGGTATAAATAGCACTTTTAAATCCCAAGTTACTGTACCTAGGAAAGGTATCATAATATCCGTTCCTATTTTATCCTTAGCATAATATCCAAAGACTATAGATACTATTACTAAAAGCAACATTTTTTGATAACTTTTTAAGCCTTCATTCTTCTTCTTGATTATCTTTAGACCATCATCTAAAAATCCTATAGCTCCAAAGGCAATAAGGGCATAAAGAGCAAGCATTGCTTCATCATGAGGATTTCTAACCATTAATATCATAGTAATACAAGTAGAAATAATAAATATTATTCCTCCCATGGTTGGAGTTCCCTGTTTTTTTAAATGACTTTGTGGTCCATCTTCTCTAATGTTTTGGCCAAATTTCAACTTGTGTAATCCTGGTATTATAAATGGTGCTATTGCAAAAGATATTATAAATGCTACTAAAATAGAATATATTAACTTATTCATATTCCATCCCTCCCTATATATTTTTCTTTTGTAATTCTTTAATTATATTTTCAAATTTCATAGATCTAGATGCCTTTATTAATAAAATATCATCACTTTTAATAGTTTTCTTTAATTCTGCTATTAGCTCCTCCATGGAATTAAAAGCCATAAAATTTTCACTGCCATAGCCCTTTTTAAAATTCTCATTAAACTCTCCTAAGGTAAATAATAAATCTATGCCACTTGCCTTTGCATAAGCTCCTACATGCTCATGAGCTCTAGTAGAATCCTCACCTAGTTCCTTCATAGTTCCAAGGACAGCAATTTTCCTTCCATTATATTGTTTTAAAACCTCTAGAGCAGCCTCCATAGAATCTGGACTTGCATTATAAGCATCATTTATTATAGTATAGTTATTTAAATTTACAACATCCAATCTCATAGATGTAGCCTCTAAATTTTCTATTCCGCCTTGGATTTCTTCATAGGTAACCTTAAGCTCTCTAGCTACAGCTATTGCCAATAACGAATTAAGCACATTATGTTTTCCTGGTACTGGTACTTTTATAGTAGCATTTACATCCTCACCATTTTCCTTAACACCAAACTCTATACTGTCCTTATTTATAATTATTCTACAACCTTTAAAATTATAATCACTATCTATACCAATTTTTACAATTTTATATTTATCTGTGTAATAATTGTGAAGCATATCATTATCGCCATTTATAATTAACACATTTCCTTCTGTAAAATTATTTGCTATTTCTAGTTTAGCTTTCAAAATATTTTCTCTAGTCTTTAAGTTTTCTAGGTGAGATGTACCTATATTAGTTATGACTCCTATAGATGGTTTTGCTACTTTTGCTAAGGTATCAATTTCTCCCAAATCGCTCATACCCATCTCTAAAATTGCAACCTGGTAAGTTTTATCTAATTTAAATATCATCAAAGGAAGGCCAATATCATTATTAAAATTCCCTTGGGTTTTAAACACCTTATATTTTTTACTAAGAGCTGCTGCCATTAAATCCTTTGTAGATGTCTTCCCTGTAGAACCAGTAATTCCTACCACCTTTATATCTAAAGTGCTAATATAGTAGGATGCTAAATCAAGAAGAGCCCTCTTAGTATCCTTAACTAAAATTATAGATAAATCTTTTTCATCTAAAGCTTCATATTGTTCTTTTTCATGTACTATACAAAGTTTTGCTCCACTATCTATAGCTCCCTTTACAAATTTATGACCATCAAAGTTTTCTCCCTTGATTGCTATAAAAATATCTCCCTTAGAGACATTTCTACTATCTATGGTTACATTAGAAAACTCTTCTGTAGCTCCACTAATTAATATTTCTCCGGATATAGCCTCAGCTATTTCCTTTAACCTTATAGTTTCCATCTAAAGCTCCAACTCCTCTATCAATTCTAATACAACTTCCTTTTCATCAAAATGAATAGTTTCATTTTTAAGGATTTGGTAAGTTTCATGTCCTTTTCCTGCAATTACTATAATATCATCTTTTTCCCCGAGGAGTAAGGCTGTTTTTATGGCTTCTCTTCTATTTTCAATAAGTTTATAGTTAGATTTCTCAACCCCAGCTTTAATATCTTCTAATATCATATAAGGATCTTCGCTTCTTGGATTATCAGAGGTTATTATGGCTATATCACTGAGTTCTGTTCCTATTTCACCCATGATAGGTCTTTTGGTTCTATCTCTATCACCACCACACCCAAAGATACAAATCAACTTTCCTTTAGTAAGTTCTCTAAGATTTTCTAAGATATTTTTTAAGCTATCTGGAGTATGAGAATAATCTCTAATTACTTGAAAACCTAAGTTCATCCCTAAAGTTAAGTTCTCACATCTTCCAGGCACAGTAACCTTAGAAAGACCTTCAACAATAGTACCCATATCTATACCTTCATCTAAGGCAGCTCCAATACAACCTAGTGCATTATAAACATTATATCTACCTGGTATAGGCAACTGAACTTTATATGTTTTTTCATTTTCTTTTAAATTAAATATAATTCCTGTAGATTCTAAATTAATGTCTGTTCCCTTTAAATCACTTTCTTTTTCAATAGAATAAGTTGTTACCCTTGAGTTTATTTTTTCAAGAAGCTTAATTCCATAACTATCATCTACATTTACCACAGAATGTTTACAAATTTTAAACAACTTGCTTTTTGCATTGAAGTAGTTTTCAAAGGTTTTATGGAAATCTAAATGATCTTGAGTTAGATTTGTAAATATCCCTTGTGAAAATTCAATCCCATAAACTCTATCTAAGTCTAAAGAGTGAGATGAAACTTCCATAACACAATAATCTATATCACTGTCCACCATATCCTTAAAAAGCTTTTGCAATTCCAAAGATTCTGGAGTAGTTTTTTCTGTATGAATCTCCTTATTCCCTATATAGTTAGCTATGGTACCTATTAGCCCAACTTTATACCCCTTTGCCTCTAATATTCCCTTTAACATAAAGGCAGAAGTAGTCTTACCATTGGTGCCAGTTATACCTATTATTTTCATCTTTTTGCTTGGATTGTTATAAAAGTTTGAAGCTGCTATAGCTAATGCCCTTCTACCACTTTCAACTTTTATAAATGTTACGCCTTCAACAAGAGTCACATCTTTTTCAACCACTACAGCTTTAGCACCATTTTCTATAGCCTTTGATATAAAATTGTGTCCATCTACATTAAATCCTCCTATGGCAAAAAACATATCTCCACATTTTATCTTTCTACTATCATATTGAGGATTGTTAATTTCTATACTCTCATCTCCACTTAATACTGTATAGGTTGATCCCTTTAATATCTCTTCTATTTTCATCTTGCTCACATCCTTAAAATACTTTTCTTTCTAATTAAAACATTGTCCAAAATTTAATTTTTATACCTTATAGCATATAAAATCCGGTAGCACAAGTCAACCTGTAACTACCGGATAATCTAATCTACTAAGGTGCCAAGATGGAAGGTTACCGTGGTTCCTTTTTTGATTTCTTGGTTTCCTGCAACACTTTGTTCTACCACTAGACCTTCACCTATAAATTCACTCTTTAATCCTAAATCATCGAAAAGCTTTATGATACTTTCCTTTGTAAATCCCTTTAAATCAGGAATTATAACTGTATCTGCGCTTCCATTACTTCCTCCTGCATATAGGATTATTTCTTTACCTTCCTTAAGAGTAAACCCTGGTTTTGGATTTATATCTGTTATAGTGCCTCCACTACCTTCTACTCTAATAGTTAACCCTGCATCAGTTATTACTTTTTTAGCATCTGCAACTGATAGTCCTCTAGCCTCAGGAACAATTACATCCGCTTTTAAACTTTCATCAACTTCCATATAGCTTCCATTAGGCTTCATTTCTGTATAATTAAACAAATCATTAAATAACTTTTGTCCAACTGGGGCAGCAATTTGTCCAGCATAGTACCAAGATGGATTTGGTTCATCAATAGATACGAATACTGTATACTTTGGATTATCAGCAGGAGCCATCCCTGCAAAGGATGATAGATACTTACCATTTGCATATCCACCATTAACAGTGTCTACCTTTTGTGCTGTACCAGTTTTACCAGCGATTCTATATCCATCAATTTTAGCCTTTGATCCTCCGCCTGCACCAACTACTTGTTCTAAATGAGACCTCATTTCAGTCATAGCCTCTGGAGTAAACCGTTGTTGTTTTTCTATCTTATAGGTTTCATCAACTACTAGCTCTTTTTTATCATCATAATGATTTATTTCCTTCATTAAATGAGGTGTTATCAAATATCCACCATTGGCAATTGCATTGAAAGCTCTCATAAATTGAACTCCTGTAGTTGTATTGCTTTGTCCAAAGGATATAGTAGCTAAGTCTGTTACAGATATATCTTTTGTGGCTTTAACTATACCAGCTGATTCACCAGGTAAATCAATTCCGGTTTTATGTCCTAACCCAAACTTTTCAATATATTCGTTAAGATTTGCAGCACCTAATCTTTCTCCTAAAACCATAAATCCAACGTTACAAGAATTTTTTAATATTTCTTCAAAGGTTTGAGGCCCATGACCTGAAGTCTTCCAACAGTGAATATTTCTTCCTCCAATATTAAGAGAACCTCCACAATTAAAAGCTTCTCCCTCTGTAAGAATTCCCTTTTCTATAGCTGCCGTAGCTGTAATTACCTTAAAAATAGAGCCAGGTTCATAGGCATCACTGACTAATCTATTTCTCCACATCTGCTGAATTTCTTCATCTGATGTTCCCCCAACCCACGGATTATTAGGATCATAATCTGGCTTATTTGCTAAAGCCAATATTTCTCCTGTATTAGG
Source organism: Clostridium sulfidigenes (assembly GCF_000732635.1). Taxonomy (GTDB): domain Bacteria; phylum Bacillota; class Clostridia; order Clostridiales; family Clostridiaceae; genus Clostridium_J; species Clostridium_J sulfidigenes. The sequence goes on along the minus strand of NZ_JPMD01000001.1, from coordinate 277,849 downwards.
ATCCATAACCATAATTGATACTGCTTTAGCCTCATTATCTGCCAAGGCCTCTTCAGCTAACTTTTCTGCAAAGTTTTGTATATTTTCATCAATGGTAGTAACTACGTTTCTTCCATCAATAGGTTCTGTAAATTCTGAGATTGTATATGGTAATCCCTCACTCTTTTGGTCAATTTCAGCAACTTTAATCCCTGGAACTCCAGATAGATACTTATTATAATACAGTTCTAACCCTGTAAGTCCTTCTCCATCTGAATTAGTATGACCTAATATATGGGCAGCAAAATTACCATTTGGATAATACCTTTTGGTATCAGGTGATATTACTATACCATTTATGTTATTATTTTTACAAAACTCTCTTATGGCATCTGTTGCATCCTTTTCTATTCTTCTCTTTAATATTGCAGAGCCTCTAGGCCTTCCATTTGGAAGAGGATTAGTTAATATATGTAATACATCAGCCTGTTCTTCTCCAATTATTCCACTTAGAGTTGTTGCAACTTGTTCCATGGTCATTCCATTGTTTTCTATATCTTTCCTTAAAGTGTTCAAATCTAAGTCCGCTCTATAAACATTAGCACTTATTGCTAGCTCATTACCATTTCTATCTAATATCTTACCTCTTTTAGCATTTATCCTAACATCACTAGTCCATTGCTGTTTCGCCAAAGACTTATAGGTTGATTCTTCAACAAACATAACATAACCTAATCTTATACTTAATCCTAGGAAAACTAAGAAAGCTAATAGCATAGCTAATATCATTCTTTTTTTCATTAACACCTTATCAACAAAATATTTCTTTGCCACCTACAATTACCTCACTAACTAATTAAATAATAAGTTTTTAATTTTACTTAATAAACTAACCCCTTTTTCTTCATTAGTGCTACTTGTAGCTATCTCTTTAATTGCATTAATATCACAATAGATTGCATTAGTACTCTTTGGTTCAATCATTTTTAATTCTTTAGTGGCAACTTCTTCTATGTAGGAAAAATTGTTAAACTTAAGTAGTTTTATTCTCAAATCTTCACTCTCTTCTGTTAGCGTTTGTATCTGCTCTTGAAGAACTATTATTTCCTTTTGATTATTATATATAGCACTGTATCTAGATACAATAATAGCCCCAACTAATCCTGCTGCTACTATACTTCCATTAAGCTTTAAAAATTTTGCTATCTTTTGCTTCCTAATTGTTCTTAATTCTTCTTTACTTGGGCCTTGTTTAGTAGGAGTTTTTACCCTTTCTCTAGGTAACGGATTTACCTGAGAAGCTAAAGCTGTATTCCCACTTACCCTATTTTTTCTATTTTCTACTACCATTTTACTACCCCCATCTAGTTTTTAGAACTAAATCTTTTTACATCCCCTTAACTTGGCACTTTTACTTCTTGAATTATTATCAAGTTCTTCCTTAGTAGCTTCTATAGGCTTTTTGTTAATTAATTTAATTATTGGCTTTTTCCCACACACACACATAGGAAGATCCTTAGGACACTTACATGGGTCTACTAAATCTCTAAACTTATTTTTTACAATTCTATCTTCTAAAGAATGGAATGTAATTATTGCCATAACTCCATCCTTATTTAAAGCTTCTATGCCATCACCTATAGCCCTATCTAAAATACTCAATTCACTGTTTACTTCTATTCTAATACCTTGAAATGTTCTTTTAGCAGGGTGTCCACCTTCCCTTTTAAACTTGGCAGGTATGCACTCATCTATAATTTTTACAAGTTCAAGGGTAGTTTCAACAGGTTTTACTTTTCTTTTTTCTACTATCCTGCTGGCAATTCTTCTTGAAAACTTCTCCTCCCCAAAATCTCTAAGAATTCTAAAGAGTTCATCCTCACTATACTCATTCACTACATTATAGGCTGAAAAAGCTTCTTCCCTATTCATCCTCATATCTAAAGCTGCTTCCTTCATATAGCTAAAGCCTCTTTCACCTTGATCCAATTGATAAGATGAAACTCCTAAATCCATGAGTATACCATCAACTTTTTCTATTTCTAAAGACTCCAATATGTCCTTAATATTATAAAAATTATTGTGTACATAGGTAACGTTATTAAAATCCTTTAGCTTTTCCTTTGCAGCCTTAAGAGCATCTAAGTCTTGATCTATTCCTATTAGCCTTCCCTTTGGTGAAAGTTTCTTTAAAATTTCCTTTGAATGACCTGCCCCACCTAAAGTGCAATCAACATATATACCATCTTCTTTAATATCTAACATTTCTATGCATTCTTCTAACATTACTGAATAGTGTTTAAATTCCATTATATATTCTCCTTTGTTTTGTCTTACATTTATATAATATAAATCATAGACCCCATTTATACACTTATCATTGTACCATAAATAATTCTATAAGTTTACATAAATTCCTTTTAAATATTCCCTAAATGAAAAACTTTTTTTAAACAAATTTATAAATATATATAAAGAATTTTCAACTAATTTCAAATATATTACATTTATATAATATAGTTCCTTATTTTTCTACGGCTTTTTCTCTATTACTCTATATAACTTGTAGAATTATTGAAATTCCCTTTTCTGTAGAGTATAATTTAAAAGAATGAAATTTTTAAGTAATAAGCCACATGGTTTACATAGAAAGGACGAATATTATATGAAATTAGGAATAGTAGGTTTACCTAACGTAGGAAAGAGTACTTTATTTAATGCCATTACAAAAGCAGGAGCAGAGTCTGCTAACTATCCATTTTGTACTATAGAGCCAAATGTAGGAGTTGTTAGTGTACCTGACAACCGTCTTGATGTATTACAAAAACTATATAATTCTAAAAAACAAGTACATACTGCCATAGAATTCTATGACATAGCAGGATTAGTTAAAGGAGCAAGTAAAGGTGAAGGACTTGGAAACAAGTTTTTATCTCATATAAGAGAAGTAGCTTCAATTGTTCATACTGTTAGATGTTTTAAAGATGATAATGTTGTTCATGTAGAAGGATCTGTATCACCTATAAGAGATATTGAAACTATTAATTTAGAATTAATTTTTTCTGATTTAGAAGTGCTAGAAAGAAGAATGGAAAAATCTATAAAACTAGTACGCTCAGGGGATAAGACTGCAAAAGTTGAATATGCAATTATGGAAAAAATTAAAAAACATTTAGAAGATAATATGCCAGTTAGAACTTTAGAGTTTACAGATGAAGAAGAAGAATTTGTTAAATCTCTTTTCTTAATAACTTCTAAACCTGTATTATATGCATGCAATGTAAGTGAAGAAGACTTAATGGAGTGTGGCGGAGAAAATGAAATGGTAAAAGAAGTAGAAGCCTATGCTGCTAAGGAGAAATCTGAAATTATCATAGTATGTGCTAAATTAGAAGAAGAATTATCTACATTAGATGATGAAGAAAAGAAAGACTTACTTTCAGAGTATGGTCTTGAAGAATCAGGTCTTGATAAACTAATTCATGCAAGTTATAAACTTCTTGGACTAATGAGCTACTTAACTGCTGGTGTTCAAGAGGTAAGAGCTTGGACAATTAAAATAGGTACAAAGGCACCTGCTGCTGCCGGTAAAATTCATACCGACATTGAACGTGGATTTATCCGTGCTGAGGTAATTTCCTTTGATAAGTTAGTTGAATGTGGTTCTGAAGCTGCAGCTAAAGAAAAAGGATTCTACAGACTTGAAGGAAAAGAATATATAATGCAAGATGGAGATGTAGTAAACTTTAGATTTAATGTATAATTATTCTAAAATTAAATTTTTTATATAATTTGAAAATGTATGAGTGAAATTCACTCATACATTTTTTTATATAATGTATTATTCAATTATAAACTTTGAAATCTCAAATTTTAAAGTTTCAGATAATTCATTTAAATTCTGAGTATATCTTGAAATTTCATCCATATTAGCAGTAATTTCTTCTGTAGAAGCTGATATTTCTTCTGTGGCTGAAGCAGTGCTTTCTGAAATTGATGTGACATTTTCTATTTCTTTTACTACATTAATTTTTTCATATTGAATATTCTCAATAGATTTTTTAATTTCACTTATCTTACTTGATAACTCAAGTACACTTCCAGATATGTTTTCAAAAATTTGTGAAGTTTCACTTACCATTTTTCCTTCTTCATCTACCACTTGTTGAGAGTTATTTATAGCAGATACAGCTAACATAGATTTTTCTTCTATCGCTTTAATCATAACATTTATTCTATCAGTTGAACTCTTTGATTGATCTGCTAATCTTCTTATTTCATTAGCTACTACCGAAAACCCCTTACCTGCCTCGCCAGATCTAGCTGCCTCTATAGATGCATTCAAAGATAATAAATTAGTTTGTTCTGTTATATCAGAAATTGTTTTAGATATAAAATTTATTTGATCCATACTTTCATTTACTTCTTTCACTATATTTCCAACAACTTCAAAAGTATCTTTTATTTTTGTTGAACTGTTTATTAGCTCTGAAACTATTTTACTTCCTTCAATACTATAATTCTTTGTATCTTTAGATATACTATCAATTTCTGTAGAGGAGTTTTCTATATTATCAATTCCTTGGGCTAAATCCTCCATATGGCTTGCACATTGAATAGTACTTTCAGCTTGATTAGATGCACCTGAAGCTATTTCATCCATGGCTATATGCGTTTGCGAAAGGGCAGTAGTAGTTTCATTAGACATTATAGCTAAATCAGCTGCAGTTTTTAATACCACCTGAGATGACTTGTCCACATTTTTCATTAACAGTGCAATTGATTCCATCATATTGTTAAAGTAATCTCCTAATTCTTTAAAGTCATCTTTGGACTTAATTTCTACTTTACCTGTAAAATCTCCTTTGGCAGCTTTAGATATTACGTTCTTAACCTTTTTCATATTTTTAGCGATGCCTTCTCCTAAAATTATGCTTATAATTATTGCAACTATTCCTATTACAATTATCCCTATTATTAAAAAGCTTCTAACTGCATTAGTATCTTTTAATAATTCTATTTCCGGTATAAATGCCACTAATTTTATGTTTTCTAAGGAATTCAAATTATAAACTACAAAATTTCTTTTTCCATTATTACTTAATTCTATAAAACCCGAATTATCATCTACTACAGATTTAAGTTTCTCATCTACCTCTATTAAATTTTTACCTATTAAGCCTTCATCTGTATGAGATATAATATCACCATTACTACTACATACAACTACAACCCCTTCATCACCTATTTTTATGTTAGATATACTTGAACTAAAAACATCTAAAGATAAATCTAATCCAACAACTCCAACAACCTGTCCATCCTTTACCACTGTCCTAGCCAGTGTAACCGTAGTTTTTTGATCTTCAGCACTAGTATATGGAGATGTAATTATATAGGAGTCCTTATTTGCTGTAGCTAAAGTATACCATTCCTTCTCCTTATGATTATATCCATCTGGAAGATTAATTTTGTGGGAAGTATAAAAATCACCATTCTCTGTTCCATAAAACACTGTACTAATATTAGAATCTGATACTTCTACATTATTCATATGACTTATTATATCTTTAATGCTTTCACTACTATTGTCCAACTCAATAAATTTACTGTTAAGTGTTAGTGAATTTATTTGATTCGCTACTGTATTAAAATAATTTTCTATCCCTCTATTCACCTCTACCAGTGTTTGACTAGTGGAGTACTTTAAGTTATCCTTAAGCAAACTATAACATTCATTATAAACCAATAAGGCTATAAAAATTAAAGGGATAATAGATACTCCTAGCAACGAAATTATAAGTTTACTCTTTAAGCTGTTGAAATTCTTTTTCATATACCCATCCCCATTCAAAATTTATTAATATAAAGTTTTTTAAACTTTATATTTTAATTTTCGCAACATTCGTAAAATTCTTTATATAGAATAATTATACTAATATACAATTATTAATTAGGTATGTAGTTGATTGAAGTTATAAAACTAAAATGGATGTTTCGAAGAGCAAAACCTATATAATTAAACTGCTCTTCCAAAGGCAATCGCTCTATTTTAAATAACTTAATTAAATATAAATGGAGGGTATTATTACAACTCATCACCTTAAAAGTTGCATAATACTCTCCACTTTACACTTATTGTATATTTATTCCCTCAATATTGAAAATATATGATATGCTAATACATTCCCATAAAACTAGCTAGTTATATACCTATATCACTATTTCAATATATTAATATATTAATTTTTATATATATAACTGTTAATATATGGATATAGTTAACTATATAAATAGTTAACTATTTGTTCTATTCATGGGGGTTTCATGGAATTTCCACCTTTTCTTTACTATCATTTCTTCTCATATTCCATACACTGCTTACTTATTAGCTCCATTATATTATCCATAGTAATTTCTTCAACATCAAATACTAACTCCATGGCATCTTCTACAGTTTCCATAGTATATATTTTAAATTTACCTTCAAAGATTGCTCTCTCAACTTCTCTTGAAAGCACTAAATCATCTTTATTAGATAGAGGAATAACAACTCCCTTTCCTTCCGTATCATCCATGATTTTACACACTTCAAAAAATCCTTCAATTTTTTCATTTACACCACCTATAGGCTGTACTTGCCCAAATTGATTTATGGATCCAGTAATTGAAATATTTTGTTTGATTGGAATCTTGCAAAGCGCAGATATTATAGCTAATGCTTCAGCTACTGATGCACTATCACCATCTATAACTCCATATAACTGCTCAAAGCTAAGATTGAAATCTACTGGTAGAGTTTTATATCCTCCATTGATATTATTAATATATCCTTTTAAAATATTAATTCCCTTAGTATGAATTTTACCACTTAGGTTGGATTCCCTTTGAGCATCAATGATTTTTCCTTCCCCCTTAAAACAAGTACAGGTTATTTTAACAGGTTTACCAAAACTTGTATATCCCGTATCAATGACAGAAAGCCCGTTAATTTGTCCCACCTTGCTTCCTGAAACATCTATTAACAATTTTTTTTCATCATATAACTCTAGATATTCTCTTTCTATAGGTTCTTTCCTATAAGCAATGTTCTCTATATCATCTCCATCAATAAATTCCCTTACCTCTTCTGCTGCTTTATAATTAGCTTGTATTATAAGGTTTGATAATTCATCATGGTCAAAATGTATCTTATTTTTATTTTCTGCCTTTCTAGATAAAAATTTTGCAATTTCTCTTATGCCACTAGATGTTATAGGTTTAATATTATTTTCCTTAGACAATCTATTTATTTCTTTTATTAGTACAGTTTTAACCTTATTCTCAGCCTTCAATATTCCCCTATAGTCAGCCCTCGTCTTAAATATTGTTCTGAATTCTTTATCATAGTTATACAATGCGTCATAAATATCATAATCCCCAATTATTATTACTTTAGTATTAATTGGCATAGGTACTGGTTTTAAACTGCTTAAAGTAAATAGTTCTATATATCCTCTGTTGTAATCTAAGTCTACTTTTTCTGATATTATAGCTCTTTTCAAATAATAATAAGACTGAGAATTACTAAGTAGACTACTGGCTCTGAGAATTAGACATCCCCCATTAGCTCTTACATAACTACCTGCTCTTATGGATTTTACAGTAGATACATATATATTATTATGATTTTCATAATCTATAGACCCAAAAAGGTTAGATACACTAGGATCTTCTTCAAAGATTACTGGTGGATATTCAATATCTGAATTATCAACAATTACATTTACATCATATTTATATATAATGTCTCTTATAGCTTCTTCATCATCCTCGTAACTTATAGAATAGTTTTCCTCAAGTTCGCCCTTAATCTCAGTAATTAAGTAATGAATATAAGCCTTAGCCTCACTATCATCATTAAATTCTTCTTCTATTACTACATTTAACTCTTCCATTTCTTCTTTAAAAAAGTTATCCATTATCTCTCTAATTCTATTTATTTCATCATTTTTCATATTCCTTAACTTTTCTAATATATCATTAGCATTTATCTTTAACTCGTCAACTTTATTTAATATTTCAAGTTTTTCCTCTTCCTTAAGATTATCGAATTCATCCTCTGTCATTTCTTTTCCGTCAACTAGAGGTATAAATGTAAATCCCTCCCCACTAGTTTTTATTTCAAAACCATACTCTTTAGAAAGTTTAATTAATTCTCCCACTATTTTGCTACGCCTGTCTTTAATAGTACTAATAAGGTGTTCTTTTTCTTTATTATCTATGCCATTATAAAATTTAAATATACTTTCTGCATAAAATTCTTGAATTTTGTCTACTACCTTTTTAAGCTTATTTCCATATCCATTGTTAACAAACAAAGGAACAGGCTCCTTTGCATTTCCTTTTATAACATAACATATATCCTTTGGTGGCTTTCCACCCGTCAATATATGTTTTACATAGCTAATAATATGTTTTACTCTATCCTTGCAAAATTCATCAACTAAGTAAATATTATAGCCTTCACCATTTAAAAGAAGTGAGGTTTTTATTTTATTATATGCATCCTTATATTGTGGCAATATAAATTCGCCTTCTATTTCTCTATCTTCAACAATTTCAAAATCGTACAAAACTTCACTGGGTTTTAAAACTCTTTTCATACTGTCCTCCCAAATAAAATCATTTAGTATATTAATATTCTTGTAAAAGGACTTTTGGAACAAAAACATAAAAATTCATATTATAATTTTTAAAAATTCATGATATATTTTTAAAAATTAAACATAAACTTGTTATAACAACTTAATTATTATATAATAATGATATTGTGTAATATTATACACTTGAATACAGTCAGATATTATACGTAGTTATTTATTCTTCATGTAAAGGAGTTATTCATATGGGATTCAAAGACAAATTATCACAAAGTTATTCTAATGCTTTTATAAATAGATATGGCGATAGAATAACACAAGTTCAAGGAAGGGCTTTATCTGTTAAAACAGAGGAAAAATCTTTTCTTGGAATTTTAAATACTATTATTGTTACTATTGTAGTAAAACAAGACAGTGCTAGAACTATAGCAACTTGTGTTTATAAGAAAAAGAGATGGTTTAAAAAACCAGAATTCATTCCTGTATCTCAAGGTCATTCTTTATTAATCCAAGGTTTAAAACCTGATTATTCTAAAAAGAAAAAGAAGAAAAAGAAAGTTAAGGACTACATAAGCATAATGAACGTTATGAACCTTACTAATAAGAGAGACTTAGTTCCTGTTGAAGGTGGTCAAAAGAAGATACAGAGAGTAAGACAAGATAGAAGATTTAAATAAGTAATGAAACTCCCTTGGCTGGGGCGTAATTGGAAAACTTAACTTTTTAGTTAGCACAGGATACTATCTGTATCCTGTGTTTTTTTGACATACCTATAAAAAAGATGTACAATTCTAAATTGGTAGTACCAATTTAGAAAGGGATGTTTATATGAAGTATTTTCGTCAATTTGGAATTATTTTGGCAGTAACTTTTATTGGAGAAATATTAAAATATATTATTCCATTACCTATTCCTGCTAGTATATATGGTTTAATTCTCATGCTTATAATTTTAAAAACAAAAATAATTTCCCTTGAACAAGTGAAGGAAACTGGAACTTTTTTAATAGAAATTATGCCGCTTATGTTTATACCAGCAGCAGTTGGTTTATTAGTTTCTTGGGACGTACTAAAGAGTATTTGGATTCCTGTTATTATAATAACTATTTTAACCACAGTTATTGTAATGATAGTAACAGGTAAAGTCACCCAGTTTATGATTAAGCTAGAGAGGATGAATAAGAATTGAAGGATTTATTATGTAATTCAGCATTTTTCGGAGTAGTGATCAGTATTCTAGGCTATGAAATAGGGTTGTTTTTAAAAAAGAAATTTAATAATGGGATCTTTAATCCCTTACTTATTTCAATTCTTTTTGTAATGGCATCTTTAGTTATTTTTAAAGTAGATTTTGAAAGTTACAATAATGGAGCAAAATATTTAAGCTATTTACTAACTCCTGCAACAGTATGTCTAGCAATCCCTCTATATGAACAACTGGATTTATTAAAAAACAATTTTAAAGCTATTATACTAGGAATTTTTTCAGGAGTAGCAGCCAGTCTTATAAGTGTATTTTTATTCGCTTTGCTTTTTCAGTTTACCCACGAACAGTATGTAACCTTGCTTCCAAAATCCATTACCACAGCTATAGGAATGGGGATTTCAGAAGAGCTAAATGGAATTGTTACAATTACAGTAGCTGTCATTATTGTAACTGGTATTATTGGTAATATCCTTGCTGAAGTTATTTGTAAGGTATTTCATATCCATGAACCAATTGCTAAGGGAATTGCCATCGGAACCTCTTCCCATGCCATAGGAACTGCAAAGGCAATGGAAATTGGAGAAATAGAGGGTGCTATGAGTGGTCTTGCAATAGCAGTGGCAGGTTTATTCACAGTAATTGGTGCCTCAATATTTGCTAATCTTTTGTAATTGGGCTCTGCTTAAAATTACAGTGATATATTTGTACAAGCAATTAAATTCTCTCAAAAATATATGACTTTAACAAGCTATAAGCATATAAATAGCCAAGGTATCTACAGTGATATGCTTCCCTTATGGTAGACAGTTTAAATAATAAAACTGTCTATTATAAGGATGAGAATATCAGAAAGTACCCTGGCTATTTTTTACTTAAAATATTCTTAAGTTCTGTTTCCTACAAAAGTAGCAATGCTATTAATAAATGATATTATTCCTGAGAAAAATACAATGATTGCCCACTGTCCAATACCTATAGACATGGTATGGAATATACCTTGTAACATAGGAACATATATTACTAATAAAAGTGCTGTCACTGAAATGACAACAGAACCCAATAGATACATATTGGTAAATGGATTGATTTCAAAGAGAGAATACTTTTCACTTCTACATTCAAATACGTGAATTAACTGTGAGCAAATTAAAGTTCCAAGGGCTAAAGTTCTACATACTCCTAAGCCATATCCATAATACTTACCCGCTAAGAATGCAAGAACTGTACAAACACCAATTAATGCACCTCTAATTAATATCTTTTCTTTTAATCCCCTTGCAAAAACACTTTCGCCTTTTTTTCTTGGCTTTTCATACATTATATTTTTATTTGGTGGGTCTACTCCAAGAGCTATAGCTGGAAGTCCATCAGTAACTAAATTTACAAATAAAATTTGAATTGGAAGCAGTGGTACTTCTAAGTAAAACAATGAAGCTAAGAACATAGTCAATACTTCACCTAAGTTACAAGATAATAGATATCTTATAAATTTTCTAATATTATCATATATAACTCTACCTTCTTCTACTGCAGTTACAATAGTAGCAAAGTTATCATCTAATAATATCATGGATGCAGCTTCCTTAGTTACATCTGTTCCTGAAATTCCCATAGCTATTCCAATGTCAGCTTCTTTAATAGCAGGAGCATCATTAACTCCATCACCAGTCATAGCTACAATATTACCCCTACTTTTAAAAGCTTTTACTATTCTTAATTTATGTTTAGGGCTAACCCTTGCAAATATTCTATAATCGTCTATGGATTTTTCAAGTTCTTTATCATTTATTCTATCAAGTTCAGCTCCTGTAATTACCTCCTTGCTTTCATTACATATATTTAGATCTTTTCCTATGGCAAAGGCTGTATTTTTGTGATCACCTGTAATCATAACTGGTCTTATTCCTGCAACCCTGCATTTTAAAACTGCATCTTTTACTTCTTTTCTTGGTGGGTCAATAATTCCTGCCACCCCTACAAAAATTAAACCATTTTCCACCTTATCTCCCTTAATTAAGTTATTCTCTTTATATGCACCTGCAATGCATCTAAGAGCTCTAAAGGACATATCATCAATAAGCTTTTCTACACTTCTTCTATAAGGAATAGTTAATGGCTCTACCCTTCCATTTACTAATATATGTGAACATCTATCAAGTACTCGCTCTGGAGCTCCTTTAACATAACATACATCCTTCTTGGTAGTTACGTCCTTCACAATTACTGTCATCATTTTTCTTGTAGAATCAAAGGGGATATCAAAAATCCTCTCTACTTTACTATTAAATCCTTCTATTTCAGAAACCTTTTTAAAGAAGCCTTTTATTAAAGCAGTCTCTGTTGGGTCTCCCATTAAAGCCTTTTCTATGGAATTAGAAGAATAATTATAGTTACAATCATTACAATATACAAATATCTTTTTTAAAATATCATGGTCAAAACTTTTGTCTTCATCAATATCATGAATTTTTCCATTATGAAGAAGTGCTGTTACCGTCATTCTATTTTCTGTTAAAGTTCCTGTTTTATCACTACATATTACAGAGGTACATCCTAGAGTTTCCACCGCTGGTAACTTTCTTACTAGGGCATTTCTCTTAAGCATTCTTGATACTCCTAAAGCAAGGGCAACAGTTACTATAGCTGATAGCCCTTCTGGAATAGCAGCAACGGCTAAACTAACCCCAGATAAAAACATGTCATAGACATTTTCACCTCTATAAATACCTAAAAAGGTTACCACCGCACATATAGTTAAGCAAAGAACTACAAGTACTTTTCCAAGGGAATTTAATCTTTCCTTTAATGGAGATGGTTCATCTTCTATAGAGTGAAGCATATGAGCTATTCTCCCCATTTCCGTATTCATTCCAGTTCCATATACCTTTGCTTTTCCCCTACCTGTCAGTACGATAGTTCCCATATATATATTATTATCACTATCCTCTGGATTCTTGTGCACTCCTACGGATTCACCAGTTAGAAGAGATTCATCCATCATAAGATTATTTCCTTCAACTAAAATACTATCAGCAGGTATCCTATCCCCACTTTCTAATATAACCAAATCTCCTGGTACTAGATATATGGAATTAATAACTTCAATTTTTCCATCCCTTATTACCTTAGCAGTAGGTGAGGATAATTTTTTTAACTGCTCTAAGGATTTTTCAGTTTTATATTCTTGTACAAAACCTAAAATTCCATTCATTACTATAATTATTAGAATAGTTATAGCGTCTGCTTTATCCCCCATAAAACCCGATATAACGGTTGCCACCATTAGTATCCAAATAATCAAATCATTAAATTGTGATAAGAATATTTTTATAGGTGACACTTTTTTCTTACTCTGTAACTCATTTAGTCCGTATTCTTTCAGCCTATCTTCTATTTCATTGGTAGATAGCCCTCTATATTCTTTAGCACTCACATTTTTTCCCCCTTACATTTTTTTATTTATAGTTAGAAATAATCTATCATTAAAATATATGTACCATCCTACCAGTATATGAAAACTTTAACTTTACATAAGGTAAATAAACCTTTAAAATACTAATTATAAATAAGAATAGATATTATAAAGGAAGGTTATTCATGGTAAATAAAGTATACATAACAGGTCATAGAAATCCTGACTCTGATTCTATTTGTGCAGCTATTGCTTATTCAGAGTTTAAAAATAAAACCCAACGAATCAATGCTATTCCAATTAGACTAGGAGAAATTAGTAGAGAAACTCAATTTATCCTAGATTACTTTGGAGTTCAGCCACCACAGCTTATTCAAACTGTAAAACCCCAAATTATAGATTTAAAAATAGATACAGTAGCTCCTATTGCTTCAGACATATCCTTAAAAATGGCTTGGTCTATAATGAAGCAAAAAAACATTAAAACTCTCCCAGTTATATATCCTAATGAAAAATTAGCTGGAATTGTATCTGTATCAAATCTGGCAGCTAGTTATCTAGACATTTGGGATAATTACGTTTTAGCTAAAAGTAAAACAAGTCTAAGTAACATTTTAGAAACTCTATCCGCTAAAATTGTTTACTTATCAGATGAAAACTTAGAACTTAAGGGGAAAGTTGTAGTTTCTATGATGGAACCAAATGATAGAAATTTAATAGAAGCGGAAGATATTTGTATCTGTGGAGACCGTGAGTTAGTTCAAGAATTTGTATTAGATTGTAATGCTAGATTAATGATAATCACTAATAATACAAATCCCTCTGAAAAAATTATTGACCTAGCTAAAGAAAAAGGATGCACTATAATCACTACTCCTTATGACTCTTTTACTGCTGCTAGACTAATACCTCAAAGTATTCCTATAGAATACGTAATGACTAAAAATAATTTAATTACCTTCTCTACTAGTGACTTCATTGAGGAGATTAAAGATATTATGCTAGAAACTAGATATAGAAGTTATCCAGTTTTAGATGAAGATGGTTCCGTGGTTGGAAGCATTTCTAGATATCATTTAATAACCCAACAAAGAAAGAAAGTAATTTTAGTGGATCATAACGAAAAGACTCAGTCTGTAGACGGTCTTGAAGATGCAGATATTCTAGAAATTATCGACCACCATAGAATAGGAGATATTCAAACAGGTCAACCAATATACTTTAGAAACGAGCCTGTAGGAAGTACTTCTACCATTGTTGCTAATATTTTCTTTGAAAATGGAATTAGACCATCTAAGAAAGTAGCTGGATTATTATGTGGCGCTATTATTTCCGATACTCTACTATTAAAATCTCCAACAGCAACTATTGTAGACGAAATCATACTAAAGAGATTAGCTGAAATAGCAAGTATAGATATAGAAAAATTTGCTCAAGAGATGTTTAAAGCTGGAACTTCATTAGAAGGAAAAAGCTCAAAGGAACTTTTATACCAAGATTTTAAAATCTTTAATATGGGTAATTTTAAAGTAGGTGTTGGACAAATAACAACTACTTATATGGATGGATTTACTCCGCTAATTAATGATTTAAAAACTGTAATGAATGAAAAAGCAAATCAAGGAAAGTTTGACCTAATTATTCTTATGGTTACTGACATATTTAAAAGTTCTTCTTTGTTCATTGTGTGCGGTGAACACAAAGAAGTATTCTCAAGAGCCTTTAACATTAAATTAAACAATGGAACAGCATATATTGACCAGGTAGTTTCTAGAAAGAAACAAGTTATTCCACCTCTTACAGAGGTTATAAACCAAATTAAGTAATTCTTTAAATCCAAAGGAGGCTTTCCCTAAAGACAGCCTCCTTTTATTTACTGTACCACTAATTTGAGAATTGATCCCTTATTAATAATATAAATCCAAAATATAACAAAGAAAATAAAACACACTCCATATATCACAGTTAAAAAATCCTTAACACATAAATCATCAATCTTTCCTTGATACACCCCATAACTTTTTAGATAATGTACCCCCTTATCTTCTATGTAGTAAAAATTAACTGATTCAATATATGCAGCAAAAATATAAATGTTTAAAAGTGGATTAGTAAATAGATTTTTTAAAAATCCCCCTTGAAATTAATTTTAAAGGTTTTATTTCTAATAATATAGACAATATATAAGAACATTCCACCTATTAGGGTAGGAATAATATTTAACACAGTTAACATACTATTGATAAACTTTAGACTCTCATCATCACTGATATAATATATTAATGTATATATTACTCCACCTCCATTACCTATGATTAGAATATAAATTAAGGGTGCTAAAAAACCACAAATCAATGATTTGCTAATTAAGGATAAAGTATTATAAAACTCCTTTTTTTCAGTGGATTTTTTAATTACTGTTTTTCTTTCACTATTGCTTATCTCAATAACGAAGAAAGCTACAATAGCATTAACAATCTCCCTATTAGATATAAGACTTATAATTACACCTATGGTAGTTATAAGTATAAAGTATACCCATTGTAAAACTACTTTGCTTCTTATTTTAGCACTAAATTTCTCATTGACTTTTATTGCTAATCTATGTCTATCAAACTTCCAAAATAATATACTTAGCAAACATCCAAATAAATATCCTACCCCATAATATCACCCCTCCTATTTAAAGTTTATCCTTCGTTAATGTTATATTATATGTTTAAAGATATAAAAAAAGAATGAAAAACTATGTCTTTCATTCTTTTCTATTTCCATTACTATCTTAAGTTATTTATCATTCCCCACATATCATCTGCAGTTTTTAATGCAGAGGAGCTTAATTGAAAAGCTCTTTGGGCTACAATCATATCAGTCATCTCAGTAGACATATCTACATTAGAGTTTTCCGTAAACCCTTGATAAATCTCTCTCTCTGTAGTCTCCATTACAGTAGCTCCTTCTATTGGAACAAATAAGCTTTGTCCTGCAGAAATAAAATCTGTATCACCTATGGTCTTATAAGTTTTAATATCTCCAACTTTTATAGAGTTTCCATCATTATCTAAGGATAAAGCCCCATTTGCATCTATAGAAAACTTATCTTTAGAAAAGTTAATTGGACCCCCTGGCACATTTATCTCATTACCATTAGCATCAGTTATAGATAATCTATATCCATTATTATCTACTAAAATTCCTGAAGCATCCACTTTGAAGTTTCCATTTCTAGTGTAGGCTGCACTTCCATCTTGTTTATATACTTTAAAGAATCCTTCTCCATCTATGGCTAAATCTGTAGATAGCTTTGTATTAGTTAAGCTTCCTTGAGTCTTTATTCTAACTTCATTAGTAGATTTAACCCCTGTACCAACATAAAGTTCAGTATTTGCATTCTTAGACCATGGTACTCCTAGTCTCTCTAATGAACTGGTATAAAGGTCTTGGAATGTAGATGTTACTTTTTTATATCCAATAGTACCGGAATTTGCTATATTATTTGATACTAAGTCTAATTTATTCTGTTGTGCCTCCATTGCACTTCTATTGGTGTAAAACATACCGTACATAAACTCACTCCTCAAATTTTTCTTTCTCTATTAATTCTATCTAGCTTTACCTATTTCGTTTACAGCCTTGTCCAAAGTAGAATCTAAAACCTTTAAAATAGTTGCATTACTTTCAAAGTTTCTCATAACAGTCATCATGTTACTAGTTTCTTGAACTACGCTAACATTAGATCCTTCAAGGGATTTATTAACTACATAAGGATTATTAACAAAGGTAGGATTAACTCCTTCATAAAGATTATATGTAAATTCATTTAGATTTTCATATTTACCTTGGTTATCCTTTGGAAAATTAACTACAGCTAATCTGCCAGCTTCTCGTCCATCTACAGATATATTCCCAATATTGTCTGCAGAAATACTTCCTTCACCTATATATATCGGTGCTAGTCCATTCCCACTCCTACTAAGTACCCTGTCTCCATTAGAGGTCACTAAATATCCTGAAGTGTCTACAGCAAAATGACCATCTCTTGTATAATAATTTGTAGCTCCATTAGCGGTTTGTCTTTGAACTACAAAAAATCCTTCTCCCTGAAGGGCAAAATCAGTTGTTACTCCTGTATCCTTTATAGTTCCTTGTGAGAAATTAGTGGTTCGATCATTTATTTCTACTCCATTACTCATAGCTCCAATGGTTACTCTTTCATTGTTTTTTCCATCTTTATTAGAAATATATACCTCATCAAAACTCTTCATGGACAAAATCTGTGATTTATATCCTGTAGTGTTTATATTTGCTATATTATTCATAATAGCACTTTGATTTTTTTCACTGGTAATTATTCCTGAAGCTACTGTATACAATCCTCTAATCATTGTTTGCACCCGCCTTTATATCAATTTTAATCTGGTCTGGATAGGTCATTCCTAATTTTTTTGCTCTTATTTCAATTTCACCATCACTAAGTTTATAATCTATTTTTGCAGGGATACTAAAAAATATTCCTAGTATTATGCCAATGCCTATACCAAATAAAATTTTTCTATCACTTAAAACTTTGATAAACTTTTTTATTTTAAATATAATTCCTTTATTAATAAGACCTCACCCTTTCCTATATTCAGACGCTGCGCTATACTTTCTTCACTTAAGCCCTCACCTAATAACTCTTTTACCTCTTCTACTTTTAAGCTATTACTCTTTATATCTTTCTTAGGATTACTGTCTTTTTCTTCTTCTTTTAAGTCATCCATTACTTCACCCATGTTCTCTACTTGAAGAAAAATATTATCATCTAAGGAATCAATCTTATCTACCAAGGTATTTATGTACTCATCATTACTAATACTTATATCTGAATCATCTATTTTTTCTAATAATCCTTTTTCAATAAACTCAGTATGATTTACTTTTTTTAAATCATTTATTTCTCTTTGTAATTCTGTAATTGTTTTAGCAAACTCACTTCTTATTTCAACAATTCTCATATCTACTTCATCTATATTAGATTCTGCATCTATCATAGCTTTACTAAAGTTATTTTCTTCTCTCATTATAGCCCTTATATTTGTAGCAATTAAAGCCACTCCAATAATAATTAATAAAATATACATATTTTCACCTATCTTCTATGATTTAATATCATATTGGAGTTTCTCAATTTCTTTTCTTAAACTTAAAATAGCTCTACTATGAAGTTGACAAACTCTTGATTCCGATACTTCTAGTACTGACCCTATTTGCTTTAAAGTAAGTTTTTCAAAGTAGTATAAATTTAGTATAAGTCTATCTCTTTCCTTTAGATTATCTAGTCCTCTCCTCAAGTATTCTAGCATTTCTTTTTCTTCCAAAGTCTTTTGTGGAGATGGACTTTTAGTATCCTCTATGGAGTTGATTAAAGACATTTCCTCATCATCACCAAATAAAATAGTTTCTAAGGACATCATTGATATATAGTTTACATAACCCTGTATATCTGTAAGTTCCTTTAAACTTATTTCCATCCTTTCCGCTACTTCAATATCTTTTGGTTCTCTGTAAAGCTTATTTTGTAGTTCTTCCACTACTTTATTATATTTATTAAGCTTATCGATGGCTCTTTTAGATATAGGGCTATTTTTTCGTATTTCATCTATAATACTTCCATTTATTCTTATGGCAGCATAGGTGGAAAATTTCATACCCTTAGTGTCATCATACTTATTTATAGCATCCATAAGCCCAATCATTCCATAACTTATTAAGTCTTCATATTCAACATATTTATTTTTTCCTACGATAATCTTGGAAGCAATATACTTTACAAGAGGTATATTTTTTTTAATTATCTCTTCTCTAACATCTACATCACAAGCTACAGACACATCATTTCCCTCCTACTTCGTTTTCATTAACTTTCTCATGTTCTTAAAAATAAACTGTATTATGTTTTCCCTTACCTTATCATCAATAAATTGAAATTTTACTCCATATACATATTCATTTTTATTTTGTGTTTCATCTCGAACGATTTTACCTAACGCTAATATATCTTCGTTATTAATCTTAGTATTCAACATGACTAGTTGTCCTAAATTAAGACTTTCCTTTATCTTTATTCTAATACCTCCACCACTTAAATCTAAAGTTTGTCCTTCCGTATAATTACAGTTTTCAATATCTTTAAGGATACTTTCATTATATTTATCTATTGGTGAATATCTCATCACATTTATAAAGGGTATTCTTACATAGTCTCTTCTCTGAACTTTCTGTAATTCACTTTCTCTTTCCAAAATAATCAAAGCTATTTTATCAAATTTTCTTCCCTTTACCTTGGCCTGAAAATTATATATATTACCTTTTCCATCATTATAATTACACATAACTGTATCTCCAGTACTTAAGGGATAATTTATGCCATTTAGTATAGGTGTAGCTATAGCTATATATATACCATCTTCATCAATATCTTGAATTATTGATTTTGCTAATTCACGATTTTTGGTATAAATCTCTATTTTATTATTGATTTCTATCATATTATTAGCTTTCATACTATCCTCCTATGAAAAAATATTAAGCATTTTTTTAAATATACCTTGGATACTATTGCCCTTACTATATGATATACCTTCTAACTCCTTTGCAATAGCTTCAATGTTTTCACTCACTTCACTTTTAGGGAAAGACAATACCACAGGTCTTTGCATCCTGACAGCTTGCACTAATTTTTTATCTTCAGCGATGTTTCCTAAATGCACTAGATTAGCTCCTAAAAATCTATTTGCTGAACTACTAAGTCTATTAAAAGTATTATTTCCTTCTTCCTTAGTTAAAACCTTATTAACAATAACTTTCGCTTTATTTTTCACATTATGATTACATATTGTTTTTAATAAGCTATATGCGTCCGTTAATGCTGTTGGTTCCGGAGTAGTAACAATAAAAACTTCATGACTACATTCGATAAAAGCCATAACTGTTCTATTTATGCCTGCTCCCGTATCAATTAATATATAGTCAAAATCTTTTATTTCTCCTAATTTATTAATTAAAACCTCTCTTTGCAACCTATTTAAGTCATCTAATCTAGAAAGTCCTGTACCTCCACATAAAATTTTTATACCTAAAGGTCCATTTATCACTACCTCATTAACGGATTTATTATTTAATATTATATCAAAAATGGTATATCTAGGTATAGTCCCAATTAAAACATCTACATTACCCATACCTAAATCTGCATCTAGTACTAAGACCTTTTTCCCTAATTTTTTAAGAGAAATTGCTAAATTAATTACCATGTTACTTTTACCTACCCCTCCCTTACCGGAAGTTATGGTAAAGATTTTAGTATTATTATTGCTTTCTTCCATAGTCTCTTGCTTTTCAAATACCATTTGTCTTAATCTTGAAGCCTGGTCTAACATATACTATTTTCCCCTAACACCAATTTTATTATCTCATCCTCCAATGGTACCTTTATATCATCTGGTACATTCTGGCCTACAGTGATAAATTTAATAGGAACCTGAGTCCTTCTACATATATTTAGTATGGAACCATAAGTTGAAGTCTCGTCTAACTTAGTTAGTACCAGTCCCTTGTATTTTATATTAGAAAATCCATTAGCTATGATGTCCATGTCACCACTCTTAGTAGTAGCACTGACTACTAAATAAGCATTATCAACCTTAGCCCTATCTAGAAAAGCCTTCAATTCTAATACTTGCATAGTATTTTTACTACTCCTACCAGTAGTATCTAATAAGATCACATCACACTCTTTCATTGAGTTTATTGCTTCTTCCATTTCAGCTAATGAAAATACTACTTTAAAATCAATATTCATAATATCTGCATAGGTTTTTAACTGTTCTACTGCTCCTATTCTATAGGTGTCTACAGTAATTAAACCTACCTTTTTCTTTTTTACAAGAGCTAGATCCCCTGCTAGCTTTGCTATGGTTGTAGTTTTTCCTACTCCAGTAGGGCCCACTAAAGCTATGGTTCCATTTATTTCACTAGAATCTATTTTTATAGTAGCGCCAAGTTCCTCTTTAATTCCATTCATGATTTCATCAATGGAAGACACTTGTATATTTATTTTTATAGTTTCTAATAATTCTTCAACTATATCTTTAGATATATCTAATTCTCTAAGTCTTTCCTTAACTTCTTTAAAATAAATATCACTATTACTAGCCTTTTCTTGTTGCAACTCACTTTCTTCTTTATTTTTGTTATCTAATTCTTCTAATTTAATTTCCTCATTTATAGAATTATTACTTTGAGTAGAAAAATAGGAATTAATAAGACTCTTCATTGTTTCAACTTCTTGTCTTAGCTCCAATTCATCATTTTTCACTATGTCTACTGGTAAAATACTCTTACTGTTTATTTCTTTATCATCCCAACTTAAATCATTAGATTTAGATTCAACAGCTGCGGTTATCTCCACTACTTTAGGAGAAAACAACCCTTTAATACCAGGCTTTCTTATAGCTCTCTGACTTATAATCACAGCATCTTTGCCTAACTCCTTACCTATCTTACTTAATGCTTCCTTCATGGAAGAAGCTACATATTTCTTTATAATCATTAGA
Organism: Clostridium sulfidigenes; assembly: GCF_000732635.1. Classification (GTDB taxonomy): domain Bacteria; phylum Bacillota; class Clostridia; order Clostridiales; family Clostridiaceae; genus Clostridium_J; species Clostridium_J sulfidigenes. The sequence continues at coordinate 256,013 of NZ_JPMD01000001.1, read as the reverse complement.
TAGATACAACTCCTTCAGTCCTTATCTCTACATCATTAGGTATTTCATTTAAAGATAATACTACAATACTTGGAAATACCATTTCTATAAGCTTTCTAAAAGCTGGTCTAATTCTTGGAGAAACTAGAATTATAGGTATATTAGTTGGAAAGTGGGTACTTTCTAACATTACCTTAATACTATTAAATATTTCTGTTGTAATATCTGGATTTATGGCTGGGAAAGAACCCTGCATAGATTTTTGAATATTACTTCCTATTAATTTTTCTATATCTGGAGATATGGTTACTGCAGTAATTCTATGTTCTTCATCCACTAGATCATTACAAATAGTTCTACTTAATGAAAATCTTACATATTCCGTTAGCATTTCAATATCCTTAGTATTTCGCGAATTATCAGCAAGACATTCTAATATAGTTACCATATCTTTTATAGATACCTTCTCTTTTAAAAGTCCTTGTAAAACCTTTTGAATTTCTCCTATGGTCATAAGGTCTGGTACAAGTTCCTCTATCACAGTAGGATACTTTTCCTTTACAGAATCTAAAATAACTTTAGTTTCTTGACGTCCAAGAAGTTCATAAGAATGAGCTTTAATAGTTTCTGTAAGATGAGTAACCATAACTGTAGTTGGATCTACCACAGTAAGTCCCTTTATCTCTGCATCTTCTCTTTGATCCTTATTTATCCAAAGAGCTTCTATTCCAAAGGTAGGCTCTATGGTCTTTATTCCTTGGATATTTATATCTTCTCCAGAAGGATTCATACATAGAAACATGCTTGGCATTATGTCCGCTCTAGCTATCACTGTTCCTCTTATCTTAATTACATATTCATTATTTCTAATTTGCAGATTGTCTCTAATTCTAATAGGTTGAACCACAATTCCCATCTCTATAGCACATTGTCTTCTCACTGATGAGATTCTCTGCAACAAATCTCCTCCTGAGGATTCATCAGCCATAGGAATAAGTCCATAGCCTATTTCTACCTCTAATGGCTCAACAGAAATTAAATTCATCACATTTTCTGGCTCTCTACTCTCACTCTCTACAATTTCCTTTTCTTCTATTTCTATCTTCTGCTTAGCTTGTTGCTTTTCATCCTTATACATTAGATAAGCACTTGTTCCAGATGCTGCAGATAGAGCAAAGAATACTAGTGTAGGCATCCCTGGAATTATTCCAAGGATAAATAGTACTAGAGATGCAATTGCTATAACTACCGGGAATGCTGTCAATTGTGATGATACCTGTGCTCCAAAGTTATCATCGCTTCCTGAACGAGTAACTAATATACCCGAAGCTGTAGAAATTAACAGTGCAGGTAATTGACTTACAAGTCCATCTCCTATGGTGAGTTGTGTAAACTTAGCAGCAGCCTCGCCTATACTCATATCCATCATTACTGCCCCTATAACAATACCACCTAAAATATTTATTATAGTAATAATAATACCTGCTATGGCATCACCTTTAACAAATTTAGATGCACCATCCATAGCTCCATAAAAATCTGCTTCCCTTTGAAGATCTATTCTCTTTTTCCTAGCATCTTCTTCTGTAATCATTCCTGCATTTAAATCTGCATCTATACTCATTTGCTTTCCTGGCATTGCATCTAAGGTGAATCTTGCTGAAACCTCAGATACTCTTCCAGCACCACTAGTTATAACTAAAAACTGAATAATAACAATAATTAAAAATATTATTATTCCTACAAAATAGTTACCACCAATTACAAACTCTCCGAAAGCCTGCACTATCTTTCCTGCATCTGCTTGTCCTAGAATAAGTCTAGTAGATGATACATTTAGTGCTAACCTAAATAGGGTAGTTACAAGTAATAATGTTGGGAATACTGATAGTTGCAATACATTTGTAGTAAACATTGTAAGTAACATTATAACTATAGATATTGAAATATTAATGGCAAAGAAAATATCAAGTATTCCTGGGGGTAATGGTATAATTATCATTAGTACAATAAGAATTACCCCAAATGCTACTATTATATCTAAGTTATTCTTAATACTAAATCCCTTATCTTTAAGCATAATTATCATCCTTTTTACGTTATTTCTTCATTTTATAAACTAATACTAATATTTCTGCCACTGCTTTATACATATCAAAGGGAATTTCCTTATCTAAATCCACTTCTTTGAACATGAGTCTAGCTAATGGTTTATTTTCTATAATTGGTACATTATTTTCAATAGCCTTTTCCTTAATCTTTAACGCCACATACTCACTGCCCTTTGCCACAACAATTGGTGCTTTTCCACTATTTTCTTCATATTTCAAAGCCACCGCAATATGGGTTGGGTTTGTAATTACAACAGTAGCATCTGGTACTGATTGCATCATTCTTCTCATAGCCATTTCTCTTTGCTTTTGTTTTCTTTTCCCCTTAACTATAGGGTCTCCTTCTTGTTGTTTATATTCTTCCTTTATCTCTTGTTTAGTCATTTTTAAATCCTTATTATGTTGGAATTTCTGATATAAAAAATCTATGCATCCTATTATTAATAAGGCTATACCAACTTTAACAAAAACATTAATTATTAAGCTAGCCAATTCTGTAAGTATTGATCCTGTTTTAAGATTTCCAAAGTTTAAAAGACTATAGTAATTATCTATAACAAACTTATACCCTATATATCCTACAATAGAAACAATACCCAAGTTTTTTACTAAATCCACTAAGGATCTTATAGAAAACATTCTTTTAAATCCACTTATAGGATTTAGTTTGCTAAACTTAGGTTTTAATGGATCTCCAGTATATATAAAACCCGTTTGAATTATTGATCCAATTACGCCTATAACCATAATAGGAACTGCCACTGGTATAAATATTTTAAAGATATCCATGAATACCTTTATTAAAAGTCCTACTAAACTCTCTTGGCTTAATTGAAAATTTAAGTAGCTCCCTAGATACTTTGTCATACTGGAGCTTAATACCTTTAGCACAAAGCTACTTAAGATAGCTATAACTAAAGTAGCTGCTAAAAGAGTTAAAGCAGAAGATAATTCCTTACTTTTAGCTACTTGACCTTTTTTCTTAGCATCTTGAAGCTTTTTAGGAGTAGGTTTTTCCGTTTTATCTCCACTATCATTAGATGCGGAAATTAATATAAAGGGCATCATAGTGAATATTTCCGAGAATATATGTTTAATAGCACCAAAATTTGAAGCTATAATTTTCATAATTAAAGGAATAGAAATTACAAAGGTTGCAAGTCCAACAAAAATCTTGATTGGCATTCCTAGTATCATAGCATTAAGCTGAGGCATAACTCTTGATACTAAGCCCAATACAATTTCCGTCATAAGTATTATAAGCATTATTGGTACCGCAATCTTAATCCCAATAGTAAAAAATTCAAATACAACTTGAATAATATATCCTAAAATCTCTTTATTAAAAGTTACAGTCCCTACAGGAACTGAAGTAAAACTATCTATAAGACACTGCACTAAAATAAGATGTCCATCAACTAACATAAATACAGCAAGACAAATCCAGTACATCAACCTTCCCATTACTGATATGTTTTCACCTGCAACTGGGTCAAATAAGCTCATCATAGAAAAGCCCATGGAAAAATCCATAATTTGTCCTGCCATCTGTACAACACTAAACAGTAAATTTACTATATATCCTAGACATATTCCTATGACTACTTCTTTACCTATAAGCACTATGAAAACAAATATATTACTTATTTCTGGTAATGCTTCAGTACTAACTATAGGAGATAAAATCATGGATATAATAAGTCCTACACCAATCTTTGCTATATTGGGTGTTCCTGTTGGGAAAAAGGTTGGCACTGTAAAAATCAAGGATGTTATCCTCATAAACACCATTAAAAAAGCTATAAACATTAAAATATCTACCAACGTTATCCCACCTAAGCTCCTATATTAGAAATTATTGAAAAAATTCTTTGAGTAAAACCTATCACTGTGTTTCCTATAAAAGTGGCAGTAATTATTCCCACTATTGCCACAGCTATTATCTTAGGTACAAAGGTTAAAGTTTGTTCTTGTATTTGAGTTGTGGCTTGAAATATACTTATCAAAAGACCTACTGCCGTAGCTGTAAGTAGTATTGGTCCAGCTGCCATTAAAGCTGTCTTCACCATATCCTGTAATATTGCAACCACCATAGTCTGTGTCATATTACATCACCCCTCTAAAATCCTAGTATTAAGGATTGACTTAACAAATTCCATCCATCTACTAATACAAATAAAAGTAATTTAAATGGCAGAGAAATCATAGCTGGCGGTAACATAAACATACCCATAGACATAAGAACACTAGCAGTTACAATGTCCACCAATATAAATGGTATAAATAACAAAAATCCTATTTCAAAGGCTGTTCTTAACTCACTTATAACAAAGGCTGGTACAATTGTATAAAGTGGAACATCATCATAATTATAAGTTTCCTTACCATCTGCATCCTTTTCTACTTTAACAGCGTCCTCTACCTTTCCAGCTTCAAGAAACAACTTTAAATCTTTTACTCTAGTTTGCTTTAACATAAATTCTCTCATGGGCTTTATCCCTTTATCTATAGCAACATCCATTGTTATTTCTTCCTTCATATAAGGCTGAACTGCCTTCTCATTAATTTCTGAAAAGGTAGGTGCCATTACAAAGAAAGTTAAAAATAAGGACAAACCAACAATTATTTGTTTTGGCAGTGATGTAGCTCCTATAGCACTCTTAAAGAAAGAAAGTACTGTTACAATTCTTATAAATCCTGTAGTCATTATAAGGATTGATGGAAGTATTGTAAGTACTGTTAGTACTAATAATAATTTTATATTGTCCACATATTCAGTAGGAGTTTTTGCATCCCCATCACCAAATGATATATTTATATCTGGAATTGGCATGGTATCTCCAGTAGCATAAGCTACTTTACTACTAATTGAAATAACACAAAACACCAGTAGTATTAGCGTTATGGGTTTTATAAACTTTTTTAGATCAAATTTTTTCATATGTATTATCCCTTTATTCCTAAAATAATATTTTACTTTCTCCATTTTAGATACTTGTCTTTAAAAATTTGTTTTAACTCACTACTATTCTTCAATTTAATCATTTCAATTTCTTTGTAATCTTCCCCTGCAACTTCTTCTACAATTTCTATTTTTCCTTGAGCTGAAGTTACTAAATAAAATCTATCTCTTATCTTTACAATGAGCAGAGAGTTATCCTTACTAATGGTTAGTCTCTCTACTACTCTCATTGTAGATTTCCTGTTTATGTGACTATATTTCTCAACTGTCTTCCCTAGCCAAAGAATTAATCCTATAACTAAGGGAAAAAATATTACAAGTTTTAATAAGGTTAAAATCAATTGACTATCCATAGGTCACCTATTGAACAATTATATCTGTGAAGTAAACATTGGTTATCTTACCACTATTTAAAAGCTCATTTGCCTTTACGATTATCTCTTCTTTTAATAAAGCATCTCCCTCAGTTTTGAAATCCGTTGATTTCTTAGCTCTTAATACCTTATTTATACAGTCTCTTATTTGTGGAATCTTTGCTGTAAGTTCTTCTTGCAAATCCTTATTCTCTAAATCTGAACCTAAGGAAATTTTCACTTTTACAAATTTAGACTTTCCCTCATCACTCAAATTTACTAAGAACTCGTCTAAATTTAAGGCAGCTTCTTTTTCTACTACATTACTTTCACTAGTGCCATTGCTATTTTTACCTACATTCTTTGTTGCAACGGTATATCCAACAAATACAGCTCCACTTATAAGTGCAAATATTACTATAGCGGTTACTATAACTAGAACCAATTTAGAACTTCCGCCCTTTTCTTTATCTAACTCATTACCTTTGCTATTTTTTTTGTTCATTTTACTGCTCCTTTACATTAGTTACAACTATAATATTAACTCTTCTATTTTTAGCTCGACCTTCATCAGTATCATTTTTAGCTATAGGTCTATACTCTCCACATCCCTGAGCTGAAAACCTTTGAGGATTTAAAATCTTTTTACTACCAAGAAAATAATCCAGTACGCTTAATGCTCTAGCAGAAGATAGATGCCAGTTATTTGGCATAGCTGGTGTGTTAATTGGTACATTATCTGTATGACCTTCAATTATAATCTTGTTATCTACCTTTCCAATTAAGTCACTAACCTTATCTAATACATTTTTACTATCTGACCTTAGTTCTGCCTTTCCAGTATCAAAAAGCACGGAATCCTTCATCTGGATATTAAGACCTTTTTCATCTTCATATATTTGAACATCATTCTCTAAATCATTTTCCTTAATGTAAGTTAATACATCCTCTAAAATTTCCAAGTTTTCATTTTCTTGAATGTCCTCCACTGTAAGCTGTGGCTTTCCAACTATAGGTACATCCCCACTACTTGAATTAAATTCAAGTATGGACCTATCAGCCTTACCACTAAAAGCACTTTGCATGGCTACAGCTATCTGCTGAAATTTTTGTGAGTCTATAGTTGATAGTGAATAAAGTAAAACAAAGAAGGTTAATAGCAAAGTAACAGTATCTGCATAAGTAGCTAACCACCCATCAGTTTTTATCTCTTTCTTGGCCATAATTATTCACCTACTCTCCTTGATTAACACTACTTAAATACTTTACTCTATCCTCTGGTGATAAATATACTATCATTTTATCTTCAATTACCCTTGGGTTTACTCCTGATTGTATAGAAAGCACCCCTTCAATCATCATTTCCATTTGGTTTACTTCATTAGCTGTTTTATAATTCAGTTTTCCTGCTATAGGAAGTACGACTAAATTAGCAAGCATAGAGCCATAAAAAGTTGTAATAAGAGCCTTACCCATACCTGATGCTAAGTTGTCCGCATCCGATAAATTAGCAAGCATTTGTATAAGTCCAATCAATGTTCCAATCATACCCATTGCTGGAGCATATGCACCCCAAGTTGTGAACATAGATGCTGCATCCTCATGTCTTTTTTCTAATTCTCTAATTTCTAAAGTCATTATTTCTCTAATAGATTCAGGTTCAATACCATCAACTATCATATTCAAGCCTTTTTTAACAAAATCGTTATTAATCTCTTGTATATCTTCTTCTAAAGAAAGTAGTCCATCTCTTCTAGCTTTTTTAGATAAATTAACAAATAATGCAATATTATCTACTTTAGATGTTCCATCTTCTTTGAAAGCTTGTGCTGCAACCTTGATGAATCTTTTTATTTCATTCATTGGGTAAGCCATTAAAAGTGCACCAAAGGACCCTCCTACTGTTATCGCTAAGGATGGTATATCAAAGAATAATTTCAATGTTCCTCCACTTAGCATTCCATAAAATACAAGAGCAATTGCAATCACAAAACCTATAACCGTTAACATATCATTCTTCTTCATTGCTTTCCTCCAACCGTACATTTGCCCAGTATTTTCGTCTAAACTCTATAACCTTATCAACTATTTCTTTAGAACTCTCTTTAACTAAATACTTTTTCCCATTGATTAAGGTAATTACTGTCTCTGGGATTTCTTCAATTTTTTCAATGTGATTACTATTAAGAATAAATTTATTTCCATTTAAGGGATTAACCTCTATCATATTCTCCTATACCTCCTATGATATAGTAAATTTACTTAAGCTAAGACCAATATAAGTACTGTCTTAGCCTAAGGAAAATCACATTTACATATTTAAATAAATTATCTTTTTAAATTTACAAGCTCTTGTAATATTTCATCTGCTGTGGTGATAATTTTACCGCAAGCCTGGAAAGAACGAGTTGCAACTATCATATCTGTAAATTGTGCAGATAAATCAACATTTGACATCTCTAAGAATCCATTCAAAATTTGTCCATAAGCTTTACCATTATCAGTTCTATCTCCATCATAACTATCTAGCTTAACTTCACTAGAATATTTACCAACTCTAGCTAATGGATTCCCTGAGTTTGCTGAAGGAGAATACATATTATTTCCCTTTTGTTCAAGGCCTTCATTGTTGGTAAATGATGCCATGGCAACTTGTCCAAGAACAGTAGTACTACCATCAGCAAGTACAGCCTTAATAAGCCCATCATTTTCTATAGAAAAACCTTGAATTCTAACCTCTTTCCCATCTTTCTTTACTACTTCTGGGATTTTAAGAGGTACTAATTCATTTTGCTTTGCATCTAAACTTGCTGATTCTCCATCTACATAATTAACTGCTCCACCTACAGGAGAAGTACCTTTCCCATCACTTATTGCATATCCCATAATCCTATAACCATTAGAATTTAAAAGATTACCCTTAGTGTCTACTTTAAAAGATCCATCTCTTGTATAAAAACTTTCTAAAGTTGTAGATGTCATACTTTGATCTGCATTAACTTTTATTTGCCCACCTTCTGGCCCTTTAGCTACTATGAAATATCCTGTTCCATCTACAGCTACATCATAAGGTCTTCCTGTTGGTTGTAAACTTCCTTGAGCCATGTTTGTAACTATACTTTGTATAGAAACTCCCATACCGACTCTAGAAGGGTTAACTCCTCCTAGGTTTAATCCTGGGCCTGAAGCTCCTTTATAACTTTGATACATACTATCTTGAAAAGTAACTGAAGATGATTTAAAGGAAGTAGTTCCTGAGTTTGCCACGTTATTTCCTATTACATCTAACTTTTTTTGATTAGCTCCTAACCCTGATATCCCTGAATACATTGAATTTAACATATTATACTATCCCTCCGATTATCTATTTTTTAATATATTTTATTAGCCTTTTACTCCAATTACAGAGTCAAATAAGTAATCTCTAACTTCCACTTTTCCATCCACTTCAACTTCAACCTTAAGCTTGATGCCTTCTGCATCCCTATATACTTCTAGAACTTTCCCTGTAATACTCTTAGGTTCAACTGGCTTTTCTTCTTCCTTACCATCTCCATCAGGCTTTTCTACCGGTGGCTCCAGTGGTAATGCTATTTCAACAATCTTACCCATTAAAGTTACTGCATTAGAGAAGGTTAAATTGTCCATGTTTGGATCTCCTGAATCAATAACATCTGTAACTTGACTATATTCATAATCTGTATATTTTCCATCTACACCTTCCACAGTAACATATACGTCTCCCCTATGTTTATACACAGCTCTAACTACGCCACACTGAGGTACTCCATTAGCATCTAAGGCATCTAAAGCTACAAATTTTCCAGTTAATCCTTGTGCAGAAGAAAGAGTCATTGTAGAATTTAATGAACTCATCTGTTCAAGGGTTGTAAATTGAGCTAACTGTGAGATGTAAGCAGTAGTATCTTGTGATTGAGTCGGATCCTGATTAGAAAGCTCAGCAGCTAATATTTTAAAGAAGGAATTTTTATCAAGTTCTGACCCTGGTTTTACAATAGGTGTACCATTTTTAGTTTTATTTCCTTCAATCCAAGATGTTGTTGCTGTATTATTAGTTGGTGTTGTGGCTGTATTGTGAGTTGATATTGCCATTTTCTCATCTCCTAAACTAGTAAATCTATCTCATTAGAGGTTTTGCCATTAGCTTCAAGTATAGCATCCTCTTCGACCATATTCCCATCTGACCCATGTCTACCCTTTTCACTGCTTCCTTGTCCACCATTTTCAAATGCTTTACCTTGGTTATTTCCATGAGCGTAATAGGTAGTATCCTCTTCATAAAGTCCTATATCTACTGATTGTATTTTTATGTTATTTCCATTTAACTTTTCATTTATGTCCTTAAGTCCCAAAGCTAACATCTCTACAGTTTCCTTTGATGTAGCCTTAATCATTGCTTTTAAAACACCTTGTTCCATACTTACGGATATGGATATTTCACCTAACTCTTTAGGATAAATCTTTACAGTTAGATCCTTAACTCCATTTTTATCCATGTATGATAGAGCTTTTATCACATCATTATTAAGATCACTCTTTGTAATAGCTATAGGCTTTTCACTAGATACTTCTCCTGATTTTTGTACACTATTTTCAAAGTATGACATAAAATCAACAGCTCTTGTAACCTTTGAATCTTTCTCTTCACCATTAATTACTTTATTCAAAATAGCTGTTTCCTTTGAAAACTTACTATCTTTACTACTACTTTCTTCATTATCTTCTACTCCAGCTACTACACTACTTTTTTCTATAATATTAGCTTCCAGTTCTATTCTTCTAGGTATATTTAAAGGCTTCTCTTCTTTATTAGCATCTTTCATTGAAACTATTTTTTGTAGTTGACTTATTAGATCATCATTATCTATACCTTCCTCTGATGTTAATAGTTTCATAAGACTTTCACTACTATTGTCTAGTTCAGTAATATCTTCATTAATTAAAGTTAATAACTCTGTAAGTTTATTTTTCATGTCACTATTAATTGATGCTTGACTTAATAATTCTAATAGGCCATTTGCCTTTTTTTCACTTCCTAAAAGGTCTAATAAAGGTTGTAGTTCCACTTTACCTTCATTTCCACTGATAAGATCAGAAGAAACCGTTTCAACCTTAGGAGTATCCTCCTTATTCAAAAGAGCTATTATTAGATTTATTAGTGACTGCATATCTTCTGAGGTACTTAGCTTTTCATCTTCATGAACTTCCTCAGAGCTCACTATGTAATCCTTCGAAGGCTCTTTAACTTTTTCTTGATTAATAGAATTTACTGATTTAGTTTTAGAGCTTTCATTATCTGTACTGTAGTTTTTAAGTTCCTTTGAAAATTCCTTATTGGAATATCCTTTATTTCCTTCAGATTTTTTAACTTTATCACTAGTACTACTACCTTTATACAGGTCATTTCCAACACTAAATTGTGCCATTTCCATCAAATTTATCGCCTCCCACACTCACGTATAAATCCATAAAGTGCAAATTCATCATTTTGAATTTGTTCTATTCGATTTTCTTCTTTTATAAATGCTGCCTGATCCTTATCTTTTAATATGCCTACAATCTTTTTATTTACTTGAGCAGTAACTAATTCTTTCCTAGTGAGCTTCACTCTTTCTTCATCAGTTTTAAGCTTTTCTTGTGTAATATCAATAGTACTATTTAATAGATTTAAATAATGATGTTGAATTTTTCTTTCAGTTACACTCATGTTATTATTCACAGTAGAGTATCTTTGGAAGCTATCCTCTAGACTTTTAAGTTCTTCTTCTACCCTGTTCTTTTCCCTTAGGGCCTCCATAAAAACTATTTTTTTACCATCTTCTTCTTTTTCTCTTAAGTCCAATAACCTTTGCAATTTAAATTTATAAGTTTGTCCCAAAATTTACACCACCTTTATTTAAACATATTAATAAGCATGTCTTTACTAGCTTCAATTTCGCAACCTTCTTTTATTTCTTGAGTTAAAAATCCATTTATACTATCTATATACTCAATGGCCATATCTATTTTAGAATTACTTCCCTTTACATAAGCTCCTAGATTTATTAAATCTTCTGCTTCTTTATAAGAGGCCATTAAATCTCTAGCAAGTGAGGCAGCCTTTATATGGATTTCCTCTGCAATTTCTGGCATAAGTCTAGATACACTTTTAAGTACATCAATAGCTGGATAATGATTTTTAGTAGCTAACTCACGGCTTAATACAATATGTCCATCTAAAATACCTCTTACTGCATCTGCAATGGGCTCATTAAAGTCATCTCCATCAACAAGAACTGTGTAAAAAGCTGTAATAGATCCTTTGTCAGACATGCCGCTACGCTCAAGAAGTTTAGGTAACATTGCAAAAACTGAAGGAGTATATCCTTTAGTAGCTGGAGGCTCCCCTATAGCAAGACCAATTTCCCTTTGCGCCATAGCAAAACGTGTCACAGAGTCCATCATAAGAATAACCTTTAATCCTTTATCTCTAAAGTATTCAGCAATAGCTGTTGCAGTAAATGCGCCCTTTAGCCTAACAAGGGCTGGTTGATCAGAAGTAGCACATACTACTACAGATTTCTTTAAACCTTCTGGTCCTAGATCTTTTTCTATAAAATCTAAAACCTCTCTGCCCCTTTCTCCTATTAGAGATATTACATTTACATCAGCCTTAGCCTCTCTAGCAATCATTCCCAGTGTAGTACTTTTTCCTACCCCTGAACCAGCAAAGATACCAATCCTTTGTCCTTCGCCACAAGTAAGAAATCCATCAATGGCTCTTACCCCTGTAGGAAGGACTTCTTTAATCCTTCTTCTCTTCAATGGGTCTGGTGGCATAGCTTCCAAGGGATAATTCTTATAAAGGGTTAATTCCTTTTCATCTAAGGGATTTCCAATTCCATCCAAAACCCTTCCTAAAAGTTCATCTGAACACTTTATACTTAACTGCTTTCCTGTCCTCTCTACTCTACATCCAGGAGATATACCTATTAGGTTTCCAAGGGGCATAAGAATTAAATTTCCATCTTTAAAACCTACCACTTCACAGACTATAGATTTATTTTCCTCATTATATATGTTGAAAATTTCCCCTACAAAACCCTTAACTCCTTTTACTTCAATGGTAAGGCCTATTATGTTTTTAACTACGCCTTCCATATGATTAAAATTTGTTTTACTAATATTTTTTTCAATGTCTCCTATATTCAAATTAATCATAATACCATCTTCCTCTATGCTTCCATGAGAATTTCCTTTAGTTTCTCTATGCTACCCTTAATAGTAAAGGTGGTTTTTCCATCATCCTTTTCAACAACTAAGGTTCCATACTCTAAATAATTATCCTGTAAAACCACTACTTCTCCTCTGATGCCCATACTATGTTTGAATTCTTCTATTTTTGTCTCAATTTCTTCTAAATAGTTAGGTGCTACCCTTATAATTATCATCTTGGCATTTTTCTCTTCCGAAAGGATGTTGAAAAGTAATCCATTTAGTGCTTCCTTACTTTCAAGCTCCTTTTTAAGCATATTTTCCACGGCATTTACAATAATTTCTCTAATACCCATTTCCTTAGACTTAAGAAATTTATCATACTCTTCCTTAGATTGATAAAGAATAAAGTTTGCATTTTGAATTATTTCTTCACCTTTTTTTACACCTTCATCATAAGCCTTGTCATAGCCTTCTTTATAACCAATACTATGGCCTTCTTCATAACCCTTATTAAATCCATCTTCCTTGGCTTCATATAGGATTTCTTCTACTTTTTCCTTTACATTTTCAAGAATAACTTCTGCTTCTTTATGGGCATTTTTAACTATTTCTTCGCCTTTTTTCTTTAGTTTTAGATACTCCTCCATACTCTTAGGATTAATATCCTCAAGCTCTATGGTCTCCTCTACTATTGGAGCTGGCTCTATATAAAAGTCCGTATCTATTGCCTTGGTTCCACTTTCACATACATTGACACTTTTTATTACCCTATAAGATGAGTGCATCGTCTCCACCTCTTACAATTGTTATTTCTCCAGCTTCATCTAGTCTTCTAATTAAAGCAACAATTTTTTGTTGAGCTTTTTCAACATCCATAAGTCTTACAGGTCCTAAGAATTCCATATCTTCCTTCAATGTAGCTGCTGCACGTTTTGAAAGGTTTCTTGATATAGTTTCTATTACTTGCTCTGAAGTACCCTTTAGAGCCATACATAGTTCCTTATTATCAACCTCACGTAAAATTCTTTGAATTTCCACATCATTGATAGTAATAATATCCTCAAATACAAACATAGATTCCTTAACTTTATCCGCAAGTTCCATATCTTCTCTTTCAAGCCCTTCTGTAATGTTCTTCTCTGTAGTCCTATCAACTTGATTAAGTATATTAACTAAAGATTGAACTCCTCCTATAACAGTACTTTCACTAGTAACCACTGAAGATAACTTACTATTTAACACCTCTTCAATTTCCTTCACTACCACCGGATATATATTACTCATAGTAGCAACTCTAAAAGCAACTTCACTCTGTAATTCAGATGGAAGTGCAGACATTATCTGCCCCGCTTTATCAGGCTGGAGATGACAAAGTATTAATGCTATAGTCTGAGGATGTTCTCCTGAAATTACATTCATAAGCTGAGTTGCATCGGCTTTTCTAGCAATAGAAAAAGGTCTAAACTGCTGTGAAAACTCTGTAACTCTCTCTAGAATATCGTTGGCCTTTTGAGTTCCTAAAGCTTTAGCTAAAACGCTTCTAGCATACTCTACCCCACCTTCAAGAATATAATCCTTAGCCTTATTTAATTCCATAAATTCATCTAAAATAGCTTGTCTATCTTCAGCTTTAACCGATGACATATTAGCAATCTCGTAGGTTATCTTTTGTATATCTCTTTCATTTAATCTTTTTATTATTGCTGCAGATGCATCTGGTCCCAAAGAGATAAATAATATTGCTGCCTTTTGAATACCTGTAAATTTTTCTGTTTTAGCCATTACTATCTCCCTTCTTCATCAGTCATCCATGATTTTATAATATCAGCTACCTGTTCAGGTTTCTTTTCTGCATATTTTTTAACTTCTTTCATGATTTTTTCTCTTTCAGTTTCCGCTTCTAAATCTAAATCTTTGTATAAATCCGCCACTGTTTCTAAAGTTTCATCTCCTATAACTACATCTAGTCCTTCTATAGCCTCTTCCTCTTCTTCACCATCTTCTTTTCTCTTACTTCTAAGTATAAGAACAAATACAATAATAAGTATAAGTGCTATAACTGCTCCTACTCCTAAAGCAATAAGCTTAATCCTTCTAGATTTTGCTTCTGCTTCCTTCATAGCGTTAATTTCTTCTTCAGCTTGTGTTTTATAATCATCATTAAAGGCTAAACTTTCAACTGAAATTCCATCACCTCGTGCCTCATTAAAACCAATGGCATCAGATACTAAATTTTTTATAGTATTCTTAGTTGCAATATCTATATCTCCATTTACAACTACAGATGTGGTAATTCTCTCCAATTGACCTGGTGCCTTAACAACTGTTTCTTCACTCTTAGTATTATCATAATTTCTTGTTTCTTCCGAATAGCCTGCTTTTTCAGTATCTTTTTCTGCATCTTGCTCATTAGTCATATTATTATCCACAGTACTTCCTGAAGTATTTTCAGTACTCTTACTATTGTCTTTAATAATATGTTCACTTACTACTGCAGATCCCTTTGGATCATATGTAACATTATTCTGCTTTACAGCGTCAAAATTAAGCTGTGCATTTACAGATACTTTTACATTATCTTTATATATTGGTTCTAATACATTTAAGATTTTCTTTTCATATTCTTTCTCAACTTTTTTAGTTGAATCAATTTGATTTTCTGTACTAGTAGCCTGGGTTCCTTTTTCATTATCAAACAACCCCTCCGTTAATAACTTTAGATTGTCTGATACTATTGTAACGTCTTCCTTATCTAAGTTTTCCACACTACCTGTTACTAAGTGTACAATAGCTTTAACTTGCTCTGGTGAAAGTTCATTTCCTGGTACTAGCTTTACCGTTACTGAAGCACTAGCAGGAGTTGGCTTAGTTACAAAGGCTGAGTTGTTTGGTAAAACTAAATTTACCTTTGCTGCCTCAACTTCTTCAAAACCCTTTATAGTTCTTTCAAGTTCTCCAGAAAGTGCTCTTTGATACATTATTTTTGATTCTTCATCGGTAGCTCCTATGCTACCTTCATCAAAAAGTTCAAAGCCTTGGCTTCCTTCTGTTATTTGAACCTCTGATAGCATTTCCATTCTCAGTTTATCAACTTGAGACTTTTCAACTAAGATCGAATTTCCTTCTATTTTATACTTAGTTCCTTTGCCCTCTAAATTGGCTATAATCTTTCCTGAATCTTGGGAATCCATATTTGAAAATAAAACTGTATACTTTGGTTTAAGTGATACGTAAAGTAATGTTCCTATTGCTATAACAGTTACCACCGAAATTATCACTAAAGCTATCTTTCTAGTTTTCGACATGGAATTCCACTTATCTTTTATCTTCTTCATTAGCTCCGATAGCTTACTCATCTAATCCTTACCCCCATTATACTTGCATATTATTAAATTCCTTATAAGCATCAACTAGCTTATTTCTTATTTGAATAGCAAGCTCTAGGGACATAGATGCCTCTTCTGTAGCTAATACTACTTCATGGATACTTTTTTCGCCTGCAATATATCCTGTTACATTATTATCTGCTTCAACTTGTAGATCGTTGACCTTTCGCAATTCATCCTTTATAACAGCTGCAAATCCTGTGCCACTTGAAGCGCTATTCTCTTCAGTATCCTTTTCTTTTACCCCATAAATTTCCCTTAGCTCATTTTGAAAAATTGTTGCATTTGGTATGTAATTGTTCATCATAAAGTACTACTCCCATCTTTTATTTACCTATTTCTAAAGTTTTTAAAAACATACTTTTTTGTGCATTCATTGCATTGACATTGGCTTCATAAGCTCTACTTGATGCTATTAATTCCACCATTTCATTGGAGATATTTACATTTGGCATAGTTACAAATCCTTCTTCATCCGCATCCGGATGACTTGGATTATATACTTTAATAAGTTCTGATTCATCATCTACAATGCCAACTGCTTTAACCCCATTTAACTTGTCCTCTACTTTTCCATTGCTTTTATTGTAGGCTTCCTTTAAGTTCTCTTGAAACATAGCAATTTTTCTCACATAAGGTTTCCCATCTTTTCCTCTAGTAGTTCCTGCATTAACAATATTAGAAGAGATAGTATCCATTCTTAATCTTTCTGCAGTAAGACCACTAGCTGAAATTCTCATTCCTCTAAATGCCTCCACTTTTAGTTCCCTCCTTTTATAACTCTACTTGTACTATTTAGCTTTCCACTGGCAAATCTAACTAAAGATTCATACATCATAGTATTAGCAGCTTGACTTGTCATTTCTGTTTCAATATCCACGTTGTTTCCATCTTCTCGCATCGATGCACTGTCATCTCTTTTAACTTGTACATCTTTGCTTCCAATGCCTATATGTCTTTCACTTGTAGTTTTTAAATTACCACTAGCTGTTGACTCTTCCATAACCTGTTCAAAAGGAACATAATATCTCTTATAGTTTTTTATATTTACATTTGCAATATTATTAGCAATAACCTTATTAGCTTCAACAGTTACATTCATAGATTTTTTCAACAACCCATATACTTCATTTTGTGACATTTTATACCTCCATTTTCCACTAAAACATACTTGATGTTTATAAATTAGACATAAATACTTAAATCCCTTCTTTTTTTTGTTAGTTATACGAATTTTTATTTATTTTTTATGCTTTAACCCTACTTTAAATAGAAATAAATTCATAATCTTAATTATTAGTAAAATATAGTATGGTAATTATTGAATAATAATGCTTACATGTAATTTTATGTAACTTTATATTATTCACTCTATTGTTAAACATAAGACTTAGCAACTGTTTACAACTCCTTATATTTTATAAAATAAAAAGGCTACTCAAAAAAAGAGTAGCTTTTTTATTGCACAAAGGTTAAAACAAAAATATTCTTTACTTCTATAATACCTATACAATGCATAAAACAAAAAGTATACTTACTCTTTGGCAACTGGCTGGCATACCTTAGGCTTAGCCCCTGTAGCTTTGCGTCACTAACTTTCGTCAGTTTTGCCTATTTAATTTTTTCACATATTTGCATTATATACTATATTTTTCTTCCATTCAACCTTTTAGTATGAAATTACTTAATTTTTACTTAAAATTACTTATTTGCTACATGAAATTACTTTTCTCTACCTATTAGGATATACATTGCTCAATATTTGTAAAATATCCTGTGGAAATTCATTGCTTTGAGCCATCATAGCCATACCTGACTCCACTAAAATTGAGTTTTTAGCATATTCAACCATTTCTAGTGCAATATCAGTTCCAGTAATTTCTGCTTCTGCCCCTTCTACCTTACCTGTTATTTCACTGGTATAATCTCCAGTGGACTCCATTCTATTACTTAGAGCTCCATACTTTCCTCTTCCAGAACTCAGCTTATCAATAGCAACGTCTAAGCGATTTAATCCATCATCTATACTCTCTACACTTATTTTATTACTACCGTCAGCACTTACAAGTCCTAATCCTGAAGATGTGAAATTGTATGTTGGCATTTTAATTACATCCTCACTTGTTGCTCCAATAAGTAGGTCCACAGTATCACCTGGATTATTTTTATCAGCTAACAGCTTTACACCATTCATCTCCGTATTATTAGCAGTATAAGTTATATGCTCTAGATTCTGATCTATTTCCTTTTGAATAACTGCTCTATCTTCTGGCGTAGTTGCTCCTCCAGCTTGAACCATTAGTTCTCTAGCCCTTTGCAACGATTCACTTATACTTTGCATACCACCATCCATGGTTTGAATAAGACTTACACTATCTTGAATATTTCTATTGGCCATTTGAAGACCTCTAATCTCTAACTTCAGCTTATCACTCTTAGCCTTAGCATTAGGATCATCTCTATAGGTTTGTATTTTAGTTCCTGAGCTAATACTACCATAAGCCTTAGACTGAGCCGCTAAATTTTTAGAATAACTATTAAATATCCTCATAGCGGACATATTTCTACTTAATCTCATCATCTCACTCCTTACAAAAATTACCACGGGGTCAGACCCCAAGGAAATTTTTTCCTTGGGGTCTGACCCCGTGGACTAAAGTTCCATTTATTTAAACTATGTTGACAACTAAATTCATTTTACTTATCGTCACTTTTTATTAATAACTTTATAATTAGCAAAAGCATTAACGGCTATTTTTAGCCATTAATGCTTTTCCATTCTTTCACAAGTGTCTGTCACCAAATCTAATTGAAAAATTTCCACGGAGTCTGACCCCGTGGAATATTTATACTGTAAATTTATTGATAATACCTTGTAGTTCATCTATAATATTTACCAATCCTTCACTACCATTGGCTATTTCTTCGATACTTGCTGATTGTTCTTCTATAGCTGCTGAAGCTTCCTCAGTTCCTGCTGCATTTTCTTCTGCTATTGCCGATAAATTTTGCATTAGTTCTACTAGTTTTTCTTTATTTTCATTCATTTTTTCT
The DNA here is from genome assembly GCF_000732635.1 of Clostridium sulfidigenes. GTDB lineage: Bacteria > Bacillota > Clostridia > Clostridiales > Clostridiaceae > Clostridium_J > Clostridium_J sulfidigenes. The sequence goes on along the minus strand of NZ_JPMD01000001.1, from coordinate 236,950 downwards.
GATGATTCATTAAGCTTATCTATAACATTATTAGTTATTTCTATAGAATTCGATATTCTATGAAATTTTTCTTCAGTTTTTTCTACACTTTCAGATTGGGAATCAATTATTCCTTTTACTTCTTTCATTCTATTTACTGCATTTTCAGATTTTAACTTTAACTCTTCTATTACAGTTTTGATTTCTCCTGTAAAATTATTAGATTCTTCAGCAAGTTTCCTTATTTCTTCTGCTACTACCGCAAAACCTCTTCCATGCTCACCTGCCCTTGCTGCTTCAATAGCTGCATTCAAAGCAAGTAGATTTGTTTGTTCTGATATAGATTGAATCATTGTACTTGCCTTTTCAATCTTTTCTGCACTTTCGTTATTACTTATTATAATTTCATACACCTGGTTAGAAGCATTATTACTTTCTCCCGTTTTTAATACCAAATCTTTTAATATAATAAAGCCTTCTTCTTTTTCCTTTTCTATATCCTTTGCAGCGTTGTTTAATTCCTCTGTATATTCTTTATTCTCTTCTAGTAAATTACCCATTTCTTCTACACTTAAAGCTGCTTCCCCGGTATCTTGAGCTTGGCTACTTGCTCCACTAGCTATATTTTCTATAGTTCTTGATATCTCTTCAGAAGCTATGGCTGATTGCTCCGCTGTTGCTGTTAGTTCCTGGGAAGTTGCCACTACCTTTTCAGCACCTTCTGAAGTTTTTATAACAAAGTCTCTTACATTGTCCTCCATAATCTTAAGAGAATTTGCCATTATACCTATTTCATTTTTCCTTTTCAAATAATTTAATGTTTCATCTTTTTCATTAAATTTAAAATCTAAATTTGACTGTTTTTTTATAGTATTAGTTAAAGCAACTATAGGTTTTGTAATTGATGCTCCTAAGCCATAGCTTATTGCAATAGATATAATCAATCCAATAACAATTATTATAACTACTGATTTTATGTTAGATAATACCCCTTTATTATATATATCCAAAATTGATTCTACAGATTTTCCAACATAATAAATACCAATGACTTCACTGTTATCACCAAAAATAGGTACATACTTTGTCATATACTTTTCACCTAAAATATCAGCTTCTCCAAAGTATTCATTACCCTTTGAGATTTCTTCATAGGCTTTACCACCAGCATCCAATTTTGTTCCAATAACCCGTTCCCCTTTATCATCTCTAATCGTGGTCAAAACTCTCACATAATCCTCACCAGACTTAGCAAAGACAGTAGCGACAATATCCATACCTTCTGTTAATTCGTCAATATACTCATAGTCACCATCAATTGGCTTACCATTAGAGTCTATAAGTTTCCCATCATCATTAAGACTTAATGTACCAAACTGTTCCTTAAGATAAATTTCAAGCATATTATAACCTGAACCTATTGCATCTTCAGATTGTTTGTTAATAATATTTTTAGTAACCTTAAATGACTTAAAAAGACCCATAAACATCATAGACATTGAAATTATTATAATAATAGTAAGAATAATAGTAGTTATTTTCCATTTTAAGCTTTTCATAAGTTTAATCCCCTCTGTCACAAAATTTTAGCAATATATAATTAAAATTAATAATATTATCGATATTTATTATAATAACTTTATGGTTTTTTATAAACTTTATGACATTTAAAAAGCATTAACAGCTATTATTAGCCATTAATGCTTTTTATGTTCTTCCTATAGTAAACCCTTGATATAGCTAGGTTTGAATCTCCCAGATGACCACTGTGCCTTTACAAAAATAATTCTGGTTCTTTTCTATGTATGAATTTAATTTCTAATTCTTCTTTGTGCTTTAAATATCCAATATCATCAAAATACTTTGCTTCTACAGGACATTTTTTAATGCATGCACAGCATTTAATACAAATTCCATTAACTTTAGTCACATCTTCAAGATTAACAGAGCCCATGGGACAAACACTAGCACAAAGTTTACAATCAATACAACTATCCTTAGTTTTGGGCTTCACCTTTCTTATATCAATAGGCTCTCCCTTTTCATCCCTGGGCATATAATAATTTCTATAAGGCTTTTGTCCTTTGATTAATAGAACCTGTCCACTTTCTCCAGTATCAATTTTACTATATATTTTATCAGCAAAATCCCTAGCTATGTCCATATCCTTTTTATCAGGTCTATTCTTAGCCAAGGTTTTAGAAAAAGAATGTTGTCCTATAAATCCAGCCCCTGCAATAACCCTAAAGCCATCTAGTTCTAATATATCCCTTAACTCTATTAAAGCATCATCATAATTTCTATTTCCATAAACCCCCACTGCAACAGCCAAAGCACCATTACCTTTAATAGAATTTAAATACTTTAAAAGCACATTAGGTACTCGCCCTGCATAAACTGGAACTCCCACAATAACAATATCATCCTTTGAAAAAGATACAGATTTCTCCCTTATCTTTGGTAAGGTAAAATCAATGCTATTTATGCTTTCCTTTAGGTTCATAGCTTCTGAAAGTCCTTCTGCTATACCAGATATTACTTTCTTAGTTGTATCTGTAGCACTAAAATATAATGTGTTTAGCTTATAATGCAAAATGGCTAACCCCCTAGTATTACCATTATTTTTCATATACATGTCGCACTAGTGCTGCAAAATAATGTCACAAATTCTATCTACATCTTCTAAATCTAAATCTACATAAAGTGGAAGACATATAACCCTATCTGCTATATACTCAGCAATAGGTGTTTTTTTAATATAAATTCTTCCCTTATAGCATTGAAAATTACTAGTAAGTGGATAGAAATATTTTCGTGCAAATATGTTTTTCTTTTTTAATTCTTCAAATATCATATCACGATTTAATTTGTATCCATCAAATACTACTGGGAAATATGCATAATTACTCTTTACTCCTTCTTGAGGTTTAGGTAGTTTAATTCCCTTGATATTGCTTAGTCTTTTAACATATCTTTCTACTACTTTTTTTCTCTTTTCTATTTCCTTATCTACATGACGAAGATTACAAATACCCATAGCTGCTTGAAATTCATTCATTTTAGCATTTCCACCAACATACTCAACGCTTTCTGGTCCTGTAATACCAAAATTCTTTATATCATAAAGCACTTTAACTAAATTTTCATCTTTATAAGTTACCGCTCCACCTTCAATAGTATTAAATACCTTTGTAGCATGGAAACTAAACGTTGAAGCATCCCCAAAATTTGCAGCACTTATGCCATCTACTGTTATTCCAAAAGCATGTGCTGCATCATAAACCACCTTTATATTATATTTTTTTGCTATTTTTTCAATTTCTTTAACATTGCATATATTTCCATAAACATGCACAGGAACAATAGCAGTAGTTTTTTCTGTTATTAAACTTTCTATCTTATCTACATCTATAGTGTAATCATCTGGATTAATATCACAAAACACTGGTTTTAATCCATTTCTTACTATTGCATGAGTTGTAGATGCAAATGTAAATGGAGTAGTAATAACTTCCCCTTTGAGATTTAATGCTGCTATAGCACATTCTAGTGCAAGATGGCCATTTGTAAATAGGGTTATATTTGGTACTTTTAAATAATCCAATAATTGGGATTTCAAAACTTTATGCTTAACCCCCATATTAGTAAGCCATTTACTTTCCCATAAATCTTTAATTTCGTTTATATACTCATCAAACTTTGGCATAGATGACTGTGTAACTTGAATTATCTTTTTCATAACCGCGCCTCCCTATATTGTTATTCGTTCTGTTAAGTTATATGAACATTGTACTTCTCACCCCTTGGAAATATAATAAGTTTGCCTAATACTAAGTTATCCCCCAAGAAAAGGCGAGAAGAACAATGAACAAAACAAATATAAAATGTCCTCAATATCATCCCGATGAATTATATAAGGTTGGATTGGACAAGAATGCTAATCAAAAATATAAATGTAAGAAGTGTAATCATGTTATTGTTCAATATCACAATACTAGTATTTATCCAGCCTCTAGCGAGTTAATTGCTGTCTCACTTTTCATGAAAGACATGATATTCTCGTTAAATATAATACTTACAGCTTTAACTTTATACTTTCTCAACAACGCATCTACCAGAGCGATATCTCAATTTCTCTGGGTTATGCAAGGTATTAAAGTTTCTCACGTAACAATAGCCAATTGGGCCAATAAGTTTGCACCGCTTTTCAAAAGCAAAGCTGACAAGTTTAAAGATCTTTTAGATCTAAAATCAAATGATTGGCATGCCAACGAAACAGTTGTATTCATTAATGGTGAACGTTACTATTTATGGCTTACAATAGACTATGAGACTAGGTTTATCTTGGCATTCCATTTAACTAAATCACGTAGCAAGGAACCAGTTTTTACACTAATAAATCAAGCAAAAGAGTATGTAACACCTACTAATTTTATAACCGATAGATTACCTTCATATAACCAAGCAGCCAAGGTATTAAATAGCTCAAACCACATTGCTGTAAAACCAATATCTAGCGAAATAACTAATAATCTAATAGAATCATTCAATAAAACCTTTAAAGCTTGGTATAAAGCTAAGATAGGGTTTAATTCTTTTGAAAAAGCCAATAACTTAATATCGTTATTTATCTTTCACTATAATTTTATTAGACCTCACGGTATTCTAAATGGTTTCACTCCAGCTGAAGTAGCCGGCATGAATATTGATGATTTAGACAAGAAATCTTGGTTTGTAGCTGCCTATCACTTTTTAATATCTTTGATTAGCTTACAAAAATCCTATTTACCGTAGGCTTGTTTGCCACACAATAAATTAAACAAACTTATATAATTTTCAAAGAACAAGTAATTCTATAAAATATTAAGCTAATTTTTCATATTAGTTTACCAGAATCTTATTTTTTTTGACACAATAGAAAAATACTTGAACATAAATCAGGATATTTTTGTCCTAATTCATAACAACCTTCTAAATATTCAGGGGATATTATATCTGTCTTTAACAATTCATCCCACTGAAAATTAGATAGAGCTTTAAAAAATATTCCATTTCTATACTTAATTTCTAACCCTGCTTCTCTTGCATCTTTTTCCAACGTGTCAAATGTATAAGTAATATTATGACCATGAAGTCTTTCAGCTTCAGTAACCGCTGAATTATATGGCACTAATCCCATTTGAACAGCAATTTGCCTAGACGGTGCATTCGCATTAGGACAAACTAAAAATAACTTCCCTTTTTCTGAAAGCCAATCATCATTTACCTTTTTTAGTAAATTCACAGGATTATCTATATGTTCTAAAACATGAGTTAATATTATATTATCAAATTTTTGTTCTAATTCTACTTCTTCAAATCTGGAATTTATTATATGTACCCGTTCCCCAACTTTAGAATATGCTTCTTTTACTGCATCACTTGATGCTTCTATACATGTAACTTTTTCAAACTTTTCTAATAATCTTTTTGTAAAATCACCTTTATAACAACCCAACTCTAGGCAACTTCCTTCTACAAAAAAAGATTCAAATGACTTCATCATAAATTTATGAATAACATCTATGTCAAAATCATATGCATAATTTCTTCCAAAATTATCTTTAATTTCTTTATCGTAATCTCGTTTTTTACTCATAGCCATCTCCATCAACTCAAATTTTCTGTTTTATAAATTACTTTTCCCAATACCCTGTTTTTTCTATTAAATTATAATAATCTTCTCTTGTTATTCCAACAATAATTTGATCCCAATATTTCCCTCTTCTAAAATAATATTTCTTTTTACACCCTTCTTTCTTCCATCCTAATTTTTCTCCACAATAAAAATTATATGACCTTTCATTATACTCTATTATCGAACCATCCAGACGCTCTAGATGCATTTCCTCAAAAGCATAGCGCATAGTAGCCATTACTGAATCTATACCATATCCTTTTCCTCTGATAGCTGTATCCCCAAGCATAACTCCATGCCACGCATGATTATTACGCCAATCAATGTTTATTATACTTGATAAACCTATAAGTCCAATTTCAGGTGCTTCTATTGCTAATCTTTGATTAAGTGTATCACTTTTAAGATTATCATACCACCTCTTGTGAAAGTCCATAGAACTTGGAAAGTGTATTATCCCCATTGCATCTTGAGTTTTGGGATCATTTGCCCATTTGTGCAATAACTCTAAATCTTTTTCTTCAATCGCCCTCAAAGTTACATATTTTCCTAAAATATTCATTTCAAATCCTCCAAGATAGTTTTTTAAGTTAATCTTCAATTAATTTAGCTAATCCAAATCCATATCTTCCAAACTCATTCCCATTATATAATATATATATATGTCCTTCACATTCAAATATATTAGGATAACACATCATATCCGAATCCCATTCTCCTTTATTTGAAAGATTTAATCCTACCCTCTCATCTTCTCTTTTCCAATTTATTAGGTCACTTGACCATGCATAGCCTAATCTATATCCTTTACTTTTGTCATACCTAAAACCTATTGCTTCTCTATAACAAAAAATCATATGATATTTACCATTATTGAAAATTACTGTAGGTAAGGCTTGACATTCATTTTTGTTTAATTTATCTGAAATAATATTTCGTCTTTTTCTTGACCACTTAACTCCATCGGTTGAAGTCGCATAAGCAATCTTATAAACACGTTGTGGATCTAATTCATTCTTATCCTTAATCCATTTTGAACCATATATATACCACATATAGTATATATTTTCGTATTTCCTTACAAACGCATCTCCCACTAAAAATGGTTCTTCAAGAGATGCAGACAATATAGGACCTTCTCCTAATTTTTCAAAAGTTTCTCCGTTATCTTCACTGAAAGCATAACCAATTCCTGCATCAATTGAAACCGAAAATTTTCTATTCCATCCCGTTGTATATGCAATAATTTTACCATCACATCTATATACACTAAATGGAAATATTCCATGTTCGTCAAAACTTCCTAATTTACCTAGCTTTATAACATCTTTTTCAGATACTCTAAGCACTTTTTTAAAGCTTTTGTCCATATCTACAAAGTTTACATGACTCAACCATTTCCCATTTTCACTTTTTACTCGACTTGAAAAATAAATTCTAACATAGTCATCAAAAACCAGTGCTTGTGGAGATTGCGCATATTCTTGGCAACCATTGTTCAATTTAAAATTTAACGGATTAAATATTTTACCTATTTTTTCCCACTTCATTAATGTTATCCTCCTGGTATTCTGCTAATCTTGCAAGCCCAAAACCATGTTTCCCAACATGATTCCCTAGGTAAAGCATATAAATTTCTCCATCTAACTCAAAAACGTGTGGATATGCGATTGATTGATCATCCCATCCACTCTCCGATAAATCTATTCCTACTAATTCATCTGCTCTTTTCCAATTTATAAGATCATACGAATAAGCATATCCTATGCGATATCCTCTTTCATTATTTCTAAAATCCAAACTATATTTATAGCAAAAAAACATATGGTATCTATTTTTATAAAAAAATACATCTGGGCTTGCTTGGCACTCATTTTCTTCGATCTTATTTTCTATAATATTTTCACTACTTCTATTCCAATTTATGCCATCATCAGAAGTTGCCATACGTATCTTGTACACCGCTTCTGGTTTCCCATTATTCTCAAGCCACTGAGTTGCTGCTACATACCATAAATACCATTTTCCATTATATTGTCTAATTTTAGGACCACTAATTACATATGGGTCTTTAACATTACTAGCTAACAATGGACCATCTCCTATTTTTTGAAACGTCTTTCCACCATCTTTACTTTTAGCCATTCCAATAGCTACTGTAAATGGTACAGACTCACATCTAGTCCATCCTCCATAGTATACAATTATAGCATCCTTTTCTTCAATAACCGAAACTGGATATGTACCAAACTCGTCAAATGTCCCTAACTTACCTAATTCTAATATAGGTTTTTCAGCAATATCAATAATTTCAAATAGGTTTTCCCTTTTTACATCAATATATGCTGAATAACTTATATATTGTCCATTTTTATCTGGATATGGTCTACAAGAAAAGTATATTCTAACAAAATCATCTCTTATGAGAACGCATGGTGCTTGCGCAAATTCTTTTAGCCAAGATTTACCTTCTACTATATTGGGGTCAAATACTTTTCCCATTTTTTTCCATATAAACATTGTTATCTCCTTTTGATAGTTTATTTATTTTATCATTGTTTTTATTTTTGTTTGTGCCAACATCCCGCAACACAATTCAGGATAATTTATTCCTACTCTACAAATCGCTTCAATTACTACTTTATCTAAGTTTAATGACAACATCTGATTTGTTGTTAAAGGTTTTAAATAAATTCCTTCCATTTTTTCTAATTCAAGTCCGGCTTTATCAATATCTTTGGTAAAAGTCTCTTTTGTGTAATACCTCTTATGTCCACATAATAAATCATGTTCTGATAATATCTCCATATTTTCTAAAAGTCCCGCTTCATATCCTATTCTTCGATTTAAAACTTCTGCATTTGGTACTGCTAAAAATATTTTCCCTTCTGATTTCAAAAACTTTTGTGCAATTCCCATTACTAATACTGGATCATCCACATGTTCTAGAACAAATCCTAACACTACTATATCGAACTTTTCATTTGAATCAAATTGCTCAAAAAATGTATTTACTATCTCAGCATTACAATTTGGATACCTATATTTGAAGTTTTGGATAACAGCCTCTGATGCTTCTATCACAACATGTCTATTAAAATATTCATTAAAAATGCTAGTTGTTATACCATGTCCTAATCCAAATTCCAATATGGATTCATTTCCTTGCATAAGCTCAACAATTCGATTAGGATACCAATTTAATTGAATATTATTATCAAAATCATAGATAATTCCACCTTTATAAGCTCTTACATGTTTATCTAATATATTCATATTAACCCCCCATTTTTAGCCTAAATTAGCTTAAATTCTAAAAGCATGTCTTTTACCCTATTTTTATCATTAAACATTAACATATCAATTATAGATAAATTTGGCACAAAATTATTATTAAACTGATGGTACTCTATAGCGTTTGTTTTTAAAAAAAATAACTCTATTCCATTTTCCTCAAATTCTTTTTTATCATATATCTCTATTCCGCCTATAGGGTTAACATACTCTTTTGCTCCTAACTGATGGCAAATTTCTATTACACGTTCTTTGCCTTTTAAACTATGATCCATATTAATTTTTGATGATATAATAAGTTCTGTGTCAATGTTTAAAAAATCAATGATTTTTTTTACAGAATAATATATAAAATCAAAAAGATTTCTATTTTCTTTCATTATACAATCTTCTACTAAAGGAAATATTATATCAAACTGAGGTGATTTCTTATACGCCACCTTAATTTGATTTAATAACTTTATTCTTTCCATTTTAAAATTTTGCGAAATCATTCTTTCATTAATATTAAGATAATCCGAATCTTTTTTTATAGGTAAAGTAATCATTCTATCTGTGTTTCCTAATAAAATTCTATTTCTTCTTATCCAACTTTTTTTTGTAAATTCAATATTATCGTATATAATAAATTTATCAACCGTATTAATTAATTGCCAATAACCTATATACGGGAAAAAATATGGCTGCATAATTCCTATTTTCATTTTTAAATGCTCCTTATAATTGTTTCAACTTATATATTATTTAATATTTTTTCATAACTGTTAGGATAATTTGATTTTATGTCAATTATCAATTCTAACGCATCTTTCTTTTTTCCAGTATTCCACAGTGTAAGAAATCTCCATCTAACATAACCATATACTCTGCTCTCAACCCAAATATACATTTGATTTTTATCTAGTAAATTTTCTTTCAATACATATTCTTTCATTAACTCAAATTCTTTAATTACAATATCATCATATGTTCTAGGAAAATTATAACTTATGCTATCTTTATGTAAACGATATACACTGACTTCTTCATCAATAAATCCAATATCACCAACTAACATGAGCTTTAAATATAAAATTGTATCTAAAAAAATACTGTATTCCTGTCCTTTTAGTCCCCAACTTCCTATCTTTTTTAATTTTTGAAAATTAAAAACTGAAGTTAACATTCCAGTTATATGGGGATACATCTGAGTTTCATAATTAATAAAATAATCAATACCTTTTATTGTTTCTTTATTCTTAAAATTAGTATATCCTATTTTTCCTGTACTTTCATTTTTAATTTTACTATTCGCCCAAACTAAAGATAAATTTGGGTTTTTTATTAAACGATGTACCGCTTTTGATATATAATCATTTTTAATAAAGTAGTCATCATGATTAAAAATCATTCCATACATAGAAGTCGTATGATTATAAAATAATTTCTTTGTATTTTCTTCACCTCCAAGGTTTTTCTTATTTCTAACATATCTTATTCGCTTATCATTCTCTACATACTTCCTCATCATTTTATCAGTACCATCTGTAGAACAGTCATCTCCTACTAATATTTCTAAGTTTTGATAGTCTTGTTTAAGGCAACTATCAATTGCTTCCCTTAAATGTTCTTTCTGATTATAAGTAGGTATAATAATTGTTACCTTTGGATAAATCGAGTTTTGAGCTTGTAATTTTTTCTTATATATTTTAATTTCATCCAGTTTGTCATATTCTTTTAATATTTCTTCCTTACTTTCTTTGACACCTAATGCTTTTAGTATTTCATATACTGAATCTTTAATTTTTTCGTCTGTTCCATTTTTTAATGCTCTTTTATAATATCTTATTGCTAATTCACTGTTTTTGTTTGTTTCATACAAATATCCCATGTTATAAAGCACATCAAAATTTATTGCATCTAAAGCTAATCCTTCTTTTAGAATCCTCTCTGCCTCATATACATTCCCCTCCATCATAGCTATAACACCTTTAATTGAGTAAATTTCTATATCATTACTTACTATATTTTCATATTGATTAATTATCTCTTTCGCTTCTACTAGTTTATTATTTTCAATGAGTATCCCAATATTTTCTTTTAATTTTTTTTCATAAGATATAACACTACTATTCATTAACTTCCCACCTTATTTAACTACAATATTGTAGTTATACTATCTCTTGTTCCATAAACTGAACTTGTATTTCCGATTTTATCATAAGCATTTCCAAATCTTTTGGCATAACTTTCAAATATTCATTTATAATTTTTTTTTGCTTCTATTATTTTTTTTGAATCTAGAAGAGCAAATATATTATTTTTTATTATCTTTTTATATTCTTCAAATTCACTATTTAAATTATCATCTTGGTTTCCTTTTATTTTTCCAAGAAGAAGTTTTATACCTTTATTCATAATAGGATATGCTTTCAAAGCTTTTTTTTAAATACTTTACATAATGATTTTCATTAGTTATTTTATTTTCAAGCTTGCTTATATATAGTAAAAACTCTTCTTCGTCACTTTTTAAATCTTCTATCCTTTCATTATTTATTATATTTGGATTATATATTTCTTTTATACATTCTATACCCTTACTAATGTACTCATTAAAAATAGTCTCATATTCTTTATCTTGAAGTTTTTCTGTTATAATTAAAAAATGTGATAAACACTTGATGAATTTTTTTTTCTTCATAACTCATACTTTTACCTAACATATTATAAATATAACCTTTTCCCAACTCTATAAATTCATCCAAATACTGTGAATATAAATATTCACAATAAGTATTTAATTTATCTTCCTTTAAATTTCCTAATAACTCTCCAAAATCACTATGAACTCTAAGAATGTAAAATATTACATCTCCATAAAACTTAGGTTTTTTGTTTAATTGCAATTTCTTAATAAGATGATTAATTTTATCTTCTTCTAATCGTAATTTATTATTACAAACTAGTCTTATCTTGTTTAAAGTTCCATAATCATCATACTGTGAAAATAATTTCCAAATAATTAATTTCTCTTCTTTTTTTAATGATTTTGATTGTTCCTCAAAACTTTCTACAAAAATTTCTTTCAGATTTTCAGGCTTATCTTTAAGCTTAATATTGTAATAATCTACTAATTCTACATATTCTTTTCTCTCAATAAATGCTATTACTAAATATTGAATTATTCCCTCTAGAACTTTATAATTTTCAATTTTATCAGCATAATATAATACTTTCACATAATCTTTTTTCCTATTATAAATTAAGCATAAATCTCTATAAACATGTTCAACAGCATCCAATGAATATACTGTAACAGTAACATCTTTTGCTCCAGGGGATGTATGATACTTAGAAAGTATTTCTAAGTATCTCTCATAATTTTTTATAGCCTCTTCATCTTTTAATAGTCTCTGTTGTGCTTTTGCTAAAAAATAATTTATGTCTAAATATCCATCTTTAACTTCTAAGGCTTCAATACAAAGGCTTTCTAATTCATTATATTTATTCTGTTGATAATAAATTAAAGCTAAATGGGTATATATATACATCATGTTCTTAAGATCTATTTTTTTATATTTTGCAATTGCATAAGCTTTCTCAGCTGCTTGTAACCCCTCTTCAGTATAATTATAAGAATTATAGCTTTGAGATAATTGGTGCCAATAATATATGTTTTCTGGTTCTTTCTCTAATTGTTCTTTCAATAATTTAGTATTTCTTTCAAATTTTATTTTCATTAATTCTAAATCCTCTGTATTATATCCCCAATGAATTAACTCACTCTTAAAAAAGTAAGAAGGTTCCTTTATAATCGGTTGTTCATGTATTTTACCTTCATACCTAAAATTCTTATCTCTTTTAAATAGCCTTGGTACATAAGCTATATTATAATAATCTCTCCTAATATAATTTTTAATTTTAACAAAACCGCTATTAAACCTTTTATACTGTTCACTATTAAAAAAAGTATTTATTTCTTTTGAATCTTCCAATACCTCATCTGCATCTATAATAAAAATCCATTTTCCAGTGGCATAGCTTATGCTTTTATTTCTCATATCTGAAAAATCATTATTCCACTTTTCAAAATATACTTTATCAGTATACTTTTGAGCAATATTAACTGTATTATCATCAGACCCAGTATCTAATATTATTAATTCTGATGGAATTTTTTCTAGCACATCTTTCAAACTTTCTAAACATTTTTCTATGTTATTCTCTTCATTTTTTACCATCATACAAATACTTATTTTTTTTTCACAAATCATTTTCAATCCTCCTTTTATATATTCAATTGATACTAGATAAACATAAATAATTTATACACTATCAATTGAATATATAAAAGAGGTCAGAGGAAATTTCCCCTGACCTCTTTTTTTATATCTATATATTTAAGATACTTTCTTCTATACTACATATAAGTAATCTTGAATAACTAAATCAAAAATTCAGATTTTCAATTATCTTAATAATTGTAGTACTCCTTGTGGAGCTTGGTTCGCTTGAGCAAGCATAGCTTGAGCAGCTTGTTGTAAAATATTATTTTTAGAGAAGTTCATCATTTCCTTTGCCATGTCAACATCTCTAACTCTTGATTCTGCAGATTGTAAGTTTTCGGAAGCATTATTTAGATTTCTAATAGTATGCTCTAATCTGTTTTGTGTAGCTCCAAGTGTAGCTCTATTTGTATTAAGTGTTGATATAGCTGTGTCTAACGCTGCAATTTCTGTTTGAGCATTAGCTGCATTCTTAACATCTCCTACTGCTCCTAATAATGTAGAAGCTGAGTTATCAGCTAATGTAATGTCAATTGTTTGATTTGCATTAGCACCAACTTGTACAGCAACTGTAGATATACTACCATCTAATATTTGCTTTTTATTAAACTGAGTCTTGTCAGCAATACGATCTAACTCTCCTGAAAGTTCTTGGTATTCAAGATCTAATTTGTTTCTATCTTCATCTTCTAATACTCCGTTAGCAGATTGAACAGCTAATTCTCTCATTCTTTGAACAATTGCATGAGATTCATCTAAAGCACCTTCTGCTGTTTGTATTAAAGAAATACCATCTTGAGCATTTCTAGATGCCATATCAAGACCTCTAATTTGGCCTCTCATTTTTTCAGAAATAGCAAGACCTGCAGCATCATCTCCAGCTCTATTAATTCTTAAACCTGAGCTTAATTTTTCCATTGATTTTCCGGAATTTCCCGTATTAATTCCCATTTGTCTGTGAGCATTCATTGCATTCATGTTGTGATTAATTATCATTATAAATTCCTCCTTGATTTTAACGGACATCCTTGTCCTATTTTTTATTTAGAAACATTACCTTTAGGTAACAGATTTCTCTATATAGAGTGTTTGCTTAAGCCTTATAATAAAATATTCGGACCGTTCACATATAACTTTATACCCTTAAAATATTATTTATTAATATTTTTCTAATTTCTATACGTTTCAATCCCTATACTTATTCTATCGAAAGTTTTGAATTTTACTTTATACTTCTTTATTAATAAAATTAATATTTTTAAAGTTAACTCCGTAAGTTTTCGCTGCATTACGATTATTTTTCAAGTTAAAAATTTCTTCTTTAATTTTATTTCTCTCAGAATCAAGTAATTTAGAAGTTTTCTCTTCTATGTCTATTAAATTAATTTCTTGTGAAATTTTCTTAAATTCACTTTTATCAAAATGCATATTCTTTAATTCATTCAAAATAGCTTCTCTTTTGTTTAAAAGTTTGTCACCATGAAGTTCGTAGTTTCCTTCACCCATTACTTTTATGAATTCTTCAGTGATGCTTTTGTATTCTAACAATAATTCTTTTAATTCCATAACAAATTACATTCCTAGCTGAGATATTAAATAGCTTTGTTGAGAGTTTAATTTATTCATCATACTTTCTATAGTTGCCCACTTAGAGTATAATTGTTGCTCTCGTCTTGAGAAATCTTTCTCCATGTCTACCATTTTTCTGTCATACTTTTCAATAGATTTGGTTAGTTCATTATTGCTTATGGATGCTGAACCTTCTATCCCAGCTTTTTTAATTAATGCTGAATTTGTAGTTACCGTTTCATTAAAAAATATAGACTTTAGTCTTTCCGCAACTCCTGTACTATTATATTTTTCTTGTTCAGACAATCCTTCTACTTCAGTAGGAGTACTTGTAAAGAACTTCATTACATCTTCTGTTCTATTCTCTAAAGCTTCTGTAAGTTTTAATTCATCTATGCTAAAAGTTCCATTTTTAGTTCCTTGATAATCCGATACTGGTTTAATACCGAATTTTTCCATGCTACCATTTACACCATTTACAAGGCCTCTCATAGAACTTTTCATAGAATTTGCTATTCTTGATATGTCTGAATCCTTATATAACTGACCTTTTCTAACTTTTTCGTTCCAAAGTTTTATTTCACTTTCTGATAATTCTTTTTTTTGTTCGTCTGTCAACGGCATATAATTTTTATTTCGTTTTTCTGTAGTTAAAGTATTAAGCTTTTCTATAAGCTTATTGTAATCATTTATGAAATCAACAAGCTTATCCTTAATTTTCGTTACATCACTTTTACCATTTACGCTTATACCTTCTGTTGGTATTTCTCCTGTAAATTTAAAGGTCATTCCATCCAAAATTACAGTATTAGACGTACCCGTATAAGTATATGTTCCTCCTTTATCATCTTTTATTATTATTTCGCCATTTGTACCTTGTGTTTGCATTGTTATCCCAGTTGAAGTATCTAATATTCCAATATCAGCTTTACCTTTAGATCCAGCTATATTAGATGTAAATACTATATTACTTCCCTCAATCTTAGCTTTCATATTTACGTTTTGTTGCACCAATAAGTTGTCTATATATTCTTGCTCTGATATTCCATTCTTAGCAGCTTCTGAAAAATCAACCTTGAATGCCATACCATTAATTGAAATTGTTTTACCATCTATTGTGCTTTTATCTAGGGTATTAGTAGTATAGGTAGCATCTGTTCCTTTTGTGAAAACTCCAACACTACCATTTATTTTCATGTTAGAATTTTCAACCTTACTTCCTAATACTTTACTACTAAAAGTAATATCACCATTTTCAGAAACTTCTGCAGCTAACTTATATGCCTTTAATTTCTCATTTAAAACAGTCTTTAATTTTTCATTATCAATTTCATCAGCGCCGTCTTTTTTAATGCTTGCACCACTAATTTCAATTGAAATCGGCTTACCATCTACAGTTAAGGTTATTGTATTATTGGCGTCATATTTAAAATCACTTACTGAAAATCCAGTTACAGTTGCTGCTGTTGCATCTATTCCATCTACTATAGTGCCTACTAATGAACTTGTCCCTCCTATTGTAAAGGTGCTATCCTTACCTAAAACTGTAGATTCAAAGATAAATCCACTTTGATTTCCAGCTTCCGTTCCTGCAAAATCACTATACCTAACAGATACGTTCATTCCTGCTGCTTTTAATTCTTTATTTAAGTTTTCAGCCCTTGCTTTTGCTGTATCTCCTTGTAGGGTAAATTCTTTTCCATTTATCACAAGGCTATTACCTGAATCTAATCCCTCTGTCACTATTGCCTTAGCTGCTGTGGCTGTATTTCCTGTTACTGTATAATTACCTGATTTTACATCACTACCACCAGCTACAGTTAACACATTTTCATTAGAAGTTTGAAATTTTACTGATGACCAGTTTTTACTCAATAATAAACTATCTGTTTTTGATACATCAAAATACTTATTGTAAAGCTCCCTAGATTCCTTAATTACATCTCTGTAAAGTTGCTGTTTTATTTCAGCTATTTCCTTTTGTTGTTGTTGTTGCTGAATTTTAATTCTATAGGGTTGCATGGTTTCTTTTACCAATTTGTCCATATCTAATCCTGTGCCAAGTCCTGTTACTCTCATATTTACTCCTCCTTACTTTTTTCCTTTTGAAACTTCATAAGCCTCCTGCCATGTGTTTCGTACTTCTTCTATAAGAGGCATAACTTCATCTATAATTTTTACATCCTTTTTAATGTTTGCCTGGAAAAGTCTTTCTTTTATAAACTCATATATCTTATACATATTCACTGCCCATTCACCAGCATTTTGATCTAAAGTAATCATGAGTTCTGTAAATATATCTTGAGTCTTAACAAGATTTTCATGACTACTTTTTACATCTTTATCTAAGATAGCTTGTCTAGCAATTTTAGCAAATTTTACAGCTCCATCTAAAAGCATTAAAAGTAATTGCTCCTTAGAAGCATAATTTACACTATTATTTTTGTATGCGTTATATGCATTAGCACCTGCATTATACATTTTATCTCCTCCAGTTTAGGCCTTTTTGTCTACAAGTATCCCCACCATTTCACACATTTTAGCAACCATGTCTAGGATTTTTTTTGGTGGTACTTCAAGTAATACATCCTTTGTTTTATTATCTACTATTTTAATCATTATCTGATTAAATTTATCATGTACCTCATACTCTGCATGGATATCTTCGTCTTCCATAAATTTATTAAGTTTATCAACAGCCTTATGAATCTCTTCTAATTTATAATTTTGATTTTTATCTATAGCTTCCTGTGTCGTTGCATTATTTTCTGAAACATGTTGAACTTCTCTTGCTGGAGTTACACCTTCCATGGTTCTTCCAACATTAACTCTACTTACTTCCATATTAATTCCCCCAAATTATAATATTTTATAATAAATGTTTCGGTAAATTATATTAATTATCTTCCCTGATATTTATATAACTCTCTCAACCCCGCACTATGACAACAACTAGTTATATAGTTAACTAGTTATATAGCTATATAGTTTTATATTTATATAGCTAACTATTTACATAGTCAAATAGTTAAAAATAATTAACTATTTGGGGGTTATGTATAAAATTATTTTTTTATTTTTGGTAATAGCTCCATGTTTATTTTAGAAGCGTTGATGTTTTCTTCCCCTACTTCTTTATAAAGTTCACTTCTTAATATTTTAACTTCCTTAGGTGCATTGATAGATACCTTAACAGAGTTATCGTCAATTTTAACTATAGTTATCTCTACATCGTCTCCAATTTTAATTCCTTCACCTAGTTTTCTTGTTACCACTAGCATACTATCACTCCTTTATTAAGGGATGTTTAATGCTATAGTTTTCCCTATCTAGAATCATTTGATACCCTAAGTTATTTTTTGAATTTATTATAATAGGAGCCTTTAAATTAGTAGTTATCTTCTTAGCATCACTATTAAGAGTAACCGTATTTAAAATCAAAACATCTTCAGGAGCTTCTATCTTAAGGGAATTTATAACAGCCTCCGTTAACTTAACCTCATAATCCACTTTAAAATCAAAGGGAACTATAGTTACAAAGCCTATATTTTCATCCTCTGTAGACTTAAGGTTCTTAAAAGGCTCTGAACCTTCTATATCCTCAAGAACAAAAGTTTTTAAGCTCTCAAACCCCGGCAACCCATTATTAAAGGTAATAACATTCTTATCTTTTTCCTCTGCAGTCATCATAACACCTCTTATCTTTTTTTGATTCTAGAAACTCTTAGTTGTAGCCTTGTGAAATTACCGTAACTCTTGCCACGGACGGCAAGAGTCGAACACTGAGCCAGGATGGCCAATAGTGAGGGTAGGTAATTTCACAAAAGCGTAGACTTAATTAAAAATATACTTCATACACTTATCCGGTCATAGAAAAGAACTTTCATAGCCTACAAGTCTTTATAAAAAGTCCAGAATTGATGGCTGAAGAACCTTGGAGCTAGTTTGCAGCGATGCTACATAGATAGTTCTTGCTACAGCCATCTCCATACTCTTTTCCATGAAGTCTATATCTTCATTACCAGATAGTATTTCTGTAAGGTTTTCATTTTGTGCTGTATTTAGCTCCTTAGCACTTTCCATCCTATTTTGCACAGTACCAACCTTAGCACTTACACTAAGCATATTATCTATAACCTTATCAATTTGATCCAAGTTTTCTCCTACAACCTTAGACTTACCATTTACATCACTCAAGTTATTTAGAAGGTCATCAAAGAACTTCATTACATCCATTTCCCCTGTTGGTACTCCGGCACCATCTACCACATTTCCATTACCATCTTTATCCTTAAACTTTAAAACTTCCACAGCATTTACATTATAATCCACTGTAACCCCAGAAGAAATCTCTACTTTTAGAGATTTATTAATAATATCTTCATTTCCTGATATACTTATGGAATTTTCACCTGTTACACCATCTAAATTTACCTCTACTGGTTTCGAAGCTCCATCCTTACCACCAAAGATATACTTTCCATCAAAGCTAGTATTTAAGATTTGTCCAAATTCTGCTACTCTCTCATTTATCTCTTCTTTAATGGCAGTTAGTTCTGATGAACCATAGGTAGCATTTCCTGCGGATACCATAAGTTCTCTTATTCTTTGTAAACACTTAGTACCATTATTTAGTGCTGTGTCTGTGGTATCCATCCAGTTTATAGTATCCTTTATATTAGTGTTATATTGTTTATTAGCATTTATTTCTGAATACATCTGCATGGACCTTGCTACTTTAAAAGGGTCATCGGAAGGTTTTGAAAACTCCTTACCAGTATTTAATTGCTTTTGTATTTTATTTAAGCTATTTAAGTTAGTATTCATATCACCTAAAAAGCCACTAACCATTACACCATGAGTTATTCTCATTTTATCACCTCTATATCTTCACTATTTCTACCTAACTAGTCCAATTACTACATCAAGGAGTTGATCTACCGTTGTTATTACCTTTGCATTAGCTTGGAAGGCATGTTGGAATTGTACAAGGTTTATTGCTTCCTCATCTAGGGATACTCCTGAAGTTGAAAGTCTTCTTTCAACAAGTCCCTTTAATAAAGTATTTTGATTTTTGACAATTCTTGTAGCTTCCTCAGACTGAACTCCCAGTTTATTTATAGTATTCTTAAAGAATCCCTCTACCTTAACTCCTCCATCGATAGTTTTAAACTTTGGTACTCCATTAGGTACTTTGCCTGTAACCGTATCAGTTTCAAAATGGTCCTTTATAAAATCCTCATATTTTCCACCACTTTGAATACTATCTATATTAAGGCCAAAGTCTCTTAGGCTAGCCAATGCTAGTGCTCTATCTCCATCTGTAGAACCTGAACCCTTACTTGCTCCAGCCTGAATTAGCATAACATTTTTTAGGATATCTGAATTCATTGTGATATTTCCTGCTGTAATACCATCATAATCAAGAGGGTTATTTCCTGAATTAACAAAGAAGGCATACTTTGTTTCCCCTGCTGGAATCCCCTCTGTATGAATTGCATTTACTGCGAATGCTAAAGTCTTTGCTAAGGTATTAGCTTGTTCTATGTAACTTTCAGCATCTTCATGAATTGATTGAAGTCCACCTATCCTTCCTGAGGATGGATTAAATATTTGATCATTATTTAATGCTCCACCTGTAAGATTTACACTTCCGTCTTCACTAGTAACAAGAACTCTTCCATTATTTAAATTTTCATACTGCTCATCAGAAAGAGTAACTCCTGTTAAAGTAACCTTATTTTTATCTGAAGTCATATCTCCATTTTTATAGTATTCTATATCATAACTTCCATCTGGATTTTTTGTTAGTTTATTTACATATGCAAATTTATTAATCTCATCTGAATCTTTATTCCTTATTAGACTTATGTTTAAATTATCTTCAGACTTACAAGTAATTCCATTAAGTATTTGATTTCTAGTATCGATACCAAATTTTGTACTTAACTCATCTAAAAGTAAATCTCTGCTATCTAATAAGTCATTAGGATTGTTCCCTGCAATGGTAACAGTTATTATTTCTTTATTTATAGAATTTAATTGATCAAGAATAGTGTTTACTTCAAAAAGGTTGCTTTGTATCTCTTTAGCTGCATTATCCTTAGTATCATTTAACTTCTTATAAGTATGATTTAGTTCATCTGCTAAGGCTTTCGCCTTTTGGGCTACTACTGTTCTAGCATCAGATTTTTCTGGATTCTTAGAAAGAGTTTGCCATGCATCAAAAAACTCTGACATAAGCTCTGATATTCCTGTATCAGAAGGTTCATTAAAGATACCTTCAATTTCTGATAAGTAGTCTTGTCTAACACCATAATTGCCAAGAAGAGAGCTTTCCTTTCTTATTTGAAAATCAAGAAACTGATTTCTTGTTCTTTCAATAGAGCTTACAGTTACACCTGTACCAATTTGTCCTACGCCCCCTGCTATGGTTTGAGGTCTTGCTGTTTGAAGTACAATATGTTGTCTTGAAAAACCTGGCGTATTAGCATTTGAAATATTATGGCTAGTTACATTGATATATTGCTGCTGAGCAAACATACCACCCTTTGATGTATTTAATGTTGCAAATAATCCTGACATAATCTTCTCCTTATCTCTTTATTTTTCCATATCCATTATAAACTACCGGCTCTTTTTTAGGACTTATCATAGCTAACATAGAATTTGTGTAGCTAAGACTTTGTTTTATTAGTAGTTCATTAGTTTCCTTTTGAATCACTAAAGCATTAATAGCTTTAACCATTTCATCATATATATGAGTAATTTCCTTTCCATCTACTTCTTCTACTATTTTTTTAATAGATTCTTTTCCTATTAAGCTTCTTCTCAAACCTTCAGCTCTTGCTAAGTTTCTACTACAATCATCTATATCTTTAGTTATAGCTTCTAATTTAAACACATCTTGAAGAACCAATAGTTCATGTTGAGCTTCTAAAATATCTATAAGAGCCTTTATTGCCTTTAACTCTTCTTCTAATATTCCCTTAAGCTGGTTTTTCATCTATTGTCCACCTTTCCCATATGCCATCATGGCTTTAGCCAAAACCTGTGAATCTACAGTGTATGTTCCTTTAGAAATTCTACTTTTTATCTTTTCTACTTCTTTATCACTGATACCAACACTTTCTTCTTCTAATGCTAATTTATTCAAGCTCTTTCCTAAAGTTGAAAGCTGACAAGTATCCTTAACCATATCCTTGTCTGGTTTAGTATTTTCTGCTTTAATATTTTCTTTAGTCTTATAGCTATTTACATATAGAGCGTGAATATTTCCATTATTAATTTTCATGTTTTCACTCCCAACTTTTTCTCTCTACCTTTATACTCGAATCTATTTAATCAAAGTTTATAGGGTTTTTTAGTAAAATTTTTACAACCCTATTAATTTTTTATTAATAGAAAAAAAGTCTTTACTTAGAAAGACTTTTTACTCTATCTTCTCCACTAGCAATTTCAGTAATTTTAACACCAAAGTTTTCATCTACTACAACTACTTCACCATGGGCAATTCGTTTACCGTTGATAAAAATGTCTACTGGTTCCTCTGCTAGCTTATTTAATTCAATTAAAGAACCTCTAGTAAGAGCCAGAATATCTCTTATATTCTTCTTCGTTCTACCAAGCTCCACTGACAATTCTAATGGAACATCTAATATCAAGTCTATATTTTTAGGCATTTCTGCACCTCTAATTTCTTCTAGCTGTCCAAAGGATGCTTGCTTCACATTAACAGGTTCTTCATAATTTCCTACAATTCCTTGACCTTGAACACTGTAATTATTTTCATTTCTATAAGTATCTTTTGAAATTGTCTCACTGGCTACATCTTCATTATTCATAGAAATTTCTTTAGGTTCAGCTACAACTTTCACTTCATTTTGTGCCTTTGAAGATTCTAATGCTGGTGCATTCTCCTCAGTTCCCATCATAATACTTACAATTTTCTTTGCTGTAGCAATTGGTAATATTTGTACAATATTACTATCAACTAGATCACCTATGGTCATTCTAAAGGAAACATTCACTATTTCTTCATCTGCAGATATGTCTGTAGATATCTCCTCTGAATTTTCATCACAAACAGAAGATATTGGAGGTGATATATTTACTTCTCTACTAAACATAGTTGCCATAGAAGTTGCTGCTGATCCTATCATTTGGTTCATAGCTTCCTGAACAGCACTTATTTCTAATTCAGAAAGTTCACTTGGTGGCTCTACAACTCCATCTCCACCCATCATTAAGTTTGCAATAACTGCCGAATCTTCAATATTTATAATAAATAGGTTTCCTCCAACTATTCCACTGACAAATTGAACATCTAATACTATATTAGGTGTTTTAAAGCTCTTTTTTAGCTTATTTAATGTACTAAGAGTTATAGTTGGAGTTGTAATATTTACAGGTTTACCAACTACAGCTGAAAGTGCTGTGGCCGCTGTACCCATAGATATATTTCCAACTTCACCCAATAAATCCTTTTCTAAATCTGATAATTCCTCAGCTGGTTCATTAACTGGTTCATTTTCCGAAGAACCACCATCTCCATTTAGAAGGGCATCTATTTCCTCTTGTGAAAGAAACGAATTATCCATCATTCTCAACTCCTCTGTCTATATATTCAATTATTTGAACTGCCTTATTTTTACCCTTTAACCCAGGCTTAGCTTTAAATAGAAGCTCATCTTCTACATAAATATCAACAGTGCTATCGTAGCTTCTATCTAGGGTAATAATATCCCCTGTAAATAAATTCAAAAAGTCATTTACAGAAATCTTCGTTTCTCCAAGGACAGCCTTCATTCCTACGTCTACATTTTTTATAACTTTATTTATTTTATCTTTTACCTCTTCACCTTGTTCATTATCTACGGTGCTAAACCAATTTTTTATAACTAACTTATCTAGAACCTTTTCTATACTAAGATGTGGAATACATATATTGATAAGTAAACTTGTATCAAACATATCTACACTAAAAGTTATTAATGCCACCGGCTCATTAGGAGCCAAAATTTGGTTCAATGCCGGATTAGTTTCTATACTATCCAGAATAGTTTCTACCTGCATAACATCTTCCCAAGCTAACTTTAACTTAGAAATCATTTCTTGATTAACATGCTTAATAATGTTTTTTTCTATATCTGTGAGTTCCTTAAATTTAGGCTTTTTGTCTCCACTTCCTCCAGCTAGAACATCATATATTCTAAGGACAAATTCCTCGTTAGTCTCTAATATTATTTGACCATCAAGGGGAGGCATCCTAAACAAGTTAAGCACAGTGGTGCTTGGAATAGAATGTATAAATTCTTCATATGTAATTTGTTCTACATTCTCTATCTTCACCTTAACATTACTTCTAAGCTGAGCTGTTAAATAGTTAGATACTATCCTTGCATAATTATCATGAATAACTTCTATAGCTCTAATAACATCCTTAGAAAATTTTTGAGGTCTTTTAAAGTCATAATCTTTTATTTTGACATTTTCTTCATCTTTTTCAATGTCACTTGGTTCTAAGTCACCAGAAGACAAGGCAGATAAAAGTGCATCTATTTCACTTTGCGATAAGGTTTCTGCCATATTCTACCTCTTTCTACCCAGTGGGTCTATTGTAGTAGTTTATCAATATCAATCATAGTTAATATTCTATTTTCAAGATTAATAAGTCCCTTTATAAAAGGCTTATTTTTATCTTCATGAACTCTTTTAATCATATCTTCTTCTACATTCATAACTTCTTCTACATGGTCTACAGTTATTCCAACTTGCTCACCATCTAACTCTAAAACTATAATGTTATTATTGTTTTCATCGCTTATATTCATACCTAAAAGAAGATTAATATCTAATACGGAAAGTATACTTCCTCTTAGATTTATAAGTCCCTTAATATATTTTTCCGCTTTGGGAACCTTTGTGATTTTCATTAGTCCGTTTATTCCTTGAACTTTGCTTGTCTCTACTGCGAATTCTTCGTCACCTATTGTAAAAACCACAACTTGCACTAAAATCCCCCCCATATTATCCTAATACTTTTTTTATAGCTTCAAGTACTCTATCTGCTTGGAATGGTTTAACTATAAAGTCCTTTGCTCCAGCTTTTATAGCATCCATAACCATGCTTTGTTGTCCCATTGCACTACACATAACTATCTTTGCACTTGGATCAAAAGCTTTGATTTGTTTAACTGCTTCTATTCCATCCATCTCAGGCATTGTTATATCCATGGTTACTATATCTGGGTTTTCTGCTTTATAGATTTCCACTGCCTTAATTCCATTATTAGCTTCTCCAATAACTTCATATCCATTCTTCTCTAAAATATCCTTAACCATCATTCTCATAAAAGTCGCATCGTCTACTATTAATACTCTTGCCATTTTCTACATAACCTCCGTTAATTTAATCCTAATGATTCTAATATTCTTTCCAAAGACCCTGGCGCTGGGATAAAATAAAAATCACCTCTTAAGTCTTCATTCTCCTGAGAAAATCCTGTTTCTATATCTAATACATAGTCATTAAATTGACCAGATTCAATGAAAGTTGTGGAAAGCACTGCTGTAAGCATGTCCTTCGCTACTGCAGGTACCGACGGGAATAGCCTTAAATTAGTCATTTGACTTATGGCATTCATATAGGTTGCAAATATTATGTTACCTATTTCTCCAAGGGCTGAATAACCTAGTTCATTTAACTCTTCTCCCTCTTGCTTTCCAACTAGCATTTCTGCAATCTTCATCATTGTAGCTGTATCAAACATAAATAATATATTTCCTGGGGCTTCACCAAGAACTCTTGCAATTACTGCATAAACTACAGTTTCTTCATCTACCCTTTCAAAAATATCCTCTAAGGAAATAACATTTACCCTGGGAACTGATATTTGTATCTCTTTCCCTAAGATTTGCGCCATGGCTGTAGCTGCATTTCCAAGACCTATATTACCAATCTCTCTCAATGCATCTATTTGTAACTCGGTAAACTCCATAGCTCTCCTCCTAAATAAGTGCTGCTACATCTAAAATTAATGTCACTAATCCATCACCTAATATAGTAGCTCCAATATATTCTTTTGTGGATTTTAGTATGTTTCCAAAGGTTTTAATAACTATTTCCTTTTGTCCTAATAATGAATCAACAACTAAGGCAACTTCATTTTCGCCAACCTTTGCAAGTATTACGTATTTTTTACCATAATCCTTACTTTCTATATCTAATTTATCATTAATTCTTACTAATTTAAACACCTTATCATTATATACCACAATTTCTTTATTATTTGTTCTTTTAATTTCCTCTGGATTATATTCCATAACTCTATCGATAAATCCTAAGGATATAGCCATAGTCTCTGTTCCAATCTTAACAAGTAAGGATTGAATTATTTGTAGAGTTAAAGGCAACTTTATTATAAAGGAGGTTCCTTTTCCTTCTTCACTGAATACATCTACGGTTCCTCCAAGGCTTGAAATTTTTGTTTTTACAACATCCATTCCAACTCCTCTTCCTGATATATCAGTAACTACTTCATTAGTACTAAACCCTTGAGAGAAAATAAGATTTTTTATATCATTATCACTCATCCCTTCAGTATTAATACCAACTTTCTCTGCCTTAGCCTTAACCTTTTCTACATTGATACCACTACCATCATCTTCTACCTTTATAACAGCCTTGGTACCTTCAGAATAGGCAATTAATTTTATCTTTCCTGCTGCTGGCTTACCTTGACTAATTCTTTTTTCTGCTGACTCAACTCCATGGTCTGCAGCATTTCTAAGTAAATGTATTAAAGGTTCACCTATCTCTTCAATTACAGTTCTATCAAGCTCTGTATCCTGTCCTTGAATTTCAAAATCAATCTCTTTATTTAGTTCCATTGATAAATCTCTTATCATTCTTGGGAATCTATTAAATACTACATCTAAAGGTAACATTCTAATCTTCATAACTAAATCTTGAAGATCAGTAGTAGTTCTTGCTACTTCTTCTAATGTCTCATTTAATTCCACAATCTTATGATTAGCACTTATTTGCTCTAATCTAGTTCTATGAATTACTAGCTCAGATACCATATTCATAAAGTTATCTAATCTTTCTAAATCCACTCTAACAGATTGTCCAACACCTTTATTTTTATGTTTTACTGGTTGTTTTTTATTTTCCTCTTTGTTACTAGGTGCTGTTTCTACAGTTTTTGCCTTAAGATTATTTTTTGAATCCTTCAGCTCTACTACTTTGTTAGAACTTTCTTTGTCTTTAGCAATTTCAACAGTATTTGTAGCCTTAGTACTAGTAGCTAAAGTTGTGGCAGCAATTTCATTAGCTCCTTTACCATCGCTAATACTGTTACCATTTTTAACCAAACTACTTATGTCTCTTACTTCAACTTGCCTTATTTCAGATATTCCATTTATAGAATTTCTTATTATGTCCTGAGAGGTTTCTGTTACAAATACTAAATCAATATCAAAATCAAAGTTTTCACTTTCTAAATCCTCAAGCTTTGGATTTGATTTTAAGATTTCTCCATTCTCCTCTAAAGTCTGAAATAAAATAAATGCTCTAGCAGATTTTAAAATAGTTTTTTCATCAAGTCCAACATGAACATGGAAGGTATTGAAATTATTCTTTAAAGCTTCCTTTAAGGTATCAATATCATATTCATCAAGACCTAAGTCTACACTCTCCTCACTGCCCATTATATCTTGCGCCACTTCTTTATCTTTATTCTGAATTGCATCTGATGAATTTTCTTCCTTTGGGATGTTTTCATTTCCCTCCGCTATCTTTACTAGCTGAGTTACAATGTTATTAATCTCTAAGTCTCCATCACCTCCATCAGTAATATCCCCTACCATGGATTCTAAAATATCTAAACAATTAAACAATACTGTTACCACTTCATGGGTTACCTTAAGTTGTCCCTCTCTAAACTTGGACAATACATCCTCCATCTTATGGGTCAGTTCTGCCATTTTAGTATACCCCATAGTAGCAGCCATTCCTTTAATAGTATGTGCAACTCTGAAAATCTGATTTAATATTTCCATATCTTCCGAATCATTTTCTAATATAAGTAATGATTCATTTAATAGTTGTAGATTGTCACTTGACTCTTCTAAAAACATAGATAGATATTGAGAAGTGTCCATATTACCCCTCCTTAAATTTTCTTATAGATAAATGTTGAAAGTTTCTCAAAACCAAAATTCTTATATCCATATATACTTTCTGTAGCACCTATAAATAATAAACCTCCTGAATTTAATGCTTTAGAAAACTTTTCATAAATTTTTTCTTTTACTTCATTCGTAAAATATATAACCACATTTCTACATACAATTATGTCAAAGCCACCTTCATAGCTATCTAATATAAGATCATGTTTTTTAAATGTTACTAGATCTTTTACTTCTTGGTTAATTATAAATTTTTCCCCCTCATGTTTAAAATACTTATGAAGTTGGGTTTTAGGTATGTTTTTAATATCTCCACTTACATACTCTCCTGCTTTTGCTCTTATTAAGATGTTAGTATCTATATCTGTAGCTAATATCTTATGTCTAACACTAGGGGTCATCTCCTTTAGCATCATAGATATAGAATACGGTTCTGCCCCAATAGAGCAAGCTGCACTCCATATTTTTAGTGGTCTATTATAGGATAATTCACTTTTTATAAAATTTTCAAGTTCCTGAAATATTTGTGGGTTTCTATAGAACTCTGTTACATTTATCGTAACATAATCCAAAAACTTTTCCCTTATAACCTTATCTTTTTTTATTAATACCATATATTCATCTAAATCTTTAGCTCCAGCCCTAGACATAATAGTAAGTATCCTTCTATGTAACTGAGCTGATTTATAGCCAGACAAATCTAAATTAAACTCTCTTAATATAAAATTTTCAAACTTTGTAAAATCCATTAATTCTTCACATCCCCCAGTACTATATTAGCTATTCTTTTACTAATATCATAAAGTGGAATAACTTCGTCTATCATATTAGTGTCATAAGCTGCTTTAGGCATTCCATATATTATACAAGTAGACTCATCTTCTGATATAGTGGCTCCACCTGCTTTTTTCACTTCTATAATTCCATCAGCACCATCTCTTCCCATACCAGTGAGGATAATACCTAATAGATTCTCACCAAATACCTTAGCTCCTGATATAAAAAGCTTGTCTACAGCCGGCCTTACTCCCCACATTGGAGATTCTAAATTTAAGGTTATAGTTTTGCTTCTACTTATCTCCATATGTTTACCACCAGGTGCTATATATACAACATCCTTTTCTATGGACATACCTTCCCTGGCTTCCACCACCTTAACCTTAGAAAATTTATTAAGTCTTTCAGCAAAAGCTTTTGTAAAGCCTTCTGGCATATGCTGAACCACTAATATAGGAACTCCTAATTTTTCTGGAAGGTTTGTAATAACATTAAATAATGCCTTAGGACCACCTGTAGATGCCCCCATTACAATTGCTGAGATTTTTTTATTACCTATTTCTTTATTTCTTATAACTTTAGGCCTTGAGTCTCTTTCTCTTATTTTCAATACTTGAGAAACTCTATGTATTTCTCTTGTTTTACCTTCTTTAATGTCAACATCTTTTGTGTTACTAATGGAAGAAGTGTTTCTTACAAATCTGATACCTCTTATTTTCGAAACTAGAATTTCTCTAACTACATTAATATTTAAAGAAATTGAACCTGATGGTTTAGGTACAAAATCTATAGCTCCATTTTCTAAACATTCCATAGTTTCCTCGGCACCATCTTGTGCTAAACTACTTATCATAATAACTTTAGTAGGTATCTTTAACTCCATTACTTTCTTCAAAGCTTCTATCCCATTCATCTTTGGCATTTCAATATCTAAAGTGATAACATCTGGAACCTGCTTTTTTAACTTTTCTAAAAGATCTTCTCCATTTCTAGCAATGGCTATCACTTCCATGTCATCTTCCATATTTATCATATCTGATATCATCTTTCGCATTAAAGCGGAGTCATCTACAACCATAACTGAAACCTTTTGTACCATATGTAATCACTCCAATCATTAATTTCTATATAATTTTAATACCTTCTCCTACAGTTTTTACATATAGCTCCCCTGTTACTGTATCAAAGGTTATTGTTCTTCCTTTAGTTCCTCCAATTTCTTCACTATCTATAGGTATTTTTCTAGCCTTTAATATATCCTTAACTGCTAGGCTGTTTCTAGCACCTATATCCATATTAACCTTGCTGTCTGCAAAGTTAAACATAGATGCCCCACCAGCAATCTTGGCTCTTAAATCTTTTTCTTTTGCACCATTCTCTATCATTTCTTTAATCAGAATAGGTATTGCAAGATTAGCAAACTTTATTTCATTTGCTATCTTATTAAACTTTTCACTGTCTGGAAGCATAATATGGGCAAGGCCTCCAATTCCACTTTTTTTATCAATCATGGCAATACCAATACAAGAACCTAGTCCAATTGTCATAAGTCTATCTGGACATTTTGCTATTTTATAATCTGCAATGCCTACTTTTATCTCCGTGTACTCCATAGCTTACCTTTCTATTTTCTCCTTTTCATCCGTTGAAAGAAGTTCATTTAAATTTAAAAGTAAAATAATAGTATTTTTATTTGTGTCTTTTATTATTCCCTTAACATATCTCTTAGATATATTAGAAGATATGTCCGGAGTCTCTTCTAAGTCATCCACTTTCCTAGATATAACTTCATTAACAGCTTCTACTATAACCCCTATGGCACCCTCTTCATTTCTAGCAACGATTATAGAACCTTCTTTTTCTTTATCTTCTAAACCATATATCCCAAACTTTTTAGCTAAACTAATTACTGGTAATATTCCATCTTGATAATTTATAACTCCCTCTAAAAAATCCTGTGAATCTGGAATTTTTGTTGGCTCTTCATAGTTTAGAATACGTTCCACCTCTCTAATATCTGCTGCAAAGCACTGTTCTCCTAATCTAAACACAAGTAATTTAAATTCCTCTGCCACTTTTACCCCTCCTAAATTTTAAACTTTTCAACAATTAGCTCTCTATTTTTATCTATATATACGTGAACACTTTTGCATGTTTCATCCATTATAGTTTCCATATTTCCAACTATAAACTTAGTATTTAAATAAGCAATATCACAATAAATATGTCCTTCCTTATCTACTACTACCTCTGTCATAACCCCAGAAGGCGAACCTACTATCTTTGCCTTAATTTCACTTTTCGCTTTAACTTTTCCCCCTCGAAGTTCGCATTGACCTTCTCCTGTAAAATATATACCCTTTTCTGCATAAACATTGGATTTATAAACGCCTTTTCCATTTACTGTTAAACTTCCAGAGCAAAATACTGTACAATCTTGAATGTAACCTATTGTAGCATCTGAATTAATATCTTTCATAGCTTCTATAGCCTTTATTTTCTCTTCTGCCAAAGTCTTAACCTTAATTAGTTCTTCTACACCACTTATTAACATATAATTCTTGTTAGCATATTTAATCTTTAATACTCTAAATAATTCATTGTTATTATCATTAATTTCTACCATTGTGCTTAATACTTTATTAATTATCTTAGTTATTAAAGGAAATTTACTCTTTATGACAAGACCTATAATATCACAATCTCTTATATTCCCCTTTATATCTCCACTTTCTTTAACTGCTATTACAGCCTTATACAAACTATGAAAACTATCCACTATGGCAGATAACTCTTCTAAATACCCTTTAAACTCAGAGAACTCACTTCTAATCTTTATGGTAGATGAAATTGCACTACCAATGATTTGCATATCTCCCTCCGACCAAAGACTACATCTTACTGCATTTCCCTTTATAATTATGGTATTTCCTGATTTAACCTTCATACCATCTTTAACATCAGCATTAATAATTACATCGCCTATAAAATTAATATCTCCTGTAGTTATATCTACATCACTAACAACCTCATGAACATTATTAACCTGAAAAACGCATCCCTTTACTTGAGGTTTACCCTCCATTGTAGACACTATAGTATCCTTATCTTTAAATTTACATCCTGTTTTCACCATCATGTCCTTAACTTTTCTTTTTCTAGGTTGAATAGGTTGAGAAAATAAGTTTATACCTATAGTACCTTCTTTTCCTACAGTACGTTTTGCAAGAATATCGTCTTTCTTCACACTTGTTATACTACCTATAGATTTAAAATCTACATTACCACATTGGTCACTTTTAAATCCCTTATGGGCATTGGTATCAAAATATACTTCTAATACATCATCTATAGGTTCAACAGGTTCCTTTCCCCTTGCAACAATAACATTCTCTATCTTGTCCATATTCCTTATGTCATCTATGATCTTATTATCAATTCCATAAATTATATTCCTATCTTTAAGTTCTTTTAATATTTCATCCCTTGTAAATTTAGGTGGAAATTTCTCTTCTTTTACCTTTGCATTTAAGGTAATCATGGGTGCTTCCGGTGTATCTTCTAAAGTATAAATAACTTCAGGACTATAGTTTATTGATATACTAGCTATCATTTTGTCTTCACTAATATTAATATTCAATTCCCTCATTGCCTTAGATTCATTAAAAGTTATATCTATTTTACTCTCAGAGTTAACTCTAACTCTTCCTTTTACCTCTTGTTCATCCACAAATAAACTAACATCCTTGCCCTTTACAATCCAAGGACCTTCAGAATTATTTTCATCATCAGTAATAATTAGTTTGCCATCAAGTACTTTTGCAGTTTCCCTTAATGTCTTATCTTCCACATTATCACCCCTAATACATAATACAGATCATTTCCTTCTAAAATACAAAAACAATACTATAATATATTATCGTATTGTTTTTGACATACTTTACTATTTACTTGTTTTATAATTCTTTAAGTTTCTTGTAATTAATTCTTCAAACTTATCTTTTATATCATAAATTCTTTGATAAATTTTATCATATTTTATAATACCTTCAACTTCATTTATAGGTAGCACCTTAGGAGAAGTTCCAGATATAAATAATCCATCTAAATTTTTTATATGTTCACAATGAATATTTTCTTCTCTTACCCTTAAGCCCAGTTCTTCACAAGCCTTTATTATCTCGCTTCTAGTTATTCCTGGAAGTACCCCTTCTACTGGAGCTGTAATTATTTCATCACCTTTGATCATAAATATATTGGACTTGCTTCCCTCTGTAATGTACCCTTTACTATTTACTAAAATAGCTTCATAACTTCCACTAGCATCTATTTTTTCATTAACTTTTCCCCTAAAGGAATTATCTATAACCTTTGCATTAGGATTATGTCTTTCTCCAAAATAAAGAATAGTCTTTACTCCCTTACTATACATATCCTTAGTTGGATAAGAATGCTTTATAAAAAATATAAATAGATTATCCATATTTATTACAAGCTTTAAATTACCATTGTCAACTCTATTTAGAGTTATTAACTTTCCTATGTACTCCTTTATCTTATCCATAGATATAAGTTCTTCTTTTTTTTTCTAACTTTAAAGAATTTTCAAGCCTAGCTAAATGTTCATCTAAAAATAGAGGAGCTCCATCTATAACCCTAATAACTTCATATATGCACTTACCTTCTACCACATATATATCTTGAAATTCCTCCCTTTCATAAGCTTCATCATTTTTTATAAAGTAATCATTTATACAATTCTCCATACTTATCGCCACCTTAAAATCTCTAATTCATGATTCTTCTTATAATTTATTAAATATCCCTTGCCCACTAACTTTAAAAGAGGTAAATCCGAAAGAGAATCAGAAAACATATAGGAATTTTCAAAATCCACTTCTATATTGTCTTTTTTTAATTCCTCCATTAATCTTTTTACCTTTGCTTCACCTTTGCAATTTTCCCCTAAAATTTTAGGATTAAATTTTCCTTCATCAATATGAAACTTAGTTCCAATAACCTTATCTACTTCTTTTATACTATAAAATTCATTAACATAAAACTCAGGAGAGGCAGAAATTAAATATATCTTATAACCCTTTTCCTTAAAGTCCTTAATAGCTTTAATTGCATCTTCATACAATATGCTCTCAATCTTTTCCTTATAAAAGCTTTTCACTAACTTCTTTAAGTCTTCCTCACTGGTTCCTGCTAAAAATCTTAAAAAATTCTCCTTAGTTCTTCCAGCATTATACACCTTTAAACCATAAAAAATACCAGTTATTATATGTGATGGTAAATACCTAAGTAACTTTCTATCCTTCTTAAGCATATATTTATATAATTCTATAGAAGTCTCCTTTTTAGTTAATGTATAATCAATATCAAATATAGCTAGTTTTTCCATGTGAAATTGACCTACTTTCATGTTATTCTTAACCCTTGATCATCCATTCCATATCCTCCTTAATTATTATTTCCATAGGAGAATATGGACAACGCAGCATAAAAGCCGCTATATAAATAGCGGCTTTTAAAAGTTTAATTAGTTTTCACTATTTTCATTTGCAAGTAATTCTTCGTAATATGCTTTTGCTGCATCATATTCTGCATCTTCTGGTACAACAAGTTCTCCTACTTCGTCATCACCAACTACTTTAAATAAGTATATTGAACCGTCATCTGGATTTTGTACTAATGCATATTCATTTTCTTCAAATAAAAATCCATCAACTATTTCACATTGAGTTACATTTCCTTCTTCATCTTCTAACTCAACGAACATTGCTTCGTGCTCTCCGCAGCCACAACCACATTCTTCGTGATCATGTTCATGATCGTGTCCTCCACAGCAGCATTCATGACTTTCTTGCTCATGTCCTCCGCAGCATCCTGTTTCTTTTTTATCTTCATTATTTCCACAACAGTTATTTCCCATATTAATAGCCTCCTTAAATAATACTCCTCTTCATTGTACCCTTAATCTTCATATTTTAGAAGTGTTTTATAATATTTTAATACAAAGTTTTTATTTTCATCCAACAATTATCCTAATTTTGCATAGATAAAAGGGCTGCCCCAAAACGGAGACAACCCTTAGATTATTTAAAACTATTATTGAGCTGCAAGTTTTTTATAAGATTCTAATCTTTCTTTTGCATCTTGTTCAGTCTTAACAAATAATTCCTCAGCTACTTCTGGGAACATTTTTTGAAGTGATGCATATCTTACTTCGTTTAATAAGAAGTCTCTGAAAGATTCAGTTGGCTCTTTAGAATCTAAGCTAAATGGATTCTTACCTTCTTCTTTAAGAGTTGGGTTGAATCTATATAATCCCCAATATCCGCAAGCAACAGCTTTTTTAGATTCTAATTGAGTATTACCCATTCCTGTCTTAATTCCATGGTTAATACATGGAGCATAAGCAATTATTAAAGATGGACCTGGATATGCCTCTGCTTCTCTTATAGCTTTAAGAGTTTGAGCTTGGTCAGCTCCCATAGCTATTTGAGCAACATATACATAGCCATAGCTCATTGCCATCATTCCAAGGTCTTTCTTCTTAGTTCTCTTACCTGAAGCTGCAAATTTAGCAATTGCTGCAGTTGGAGTAGCTTTAGAAGATTGTCCACCAGTGTTAGAGTAAACTTCTGTATCAAATACAAATACATTTACATCTTCTCCTGATGCTAGAACGTGGTCAACACCGCCATATCCAATGTCGTATGCCCAACCGTCTCCACCAAAGATCCATTGAGATCTCTTAACGAAGAAGTCTTTGAATTTATATAACTCTGCCATTGTTTCGCAGCAATTTTTGTTTGCTTCGATTAATGGAAGTACTTTCTTAGTAGCAGCTTTTGAAGCTTCTGCATTATCTTTATTCTCTAACCATTCATTTAAAGCAGCTTTTAACTCTTCATTACAATTTGTTGATACTGCTTTCTTTACTAAGTCAGTAAGTTTTTCTCTTTGGTGATTAGCACCTAAGAACATACCTAAACCGAACTCAGCGTTATCTTCAAATAATGAGTTAGCCCAAGCTGGTCCTTTACCTTCTTGATTCTTAGTGTATGGAGTTGAAGGAGCACTTCCTCCCCAAATTGAAGAACATCCTGTAGCATTAGCTATCATCATTCTATCTCCAAATAATTGAGTTATAAGCTTAGCATATGGAGTTTCTCCACAACCTGCACAAGCACCTGAGAACTCTAGAAGTGGAGTCTCAAATTGGCTACCTTTAACTGAAGCAACACCTAATGGATTTTCAGGTTTTTTCATTTTAACTGTGAAATTCCAAGGTTCTATTTGATCCTTTTGAGTATCAATAGGTTTCATAACTAAAGCTTTTTCTTTAGCCGGACAAACTTGCGCACAGTTTCCACAACCTGTACAATCTTGAACTGCTACAGACATTGTGAATTTTAAGCCTTTAAGTTGTCCACCTTTAGCATCTGCAAGCTTAATAGCTGCTGGTGCATTTGCAAAATCTTCTTCTGTTCCAATAGATGGTCTTATTGTAGCATGTGGACATACATAAGAACATTGGTTACATTGGATACAGTTTTCTGGAATCCATTGTGGTACATTAACAGCTATTTCTCTCTTTTCATAAGCAGCTGTTCCATGGTCAAAAGTACCATCTTCTCTTCCTTCAAAAGCACTTACAGGAAGTTTGTCTCCTTCTTGTCTATTCATAACCTCAACGATGTTTTTAATGAAGTCAGGAGTATCCTTCTTACATTCATTTTTATCTACTGCATTTTTCCAAGCTTCTGGAACATTAACTTTAACTATAGCATTAACTCCAGAATCTATAGCATCGTTGTTCATTTTAACAATTTTTTCACCTTTTTTACCATATGATGTTTGAACTGCATCTTTAAGGTATTTAATAGCTTCGTCTACTGGAATGATTTCAGCTAGTTTGAAGAAAGCAGCTTGACAAATCATGTTAATTCTTCCGCCAAGACCAATTTCTTGAGCAACTTTTACAGCGTTTATTGTGTAGAAGTTTATGTTATGCTCTGCAATATATCTCTTCATTGATGCTGGTAAGTGTTCTTCTAAATCTTTTTCATCCCAAATACAGTTTAATAGGAATGTACCACCATCTTTAATTCCAGCTAATACATCATAGCTATTAACATAAGATTGGTTATGACATCCAATGTAGTTAGCTTGGTTGATTAGGTATGGAGATTTAATCTCTTCTTTACCAAATCTTAAGTGAGACATTGTTACTCCACCAGATTTTTTAGAGTCATAAGCAAAGTATGCTTGAGCATACATATCTGTATGGTCTCCTATGATTTTTATAGCACTCTTATTAGCTCCAACTGTTCCATCAGATCCTAATCCCCAGAATTTACACTCAACAGTTCCTTCTGGTGTAGTAGCTATAGTTCTTGTAATGTCTAGTGATGTATTTGTAACATCATCAACTATTCCTATAGTGAATCCATTTTTAAGTTCTTCTTCTTTTAAGTGATCGAATACAGTAACTATTTGAGATGGAGTAGTATCTTTTGAACCTAATCCATATCTTCCACCAATAATAACTGGTCTTTCAGCTCTATCATAGAATGCATTTCTAACATCTTGATATAATGGCTCTCCAGCAGATCCTGGCTCTTTTGTTCTATCTAATACAGCAATCTTTTTAACTGTTGCTGGCATATGTTTAAAGAAGTGTTCTAATGAGAATGGTCTATATAAGTGAACCTTAACTAGTCCAACTTTTTCTCCCTGAGCTGTTAAGTAATCAACTGTTTCCTCAGCAACATCACATACTGAACCCATTGCAACAATTACTCTATCTGCATCTGGTGCTCCATAATAATTGAATAGGTGGTAATCAGTACCAATTTCTTTATTAATCATTTCCATATATTTTTCTACAACTCCTGGAATTGCATTGTAGAATGGATTTGAAGCTTCTCTTGCTTGGAAGTATATATCAGGGTTTTGAGCTGTTCCTCTAGTTACAGGATTCTCTGGGTTTAAAGCACTTGCTCTATATGCATCTACTGCATCCCTATTTAAGAATTTTCCTAGAGTTTCATAATCCCAAGTTTGAATTTTTTGTATTTCATGTGATGTTCTAAATCCATCAAAGAAATGTAAGAATGGAACTCTACCTTCAATAGCTGCTAAGTGAGCTACTGGAGCAAGGTCCATAACTTCTTGAACGCTATTTGTAGCAAGTAAAGCAAAACCTGTTTGTCTTGTAGCCATAACGTCTTGATGATCTCCAAATATGGATAAAGCTTGTGCTGCTAATGCTCTAGCACTTACGTGTAAAACACCTGGAAGTAATTCTCCAGCCATCTTATACATGTTTGGAACCATAAGTAATAATCCTTGAGATGCTGTGAAAGTAGTTGTTAATGCACCTGCTTGTAGTGAACCGTGAACTGCTCCAGCTGCACCTGCCTCTGATTGCATTTCCATTATCTTTAGCTTTTGTCCGAATACATTTTCTCTACCTTGTGCTGCCCACTCATCACAGTGTTCAGCCATAGGTGATGAAGGAGTAATTGGGTATATAGCTGCTACATCAGTATATGCATAGGCTACGTGAGCTGCGGCGGTGTTACCGTCCATAGTTTTCATTTTTCTCATTGTAAGCAACCCTCTTTCTTCTATAAATATTTTATTAGCAAACTCATAATCTTATTTTTTTCTTTGTTAAAATGCTATCATGAATTCACTTATATTTAGCTATTTCTCTAAGACACATTAATGCCAAACTAAAGGTTTGGTAATGTTTAACATGACCTTACATTTAAATTATACCTTAATTTTATTAAAATTCAACCCTAAAAATTAACACACTTTGTTAAGTTTTTAATTAATTTCTAAGGGAAATTCATCCAAAAAATCCGGTATAACCACGGAATAATTTTCACTTTTTAATTTATTAGTGAAGGATTCAATATTTTTTCCTTCACCATGAACTAGAAATATTTTCTTAGGCTTTTCCTTCATACTACTTACCCAATTATATAGTCCTGCCTTATCTGCATGACCCGATAGTCCATCCATATAATAAACTTTTCCTTTAACCTCAATGTTCTCACCTTGGAGTTTAATTCTTTTGTTTCCTTTTAATAATTTATTCCCAATGCTCTGGTTCCCTTGATAGGAGGTAATTAATACCCCACACTCTGGTCTAGGAAGATTATTTCTTAGATGGTTAGCTATTCTCCCTCCATCATAAACTCCTCCAGCTACAATAATTATGGATTTTGACTTAACTTGGTAAATCTTCTTTCCATCATCACTATTTTCAACAAAATGCAGTCCTTTAAAGTTCAATGGATCATCACCTTTTTCTATAAGAGCCTTAGCCTTCTTATCAAAGTATTCTTCATACTTTCTAAATATTTGGGTAATTCCTGCTGCCAAAGGACTATCTATATATACATTACAGCCCTGCAACTGTCCACTTTCTATAAAACTATTTAGCATGTATATAATCTCTTGGGTTCTTCCTAAGGAAAAACAAGGAATTATTAAATTTCCATTACCCTCCATGATATCCTTTACAATTTCTAGGAGTTTTGCATAATTATCTTTTTCTTCATGCATCTTATCTCCATAAGTACTTTCAAGGATTAAAAAATCTCCCTGGAGTTCTTTTTCTGGATTATTTAAAATATCTCTATTAATATTTCCTATATCTCCAGTATATATCAATTTAACCCAACTTTCACCACAATTTTTGATTAAAATTTCACATATTGCAGAACCTAATATATGACCTGCATCTCTAAAAATAACTTTTATCCCCTCTCCCAATAGGATTTCCTCATTATATCCGTAGGTATAAAAACTTTTTAGAGCTAGTTCCACATCCTCTTCATCATATAAAGGACTTAAAGCTTTTACACCCTTACCATGTCTAGAAAGATTTTCAAAATAAGTTTCCTCCTGTTGGATTCTAGCAGCATCCTTAAGTAAATACCCACATAATTCCTTAGTAGGCTCAGTACAAATTACCTTCCCTTGAAATCCTAACTTAAAGAAAAGAGGTATCCTACCACTATGATCCACATGACTATGAGATAATACAATATAATCAACTTCCTTAGGATCCACATTCAATATATCATTACTATAAGACTTTAAATCATTACTTTGAAATAAACCACAATCTAAAAGTATTTTTTTCTCATTAACAGTAAGTAAATGACTAGAGCCTGTAACACACTTAGTAGCTCCTAAGAACTTTAACTTTATCTCCATTGAAACTTCTCCTATCTTTCCTATGTTTAATATATTTACTATTATTCACTAATGCCATAGGATTTTATGTATGGACTATTTATATATTTATCATTTTCACTATATAAAAATATCCCTATATAACTATTTATATAGGGAAAAATTTATATATTTAACTATAAAACTATTTAACTATAAAACTATTTAACTATTTAACTAGTTGTTGTCATAGTGTGGGTTTCAGGTATTTTCTATGTATATACTATAATAATTTTTATATATGTAGAGCATGTACTTTAATATTATTGTTAGCGAACGCCATTTGCATAAGTAAGAATCTAAATCTTTGATTTAGTTATTCGAACTTAGTTCTTCTAATTTATTAGAAGAACCTCTATGAATATTTCATTACTTAGGATTTATGAATGGTAAAATCGTAAGCAACACAACTTGTTTGAGTGTATACGAGTTGTTGTGTTGTAGATTTCACCTTGAATAAATCCTTTTAGTAAATCAATGCTTCGAAACGGCTGAGCGATAATAATATAAGTACATGCTCTACATTAATTTTATTATTGTTATTTTCTTTTACAGCTTTCTATTAGGTCTATTATTTTTCCAAGGCTGTCCCTTTGTTTGCTTTTGCTCATATTTTTAATATATGTTTCTTTATCTCTATTAACTTCATCAATAGCTTCTAAAAGAGTCAATGCATTTAAATTTTCTTCCTCTATAACTTTACTATATCCTGATTTATTAAAAGACTTAGCATTTAAAATTTGATCTCCTCTACTTGCCTTAGCTGATAGCGGTATTAAAATATTAGGTTTTTTTAAAGCTAAAAGCTCAAATATAGTATTAGACCCTGCTCTAGAAACTACTATATCTGCCAATTGCATTAAATCTGATAACTGTTCTTTAATATAATCAAACTGAGCGTATCCCTCAACTACATTTAAACTCTTATCTAAATTACCTTTTCCACATAGATGTATTACATTAAAAGTTTTAAGTAGGTCCTGTAACGCTTCTCTAACACATTCATTTATAATTCTTGAACCTAAGCTGCCACCAGTAACTAAAATTACAGGCTTATCATCTTTAAATTTACAAAATTCCTTAGCCTTTGTTTTACTGCCCTTAAATAGTTCACTTCTAATTGGTGAACCTGTAAGTACAGCTTTCTTTTTATTAACATGATCCATAGCCTCTTCAAAGGTAACACAAATCTTTGTTGCATAGGGCATGGATATTTTATTTGCTAGACCAGGTGTAATATCTGACTCATGTATTATAATTGGAATTTTATTAAAATAAGCTCCTAACACCACTGGAACTGATACAAATCCTCCCTTTGAAAAAACTATGGCTGGTTTTTCTTTTTTTATAATTGACTTTGCTTCAAAAACCCCTTTAATAACCTTAAAAGGATCTGTAAAGTTCTTTACATCAAAATATCTTCTTAACTTACCACTAGAAATACTATGATATTTAATTTTTTCTGCTTCTATAAGTTTTCTTTCTATTCCATGTTCAGTACCTATATACTGTATTTCATATCCTAGCTCCTTTAGCTTGGGCACAAGTGCGATATTGGGAGTTACATGTCCAGCTGTTCCTCCACCTGTCATAATGATTTTTTTGTTACTCAATTTAAAAGTCCTCCTAAAATTACCTAGTAAAAGCTTTAATAGCTTTGAAATATTTAAAATAAAAATATCTAAGCCTTAGACGAGTATATGTAATCTCGCTAAAGCTAAAAATAATGTTATTACTATATAGATTTTATAGATTTTTATTATAATATGTTTTTTATTATATTAGATATATTATGCTCC
Source organism: Clostridium sulfidigenes (assembly GCF_000732635.1). Lineage (GTDB taxonomy): Bacteria > Bacillota > Clostridia > Clostridiales > Clostridiaceae > Clostridium_J > Clostridium_J sulfidigenes. The sequence continues at coordinate 195,128 of NZ_JPMD01000001.1, read as the reverse complement.
TTATTAAGTTATGCCACATATGAAGACAAATGTAAATATAAAATATGAATTTTATATTAAAAACCATTGAATATATACATAAAAAGGTAATTGCTCATAATCTTTCATATGTTACCACCCATTCTCTTAAATAATCTTCTTATATCCGGGTACAATACTATTATCAAAACAAAGGAGGTGAAAATACATGTCAAACAATAATAATAATTCTAATCAACCAGCAGTACCTCAAGCTAAAGCAGGTTTAAACAAATTTAAAATGGAGGCTGCTCAAGAAGTAGGAGTTAATCTTAAAGAAGGATATAACGGAGACCTAACTTCTAGAGAAGCTGGATCAGTTGGTGGTCAAATGGTTAAAAAAATGGTTGAAGCTTACGAAAGAAATCTTTAATCAAACATTTGTAAGTAGCGTGTGGTAAGTTTATTATTTAAGAAGTTAGCAAAATTTGTTTAAATAATAAGAGGTTCACATTAATATGTTTGTTGACTTCTACTAATTTATTGGAGGAGGAATATAAAATGACAAGCAAAAGTAGATTATTAGTACCAGAAGCTAAAGCAGGTTTAGACAGATTTAAGATGGAAGCAGCTCAAGAAGTTGGAGTTAACCTAAAAGAAGGATATAATGGCGATTTAACTTCTAGAGAAGCTGGATCAATCGGCGGACAAATGGTTAAAAAAATGGTTGAAGCTTACGAAAGAAATTTATAGGATATATTAATATCTGAATAAATTATTTAATAGTAAGTAAACCCTAAATAGGAGATGCACCTTATAGGTGCATCTCTTTATTAGTTTAAGACATATTCAAAAATAAATAAGCCATATTACCTGTATATTTCACTTGTTATTTATTTTCAGATGCCTAATTTTATATCTTTAAGTTTTAATTGCACACTTCTTCTTCCCATATATTCATTTATATCCGGCTGAAATAATATATTTAGAAATAGACCCTTCGGTCTTATATACCCACTTCCAATATCTCCATATTCATCTCCATAGACATCTTTTAAAATCTCAATAACTTCATCTCTTTTATTGAAATATAAACCATCTATCATATTATTGGTACCTTCCACATTAAATCTAAATTTAACATGCTGATATTCACTTCCTAAAAATCTTATATCTGCCACTAAAACTCTATTAGCCTTTAGAATTGGCGTTGGATTTCCCTTTCCAAAGGGCTCTAATAACTTGAATTCTTCTACAACCTGTTCTGTTATATAATTTAACTTTATGGGAGAATCTACTCTCATTTTAGAAGCAAGATCTTCCTCACTTAAATAGCAGTTTTCATTTAATAATTGTCTAAACTTTGAAATATTTTTTTCTTCTATGGAAAGTCCTGCTGCCATTGGATGTCCACCAAACTTGCTTAGTAAATCCTTACATTTTAGCATTTCTTCAAACATATTATATTCTTCAATGGATCTACCTGAACCCTTTGGCATATCTTTTCCCTGGGTTAAAATAAAGGTGGGCTTGCCATACTTTTCCTTAACTCTGCCTGCTACAATTCCTGCAATACTCTCATGGATATGCTGGTTATATACTACAAGTACTCTATCATTTATCAAAGAAGACCCTTCTATGTCAGCACAAACTTGTTCCACACTTTCGGTGGTAAGATCTTGCCTTTCCTTATTAAGATTAAAAACCTTTGTAGCAATATCCATAGCCTGACCCATATCTTCACAAAGTAGTAGATCTAAGGATAGCTCAGCAGTTTCTAGCCTTCCTGTAGCATTGATACAAGGACCAATGTTAAAGCCTACATTATAACAAGTTACCTCATCCTTTATATCAATTATATGTTTTAAAGCTTTTATTCCTAAATTTCTTGTATTAGAAAGTATCTTTAGCCCTTCCTTTGCAATGATTCTATTTTCATCCATTAAATCTACCACATCACATATAGTGCCAATGGCAGCTAACTCTAGAAGATCATCGGTATTTTTATCCTTCATATTCATAGCTCCATATAAAGCTAAAGAAAACTTATAAGCCACACCGGCTCCACATAAAAGTTTAAAGGGATAATTACAATCCTCCTGCTTAGGATTTATTAGGGCATCACTACTTGGAATTACCATCCTTCTTTCTCCATCTATCTCCTCAAAGGGAAGTTCATGGTGATCTGTGATAATAACTTTTAAGCCAAGTTCCTTAGCTCTTTTTACTTCTTCTATAGCAGAAATCCCATTATCGCAACTTATTATAAGATTAAAACCTTCCTCTGCTATGGTCTCTATTCTAGAAATACTCATGCCATAGCCTTCATTTTCCCTATGTGGTATATGATAAGCTACTATTCCACCACAGCTTTTTATAGCCTTATAAAGAATTGCAGTACTAGTAACTCCGTCTGCATCATAATCTCCGTAGACCATAATTTTTTCCTTATTATTTATAGCCTCCACCATAATCTCTATGGCCTTATCCATATCCTTCATAAGATAAGGGTTATATAGTTTATTCAAAGAAGAATTTAAAAATTCATCTGCCTTTTCCTTAGTATCTATTCCTCTATTCATAAGCACCCTAAGAGTAATAGGAGTAACCTTTATATCCTTAAGTAGCTCCTTTAAAACCTCCATAGAGCACTGACTATCTTTCCAAACAGTATTCACCAAATCACCTTACCTTTAATTCCTTATGATTCCTATTGTTTCCTTAATAAATACCTTATCTATCACACTAAGGATTTCTTCTTCTGTGCAATTACTTAGGTTATAAAACTCATTTAACAGTAATTCTCCACCACTGTGCATTATTTCATAGACAGCTAGGTGCATAGATAAAACTATGGATTTCTCTAGGGCAAGCATTCTCTTTAAATTTTGACTTTTTATATATTTTTTAAAGAAATCTTCAGTAAATATGCCCTTTAAAGCTTTTACTTTATCAATGTTTTCTTTAATTATCTCTCTAACCAAATCAATATTTTCCTTAGAGGTAGATAAAGTTATGGTATATAGTTTTATGCCCTTTTCTCCCTTAACCTTTCCTTGAATATCATATACTAATCCTCTCTTAGTTCTGATTTCATCATAGAGCAAGGAGCTAGTGCCCCCTGCAAAATATTCATTAAATAATTGAAGTAAGGTAACTTCCCTTTCACTTAGGTTATGAATGGGAAATATATATTGAACCTTGCAGCCATTAATGGAGAGATTCTCTTCAATATACACTCCAGCCATGGGATTCTCGTAAAGGGAAAAAGTCTTTTCTTCTTGACTTTCCCTTGATGAAACTCTTTCAGAGCTCCTTTGGGTGAAGGATGGTTTTACCCCTTCCAGGGCTTCTATTTCACAGGTGTTATGCGTTAATAAAGGTTTTGTCTTATTCAAGGATGCTATTTCACCTTCAATAATTTCAATAACCTCACTTAGGTCTAAAGAGGTTACTACAGAAATTACACAGTTATCTAGGGTGTAAAACTTCTCATGATACTCCCTTATCTCTTCTAAGGTTAGAGCCTTTATAGTTTCTTCTCTACCTATGATTAACTCCTTTATTCTTCTTTTTTCAAAGGTTTCATAGAATAAAAAATCTTCACAGTGCTGAACTACATCATCACTCCACTCCTTAAGTTCCTCTATGATAACTGCCATTTCTTCCTTAAAACCTTCTTCTCTAAAGGCTGGATTAAATACTATATCAAAATATATATTAAAGGCATTTTTAAAATCTTCCTTTAAGGAGCTTCCATAATAAACTACATAGGGATAATTAGTCATAGCATTATGAAATCCTAGGTACTCATTGCATATATCATTGATTTCCTTCTCGCTTTTACTATGGGTACCCTTAAACACCATGTGTTCTACAGCATGGGCAATGCCCAGATTATTAGAATTTTCACTATTAGCTCCTGCTTCTAACCCTATGGTAAAAGAAGTTATATTTCCTGGAACTCTTTCATAAAGCAACCTAACTCCTTGTTTTAAAAATATCTTATCCATGCTACCCCCACTTTACTTCTATTACTTAATTAGCTCTACCTTTTCTATAAAGTCATCATCCATAAATACAATGACATTTTTACCTCTACCAGCTCTATTTTGAATTGGTAAGGCTCCTAAATCCACTATATTCTCTTGACCATTTTGGGTAGTTATTTTCAGATTTTCTTCAAATAAATCTACGCATAATTCATTATTTTTATTTGAAATAGCACCGCTTCTTGCTTTTGCAAAGATAACTTTATCATCATCCTTTAAGCTAATTCCCATAACTCCAGTGGCATTTTTCCCCATGACATTTATAGCTTCTAAATCAAATTTAAGGCACATACCCTTTCTTGTGAAGAGTAACCCTTCTCCTTTGTCAGCTTCAACCTCTACTTTAATTAGCTTATCCTCCGGAGTCTTAAATTTATATGCTGAGATATTAGTAAAATCACCAGTGAATTCTTCTATATTAGTTTTCTTTACTACACCCTTTTCAGTAAAGAAGTAGAAATTTTCTTTAGAGGTTCCTTCATTATCCACAGATATTATTGCAATCACTGGATCCTTAGAATTATAACCTTCAAATAGCTTTTCCAGTTCAATACCCTTTTTATCTATGTTTTGTATCATTAAGGCTGACATTTTAAATAACTCTCCACCAGCTGTAAATAGGAATAACTCACTGTTAGAGTTTGATGTAGTTATAACCGGTTCTCCGCTTCTTCTACTGGAAGTTCTTAAGATCCCCTTTTTATTAACAGTTATATAGAACTCTTTATAATTAAATTCATCTACATAACTACACTGAGTTATACTATCTCCATGGGTTAAATTAACTATAGGTTTTCCAACTATACCTCTATCCACTGGCTCAACCTTAGGCTCCTGTGCAATGAAGTTTAATCCCTTAGCAGTAGTTATTTCAATAAATCTTTCTTCTCTATCTTTATCTACTAATTCAGCACTTATCAATTCTTCATCCTTTTTAAGCTTAATACCTTGAAGTCTTGAATTATTAGTAATAAACTTGCTAAGTTCAGTTTTCTTGATAAACCCTCTAGAGGTCATAAGAAGCACATCCCTAGTAATAGAGAAATCCTGTACTACAAAGGCATTTGCTATGTGTTCCTTATCTAAATCTAGAGTTCTAATAAATCCTTGAATTCTCTCACCCTTGTCTCTCCACTTAAACTCAATTAAATTTGCAACCTTACACTGATACATATTTCCTTGATTTGTAAAAATGCATAGGGTATCTCTAGTATTACATTCAAAGAAGAATCTATTAAAATCTCCTTCTCTATATTCTATATCCTCAGTATTTTGTGTTGTTCTAATAAAGGATTTTAAAGCAGTTCTCTTAACATATCCATCCTTAGACATGGTTACTACCACATCTTCCTCTACTATAAGCTCTTCTAACTGAATATTAGCATCACTATCGTCTTCTAAAATAGTAGTTCTCCTTGGATCATCATATTTTTCCTTAACCTCTAGAAGCTCCTTTTTAATAACTTTAATAAGCTCCTTTTCACTACTTAATACCTTCTTAAGTCCTTTAATCTTAGTCTCTAATTCCTTATGTTCCTTTTGGAATATCTTAATTTCAAGGCCTGTAAGTCTATAAAGCATCAACTCTAAAATAGCTTCTGCTTGAGGGTTAGTAAAGCCAAATTTGCTTATTAAATTTTCTCCTGCATCCTTTTTAGATTTAGATGCCCTTATAGTCTTAATTATTTCATCCATGATTCCAATAGCTTTAATAAAGCCTTCTACAATATAGAATCTCTTTTCTGCTATTTCTAGCTCTCTTTTTGTTCTTCTTGTAACAACTTCCTTTTGATGTTCTATATAGTATTTAATTATAGTCCTAAGTCCCATGGTCCTAGGCTTTCCACCAGCTAAAGCCACCATATTAAAGGATATATTACATTGAAGCTCAGTTCTCTTAAATAGATATTTAAGGACTCTATCCGCCGTTTCTTCTGTAGTGTTTTTCTTAAATTCTACAACAGCTCTAATACCATTTCTATCAGATTCATCTCTAATATCCGCAATGGCTTCCACTGCTTTGCTATGCTTTTTATCCCCTGTTAAATCAGATATGGCTTGAAGGAGTTTAGCCTTATTTTTTCTATAAGGAAACTCTGAAATAACAAGACCAAGTCTACCATTATCCAAGGTTTCAAAATGAGTTTTAGCTCTTAAAACCACTTTTCCTTCCCCAGTTTCATAGGCAGCCACTAAAGAATCCTTTCCCATTAGTATTCCACCAGTAGGTAAATCTGGTCCCTTTATGTATTCCATAAGTTCTCTAGTGGTTATTTCCTCATTATCTGCATAGGCAATGGCTCCATCAATAACCTCTCCTAAGTTATGGGGTGGAATATTGGTAGCCAATCCTACAGCAATACCAAAGGCTCCATTAACAAGAAGGTTTGGATATTTTGCAGGTAAAACTGTAGGTTCCTTTTCTGTATCAGAGTAGTTATCCATCATATCAACTACATCTTTATCAATATCTTTAAGCATTTCTAAGGCAATGCCAGATAGTCTAGCTTCTGTATAACGCATGGCAGCTGCACTATCTCCATCTATAGATCCCCAGTTTCCATGACCATCTATAAGGGGCTTTCTTGTAGTAAAATCCTGAGATAAAATTACCATGGCATCATAAACTGATGTATCTCCATGGGGATGGTACTTACCTAGAATGTCTCCTACTATTCTGGCAGACTTATAATATGGCTTATCTGGGAATGCCTTAAGCATATAAGCTCCATATAAAATTCTTCTATGAACAGGCTTTAGTCCATCCCTTACGTCTGGAAGAGCTCTATCCTTTGATACTTCTACAGCATAGGGAAGATAGTTCTCTGGCATAGCCTCATCTATAGAAACATCTATAATATTATTATCTATTGGAATTGGTTCTTTTTTCTTTGCCATTGTAACACCTCCTAAAATTCACCGTGATTGTACATATAGTTTCTTCTTGGCTCTACCACATCTCCCATGAACAAGGAAATCATCTTTTCAGCCTTAGCAGCATCCTCAATGGTAACCCTTTGAAGAGTTCTAGTAGCCGGATTTAATGTAGTATCCCAAAGTTGGTCTGCATTCATCTCTCCTAACCCTTTGTACCTTTGAATCAATGCACCCTTACCAATTTCCTTCTTAGCCTTATCTAGCTCTTCATCATTATAAACGTACTTACTAACCTCACCATTTTTAGTGATTTTATAAACCTTATAAAGAGGTGGTAATGCAATAAATAAATTTCCATTTTGAATAAGTTGTCTCATATATCTATAAACATAAGTCATCCAAAGGGTTCTGATATGATATCCATCCACATCGGCATCACTTAGTATAATTATCTTTCCATACTTTAATTCCTCTGGTTTAAAGTTTTCTAAAACTCCAGTTCCTATGGCAGTATTAAAGATTCTAAGTTCTTCACTTGCAAGAACATTTTCTAATTTTTGTTTTTCCGTATTCATAATCTTACCCTTAGAAGGCATTATGGTTTGGAATCGTCTATCCCTTGCTTGTTTTGCAGAACCTCCCGCAGAATCTCCCTCCACCACTATAAACTCAGTAAATTCTCTGTCTTTCAAAGTACAGACAGCTATTTTTCCTGCCAGTGGTGCAGTACCATTTCCTATCTTTTTCTTCTCTGCTTCATTTATTTTCTTAATTTTCTCTCTTCTAGCCGCAGCTGAAATGGCATTATTAATAATTACAGTAGCTAGTTCTTTATTATCCTCTATCCATTCACCTAGCTTAGTATAGGCAAGGTCATTCATTGCAGAATAGGCCTCAACATTTCCTAGCTTCGTTTTAGTTTGACCCTCAAAGACTGGATTTGTAATTCTTACCTTTACAATGGCAGTCATACCTTCTCTAATATCGTCCCCTTCAAAGTCCTTATCCTTTTCCTTTAAAAGATTTAACTTCTTACTACCTTCTTTAAAGGCTCTAGTCATACCAGTCTTAAATCCTGTTTCATGAGTACCAGCTTCCTTTGTGGGAATATTATTTACATAGCTAGCAATATGCTCTGCCGTAGAATCTGTAAACTGTATGCATATTTCTCCTGATACCATAAGTCCATTAATTTCTCTTTCTCCTTGGAAAATTATTGGCTCTTTGTGAAGGACGGTTTTACTTTCATTTAAATAATCTATAAAGTCTAAAAGGCCTCTCTCTGAATGATATACTTTTTCTACAACATCATCTTTCCTTGCATCTCTTAGAATTAAGGTAATCCCTTTATTTTGAAAGGATAGCTCCTTTAATCTTTCATCAATTATTTCAAACTTATAATCTACATTTCCGAAAACTTCACCATCTGCTAAAAAAGTTACTTTTGTACCAGTTTCATTAGACTTTCCTACAATCTTCAAAGGTGTAGCTGGGGTTCCCGGCATGTCCCTTTTAAGTTCTTTGTCGTATCCATAGTGAAATTTTTGCAGATAAATATTTCCTTTTTGTTTAACTTCTACCTCTAACCACTTAGATAGAGCATTTACAACAGCAGCTCCAACTCCATGAAGTCCTCCTGAGGTCTTATAGTTATTATTATTGAATTTACCTCCTGTGTGAAGTTCTGTATAAACCATCTCCACCCCAGATTTATTTTTAACAGGATGTATTCCTGTAGGTATTCCTCTTCCATTATCTTCTATAGTAACAGTTTTATCCTTATTTAAAGTAACTATTATCCTGTCTCCAAATCCATTGGCAACTTCATCAATAGAGTTATCTAGTATTTCCCATATACAATGGTGCAGACCCTTAGTACCCGTTGAGCCAATGTACATTCCAGGCCTAACCCTTACTGGCTCTAATTTTTCAAGAGATGTGAGATCTGTAACTTCATAAGTACCTCTATTATTCTCCTTTTGCGCCATATTATCCCTCCTTAAAAGTTGAGTTACATTTGTTATTGTATAACTTTATTCCAAAGGAGTAAAGTTTTTTCTTGAAATTCCAAAACAAACGTTCTTATTTTTGCAGTATTTTTTTATTATTTTTCTAATTACTTGAATAAAATTCTATCCCTTTAATGAACCGCAAAGTTCTTTATTTAAAATATAGTAAATATTAAAATTTTACATGAAAAAGCCTATAATTACTGTTCTGCTATGTTTTCGTAAAATATATTGCTAATCTTATATGGGATATATAGCATGTGCTTTAATATTATTGTTAGCGAATAATATTAGTACGTGCTTAAGGTTTATTTAGATTAGTCTATTTTACAAAAGTCTCATAAACATTAATTATAAGCTTTACTTAATATACATATTTTATTCTTCACATTTTAAATTATCTATAAAGCTTTTTAATTCTTCTACTCCTTCATCTATGGAGTTTATCATAAGCTTCTTGTCATATTCATACTTATCAGAGCTGTGAGTATATAGTGGGTCATAGTACCTTACCATAAGTTCCTTAACCACTTCTTCATACTGATCGTTATTAACCATATCACAATATATTTCTATGTTTTTTTCACTGATATGTTTCTTTAATCTTCTTAGTGCATCACAAATTTCTTCATTACAGCTATTATTTTTAGTGTATTCATCAATTATTATCTTACTTCTAAAATCTATTGGAGCATCTACAAATATGTGAAGTCCCCTTTTCATATCAGAATGTATATATTCCGGAATTAGAACCCTTCCTATCCTTCTACTTTCTGCTTCAATGAATACATATTTACCCTTAACAGCCTTTAATTCCTCATAGATATTAGATTCAAACTGCTTTTGACTAGTACCATCTCCAAGGCCTACAGCACCCAATATGGAGCCTCTATGATTAGCACATCCTTCTAAATCCAATACATCATATCCATCAGCTCTAAGTTTTTTTAAAATCTCAGTTTTTCCAACTCCCGTATTACCATGAAGTACTATATAGGTAACTTTTTCATTAACCTTAGGCAACTCCTCATTTATGAAGGCTCTATAGCCTTTATAACCATCCTTGATTCTGCTAACTCTCATGCCAAGGGCACCTAAAAGATCTGTAATAGATGCGCTTCTCATGCCACCTCTAGCACAAAATAATACTACATTTTTATGTTGCTTTTCAAGCTCATGAATTTTATCATATATATAAGGTAGTTTTTTAGATACTGTCTCTACCCCTAATCTCTTTGCTTCCTCAGTACTTTTTCTAGTATATATGGTTCCAATAATTGCTCTTTCTTCATCATTAAAAAGAGGAATACTTACTGCACCGTTAATAGTAGCCTCATTAAATTCTCCTGTACTTCTCACATCAACAAGGACATAGTCTCCAGTTAGATCTTTATATTCTATGGTTTTTGACATAATCATTCCTCCAAATTAAGTAACATCTTTCCATAAGAAGTCATTTGTTTTACAATGGCAAAACTTCCTATAATTTTCTCGTAAACAACACTTGCAAACCATAGTAAATTCAAATAACTACAACTCTATCTATTCTATATTGTAATGATTAATATGTCAAACCAGGAATAATCCTAAGGTTTATTTTCGATTTATCTAAAATATAGTTTTATCCGATGACTACCCGCTCTAATACCCCCATCTTCTTCAAAGTGGGAGTAAAGAGCGGCTACGACCCTGGATAACGATTTCTAAACTTCAGAGGGAGTAAAAACTCCCTCTGAAGCAAAGAACTCTGTTTATTTTCATTTAAAGTATTGGTTTAATTTTCACTTAAAGTATTGCCTTCAAAGGTTGTACTAGTGTATGTTATTACTTCACTACTAATATAATTATCCCCTTTAACCCAGCTATTTAAACATGCCTTAATATCTTCTGTAACCATATCCCTATTTATTTCATTTAATATTTCATGTCTTCCACCTTCATATAGTTTATAACTTAAATTTTTAATACCTAAACTTTTAAAAGTGTCAACTAGAGATAATATTCCCTTGCCATAGTTTCCTACTGGGTCCTTATCACCACTAAACATGGTTATAGATAAGTTCTTTGGTATGCTAACAAGATTGTCCTTTTTATGTATAGCCTTCATTCCCTTTAAAAAATCATAGAAAAAGGATACTGGAAACACTCCTCCACAATAGGGGTCTAGAATATATTTTTCTACTTCCTCTTCGTCCCTACTTAACCAATCATATTTAGTTTTTTGATTCTCTACTAGCTTATTATAATTCCCAAAGCCTAAATCATCCATTAGTCTTCCACTAGCTCTTCTACCCCTAAGATTCATTATAACCTTTGACAAAAATATTCCCATATTCATTGAAGCATTAGGTTTACCACCAGTTCCAGATAAAATTACACCCTTAACGGTGTCTCCATATATCTCCATATACCTTTGTGCTATGAAAGACCCCATACTGTGACTAAAAATATAAATATCTAGTGATGGGTTTTCTTCTTTTATAAAATTATTTATTTCACGTTGATCATGAACCATGTCATGGAATCCATCATTGTCGCTAATATATCCTAAAGCACTTAGGCTTTCTGCAGATTTTCCATGGCCTCTATGGTCATCAGCATAAACTATAAAACCATCCTTAACTAATTCCTTTGCAAATCTATCATATCTGCTACCATATTCAGCCATACCATGAATAAGTTGTATAACTCCCTTAGGTTTAACACCTTCATCTAGCTCCCATTTGTATAAATAAATCTCTTTTCCATCTCGCATTTTTAACTTCATTTCTTTATATGTCATAATATACCCCACCCAAAATATTTTATTTAAATAATTTTCAAATAATTCCCTTATAATAAATTATATATAAATTTTTGGGGGCTGACAACAGTTCAATAAAAAAATCGGTATGATAATTGCTAAGCAACACATACCAATACACAAATGATTATATAGCTATTTCTATACTTTCCTTAGAAACTTCATTTACTATATTATTTATCCACTTGTTACTTCTATATCTTCTAACTACAATAATACATTTTACAATTTCCTCTGCTGCAGTAACTGAAACTACCAAATATATTGGAAGATGTAATATAAAGGCTGCAACAAAAGATAACGGGATTCCGATGCCCCATAGGGTTATACCCTGTACAATAGCACCATATTTAGCATCACCGCCTCCTCTTAAGATTCCAACTACCAAAATTACTGTAAATACTCTAAGAGGCATTAGAGCAGAGTATACATATAGAATCCTTAAAGAATTTCTTAGCACTTCCTCAGAAACTTTAAACACAGTTAAAACTATTGGTGAAGTTATAGCTAAAACTACAGCTAATATAACTCCTGTAATCAAAGAAACTACACATAGTCTTCTAGCATAAAGTAATCCTCGTTTTTCTCTTCCAGCTCCAATTTCTTTACCTATAACTACCACCGCCACATTGGCAAGTCCAAAGGTTATAATCATAAATAGATTAAAGATGGTTGTACATATTTGTATAGATGCCGTAGCTTGAGTTCCTATTCTTCCATAAATTACTGCATAGGTTAGGTTCCCCAACCCCCAACAAGCTTCATTTAAAAGCACTGGTATCATAGTTACAAATACACTTTTAGTCAGCTCCCTTGTAATATTAAATAAATCTTTAGCTTTGGCAGCTAAAATGTTCTTAGAAGTATAGGTATATAAAACTAAAAGTGCACATTCTGAACCTCTAGCTATTATGGTGGCAATAGCTGCCCCCCTAACTCCCATTGCTGGAAAACCTAATAGACCAAATATAAGGACAGTATTAAGAACTCCATTTACAACTAGCCCTAAAAAACTAGCTATCATTGGAAGTACAGTATTTTCTACACTCCTTAAAGCAGCTGCATAGTTAAAAGATATAGCTGTAAAGATATAACTAAAACAAACTATTTTTAAATAGCTAGACCCTATCTTAATAACTTGAGGATCTATGTTGAAAATTGAAATTATTTTCTCTGGAAATAATACTCCTACTAAATTAAAAACAGTGGTTATAAGAACACTACTTATAATTCCAATACCTAAAACCTTCTGTATATTATTTTTATCTCTCTTCCCCCAAAGTTGAGCTATAAAAACTGCACATCCTGAACTTATTCCCATTATAAATAAGCTAAATATAAAATAAAATTGATTAGCAATACCTACTGCTGCTAACTCTACTTCTCCAACTCTTCCTATCATCAAAGTATCTAACATATTTACTGAGGATGCTATTAGGTTCTGCAATATAATTGGTAAAGCTAGAAATAATACCATCTTATAAAATTTCTTATCATAAAATAATTCTTTTAAAGTTTTCTTAGTCATAGATATTCTCCTTTCCGGCAAAAAAAAATACCACTTTGAAGGTTATCAAAGTGGTTTGCTTCAGCACTTGTATAATTTTAAAAATTACACTTCTATTTAGTTTTACAAAACTTAATTTCCTATAAAATTATAGATAATTTAAACCATACTGTCAACTATTACGAGTTAAAAATTTATCCCTTTCAAGTTAAAAATTCATCCCTTTTACTTACACATCATCAAATTAAGGATAACTCTGTCTGCATCAGCCATTCCAACTACCCCTAAATCCGCCATGTTCTTTATAGTTCTCTCCACATCCTCATGAACAATTCCATCATGAGATGAAACTTCTACCCCTTCCAATGCAAGGGCTGCGCATAGCACTGATGTACCTACTGCTGTAGAAATTTTCAGAGCACATCCTGGCTTTGCTCCATCACAGACCATACCAGAAACGTCTGCCACCATATTTTTTATAGCTTTATTTATAGCACATAGTTCTCCTCCTAGCATATAAACAATAGCACAGCTAGCTCCAATTGAAGCTGCAACTCCACATCCACATAGAGCTGAGAGTCTTCCTATAAAGCTTTTTACATGAATAGTTATAAGATCACTAAGGGCTACGGCTCTAACTAAAGTATCATCACTAACTCCTAGTTTTTCTGCCGCTGCAATTACAGGTAAAGTAGCTGTTAATCCTTGGTTTCCACTACCTGCTGTACTCATTACTGGAAGTGTACATCCATCCATTCTAGCATCAACGCCTGCAGCAGTTAATCCCATAGCATAGGTTTGAAGTGAATCTGCAAACATCTTACTGTTCTTTCCATCTAATAAAATTTTTCCTGCTTTTAGTCCATATTCTTCATTTCTTCCAGCCTCTGAAACTCTACGATTCATCTCTATACCTTCCATTAAGAACTCTATATCCTCATAGGGTACAGTTTTTATGAATTCATATATATCTTTAACAGATAACTGTTCCTCGTCTCCATTATCCTCTGTAGCTACAGTCTTAACCTCTTCGATTTCAAACAATATCTCTTCATTTCTAGTAATTAAAACTATATTGTTATGTTTATTTTTAATTATTACAGAAGAGCTATCATGGCCCTTATGTCCAATAACCTCTACATAAAGTTTTTCTGGTGCTTTAGTAAGGTCTATTGTAACCTTACCCTCTGCTATATATTCCTTTGATTTTTCAATATCTGATTTAGTAACATCCTTTAAAACCTCTAATCCAGCCTCTGCATTGCCACCAATAGCTCCAAGGGCTGCTGCAATGTTTAAACCAACCATTCCTGTACCAGGTATTCCTACTCCCATACCATTTTTTAGAATATTGCAGCTAACAAGAACCGTAACCCTATCTGGAACTCCTCCTAAAGCTTGACTACATTTCGCAGTTGCAAGGGCTAGAGCTATGGGCTCTGTACATCCTAAGGCTGGTATAACTTCTCTTTTAAGAATATTTATGTATGTATTTTTCATTATTAACATCCTTCCTTAATAGACTGTTTTTAATTTAACAGCTCTTTAATTTAAATAGTACATTAATATTTAGGCTCTGTTGAAATTAGGTAATGGTTTACATTCTGCGCTGACCTTCTTCATTAGATTTTAAAGTTTTTTAACATACTAATTATATCAAAGGGAGGGCTTTATTTCAATATTATTAAAGCCCTCTAAAATATTCTGGTTTAAAGTTATTTTGTCCTGCTAAAAAACCTTCTATATCTGAAAGTAATCTTTCCTTTTCTTTACCTAGTACTGCAGCTAGTGGTGCATAGTTTGATGCATGATTGCTTCTAAATATGCAATTTGTAAGATCTAGTTCTTTAACAAGGTGATAAACCTCCTCCATTACTTCCCTAGGATTTAAAAGCATAAGAGCTCCTCTTTTTATTTCTTCATATATAGGTGCATCTTCAGGAGTCATAAGGGTTAAAAGGCCTAGATAATCTGGATCTATGGCATTAATAGCCTTTGCTGAGTTTAAGGCATGATTTTTCCAGTTCTCTACCCCACCTAAGCCACTTATTAGAGTGCAAGATAGTTTTATTCCACTATCCTTAATTTTTCTTCCAGCCTGAATAAGTTCCTTTGAGGTTGCTCCCTTATTCACTTTAAGCAGAACCTCATCATCTCCGCTTTCTATACCTAGATATACCATTGCCAAACCCTTACTTTTTAAAAGCTTTAGTTCTTCTGGAGTTTTAAGTAAAATAGACTTGGGACTAGCATATACAGTAATGCTTTTACATTCTGAAAATAATTCTTTAATTTTATCCAAAATTGTAATAAGTCTTTCTGTAGGCATGATAAGAGCATCACCATCAGCTATAAATATTTTTTCTATATATCCATACCTCTCCCTAGCCCAAACTAAATCCTCAATTACCTCTTCTAAAGCTCTCATTCTAAACTGCTTTGCCTTATACATATTACAAAAACTACATTTGTTGTGAGAACAACCAATGGTAGCTTGAACTATTAAACTTCTTCCTTCACTAGGTGGTCTATAAACTGCACCTTCATATCTCATAAATTTTCCTCCTTCATATATAGAAATCCTTATCCTAGGATGTAGCAGCTCTTTCCTCCACCTTTAAATAAGATGGGAACATAAGAGCTTATAGTCATGGTATAAAAAAGGAATACATCAAAATTTAACTAACCTTAATAGTTAGCCTTTAATTCTGATGGATCCCTTAATTTTTTATAACAAATAGTCATGGTATACACTACTAATCAATAATATGTTCATGATTTTTCAAGTGATTCATGCAATATTCCTTATGTCCACTACATTTTGAACAATATCTAAACTCCATATTAGGGTCATCTCTTTCAGTTATTCCACATACAGTACATCTATGACGTACATAATCCTTCATCTCTATGACTTTAAATTTTTCCTTATTCTTCTTAACTTTCTTCTTAGTTTTAAATAACTCTATAAAGTCTTTTCCAAAGAAAATAAAGTAGTTAGCTAAAGATGCAAGGATCATGAGTTTTATTCCAACTCCACCCATTATAAACTGTTGTACCAAAAGCACTGCATTTAAAATTCCTAAATACTTAACTTTAACTGGTAAAATGAAAAATAGTAAAACTTCATGGTTAGGATATATAGATGCAAAGGCTAAAAATAAAGTTAAATTTATAAATACTCCTGTAGCAGGACTACCGCCAACTAAAGATACAATTATAGTAGCAATCATCCCTACTAAATAATATATATTAAATTTAAAGCTTCCCCAAGCCTGTTCTAACCCCATACCTATAATATAATAGAAATAAAGGGTAAAGAGTATCCAAAAGGCACTGGTTGCTGGTGGAATTAAAATAAAGGTAACTAATCTCCACACTTGACCTGCCATTACTGCCTGAGGTATTAACATTAGGTTTGCCTCTAACCCTGGATTTATAACCTCTAATAAAAATACAGCCAAATTTGCTGCTACAATGTATTTCATCAATCCACTAATAGCATACCTGCCATATTTTCTCTCTAACTTATTTAACCACTTCAATATAATCACTCCTATAAAAATGCAATGAAATTTATTAGCTTTCTTACATTTTACCATAATTTTTTCCTACATACTATTTATTATATAATACAACTTATTTTCATTAGCTACTATTTATTATGTAATAATTTTTTGTAAACTTCTTCTATTCTTGTAGCTATATTAGTTTTGTTGTATTTATCCTTACATTCCCTACTTATATCTGCAGAATTATATTTTGAATAGTTCTCTTTCATTTTGATTATAGCATCACCTAGTTGTGATACACTATCTACATCTACTAATAAACCATTATTGGAGTTTACAATATCTTGAGCCCCACCATTTTTTGTAGATATAACTGGTTTACCACTAGATAATGCTTCTATTAATACAACACCAAAGGTCTCAAATTTACTTGCTAATACAAATACATTACAACTATTGATCACTTCGGGTACTTCTGCTCTACTTAATGCTCCTTTAAACTCAACTTTATCACTAATTCCAAGATCAGCACATAACTTTTTTAGCTTTTCCTCTTCTGGACCCTTGCCTCCGATTATTAATTTTGCATCAATGTGATCCAACGCTTTTTTAAAAGCCTTAATTAATACATCTACATTTTTATTATCCTTTAAATAACTTACAGTTAAAAATATAAACTTATCTTCTAAGTTAATATTATTTAATTTAAATTTATCACAATCAACCATATTAGGTATAACATCTATACTATCCGTATACTTCAACATGATATTCTTTAAGGTATTACTTACACAAATCATATAATTACTATTTTTAGTTATATACTTAATCAAAAAATCCTCAAATATATTAACCTTATATCTTGCATAAAAAGAACTGTGTTCTGTGATAACTAGTGGAACATTTGCCTTTTTCTTTATAGCAACTGCTCCTGCTCCTGCCCAAACACATGAATGTAAATGAATTATATCAATCTTGTCATTTTTAGTTAATTCATTATAAATCTTAATTATACCTCTCTTAATAGCCATACTAGTACCTATATTCCCAGTTTTTCTAATCTTATTTTCTTTTATTCTATAGGTTTTAAGTCCTTCATCAATATAATACTGTACCTTTTTATCCTCATTTGAAAGCTTTTCTAAAGTTACTTCCACAAAAGCAATAATTACATTATGACCTTTTTCCTTTAATGCTAATGCTTGCTCTTTGAAGAAACTTCCATTGGTTGGATTCACTTTAGTGCCGTACCATGATGGTATAACTAAAATATTCATTTACTCACCCCCATTTATTGGTAGATATCAATATATTGATTCGCTATAAGCTTCCAAGAAAAACTCTTACTGTTTGTTAAACCATTAGTACTAATTGATTCATAGTTCAACATGATTTTTTTTTACTGATTTCACGCCTTCATTGTAATCATTATATGCAATTGGAAAGCCTACCACACCATCTTCAAAGTATTGATCTATTCCTTGACCTCTTGTATAAATTATTGGTAACCCTCTAGTCATAGCTTCCACATATACTAAGCCAAAGGTCTCAAATTGGGATGGCATTATAAAAATATCACTTTCATCATATAGCTTCTTTAATTCTTCCTTATTTGCTTTTCCTTTAAATTCAATATAATTTTTATTCTTAGATTGCAGTTTTAGTTTATTTAATAATTTACCATCGCCAACTACAAATAGCTTTGTGTTAATTCCTTGGTTTCTTAATTCTTCACATATCTTAATTGTTGTATTAACATTTTTATTTTTATCTACTTTTCCCACTTGAATGAGCCTAATTTTATCTTTATTTATATTCTTAGGTTTTATGAGACCATTATTAAGCCAAAATTCATCTATTCCATTAGGAATAACCAATGACTTCTCCTGTATCTCCTTCAAATCTTTTTTGCTAACATAATTATTTAAAACCAGCTCTTTATAGCTATAAGATATAAAAATTATTTTTTTTGATGACTTCATAATTTCTATACCAAGCTTCCTAAGATGTTTAGCTATTTTAAAATATCCATTTACATCCGTATTCCTAACAGCCACTATATACTCTTTTCCTGTTTCCTTATGCAATTTGTAAGCAAGATATCCATCATTAAAAAGAGAATGCGCATGAATAATATCACATTTTTCTACTTCTTTTAGCTTCTTAAAATTTTTATATACAACAGTATTATAATTGCAAAAAGTATATTGATGAAATATATTTACCATTTTTTCACATATACTGTCGCCATTTTTACATATAGGTGCATATATAAGTTTTGAACTATCTTTAATACAATTATTGGATTCTGTAATAACTTTAGGTTTACAAGGAATATACACACTATTTTTAACACCTTTTTTATATAACTCGTTAAATAAGTTTATATATAAATTACTTGACGGATAGAAGGAACATATATGTAATACATTCATACTCTTTCACTCCTTAGCATAATCCCAGTTTCTTATTTCATTATCATAACACTTTACTATTATAACATATTCATTTATCTTCTTACTATCTAAATATGGAATAGTAGACGTTAATAAGAACAAGTGATATAACTGAAAAATTACATCACTTGTTCTTATTATACAATTAATACTTTCATTACATACTGTGTACTACTTTAACAATCCAAGGAAGTTATCAGCAAATTCATCTGCTAATTTAAGTTCTTCTTCACTTGGTACAAAGTTAAATTTAAACCCTGGATCAATTACATTAAATTTAAGGCTCTTTAATCTCTCTGAAAGCATAGGCACACTTTCTCCACTCCAACCATAAGATCCAAAAGCTCCAGCAATTTTACCTCTATTTACAATAGCACTAACATGAGCAAGTAAATTCCAAGCTGGCTCCACTGCATCTTGATTTATAGTAGGAGAACCTACTAATATACCACTTGACTTTTCTACAAGAGATACAAGTTCCTCTAAAGGTGTAGTTGTAATTTCATGAACTCCAGCCTTAATTCCTCTTTTTTCAATGGCATCCTTTAAATGATTTGCAACCTTTTCTGTATTTCCATAGGCCGAAACATAGAATATTTGGATGTTTTTTTCTTCAATAACAGCTTCCTTAGCCCAAGTTTTATATAAATTTTTATAATACTCTCTATCATCAATATGAATTGGACCATGGCTAGGAGCAATAATTTCAGTTTCTATATTTTCAATCTTATCAAGAGCCGTATTAATAAATTTTTTGAAAGGTCCCATGATAACATCAAAATAGTATTTCATTTCAGTTTCATAGTTTCCAGAACAACTATCAGTAATGCACCCACTTGGTGAATAGTGACATCCCATAAAATCACATGTAAATAATATCTTTTCATCTGGTAAATAAGTAAATATACTATCAGGCCAGTGGAGATTTGGTGCATTTACGAATCTTAAAGTCTTCTTTCCTATAGATAGCTCTCCTGAAGCATCGATAGAATTAAATTCCGTGTTTATAATTCCTTTAAGATATCTTACGGCAGCCTTTGATCCAACAACCTGAGCTTCCGGATATTCCTTTAATAGCTCCTTTAATGAACCACTATGATCAAGTTCTGTATGCTGAACTACAATATAATCTATTTTTTTATCTCCTATAATAGATTTAATATTTTTTAAATATTGTTCAAAGTAACCATCCTTAACTGTGTCAATAATAGTGATTTTTTCATCTTCGATTAAATAGGAATTATATGTAGTTCCCATTTGTGTTTCCATTATTATGTCAAATACTCTAAGTTCAGGATTATTAACCCCAACCCAATGAACTGAATTAGTTAATTTTAAAGGTTCCATTTCATTACCTCCACATTCATATTATCTTCCATACTTACATATTAACAAACAATTATTATCTATTGCAAGATATTCTGCATTATTTTAAAAATTTTTATAATACAGAAAGAATATATTTAAACCATTTAAATCTCTTATCTCGTGATAATATATATTATTCTGTTTTAATTATCAACTAATACAGTGTATCAATACCTTGTATATATTTCCCTTATATATATTGTTCCTCTTTCACTATATATTATAAGAGAACATATAAATATAGAATTAAAATTTTAATCCAGATATTATATCCAAATATTTCAAATTATATATTTACACAAACTAACGTTTGTGTTAAAATTTCTTTATCAGTTATGTTTCCACTTTTTCAAAAAAATGCATATATATTATTAAAGTATTTTAGGAGGTTATATCTATGGATTATTCCAATTTAAAGAATCTTATATTAAAAGCAAAAAATAAAGACCAAAATGCAATGGAAGAATTGATTAATGAATACAAATACCTAATAATTAAACAAGCTTCAAAGGTTCATGTCCGCGGCTATGAAATGGAAGACTTAATTCAAATGGGAAACATAACCTTAATGCGTTGCCTTGAAAAATACACACCGGAAAAAGGCAATTTTACAGCTTATATATCCTATGCAATAAAAAATAATTTTAATTACCTAATAAGGCAAAGAGCAAAAGATAATGAAGTACAAACCATCGAGGCTCCAATTGAAACTAACCTTAGAATAGAAGATACTTTAATAGCTGATGCATCAACTGAAGATAGTTTTATAGAAAAAGAAGTGTATAAACTTATAAAAAAAGAAGTGGACAACCTCCAAGAAAACTTAAGAGATCTTATAACCTTCATCTACATAAATTGTGAAGGCAACCTAAAAGATTATTCAAAATCCAGAAATCTTAATTATTCAACTGCAGCAAAAAGAAGAACCGTAGCTATTAACAAGCTAAGGTCCTCACTTAATTCTTTATGTATATAAATACTCTATAAATAATAAGCAATTTAAATAATTCCTATTGGAAATTCTTAGAAATGACAAAAGTTAATGAATTCAGAAACCTTTTAAAATTTAATGTTAAAAATTCTTAGCTCCAAGTAGTAAAATTGCTGTAATTCTTTCCACGGAAGGCAAGAGCTGAACACTGAGCCATGAAGGCGAATAGTGAAGGTAATCAATTTTACTAAGCAGGAGCTTTAGAATTTTTTCATTAAATTTTGGTTACAAATGATTAACTTGTCATAAATAAGAATTTTCATTTATATTACAAAACTACATAAATAATAAGCGTATCTACGTTGCATATATACAAGGCGTATCCACTTTATCATATACTACTTAAATATCTCTTGTAGAGCTTGGCTGATACTCTTGGCTACTTTTTCGTTTCCAGCTTCATTTAGGTTCATATTATCTACAGTATAATCAGCTATGTTTTCTGCTTCTATGCCACTTTCATTAAACAAGTCTATTACTGGTATAGAATTCTTATCACATACTTCTTTAATCGCCATGCAGTAATCTTCTAAACCAAGATCAATATTATTTTTATCAGGATAGCTTGGCTGTCCTTCAATATATCCATGCTTTAATGGAGTTAAAAATACAAGTTTTGCCTCAGGCTTAGCCTGTTGTGCTGCATTTATAACCGCTTGCACATCTCCGTAAAAGGATTCAACTTCTCCCCCATCATCTTTAGTTCCTAGAGCTCTTCCGTTAGTATAGTCATTAGTACCTACCATAATAATTATAATATCTGTATCCTTAAGGGCTTTTTCATTAATTAAGTTAAGCATACTATTCATAACTAAGCCATTATTAGAGTTATTTGTTACACTTTTTAAATTCAAAAGAGTTTTTACCTTTTCTTGATAAGTACTTCCTTTTGAAACTCCATCTCCAAGAGAAAGTAGAGTTTTTCCTTCCAAAATAAACTTTTCTTCACTTCCTTGGGTTTCACCCTCTACATTACCTTCTTTTTTCTCTTCTTTCGGTTTAGATGTTTGATTTATTGAGTTTTCATATAGCTTTTTACTTTCTAAAATCTTTTCTTTTTCCTTCTTAGATCTATTTATACCTAAAGCCAAAGTAGCAATTAACGCAACGGATAACACTATACATAATATGGTTTTAACACCATCTTTTATTATATATTCCCCTCCCTACCAGTATATTATATCCTATATTTGTATATTTTCAAAGTAATATTGAAATTTAGAACTCCTACCTTCAATTTCTATAGGCTTATGATTCATCAGTTAATAACCTAAACTTAATTTTTTTGATTATTGAAGTTAAAAAAATAGTATTATTTGTATAAAATATTTTAATTGTGTTGTTTTATAGGATAATTTGTTATAATATGAATTGGAACATTAACTACATATTTTGTAATATTTATTATTAAAGTAACCTATTTACACTATGTCACATATAACATATTATAAATATCTACCCTTAAGTAGTAGTTATTAAAACCAAAATCTATATATTAATTAAATGGAGGTATGAGAATGAAAAGTCTAAAAAACTTTAAGTGGAAGTTTAAAATAAAAAGTATTAAAACAAAATTAGTTATCTACTTCTCTGTGCTAATTTTATTATCATCAATTTCATTAGAAATGATTTCTACACAAAATATTAATATTGCTCTTACAAAAGAAGCAGAAAAATCTCTAGTTTCACTAGCAGCTGAAGGAGCACGAGTAACAGAGAGCAGAAGTGAGACTCAAGAACAGTGCTTAAAAACAATAGCTCTATTAGACAAAATTAAGAGCATGGATTGGACATTACAACAACCTATACTACAAAGGCAAGTAGAAGGACTAAATTTTCTTGATATTGCTGTGGTTGAGCCTAATGGTACTGCCCGTTATTCAAATGGATCAACTAACCAATTAGGTGATAGAGAATATGTAAAAAAGGCTTTAAATGGCGAAGTTAATGTATCTGACTTATTAATTAGTCGTGTGACCAATGAAATTGTTTTAATGTATGCAGCCCCTATTGAGAGAGATGGTAAAGTTGTAGGTGCTTTAATAGGGCGTAGAGACGGAAATGCTTTAAGTGAAATTATAGATGATATTGGATATGGTGATGAAGGATATAGCTATATTATTAATAGTAATGGAACAATAATTGCTCATCCAGACAGGGAAAAAGTATTAAATCAGTTTAATCCGTCTGAAGAAATGAAAAAGGATAAAAGTCTAACCTCAATGTCTACGCTACTTCAGAAAGCATTGAAAGATAAGAAAGGAGTTAGCACCTATTCCCTTGACGGTAATGATTTATATGCTGGATTTGCTCCTATTGAAGGTACTGATTGGATATTTATTACTATTGCCAACAAGAGTGAAGTTTTATCTGCAATTCCTAGGCTACAAAGAACAATTATAATAGTTACTTCTATAATTTTATTTATTAGTATTGCTATTACATATTTAATTGGTAGGTCCATTACTAAACCTATTATAAAAACAATAAAACATTCAGAAAAAATAGCTAATTTAGATATTACAGAAGATATTTCTGAAGACTATCTCAAAAAAAATGATGAAATTGGAGCCTTAGCCAAAGCTCTACAAGGGATAATTAATAATCTTAGGGATATTATTGACAAAGTCAGTGATTCTTCTGAACAAGTTACTGCTGCTTCAGAGGAGTTGACGGCTACTTCACAACAATCAGCCATAGCTGTAGACGAAGTATCAAAAACAGTAGAAGAAATAGCAATGGAGGCCTCTGAACAATCACTAATTACGGAAGAAGGTTCTTCAAAAGCTACTATATTGGGAGAAATCATTGAAAAAGATCAAAAAAATGTTAGAAATTTAAATACTGCTTCAATGAAGGTAACAGAAGTGGTTAATGAGGGTTTAAATGACATTGATACCCTATCAAAAATAACAGAAGAAAGCAATGATGCAACAAAAGAGATATATGAAGTTATATTAAAAACCAATGATAGTTCTAATAAAATTGGACAAGCAAGTAATGTTATTGCCTCTATAGCAGAGCAGACTAATTTATTAGCATTAAACGCAGCAATAGAAGCAGCAAGAGCCGGGGATGCAGGTAGAGGATTTACAGTGGTAGCAGAGGAAATCAGAAAATTAGCCGAACAATCTTCCACTTCTACAAAAGAGATTGATGGAATGGTTAATGAATTGCAAAGAAATGCTAAAAATGCTGTAAATACAATGGAAAGACTATCTAATATATCTAAAGAACAAGCTAGTAGTGTAATTAATACTAGAGATAAGTATATGTTAATTGCTGAAGCAATGAAAGAATCTGGAAAAGTAGTTAAACAGTTAAATGTTTCAGGAGAAAAGATGGAAAAAACAAAATATGAAATACTAGATATTTTAGAAAAGCTTTCAGCCCTTGCTGAAGAAAGTGCAGCTGCAACTGAAGAAGCAACAGCATCCATGGAAGAACAAGTTGCCTCTATAGAAGAAATTGCAAGCTCTAGTGAAAACCTATCAAATTTAGCACAAAATTTACAAACAATTATTATGAAATTTAAAGTTTAAAAATCAAATTTCATAAGATTTTTAAATATGAACCTCTGGTTTCTTTTGCCTCACGGCTCAGTATAAATACCAATGATTTGCACATAATATAAAGCTGGTGCGAAATACCGCACCAGCTTTATATTCGAGTCTAGGATATGGTAGCATACTCCATACTTGGACTCTATTACTTAATTACTGTTGAATACAACTCTTTAAAGAATTTACTGCTTTATCTGCAATTCCTCCACCAGTTCTTATGATGATATTTCCAAACCTCTTATCTAACACATTTTTTTGCTCTGTTGTTAAGTCAACTCCTGATAAAACTACTGGTGATCCATTAAGGGCTGCAACTGGACCTGCTGCTAGAGCATCTATTAGTTGTAGTCCTTTTGCTATATAAGTTTTATTTACAACACTTCCAAAGAATTTATCTATAACCATGGCATTAGTTGCATATCTATCTTTACCACCTAGTCTATTTTTTGTTATGTTTTCTGAAGTGATTCCATTAACTTTGTTTAAAACACTGTCAGCTACAACGGTGGTTCCACCTATTATATAAGCATTTTCTAGTGTCTCTTCTTGTAACCAACTATAAATATTAGTAGGAACTGTATCCTTTTGTACTAAAATTATTGCCATCTTATCTCTACCTGCTACGGAAGCTATTGATAGGGCATCTGCTTGACCAAATCCATTACTTATAACTACTTTATTTACATCATAGCAGTTATTATCTATATATTTAGCGATGGCTAAAGATGTGTCATATCTATCTGTTCCACCAATTCTTTCTACATTAGTTACACCTAGTGCTTTTAATTCATTTTCTACACTCTCATTCACTACACTAGTTCCACCTACAATAATAGCATTTTTAGCGCCTAATCTCTTTATTTCACCTTTAGTTCCTTCTGGAAGGCTACTTGCTCCTGTTAAAAGTAAAGGTGCTTTTTTAAAGGTCGCTAGTGGTGTAGCAGCTAATCCATCTGCTAAAGCCCCACCATTTGCTATCATTACAGTACTTGCAGTTGTAAATTGACTCTTACTTAAGCTAACTGCTGTATCGTATCTATTTACACCTATTAATGAAGATACTTGTACATTTCTAGCAATAACATTAATAACTCTAGGTATACTTACCTTGTTTCCATCGCTATCTGTTACTGTATATGTTAAAGTGTATTTACCTACTTTATTTGTATTTATGGTTCCATTAACAGCTATTTTAGTAGTTAAACTACCATCTTCAAGATCAGCAGCTGTAACTCCATCCTTTGTATTGAATGCATTTCCTACTGTTACATTCTTAGCTGTAACTCCTGAAATGACTGGTTTTTGTCCTTCATATGCCACTCCAGTTGAAGCAAAACTATTCTTTATTGCTGTAATCTCATTAGATCCTTTTCCATATAAATCGGCAGCTGCTTGTACAAGGCAGTATGCTGCTTGCTGAAAATTAGTATCTGGATGCATGTATTGAGTTAAAGCTCTATAATATATCCTTGCAGTCTTATCCATTCCTATATTACTAGCTATATTATATGCTGCCTTATTTGGAATCCCTGAATTATCATGAACTCCACCATTATCGCCTTCTTCTGTATTAGGAAGGTCCCAATAATTATCCATATGAGCTGGTTGACCATACAGGGTAGGGTCTGCTAAACTTCTTAAAGCATCCCCTTGAATGTCAGGAGTATAAACATCATCCCCTACAACCCAATCAGCTGGGTCAAATTTCCAACTTCCTCCATTAGCAACATTATACTTATTATAACTTGAAATAAGAACTCCAAACACATCAGCCATAGATTCATCTAATGCACCTGATTGATACTCATATACAAGACCAGCTGTATACTCTACTAATCCATGGGTCATTTCATGACCCACAATATCTAAATCTCCACTTAGGTATGTAAATTCTTCTCCATCTCCATCTCCGTAAAACATCATATCTTCAGCCCAAAAGGCATTATTGTAATTTGATCCAAGATGAGTAATTGATTCTATTGCCATTCCTTTGTTATCTAAGCTATTTCTATTAAATAACTTTTTATAAAATCCTATTACCTTATCTGCATTATAATGGGCACTTACTGGAGCTTTATGTTCTTCAGCTGTAAACGCCTTAGTAGTATTTGAAACTAAAAGTATATTGGGTTGTTCCTCGGTGCTGTTACTAGCATCATAGGTAGCTATAGCTTCTGTGGCTTCATTTGTTAAATCTAACATTCCATATTGTACTTTATCTTCAGCTTCATCTTTATATTCACTTAACTTTAACTCTCTAGTTTTTCCTAGAACATCAATACCTGTTCCAGTTACTGGAGTATTATATCTTATCTTATTTTCTATTTTTATTACCTTACCAGAATTTACTTCAACAAAAACATTGTAACTTCCTATGGTAGGCTCCATAAAGAAAATATTTATCTTGTAAACTTCATAGTTCACACCATCTTCAGTTATTACTAACTTTTCAGCCTTTGGCGTCTTTTTTAATTTTTTAAATTCAAATTGACTTTTTGCTATTTTAATAGCTTCCTCAGGAGAAATATCTTTACTACCAAGGGTAGTGATTTCTTTATTTTCTTCTAGATTACCATTAACACTAACTATAACTCCATTTTTATCATAGTGCACATTTATTAAGCTGTTATGCACTTCTGTTCCCTCAATAACTTGTGCAAACTTTACAAAAGTATCTCCTATGTCATCTTTATTTACTTCAACAACCTTTAGTTCCTCTTTTGCATTGTCAATTCCAAAGATGTCTTTGTTCTCCTGTAAAAATTTAGTCGCTGAACTTTCGCTTGGAACTTTTTTATCAGAAAGCTCTCCTGATAAAAAGACTTGTCCATCATTTTCCTTTAGTTCTACTGTCTTATCACTTAACTTCTCAAGTTTCTCTATAGCTTGTACTTTTTTTGTTTCTTTGTCTACCTTTAATTCCGCAGCAAAGGCAGGTGCCGAAACAGTACAAGTTAATGATAAGCCTAAAATAAGTGAAATAAGTTTTTTTCCCATAATTATCCCCCATTTCTCTAGCAAATGGCCCGACTTTAATAATTTAGTCAACACCTATTTATCATATTACCATAATTATTAAAAAAATGTAACTATTTTGCTAGAATTTTTAGGTTGTTTTTAGAATATTTTGAATTTTTAGGCTAATTTAAAAATCTTTTAGGCTTTCTTGATTTTTATAGACTCATATATAGACCTATATCTAGTATCAATTTCAAAAAATTTTAGAATTCCTAGCTAATAAATAATAATTTAATTGGTTACTCTATATATGGAGGTGAAATTAATGAAAGTAAAAGAAATTATGTCAAAAGATGTTGCTTGTTTAACCCCAGAGGATTCTATTGAGAAAGCTGCTCAACTTATGAAACAATATAATGTTGGTTCCATACCAGTATGTAGTAATAAAATGATAAATGGTATAGTTACTGATCGTGATATTGCTTTAAGATCTGTAGCCTCAGGTCAGGATTCAGCCCAAACAAAAGTGAGAAATATCATGACTTCAAATCCTACTGTAGGGAACCCAGAAATGGATGTTCATGATGCTGCTGAAATAATGAGTAGAGAACAGATACGTAGACTTCCAATTGTAGAAAATAATAGTCTTGTAGGTATTGTTTCACTGGGAGATATTTCCCTTGAACCTATTCTTTCTGACAATGCCCAAGATGCTCTTAAGAGTATATCTGAACCAACAGGTAACCAAATGTAATTTAAAGTTGGGGTCGCACCCTTTTTTTGGAGGGGGGTCAGACCCCCTTCCAAAAACTGTTAGGGGGTCAGACCCCGTTACATTTTTTTACTCCATTACATTTTATTACATCCTATCTAATACCATTATCAATAAATACCTTGTATGATTTTCTTGCATTTATTTCTCCAAAGTAAGAAAGTATTCTTTCTGTATTTATTATTTTTTCCTTTGATAATCCCAAATACGTACTATAGCTACTCCATTTATAATCTTGGGCATTTGTTACCATATTTGCTCTTAAGGGATTTAAGTGTATATATCTACTAACCTCTAATATATACTTATCTTCTTGTATTAATTCTGATCTGTATCTTCCTTGAAATAGGTGTCCTATCAAATCATACTTTCTATTAAAGTAAATAGAATACAGCATGTTTATCTTTTTCATGATATTTCCTATGTCATCATCTTTAGTACCAATTGCTAAATGTACGTGGTTCGTCATCAAGCAATAACTATAAATATCAAAATCTAATTCTTCTTTAACCTTTTTTACAATTTTTAAATATACTTGATAATCCTCACTGTCTAAAAATATATCTTTTTTACGATTTCCTCTACACATAACATGATATATTGCTCCAGTATACCAAATACGAAGTTTCCTAGCCATATACAATCTCCTTCTATGGAATTTTATTCCTTTAGATTATATCCTTGGATATTTATTTTAAACATTTAAAACAAATATCTTTAAATAAAAAAAAGAAGAATATTAAAAAATATCCTTCTTCAAATTGGAAAAAAAATCCTCGGGGTCTGACCCCCTGGATTTTTTTTCCTCGGGGTCTGACCCCCTTACAAATTTTGTTAGGGGGTCAGACCCCCTTACATAAATTTGCTATTAGCTCTACTACTCTTTCAGTGGATTTACCATCTTGATATTTAAAGTATTTATTTTTAAACTCTTCTATTTTATCAGAATAAGAAATTTCACTTAAAATAGCCTGTACTATTTCTTCTTCAGTTTTACAGATAGGGCCTGGCATAGTTTCTTCGTAGTCCATATATATTCCCCGTTCTTTTTTGTATTGTTCCAAATCTGGCACAAAGAATATCATTGGCTTTTTCATTATTGAAAAATCAAAAATCACTGATGAATAATCTGAAATCAAGTAATCTGCAATGGAAAATAATCTTTTTATACTTTCACTGTTTCCATCAATAATACTTTCATCATTGGCAATTACTCTGTCTCCCAAGGAAGGATGAAGCTTGTATATTATTACATACTCATCTCCCAATTGTTCCTTTAAGTATTGCAAATTTATATCTTGATATTTTATATCATATATTGGGTCTCCTCTAAATGTAGGTGCATAGACTATAACTTTTTTCCCTTTTATACTTGGGAATTTCTTGAGCATATGTCTTTTGTACTTTTTCATCTTTTCTTTAGAAAAAAGATTGTCCGTTAAAGGAATTCCTATAGGGAGAACACTATTTTCACTAACCCCAAAGGCAGTTGAGTAATGCTTTTTCCACTCTTCTGAAGTAGCTAAAACATAGTCATAATTTTTTATTGGATATTCTCTTTCTATATCATTCCCAAACTTTTTAATAGCACCACAAGCATGCCAAACTTGTATTACCTTTACTTCCTTTTTCTTGAAATTAGATACAACAAAATTATTATAATCTAAAAGCACTACCTTTGATGTATTTACATGATACACTTGCTTCATACAATTAAATAAAAATGCCACATTTCCTTTTAGGGAATTTTCATAATTAGTGAGTACATACACTAATTCATAGGAGTCCTCTTTCTCTAATTTCTTTGAAATAAGTTTAAAATCCCTTTTCAATTTATCACTACAATAACATATGAAGGTAATTTTATTACTTTTCACTTTTAGGGGATATGTTATTAAATTCACCACAGCCAATATACAATACACTATTATATTTTTCATTTTAATCTTTCCCTTATGATTAATTTCTCAACCACCTTCTGAGAAGCATGTCCATCTTCAAACTCATGGTATTGACCAATAAATTTCTTCAGAATATCCTTATAAGTTTCAAATATGTTTTTATCTTTTATAGCTTCTATTAACTCATTTTCATTTTCAAATATTGGTCCTGGCAAATCTTTGTTTACATCTAAATAAAAACCTCTTAATTCCTCTTTATACTCTTTTTTATCATACATATAGAAAAGTATAGGTCTATTTAAAATAGAGTAATCAAAAAATGTGCTTGAATAATCCGTAATTAAAATATCACTTACTACATATAATTCGTTAATATCATAATTTTCCGGGAAAATATATAGGAAATCCTCTAAACCCTTAGAATCAAACTTATTGGCAATTAAGTAGTGTGGTTTGAAAATTACTACCCAATCATTTCCTAAATTCTCATGCCACATATTAAAGTTTACCTTTAGCTCAAAATAATAACCTTTATCATTAAACTTATTATCTCTCCAAGTTGGACAATATAATATTACCTTCTTATCTTTAGGTATGTTTAGTCTATTTTTTATTTCTTCTATTTTCTCCCCAGTTATATTAACTAAAAAATCATTTCTTGGATATCCAGTTTCAATTACTCTTTCTCTTTCAATATTAAAACAGCTCATAAATTTTTCAGTAGAATGTCTATTAGGAGAAAGTAAATAATTATATCTAGCTACATCTATATCATAGGACTTTAACATCTCATCTCTAGTTTGCTTAGATCTAAAAAATGTTGTTTCCTCTGCAACAGAAATATCGTGGGCCAATCTCTTTAAAGGAGTCCCATGCCAGCATTGAATATATACTTGATTTTTCTTCTTAATGCAGTACTCAGGCAATTTAGAGTTTATTACCCAAAACTTAGATTTTGCAAGATAATAAAAATACTTAAGGCCTCTATACTTAATTACCTTAGCACCTTGAATTTCTATATTGGGGTTTTTTAATGCCCAAACATATTTAAAGTCATTTAATTCCTCTTTTCCTTGCATATATTCATATATATACTTGGGATTGCACAAATAGCCTCTACCCAAGTGGGCCACAAATAGAATTGTCTTTTCATCAACCTTTATATGTTTATAAAGACTTTTATATACACATGTCACAAAAAAGAATACTACCTTCTTTAATGTTTTAACTATATTCATATCACTTCGTCTCCTAACCCTTTAGCATAATTATACAATGCTATATTTATTTTACAACTATTATTGTAAATTTTATGAAAACTCTTAAAGAGAGTTGTCGATAACAACCCTCATCTTTAAAATATTCCCATATGAGACAATTCTTCATAGATATTTTCATACACCTTTTTATCATCAATTGTATCAAAAATAGTATATCTACCTTTTCTTGTTTCAGGTGCATAATCCATAACCCTTAAAAATTCTTCTCGTGTCAATTTAGGAAGACTAATTTCTAATCTTTTATATATATCTATTATGTTTGAATAATCTTCCTTATATAGCATTAAGGAAATTATTGTACCCAAAGCTACCTGAATTCCATGGGGTGCCCTACCACCTAATATGTAATCAATGGAATGACTAATCATATGCTCTGATCCACTACAAGGTCTACTAGTGCCTGCTATTTCCATAGCTACTCCACTCATTATTAATGCATAACTTAAAGTCTCTAAAAACTTATAATCATCCAATGACATTTCTTCTCTAGTTATTATAGACGCAATTGAACTTTTAGATAGCATTACAGCAAAATCATTGATGCGTTCACCATTATATTTCTCTGCCAATTTCCAATCCTTCAATGCCACTATATTAGATATTAAATCTCCCACCCCTGATTGCTTTAATATAAGAGGTGAACTTTTAATTATATCTAAATCAATTAAAATTGCAGTTGCGGGTTCACAACCACAACTATTTGTAATTCCGGTTTTATCTTTTAGAACAGCTATAGGTGATGCTATCCCATCATGAGCTAAAGCAGTTGGCATACTAATAAATTTAACTCTACTCATAAAAGAAACGTACTTACATATATCTAATACTCTACCTCCACCAAATCCTATTATTAAATCTGCCTTAAAGTTAAATACTTTTTCATTTAACTTACTAACTTCCTTTATACTATTATCAGTGACACAGAAAATATAATTATCTTCTCCTAATTGGTTAATTATAAAATCTATTTTATCCTTATAAACATTAATTAGATTCTCATCAACAACAAATACATACTTAGAATACTTAATATTTTCTTCTTCTAAAATACTTTTTATATCACTAATAACGTTTCGTTCAACTTTAAGTAGATTTGGTAATTGAAACTTATTTTCCAACGTAATCGCCTCTTTATTCTTATTTTATGTTAAATTGTACTATACTATCTAGTACTCTCTTATAATCTTCTTCAGTATCTATTTCAGTACATTTAAATTCATTTACTTCTTTTGCATTAACTTTAATATTACCAAGTATATTATTTATTGCATCTTCGTAATAAATATTAACCTCTCCATTATTAACAAGTCTTTTTATCTCTTCAAATGTAGCTTGTGCTTCATTCTTTTCAAATTTTAAAATTCCTATGTATTCGCCAAAGCCTTCCTTAGGTGCTATTTTCTTACTAACTTCTACTATTCTATTACCATTTACTTTTACTTTCATTT
Organism: Clostridium sulfidigenes; assembly: GCF_000732635.1. GTDB lineage: Bacteria > Bacillota > Clostridia > Clostridiales > Clostridiaceae > Clostridium_J > Clostridium_J sulfidigenes. The sequence continues at coordinate 161,673 of NZ_JPMD01000001.1, read as the reverse complement.
CTTCTTCATCTAAAACTATATTTGTGTTTACAATCATAAAACTATCATTAGTTTTATCAATATCCTTTAATATTAATGGATTGTATATGATATCACAATTAAATAATATAAATCCGTCTTTTAATTCTTCTTCACAAAGATGAACTGAGTAAATATTATTACTTGTATTGTACTCTGCATTATATCTTAAGGTAATATTTAATTCAGAAAAGTTTTCGCTAACATATTCACTTATTTTTTCTGATTTATAGCCTGTTATTATTAAGATTTCTTCAACACTTTCCATTTCTTTAATATCATTTAATATTCTTCCTAATAAAGTTGTATTCTCAACTGGCAATAAAGCCTTTGGAATTTCCTTAGTTATATCTCCTAATCTACTTCCCATGCCTGCTGCTAAAATTACTGCTTTCATTTATTTCTCCTCCACTAAATCCATTTTATATTTATATTTTATTTAAATACTGTCTCATAAACACGCTTAGCTGCGTATCCATCATCTAGGTGACAGAATTTATTATAGAACGCTTCTTCTTTTTCTCTATATTCTTCTTTTACTTTTGATATATCTTCTAAAGACTCAATAACTGCTTCAGTAGTCTTTACCACTGGACCTGGTGCCACTTCTGGTAAACTAAAGTAAGCTCCCCTTAAATCATTTGTATACTTATCTAAATCATAGGCAAAGAAAACCATTGGTCTTCTTAAGTTTGCATAATCAAACATAGTTGATGAATAATCTGTAATCATTACATCTGATACTAAATAAAGCTCTTGTATATCACAGCCTTGAGACAGATCATACACAAACCCAGCATAATCAGAAACATTAATTGTATTCGCAATTAAGTAATGCATTCTTAAAATTAAGATATACTCATCACCTAGAGCTTTCATCATCTTATCCAGCTCTAATTCCATAGTCATTTTATAATGACCTTTTCTATAAAAATTATCCTCACGCCATGTTGGTGCATACATTACTACTTTTTTATCCTTAGGTAAATTGAATTTATCCTTTAATTCATTAATGTATTTTTCATTGTTTCCTTTGTATAAAATATCATTTGCCGGATATCCATAAGGAAGCATTACCTTATCAAAGGAAAAGGCTCTTTTAAATATCTCTGCAGAATAATTATTTTGAGCAATAAGATAATCCCATCTTCTAGAGTTTCTATAGAATTTTTCTTTATAATCATTAACATCTTTAACCCCTGGCATACTTGCATTAAACATATCATTACCTAAGGTCTTGTATGGTGTACCATGCCAAGTTTGTAAGTAAGAAACCTCTGGTCTTTTAATTATTTCATCAGCTTGTCTTGCATTAAACACCCAATAACCAGCTGTAGCCATGTAATAATAATATTTCAAAGTCTTCCTCTTAACCTTTTTAGCTCTACCTATTACCTCATCCTCAGTATTATTTAAAATCCATATTAATTCATACTTTTTATCTAACCCTTGCTCTACAAAGTAATTATAGACATACTTAGGATTTCCTGATACATTTCTTCCTAGAAAACTTTCAAATAGTACCCTTTTCTTTTTAACTGGGCACTTTAAGAATATATCATTATATAATTTTAAGCATAGATTTTTATATTTTTTACTAGATTGTACTATATCATACTTACTAAAGAAAATAGAATATCTATTAATCTCAGATACGACATTTTTAAACTCCTGAGTATCAATTTGTGTATATAAAGTTACTCCCTTTAATAGCATCTCATCTACGAAATCCTTCACATTATCACACTTATAATGACAAACATAAGTTTTTTTACCCTTTTTAACAACCTTGTTACATGTCAACTCTCTACTTGCAGTGGCAACATTAGTTTTAATCAATCTTGAATTCAATAATTTATCAACATTCTCTTTAGTTCTATATTTTATTTTTAACTTATTCTTTCCAACATATATTGATAAAATCTGATCTATATTTATTTCGCTTTCTACTGATAAAGCTAATTTTTTTTCAACTTCAGTAAGGTAAGCTTTTATTAAAATATTATCTCTTCCGCCTCTTATCATCTCAGAAAGTATAATATCATCTTCACTATTTTTATAGGATATATCTTCACTTACTAAAACTTCATTATTTTCTAGCATCTCTATCTTTAAATTCCATTCCCCAGAAAATGCTCTTTTTATATCCCCTATTTCTTCGCTGCTAATTACATAACTAAAACTTCCTTGTACTACCTCTAAGGAATTTGCAATAATTATACTGTTATCTGCAGCACTGAGCTTAATAACAGTTTCCACCCCTGGAACCTGAAAAACATCTATAGTAGCATTAAGATTTCCATTAATTATTATATTTCCATCTTCATAACTCATCCTTTTAATAATAGGTGCTATAGCAAGTTTCCCATTTATATCAAAGACTAAACTCTTAGTTTTATCTTCAGATTTAATAATTAAATTCTTCATGCCCTGTTCATCTTCATACTTAATCTTTTGAAATCTTACTTCCTCTTTAAACTTAACATCAAGAACTCTATCTTCAATTATTAGCAATGTATTTACATTACCTTCAACATTCCTTGGTACCTCATCAATATGAATTTTAAACCATAATGTTTCTCCTTGTACTTCACTTGGGTTTACTTCAAGATTTTCTTGATTTCTATCGTAAATCATTAACTTAGCTTTCATATCCTCAGTGCCACAACTTTTATTATGATTAGCTTCTAGTTCTTCATAACCCTTAAGTTGTCCTTTAATATGTAGGAAATTCTCTCTAATATAGCTTGTGTCAATTTGAAAATAGCTACTACTTTCATCCTTATACTTTTCTATTATTAGCTCTACTTCATTTTCTCCATTTACAAATATATCAATCACATACATTTGTTTACCTATTTTCAAATTAAAACCTTTACATATATAGTTTTCACCCACGGTCTTCATTTGATTTAACCTTAGGGAAGTTGTTTCCTCATAATCATTACACAGTATAAACTGAGACTTTTCGCCAAAGAAACACCAATTATTTTTTATTATCTCTTGTAAATCAATTGCATTTTCAAAGCAATTAACCTTTAATAGAACCTTAGGGCTAAATAAAACTAGCTTAGATAGTTCCTTATCAGATTTTATATAAATTTTATCATTTTCAATATATACATTTTTTATATACTTGTTTTTCATTATGCCATATCCCTTCTATCCTTTAACCTTCAATAGACATTTTACTTTCTTCAAACATGAAAACAATGCTATTTTGCTCTTATTATCAGTATCTTTATCCCTATCCACTGCAATTCTTTTTTCAAAGGCTTCATTTTTTAACTTTTTCTTTTCCTTTGGTGTTTTCTTCTTATATTCATCTACAAAGGCTTCATATTTATCTGCAACACTTTCTAGATCACCATATTCCATTAGGTAACCACCTTCAATCCATAAACCCTTATTACAAAAGCTCTTAATTTGTGATATGGAATGGCTAATAAAAAATATTGTTTTACCTTCTGTTTTAAATTCTTCAATCTTTTTAATACACTTTGCTGAAAAACTGCTATCTCCTACAGATAAGGCTTCATCAATTATAACTATATCAGGGTTTAGATTTATAGATATAGAAAATCCTAACCTTGATTTCATACCACTAGAATAAGTCTTAAGTGGTTGGTATAAAAAATCCCCTAACTCTGCAAACTCTATAACACCTTCAGTTATCTCATCTATTCTCTTTTTAGACAAACCTAATAGAGCACCCTTCATTTTAATATTCTCAAGGCCTGTTAACTCACTATTTAACCCTGTGTTTATTGCTATTAAAGATTGCTCCCCTACTATTTTAACATTTCCTTCATCCACTTCAGATATTCCAGCTAAAATTGAAGAAAGAGTAGATTTTCCTGAACCATTGGTTCCCAATACACCTACTACATCCCCTTTTTCAACCTTAAAGCTAATATCTTTTAATGCATAAAAATTTCTATGATTTGATTTACCCTTACTTTTCTTCAATTTAAATATCTTAGACACATTTTTAAATTCTACTGAATACTGATTATCCATTGGTTTCACTCCATTTTACATCATGTCAACAAATCTATGTCTAAATTTGTACATTAATGTACTCCCTGCTATAAACATAGTCGTTATAATTACCCAAAACACTATCATCTCATTAACATTAGATAATATTCCCTCATGATAGAAGAAACTATCTCTATACCCCTGAACGATATAATATATTGGATTACACTTCATAATTTTTTGTATATTCTTAGGCATCTTATCCATTGTCCATAATATAGGGGTTATATACATTAACATTCTCATAGTTGCATTAACTATTTTTTTCACATCTCTTGTAAACATATTAAGCACTGATGTTATCATTGCTAAAGATACTGAAAAAGCCATACCACATATTAAATAGTATAAAACCTGAAAATTGTATAGGCTAGGTACCATACCCCTAATAAGAAAAATAACATATATTATTACCAGCATACATAAATGAATAATGGCTTCTTCCACCACTACTGTTGTAGGCAAAATACTCACTGGAAATTTCATTTTTCTTATTACCTTTATCTTTGAAGAAATAGACGTTACTCCCTTCCTTATTGAGGGACTAATAAAAAACCATACTGCCATTCCTGCTAATAGCCAGTCCAAAAACTCAATTCCATCTACTGGTTTACCACTTCTTATACCTATTCCAAAGACAAACCAATAGGTTGAAATTTGAATTAGTGGATTTAATACATTCCAAAGTATTCCTAACTTAGAGTCTCTGTTTTCTGCTAATATTTCATATTTAGCAATTAAAAAAATCCTATATATATTGCTTATATTTTCACTTACTACATACCTTATGCTCTTTATCATATTTACCTCTTTATAATATCTTCTCTTAAAAATTACTATGATTATAAAAATTTTTTCTTATCTTTCTCTTCAAATCTTATATCATTTTATCACATCAACTAACATCTAACAAGATTTATTACTTTTATCCGATGACTATCAGCTCTAATACTCCCATTTTCTTTAAAGTGGGAGAAAGAGCTGCTACGTCCCTGGATAACGATTTCCCCTAAAGGACAACGGCTTCTAAGTATCAAATAAATTGATACTTAGAAGTCTGTTAGTAAGCTTCATAGAAGCTAAGAACTCTGTTTACACAAATCCTATGTATAAAAACTCTAATAATAATCTAACTTTTATCTTGTGTTTAGTTTTCCTTATTTAACTTATACTGTTTTTATTTATTCCATTGACAATAAAATAAGGACTAGCAAATCAACACTAGTCCCATTTTAATGTATATTATTTTCCTATTGCAACTTGTCCTAGACCTAGCTCCTGTTTTATTTTAGTTGTTGATATTTCAGGAGTTCTGCCTAAATATATAACTTTGCAGTATTCTTTAAGGAAATCGAACTTCCCTTCCCAGTCATCTCCAATGACAAAAGTATCTACATGAAATTCTTTTATGTCATTAATTTTTTGTTCCCAATTATTTTCTGGAATAACTAAATCCACATATCTAATTGCTTCTAATAATTTTTTTCTCTCCTCATATGAAAAATAACACTTCTTACCTTTAACTTCATTAAACTCATTTGTTGATAAAGCTACTATTAAATAGTCTCCTTGCTCCTTAGCTCTCTTTAATATGTTTATATGACCATAGTGTAATAAATCAAATGTGCCATAGGTAATTACTTTTTTCATTATTAAATTCCTCCAAAAAATAAATTACTTTATTTTTATATTTTGTTTTCTTACTTATTATAATACTATACATGGTAATGAGCAACTTTTTGGAATAAAATGTAACGGGGTCAGACCCCACCCCATTTTATGGGAGGGGGTCTGACCCCGTGGTATTAAATGGAAGTTAATCTGACCCAGTGGTGTTATAACTTGCTACCTTTTAACAATTTTATTAATCTGATTTAGCATCTTAAACAATCTAGAATACTCCTTGTATATGCAAAAATATGGTACTTGTACTGCACCAAATCGCCTATAGGAATTTTCCACATTTTCTATCATACTGCCTTCAAAGTCAAACTTTTTAGTATAATTAGCTACATATTTTATGGCCTCTGATATAGTTAAGCTTGCTGCCCCCACATTCCTATACTTTGGATCTATTGTATTTATCAGATAATAAGCACTGATTTCATCCCAAATTATAAATAAAGCACAATGGATATTACCTACATTATCTACCGCATAGAATACTCGTCCATTATTTCTTTCATAGCAAGCATTATAAATTTTATTAAACACCTCAAAGGAGTAAAGTATATTTTGCCCTTGCTTTTTTAATGTCATCTTGTGATTGGCATAAAAATCCTCTGCAGATAAATCATATCTTATCTCAACTATCTTTTCGGCCTTTCTAATATTTTTTCTTTTAGAGCTATCAAAATTTAATAATACTTTATCTATATTAGATATATCCTCTAATACATAGGTATATCTTGTAGTCTGGCTATACCCTTTCCAGTAAAAAGGTAACCAATTAGTTATACTATAATCAAAATGCTGTTTATATCCTTGAAATTGTAGCGCATCTAACTTCTCTATGATGCTAGTCATTGTCTCTTTTTCATATGATAACTTTTTAGTATAATTTTGTCCTACTGGATACTTAATCCATAGACCAGTTTTTTGAGTTAAAATAGGTTGAGTTATATATTTAATCCCAAATTTATTCTTATAATAAAAGGGAAGTGCCGCAATAATGTTCTCACCTTTTTTTTCAATTATTACATCCCATTCCCCGTCTTCCTTTACTACGTCTAACCACCAATGTCTTAAAAATATAGGAATTGTTTTTTCCCTACTGCACAACTCTATATAAGCTTCTTTATTATTCATATCTTCACCTATTATTAATTTTCTTATATATTTTTTTTGCAAACTCATACACACAGTCATGTTTATAAATCTTCTTTATATTAAAATATTGCCTTTGAACCCCTCCATATTTTCGGAAAAACCTTTCTATACTTTGCATCATACTTCCTTCAAAATCAAATTTCTTCACATATTCTGATGAATGCTCTATTGCCTTCCACAATAATAAGGATGTAGCTTGACTATTTAGAAATTCTGTATTTACACCTTCCATTATATAATATGCGCTATGGCAATCCCAAACAATGTATATTGCAGAATGAATGTTTTCATATTCATCTATTGCGTAAAATATTTCTCTACATTTTCTTTCCTTGCAAGCTTCATCAATTCGTTTTACTATTTCAAAGGAATAGGGTATATTCGCACCTTTTCTTTCAAATGTTATTTTATTAAGATTATAAAATTCTTCAATACTTAAATTTCTTTTAACTTGTACTACTTTTTCTGCCTTTCGGATATTGCACCTTAAGCTTTTATCAAAATTATCATAAACCTTCTTTAAATCTGCTAAATCTTCAATTACATAGGTATACCTAGTAGTTTGTATATACTCTCGCCAATAAAATTCATACCAATTCTGAAAATTATAATCGAAATTTTGGTTATAGGAATATACATCTTCCCTCTCTAATTGATTTAAAAGTTCTTTTGTAACCTTATTTTCGTAGGAGATTTTTGTAACTTGCTTTTGATACTGCGGATACTTAATCCATATACCATTTTTCTGAGTCAACGGCGGTAGAGTTATTACTTTTTTATTTGCTCTATTGGTTAAATAATATACCAATACCCCCATTATCTCACTATCTAGCTCATACAACTTTACATTCCATTCTCCATCCATAGAAACAGCATCCATCCACCAATCCATTAGAAAGATAGGTATTGTTTTTTCTGTTTTACATAATTCCCTATACCTTTCTTTATTCATTTTCCACGCTGCTCCTCCCTAACTCTAAGGTAATGAATAATAATAGCTTGATTATCATTTATTATAAATATACCATTAGACCTTGAGTTATAAACACATAATTCTCTTCCGTGAAAAACCACTTGAAAATTCATTGTATTTCCTCCATGTACTTTTCTACAAAAATCATGCAATAATATTATTAGTTTTATTTACTCCTACTTCTTTTCAATACTTTTAATAAATACTCGTCTGCAAATATTGAATTATCATTTATAGCTCCCATGATACCCTTTTTAATAAATGTATGTCTCTTCATTAAGTTATTAAATCCAAACTCCTTCTTATCATAGGAAATTATAAACTTAATAAATCTTAATATCCCACCTAAAAAGCTTTCTTTAATTTTTTCTTTAATTACTACCCCAACACCACAGGATTTTTCACTTTTCACATTATTCTGGTTAAGATGTAAGCCTTGTTCTAATTCAAGTCCATTAGCATACTCTATATATAAATTTCTATTTATCCTATATCTATAACCTATCTCACACCAATAATCTATAAGTTCAAAATCCCATAGTGGTATTCTCCATTGAAAATTAAACAACTCATACATTCTTACGGAGTTAATAATAAATTTACACTGACGCTCTCTCCAATCAAATTTTTCAAAATGGGAGATATTATTTTTAATCGAATTAGTTCCTATTACTTTATAATTTTTATTAACTCTAGCTTTTATTGATTTATAATTTCTTATTTTAAATAAATTGTAGTGTGATTTAATTATTTCATTATTAATGGTATTATGATTTTTCATATTCTTAGTTAAGCATTGCTTAATATGACTTCCTGCAATAAAATCTCCAGAATGACCAGGTACAATGACGCTATCATCTGGTATCAAACTATTTTCCTTCATCTCTTTGATAGCAATGTAATCTTGCAAATGAATTACAGAAACATAATTTGACGCAAAATTCTCACATTTATCTATATCTTCATACATTGCTTTTAATTTACTTTCCGTATACTCTATAAATATCCACTTAAAACCAAAGTGTTCTGCTACTTTTTTAGATATTAATGATTCCTTGTTGCCTAGCTTTCCGTAGGAAAAACAAATGATATTTTTATAATTAAGCAAATATAACATCTGAACTATCAGCCTTGAATCATACCCACCACTTAAAGGAATAACTATGGTTCTACCTTCCACACTTCTTATGAGCCTTTTAAAGACTCCCATATACTTTTCATGAATTGTTTTTATTAACTCAACTTTATGGATATCTAGATACTCCTTATGTGCAAATTCATAGTAGGTATTTTTTAAAACTTCATAGTTATATTTATTGATAGTTATAAATTCTCCAGCTTGTACGGCCTTTAAATTCTTTATTAAAGTATCTCCCCCCGTCACAAAACTTGAATATTTGAATTCTTCCACAGCCTCACTATCTAGTTCTATTTTTTCTCCTACTATTTCCTTTGTAAAATTTGATATCCTAATTCCTTCATGGTCAATATAATAAAACAGAGGAAAGCTTCTAGTTCTATCACAGCATAAATAAATGTTCTCACCACTTTCAATAACTATAGAAAAAAAACCATTTAATTCAGTTAATATCTTGTTTAAATCCTTATATTTATCTAAATTAACCTTTATATAGTAAGCCAACTCCTCATCATTTAGATATTCTTCTTCGATAAAAGCATATCCAATAACACTAATATTATCTTTTATATACCATTTAAAACTATGGTCAACTAGCTTAATCAATTTATTCACTCCTTATTTTTTTAAGTATGGCTTTCATATCCTTAAAATCCTTGGAGGTGATAAATAGCATATCTCCATACTTTACATATTCTTTCTTATTTAAAATAACTAGATATATTACTCCATACAATGTATAAGAAATCGTAGATGCTATAGCTGCCCCATTAATGCCTAACAGTGGTATTAACATAAAGTTTCCAATAATATTAATAATTAAAGTGGCTAAAGATATATACATGTGTACTTCCGGTTTATTATTCATAGTAAAATAAGTGTATGCAACCTTACCTATGGAAGCAAATATGATTCCTACAAATAAAATAACTATAGTTATCTTTATAGTTGCATATTCTGCTCCATATACCATTGGTACAAGTGCAGTACATAAGCATCCAACTAAGCTTAGAATTATAGATAAATTAAAGGTTACCTTTACTGTTTTCATTATTACATCTTTAAAATCCGTCTTCATGTTGGATACCTTACCTATTAAAGCCGAATTAATGCATGTGGGTATTAAAAATAAGAGTTCAGCCAAATACACAGCTACAGAATACAATCCTAACTGATAGTCATCTAGCATTGTCTTTATTAATAATTGATCCACCTTATAATTTAAATAAATAAACAAATAAGCAAGTATCATCTTTATTGCATATTTAATTTCAACTCTTAAAAATTGAAAATTCATTTTAAGGGAAAACTCATAGGAATTTTTTATAGATAAAAATATGGTTGCTCCTTCTATTATAGTAATGAAGTTCATGGTAATTAAATAGGACTGAATATTAAACCTTCCCCAAATATATAATATAGCAAGCACTAAAATCTTCATTAGTTTAAATGCTAATAAAGATTTATTTAATTTATATACCTCTTCTCTAGCAATATAAAGCTCAGACCCCATAACCTTTAAATAAGCAAATATAATACTTGTAGCTCCAACAATACAAACAAATATACTATAGTTTGAAAGAACCACTCCTAAAATTCTTAAAAACAATAATAATGCACCTATAAATACACTATTAGCTATGAGAAATATTAGATTAGTCCCTATTACCTCACTACTGTTATAGCTACTTTTTTTTAAGAAATAAATGGTTGAATTATTTATTCCTAAATCTGCAAATTCACAAATTGTAGTAATAATCAGCATAAAATAAGCTGATTGTCCCTGTAGCTCTGGACCTAACGCCCTAGCTACAATAACACTTGTGCAAAATGCTATAATTACATTTATAATCTGAAATATAACATTACTTATCAAATTTCTTTTAAAGCTCATACTATTAATCTCCTAGTGATTTAAATAGTCTATTATAACTTTTCCTGTATCATTTAAAGCTTTTTCCCCACCTAGATATTCCATGATTCTTTCATATTGTGGTATCCATTGGTCATATAGGGAATTATATCTATCTAAAGATGTGTTATGCCATAATAAACTGAAAACACCACCATATTTCCTCACCACTTTAACCAAACTAATAATTTTTTCATAACTTTCCTCCGGGGTAAGAAAGCTATATTCTTTCTCTATCAAAGTAGCATCCATAACAATCAAAGGAATCTCCCATATATCAATAACTCTATCCTTTAGCACATCATATGGCTTAAACGGAAAACAAGTTCCACATCTAAACCCTGCTTCATCAGCAAATGTTAGAGTTGTATCATATAGGATTCCTAATTTTTCTTGGATTCTCCAAGTATATGGAGCTTTAAATCTTAAACAATGCTGCCTAGCTCCATAATTCTTATTCTCAAGTATATTGTCCAAAACTTCTTTCTCTTTCCTCATAAGACTTAAATCATTAAAAGTATTAAAGCTACCATGGTATCCAACTTCAAAGCCTCCTCGGTCCAAATCATTTATTAAATTTAAAACTTTTTCATCATATATATTATAAAAATTGTCAAGTTTGCTAGTTCCACCTACCATAAAATAAAAGGATGACTTTAGACCGTATTTTATTTCCATATCCCTGATATAATCGAAGGTAAAGAAGGGATCCTTTTTGTAATCTTTTTTGCTTTGAATATAGTTCTTTGTTACCTTTATGGTTTGCTTTATAGACTTGTTTCTTAATATAGCTACACCAATGCTTTTTATAATATTTCTCGCAGCTCTATACCTTAATAAAAAATCTACATCATGGGATATACATACAGCAAAGTCCTTATCACCCCACCAAAGCTTTCTTTGAAAGCCTAAATTCATTTCCTCAATCCATGACCATAACAGCTCTATATGCTCGTTTACTATGGGTCTATCTAATACATTTTCTTTAGTCATTAAGGATGCTGAAGATGGAAACCTATTAAATTTTTCATTAGTATATGGCTCCTTATTCACTATTTCCTCGTACCTAGTTAGTAAAAAGAAAATATCAGAGATGATGTCTATATTAGTTTTAATACTATTATTCTTTCTTTCTATAAATAATTCATTATCTCCCATTAAATTTACTATATTATCAAGCCTTCTTACAACATAATCTATGTTGTTCAAATATCTATCATTAAATAACTTTTTACTTTCTTTTATATAAATTCTATTACTTACAGTTTCATGCTGATTAGTGAAATCACCTTTTACATAGATTATAATTATACCTTTTAAATCCTGCTCAAATTCTCTATCTGATGATTCTAGAATATTGTTCACATTTTTGAAATCTTGGATATATTCCACATATTTATACTTAAGGCCTAAAACCATAAATATATAATCAAATACATATTTAATTTTTTTTTCATGAATTTTATCTTCTATAAATATATTTATCACTTTAATTCACCTATCATTTCATTTTACTTATCTTGAAATTTATCTATAAATTAAATTCATATATTTTTTAACCTACTGTATGATTTAAATATATATCAGTACCATAACCTACATCACTTTTGGTATATCCTTTAGCCTACTGTATGATTTGAGCTCCTTACAATTAATGGTTTTAATCATACCTATTGGCAACCATATATATGCATATATATATGACCTTCCGAGAATTATACTCATTAAGGTAAAAATGAATATACTAATCTTAAGCACATCGTAGGAATCTTTTAATTTTGTTTTTTTATACAGTATAAAAAATTGCCAGCTTTTTTTTAGTAAACATGCAATAAACAAGAAAAAGAATATAGGTCCATATTCTACTAAATAAGAAAACATATTATGTATGTAGCCACCTGTAATTCCCATAATCTCAACTTCATACATAAACTTTCCTAATACAATATTTTCTCTTAATACACTCCTCCCTAATATTACCAGTTCCTGTCTTGATACATAAGATTCATCGTTCTTTATATCAGTAAGCCCACCAAATATTCTATTGTTGTACAACTTATCAATGCTTATTTCTATTTTTCCTAACTTGTGTGTGAAAATCATGATAACTAGGAGGAAGCAAGTAATTAATCCTATTGAATATAACATTCTTTTCTTTTTTATTCCCCTATTTAATATGGCTACCCTATTTAATCCGTCTACCTTATTAATTAACCCTATTCCTATATTAATGAAAACAACTGCTATAAAAATAGCAAAGGATAACCTTGATGATATCAAATATAAAGTTAGTACACCTAATATAGTTATAAGAAATTTAAAATATCTGTTTTTATTTGCGTACAATATTAAGAAGGCATATATGGCAAATGTATCACCTATAAATAAATAATCAATTTTTATTTTTCCATAATATATTTGAAATTCACCATAGGGATTTAACGTAACCCCATAGATAATAAGTCCAACAAAAGTAAGAAATAAAATATTCATTATCAACTTTATTTTAGGATTTATTATAATCTCCTTAAGCTTGTGAAAATTGCTTCCAATTAAATACATTAACCATGATGAAATAAAGGTATTAAGAATAACACTTATATAAACACTAAGTCCTTTATCTCCATACCTTATAGCCCAAGGCATTGCTACTAATTGTAGTAAAACACAAGTTATAAAAGTAAATAGCTCTATCCTTACCCTAACCCTAAGTTTATTGAAATTATATATAAACCCAGTAATGCAATATATTAAAATAGATATTATAACTATAATATGCCTCTTTATAAAACTAACTCCTATTAATGATTCGGCATATTGTACTATAGGCATTAATCCGAAATTTACTAATATTATTATAACTAATATAGCTTGTTGAACTTTTTCACATTTCTTAACTTCTATATCAATCACCACTCAATCAAAACTTCATTATATAACTGTATCAACTTACTGGCTTCGTTGCTCCATAAAAATTTACTTCTAATTTTCCCTAGATTTCTTACTTTGTTTTCCAATATTCTTTTATCTTCAATTATACTTTTTATTACATAATATAATTCATCCTCAGATTTATCACTTATAGGAAATCCTATATCCATATCCCTTACATAGTCACCAAATATGGTTGATGAATTTGAAATTATTGGTTTGCAACATATAATTGCCTCTGCACCCTTTACTGGAAATGAATATACAGTATTAGGCAGTTCACTATTGTATACTGCAAAAACAATATCTGTATTTTCATAGTATTTTCTTATTTCTTCATAGCTATATCTACCTGTAATAACTGTATTTTTATAATTACTTTCTATACCCTTTAATTCATCATAGGCTGAACCATATCCGTTAATATTAATTAACACATTAGGAAATTTTTCTCCTACATCCATTAAACTCTTTAAAGATTTAAAATCTCTTACATTGCCAATAAATGATATTCTTAATTTATGGCTTGGAACATTTCTTAGACCGTCAAAGGCTTCTGCTTCAGGATAATTCATGATGACTTCAGTTTTAGTATTACATTTGATTTTCTCTTTATATCTACTTTCCTGTTCTGGAACAACAAAAACAATACCATCTGATTTATTAAAACAAATTTTTGCAATTACTTCATATATAAATGCTCTTATTTTTGAATGATTAAATCCGTCATAGAATTCATGCATATCCCATATGAATTTCCTCTGTCTTTTAAATAAACCTCCAATTATTGCACATTCAAAATCATGGGTATGGATAACATCATATTTCTTATCTTTAATATATTTTCTTGCTTCTAGCAAAAACTTAATGTAGGCCTTTATCTGCTTTATACCAGTGCTGTATCTTGCATATGGATACACTCTTTTTATCTTTATTCCTTCTAAGACCTCTATTTCCTTATCCAAATAATCATTTTCTCTATCCCAACATAAGATTTCCACATCATATCCATTATTCCTTAAAGCCTTTGCTTCTTTATATACTCTAGGGTCTGGGTCAAAACCATTAGATACTATCATTAAAACTTTCTTGCTCATAATACTACCCCATCATTGCCTAACCATCATTACATTATCTATTTTTTTAAGTGCACTTCCATAGGAAATCAGTCTTCCACTTTGGAACTCATTCTCAATGAACATCACACTCCCAAGTTGACATAATCCCATTGGATAAATGTCCTTTTTATAGCTATTAACTACCTGTATACTTTTATTTTTATAATCATATTCAATTACTTCACTGTTCCAAGTTTTTATTCCTAAACCTCGCCTGTAAGATAATAGGTGTAATAATTTACTTTTTTCACCATTTTGTGGTTCTACCGTGGTTGACCAAATAAACTTTCCACCTACATAGGTTCCATAGACACTTGATCCATTTATCTCTGCTAAATTTTGCTCTTCTATTTCACTATCTTTAATTTTTAATAACCTAATATAATTTTGCTCTAAAGGTGTATCTGTTGCATAAATTAACCCTTTCTCAACTACAAAAGCCTTACAAGCCCTATATAGCTGGCTTTGTCCTAAAATCTTATTTATAGATTTAAAATTATCCTCTGTATACCAAATTGCAGCTGCATCTCCACTATCTCCTGTAAATATCCAAACTCTATCCCTACATTTATCCTCAACAATTTGGTGAATATGATTTATTTCTCCCTGTGAAAACTTAAAAATTTGCTTAAATATTCCTTGTTTTTCATTGTATTTATATATACCTACAGGTTCTTTGTAGGAGTTAGTAAAATAATCGCCATAATAAATTCCATCATCCACAGTTCTCAAATTTGAAATCTTGGTGAATGATAGAACATTGCTCATTCCTTCTCTATATTCATGTACCTTTAACACATTCTTGGCTTCAATATCTAATAGATATACACCACCACTAAAGGAAACTAAACACAGATTTTCCTTCACGAGAATAGCTGTTCTAGGTTCTAATCTAAATATTCTCTGGCAAATTCTTAACTTAGACAACATCCTACACTTTATATTAGCTGGTAAGTCACATAAATAATCAAATTCTTCTTTTTGCAAACTAAAAATATAAAATCTCATTTGTTTAAACACAAGTACCTCTTCTGCATTTATATAACATAGTGGCTTATATCCTTTGTAAGATTTAATAACATTTTTTGCTATCAACCTCATACATTATTCCCCTCATATATATAAAATTATAATTACAACCTTTATGCTTACACTTATCACCTAATTGTGACTATGCCACTATTAAAACTATTTATCTCCTTTTGAATATACCTTAAGGTTAATAGCTTCTCTTTAACAGCTTTAACATCAAGAATCTCTGCACTATTTGATGTGTATTCTTGTATCTTTATTCTTTCGTTATCTCCATATGTAAAATACTTCTCATAGTTTAAATCTCTTTTATCCGTTGGAACTCTATAGAATTTTCCCATATCTTTTGCTATAGCACATTCTTCATTGGTTAAAAGTGTTTCATACATTTTTTCACCATGACGAATTCCAATTATCTTAATTTTACTTTCCACATTAAATAGTTCTTTTATAGCCTGTGCCAGTACTTCTATAGTGCAAGCTGGCGCCTTTTGAACCATGATATCTCCACTTTCAGCATTCTCAAAAGCAAACATTACCAGATCTACTGCCTCTTCTAAACTCATTATGAATCTGGTCATTTTAGGCTCCGTTATTGTAAGGAGCTTTCCGGCTTTAATTTGTTCAATAAATAGTGGAATAACTGACCCTCTAGAGCACATAACATTTCCATATCGAGTTCCACATATTAAGGTCTTATCCGGGGAAACTGTCCTTGATTTTGCTACAAAAACCTTTTCCATCATTGCCTTTGAAGTTCCCATAGCATTTACAGGATAAGCTGCCTTATCTGTAGATAAGCATATTACCTTCCTAACTCCAGCCTCTATTGCCGCTGTGAGTACATTATCCGTTCCTAGAACATTGGTTTTAACAGCTTCAAGAGGAAAAAACTCACAACTTGGAACCTGTTTAAGTGCAGCAGCATGAAATATATAATCCACACCATTCATAGCGCCCTTTATACTTTGTATATCTCTTACATCACCTATATAAAACTTTATTTTATCATTCTTATATTTCTTTCTCATATCATCTTGTTTTTTTTCGTCTCTAGAAAAAATTCGTATTTCTCCAATATCTGTGTTTAAAAATCTATTTAAAACTGCATTTCCAAAGGAACCTGTCCCTCCAGTAATTAGCAATATTTTGTCCTTAAACATATTAAAACCCCTTTATACTCATTACTATCTTCCTTATAAAGTTTTTTACTATGCACTTTATCAAGAAGATATTATTACATTATAAAATTTTTCAGTTACTTTTTTTCTTTCATAATCATCCTTAAATTTTTTTCTTACATTGTCAGAAATTTTATTGTATAATTCCCCATTATTTTTAAGCTGATAAATAAATTGAACTATAGCCTGAGAATTATTTGTTTCAAATTGTCTACCTAAGTTATACTTATTAACCATACTTCCTATTTCGCTGCTTTTATCCATTATAGCTATCAATGGCTTTCCAAGTGCCATATAGGTATAGGTCTTAGATGGCACTCCTAAGCCTTTTAATTCTTTATTTAAAGTTGTTACAAAAACATTTGCACAATTTAACAGATTATTATACTCCTCACCAAACATATAGTCTATTACTTGAATATTATTTAATCCTTCACTTTTTATTAAATCCACTACATATTGCTTTCTATTGCCACTTCCAGCAAAGGTGAATTTAACATCTTTCTCATCCTTTAGTACTCTGGCAGTATCAATAATAGTATCAATATCGTGAACTTTACTAATATTACCTGTATATAAAATGTTAAACTTATTTTTAAGCCCATGATTTTCACAAAAACTCATGTCTATTTCTTTTTCATAAATTACTTTTGAGTCTGCCCAATTGGTTATAATTTTTACTTTATTACCTTCTATACCCTTATTTACTATAACCTCCTTCATGTCTTTTCCTAAGGCAATAACCTTTTCTGCATTGCTATAAATTTTATTATTTATATAATTCATTACTCTTGATATGAGACAACCTTCTTTTATTACACCTAATTTTTCTGCAACATCAGGGTAAATATCGTGTACTAAATAAATATAATCTTTTCTTCTTATCTTTTTAATGATATATCCTATATATGGTAATAAAGGAGGATTTGAAACTAACAGAACTTTTTCATAATTCCTTTTAGTTAGTAAATTGAGGAATACGCTAATAGTAAAGGTTAAATAATTCAATATTCTTCCAACTTTGCTATCTCTATTTTTATCCGTAGAAAATATTCTCTTAATGCCTATGCCCTTATATACCTCTTGTTTTTCTACCTTCTGACTTTCTTCTCTATAAGAATTTTTAGTTGTCAAAACTTCAATTTCTAAGCCATACTCAACTAAATCCTCTGCTAATTCTGTTAGTATTTTCTGGGTTCCTGTTTTATATGGATAAAAAAATTCACATACAAGTATGAGTTTCATCCCACGAAATCCTCCTAATTTAATACTCAATACCTTTATCTTGCTCCATCTCCTGTAAATATAACTTTTATAGTTTTAAGAAATATTTTCACTTCAAGCTTATACCCTATATTTTTTATATAATACAAGTCTAAATCAAGTTTTTTCTGTGGTGTTATATTATATCCGCCATTAATTTGAGCCCATCCTGTAAGACCAGGTTTCACAACCAGTCTATCCCTGAAGTTCGGTATGTTTTTTTCAAACTCATTATAGAAAAACTCTAGCTCAGGCCTAGGACCAATTATACTCATCTCCCCTTTTAAAACATTAAATAGTTGTGGAATCTCATCAATTCTAGTCTTTCTAATAAATTTGCCAAACCAAGTTATTCTTAAATCATTAGCACTGGTCCATTTTACTCCATTCTCTTCAGCATTATGAACCATTGACCTAATCTTATAAATTTTAATCACCTTATTATTTAAACCAAGTCTTTTTTGTGAAAATAAAGGTTCCTTAAAATCCTGTAAATAAACAATTACTAGTGACAATACTAAAATAGGACTTGTGACTAATAACAATATTAAACTAAATACAATATCAAAGATTCTCTTTAGACTATTATATTTAAATAAAATCATAGCTCTTCTAAACCCTCTTTTTATCTTTATACATAACGCCTTTTCTGAGGGAAAATTATTACACTTTACCATCTTCATAGTAATAGCTATTCCCCTTATTCTCCACTCCATTTAGTACAATCCCTATAATATTGGCATTAACCTTTCTTAACAGGTCTATGGCGTTATGTACCGAACTCTTCTTAGTTTCTTCTGCTTTTACTACTAATATAGTTCCATCCGCCTTTGCTGATAAAATTTGTGCATCTGTAACTAATTGAATAGGTGGAGTGTCTAATATCACATAGTCATATAATTCTCTTAACGCTGCTATCAAGTTAGTCATGTATTTAGAGCCTAGCATTTCTGATGGATTAGGTGGTACTGTTCCTCCCGTTATCACTATTAGGTTTTCATTATATCTCTGACCAACTATTACCCTGGTTTCCTTTGCTAATATTATATCCGACAATCCTGTAGCGTTAGACAATTTAAACCTTTTATGTAACACTGGTTTTCTTAAATCACAGTCTATCAATATTACCTTTTTATCACCCTTTGATAAGGATATAGCTAAATTTCCTGCTACAGTACTCTTTCCCTCCGTTGGATTTGGACTAGTTATTACTATTACCTTATATTCCCCATCAAAGGATGAATATTGCAAATTTGTTCTTAATGTTCTATAACTCTCTGCTACAATAGATTTCGGTTCTTTTTCAACTATATGCATTTACTCCTCGCATCCCCCAGTAAAAATTAATATATTTACTTATATTCATTTACATAAAACATTTATGCTTAATACAATATATGATTTTTATACTTACTTAGCTTCATTTTTCTTATGATTATCAGCCTCACAATTATCATTTGAAGTTCCCTTTATACCTTTGATAATTCCCTCCTTAGGAATCTGTCCAATTACAGGTATACCTACTTCTCTTTCCACCTGCTCCCTGGTTTTATAGGTATTATCCAAGAA
Organism: Clostridium sulfidigenes; assembly: GCF_000732635.1. Lineage (GTDB taxonomy): Bacteria > Bacillota > Clostridia > Clostridiales > Clostridiaceae > Clostridium_J > Clostridium_J sulfidigenes. The sequence goes on along the minus strand of NZ_JPMD01000001.1, from coordinate 141,668 downwards.
TTCTAATAAAAAACTTAATCCTATACCTACCATTAACCCTAATAAAACTCCTATACATAGATTCAACCTCTTATTTGGAACAACTGATTTTTCTGGGAAGGTTGGACTTTCTAAGACTTGCACATTACCATTTGGCACTATCTTAACTGCAAATTGTACAAACTCCTTTACTATAGAATTTATCATTTTAATAGCCTCATCCGGACTTTTACTTTGATACTTAATTTCAATTATCTGAGTATCTGCTACCGTTACCACCCTTAATTTTTTTAGAACCTCTACTGGAGTAATATCAATATTGGAAGAGTCTATTGCAGCTTTTGTTAAATCTTTAGTCTTTATTAACTCTGAATAGGTCTTTAAGAGTTGTTGATACATTTCTACATCATTGGTACTATACTCTTCCTTAGATCCTTGCTCCTTACCTATAAATACCTTAGCACTTGTCTCATATTGTGGCTCTATTAAGAAAAATGTAAATATTGCTACCATTAAGGTTATGCTTAAAATAGAAATTAATATAAGTTTCCAGCTTTTTATGGGAACATCTAACATTTCTTTTATAGTAATGATTTCTTCTAAATTAGTAGATTCTCTCACACTAATATTTTCACCTAAGTTCCCTCTTGTATTTGATTTCATACTCCCCCCCAAATTATTTTGATATAATATAATATATGTTGAATTTTTATTAAAATTACAATAAAAAGATATTTTCCATAAAATGAAACAGGGTCTGACCCCATCCCATTTTATGGAATGGGGTCAGACCCCGTTACAAATTTTTACCTTGTTACAATTTTTTGTATTTTACCCAAACTACTCTATTTACATAGTCTGTATAAGATAATATTATCCTCAATACTTTATCAGACACATTAGGCATGCTATAATCTGCTACTCTTCTTAAAGTTCCTACTTCTTGACTTTCTAGTATCTCTAAGCCTTGTAATATTCTCTCTTTTTCAAGCCCTACCATCATTACTGATGCTTCTTCCATTGCCTCTGGTCTTTCATGAGCTTGTCTTATATTAAGTGCTCTAAACCCTAAAATTGAAGATTCTTCACTTATTGTTCCACTATCACTTAATACCGCTTTAGCTTTTGTTTGAAGCTTCACATAATCATTAAATCCAAGTGGTTTCATAAGTGATATTAAAGAATTGAATTCAATTCCCTTTGAATCTAACATCTTTCTAGTTCTAGGATGTGTACTTACTATTATTGGCATATTATATTTTTCTGCCACTGCATTTAAACTCTCAACTAAATTTAAGAAGTTCACTTCAGAGCTTATATTTTCTTCTCTATGAGCTGATACTACAAAGTATTGTCCTTGTTTCAAATTTAATCTTTCTAATACATCTGATTTTTCTATATCTTCTCTTCTTGAGTTAATTACTTCAAACATTGGACTTCCTGTCTTAATTACTCTGTCAGAGGGAAAGCCTTCTCTTAGTAAATATTCTCTTGCAATATCACTATAAGTTAAATTTATATCTGAAGTATGATCTACTATTTTTCTATTAGTCTCTTCCGGCACTCTTTGATCAAAGCACCTATTTCCTGCTTCCATATGGAATATTGGAATATGTCTTCTCTTGGCTGCTATAGCTGTAAGACAACTGTTTGTATCTCCTAGTACTAAGAAAGCCTCTGGTTTTACTTCTTCCATTATTGGATCTATTTTAACAAGTATATTCCCTATGGTTTCTACTGCTGTTCCAGTAGCCGCTTTTAGGAAATAATCTGGGGTTTTCAATTTAAAATCTTTAAAAAACACTTCATTTAATTCATAATCATAATTTTGGCCAGTATGAACCAAAATATGTTCGATAGCTTCTGATTCTTCTAATTTTTTTATAACAGCTGACAACCTTATTATTTCTGGTCTTGTACCAACTACTGTCATTACTTTAAGCTTCCTCATTTTTATACCTCCAAAAAATAAGTATCTGGTTTCTCAGGATTAAAGGCTTCACTTGCCCACATTACAGTAACCATATCAGTGTTTCCGATATTTACTATAGAGTGAGTATATCCTGTTGGTATATCTACCACTTGAAACTTTTCTCCACTTACTTTGTATTCTATAATTTCATCTGAACCTATTTTTCTAAAACGAATAAGTCCAGTACCACTTACTACCAGGAACTTTTCATTCTTAGTATGGTGCCAGTGATTTCCTTTTGTTATTCCTGGCTTTGCTACATTTACTGAAACTTGACCTCTCTCTGGGGTTCTAATAAATTCAGTAAAAGATCCTCTGTTATCACAGTTCATTTTTAAATCATAAGAAAATTCATCTTCTGGCAGAAAGCTTAAATATGTGCTATAAAGTTTTTTAGTTAGTAAATCCTCCATATTAGGAACACTTAATTCTTTTCTACTTTCATTAAAGCTTCTTATTCTATCTGCTAAATCCCCTAATTTAATTTTATGAGTTACTGGAACACAACAGTAATCACCATTTTTAGTTTCATTACCTTCAAGAGCTCTTATAAACTCATCCAAAACATCATCTATATAGCATAATGTAAGTTCTGCATCTTCATTATTTATCTGTATGTCTAAGCCTCTCGATATGTTATGACAATAAGTAGCTACTACTGTATTATAATTTGGTCTGCTCCACTTCCCAAAAAGATTAGGTAATCTATATACTAAAACTTTGGCTCCTGTTTCCTTGCTATAGTTGAATAACAATTCTTCACCAGCTCTTTTACTATTTCCATAAGAGTTATCTCTTTCAGCTTGAATAGAAGAAGTAATTAATATGGAAGATTTATTATTATGCTTCTTCAAAAGTTCTAAAAGCTCTGAGGTAAATCCAAAATTCCCTTCCATAAAATCTTTTTCATCTTTAGGTCTATTTACTCCCGCAAGGTGAAATACAAATCCACAGTTTTTAGTAAACTCATCTAATAGTGTTGTGTCCGTATCTATGTCAAATTTATATATGTGATTATAACCCCTATTATTAAGCTCTGCTATAAGGTTTTTACCTACAAAACCATTTGCGCCTGTAACAAGTATTTTCATAACCATACCTACCTTTCTATAATTTGTTCACATTCCCAGGGGTCATTGCAAGAGGTTTGAATTGCCTCGAGATTGATAACATAATTTTGATATGCATTTAAATTCTCCATAAATAATAATCTATCTTTTCAAATATATTAATATTTGTTAATAAATATTCTATTACAAAAAATGTAATGGGGTCTGACCCCATGGTGTTTTATCCCAATTATTTAATGCTTATCATACTTATAATAAAACTTTTCATCACTTGCAGTTAGATATATTATTCCTTCAACAACACCAATTATAGCTGGTATATATGTCCAGCAAAACAATATGTATAATATTCCCATTCCGATTTTACCTAAATAAAACTTATGTATTCCTAAGCCTCCAAGTAGGATTGCAAGTATTCCAGCTGCAATTTTGCTTTTGCTTGGAACTGGTGGTTGAGCATACATAGGTTGTTGATACTGTGTTTGTTGATATTGTTGCTACTGATACTGCGGTTGCTGATATTGTTGTGGTTGTTGAACAGCTATTGATTCCCCACAATATTTACATTCAGTTGCATTTAAATCAATTGCTGCTCCACAAGTTTGACATTGTCTTTCATTCATTTTAATCTCTCCCTTTTTATTTGTAGTATACTAAAATATTATTTTATAAATCTATTTAATATTTAAAGTTTCTCTATTCATAACAAGTCTTCGCGTATCTTCAAGTAATCTTTCAAGTTCTGCCAAGGTTTTATCAGTTAAGTCCTCTTGAAAACCTAACTTTATTGATACTAAATTCTCTTTAATTTGGTTTTCCACTTGAAAAACTGCATTATTACCACTAATTCTACCAAAAGGTGTAGAAGCTTTAATGCGTTCCTTCAATGCATTAAAAAGACTGCGGCATTTCATAATTTCCTCTTGATTCTCTTTACTATTAAGTGCATTCTCTACTTCTAATAACTGTAACATTATAAGTGTTTTTTCAGTTTGTTCCTTTTCAGCTTTATATGCCTCTTCAGAAGTGGTCTTTGAAAAAGCTCCAATTACTGAAAATATAATTATAAAGATTACAAAAATGATTAATTCCCATACCACATACCCAATGATAGTTCCTGGTATTAGAAAAATTGAAATAGCATTTGATATAATAGCATATAATATACATAAGGTCACAGTTCCTGCTGTATAAGGTATTCCTATAGTTCTAAATATCATACTAGGATAAATAATTGCTCCATTTAAAATTAATAATCCCATAAGTAGAACAAAAAGTATTAACATAGATTTAATAGGTGCGATAATAAGGAACAAGCCAAATATTTGAAAATAAGCTAATGTTATTCCAATATCAAAAATAAAACATCCTAAAATTTTCATCAAATCCGCTGATGAAAGTTTATCATTCTTCACAATTACCCCTCCAATTTAGTACCACATTCTGAACAGAACTTGGTTCCTGGTAAATTCTCTGTATGACAATTTGTACAAGTTTTTTTCAACATAGAAGACCCACAGTTTGGACAAAATTTCATATTATCATCCACTAATGCTTTGCATGAATAACACTCAATTTTTGCAGTTGCTACCTTATTTCCGCAACCTGAACAAAACTTAGCTCCTTCTGAATTTTCTGTTCCACACTTTTGGCAAGTTACTGTTTTGGCAGGAGTATTTGTTACACTACTAGCAGCAGTTGCAAAATTATTTCCAACAGCTATACCTGCTCCAGCTCCAAGTCCAAGTCCAATACCTGCAGTAGCTAAATTTCCTCCACCTTCATTATCAGCTGCTGATTGCATCACATCAAAGGATCTCTTAACATTATAACGGTTATCACCAATGATATCGAAAGCAGCTTTTTCCTCAAGAATTGTATTGATTGTGTTAAAGTCTTCCTCTGGAAAATTGATTGAGGATATGTAAAAATTCACAACTTCAATTCCAAAACGTTCAAATTCCATGAAAATACGATTCTTGACAATCTCTGAAATCTCTTCTAAACGTGGTGTTATCTCCAGTACAGAAATTTTCTGATTAATAATTATATCGGAAATAATAGTCTTAATCTTGGTTACTATAATTCCTTTAAAATATTTAATTACAAGATCATATTTTACAATTTGACTATCTCCTAAAGCTCCAATTAGTTCTGTTAAAAAAACACGGTAGTCAGAAATTTTAATTGCAAATTGACCAAAAGCACGCACCCTCAATCTAACTGCATATTTAGGATCAATCAAACTAATTGGGTCTGTAGTTCCCCATAAAATATCTAATTTTGCAGTATTGTTTATAAAAAACACTTCAGCCGAAAATGGTGTTTTACCTCCAAAGGGAATATTAATTAAGGGATTTATCTATATATTTTTATGTTTCTATTATAATCTCTTTCATGCTAGCGCCTCAGCATAGAATCTAACTGAAATATATATGCTAAGCTTAAGAAAATGTAGTAATGACTAAAAATTATAATCAGACCCCTGATACAAAGTACAAGGGGTCTGATTATATGTCATATTTAACTATTAAAATTTTTCACTAGGATACTATATAAATATAAAGCTATAAAGAGCTTAATTAAAGGACCCGTACCCTTAACTTATATTCTCCTTTTTAATATCTAGAAAATAAAATCTCTCTAAAGTAACTACGAAGCCATATTTCTTTTCTCCCTTGCTATTAATATAACTATCAGTGTTTATCTTTCCTTCAATACCTAACTTACTGCCTTTTGTCACATATTGGCCAAGTATTTCTGCCTGCCTACCAAAGGCAACTACATTAATAAAAACAGCATTGTTATCCTTATCTTTATGTCTATATTCATTTACAGCTAATGTAAACTTTGTATAGCTTCCTTTCCCCTCTGAACCATCATAAGTTTTTAATTCTAGCTCCCTTACTACGTTACCAATTAAAGTTACTTTATTCATAAAACATTACCTCCATAAGTTAATTTGTTTTAATTATTAACACGAACATACAATCTTATTCAATGTATTTAAAATAAGTTTAAACGCATACAAAACCTGTTAATTTGTATGCTTCATTATGGTATTCATAATTTTTTTATAACCTTGGAGGTCTTTAAATTTCTAGACTTGCTTTCTAGTCCTATCCTATCTGATACCCTTACAATAGTTTTTTCCTATTATTTCGCATAAAATGTCCCATTTCTGCAGACTATCAGACCAGTATTCACGTTCTGTTCACATCTCCCTTTGGCCTTGCGGAGGAAGGCTTTGCCTAAGTGAGCTTTGTTCATAATGATTAAAACTTAGGATCATGCCCATAGCATTTGAGACTAGCTTTAATTTGCTAATCTCTTAACTTTTTCTATATGTTAAACCTGTATATATGTATACGCTTCTTCTATATAAAGTATTGCACGATAATAAAAACTAATGAAATTACAACAATAGCAATTGACACAATCGTAGTATTTTATTGGTTTTATTTTCAAGAGATTCTTTTAGTAAATCTATCTCTTCATTTAATTGTTTTATTTCATCATCATGTCTTTGGATTAATTGCATTAATTCTTCATCTTTTTTCTCCTTGGAATCCAACTCCTCTGTATATAAAGAAAGTTGTTTTTTACAATATATACTTTCTATTTTTAAAAGTTCCAATGCTTTCTCACATTCTGTATCTTTATCTGTTTGCTCAGCAAACAGTCTATCATGTTCTAACCTTTCTTAGCCTGAGCTAGAATATCTTTATCTTGATCTTCATCTCTTTTTTCTTGAGCAACAATGGACTTATCATGCTCTTTGCGCTTTTCACCATGAGTTTCCAAGTATATTTCACTAAGCAATCCAGGATTTCGCTCCTCTATAGAAAATGTATACTGTCCTATTTTCTTAATCCTATCTATTATTTCTTGTATAGATTTCACAAGGGAACGATAGCTGCATCAGCCATATCAATTGCTATAAATGTACCTGCAGAAATGGTGAGTATTCTAACAATAGTGCGATTATTCCATGGTAACGTGTTCTTCCATTGGATTTTGTCAAAACTACCCTTTTCTTTAAATGCATACTAAAGCGGCGAATAAAATAGAATCCTCGAACAATAACCTCATTTAATATTACTGGAACCAATTTATACTACCTGCAAATATCTTTTGGGGAAAATCTTCACCTATTAAATCTCCTTCTTCGGATACTGCCATCTTAATAAACGAACCATCTTTATTTTGAAAATATCCAGTCTTTGAAAACTGTGTAAGAATTGAAGAAAATAACCCTAAAGGTTTAGGATGATGTGCTAAATCATCAAGGTGATGACTTTTTGTGCTTATTCCAGCACCAGTACCTTTCCAAACATTGTCACTTGGAATCTTGAACTTGTCCTCAAAGAAACTTATTGCCCCATCTAATCTATCCTTATGATAGCCTTGCTTTTTAGCTGTTTTCATAGCAAAATCATTGAATGTTTTATTACTCCACTCTTTTCCCCTTTCAAAGGAGAAATCTTCAACCCACAAAGAATCAATGGACCTGCAACGACACCACTACCAACTGCTACCAATAGTCTATACCATCAGCATGGTTTGTTAATTTATCAATTTGTTCATTAATCTCATTAATTTCCAGTTGATTAATCTCATTTGTTCGTCAACAGAACTTATGCCCATAAGAATTCTTATTTGTCTTTCATTCAGTTCAGTTGACAAATCAGCTTGAGAAATAATATCATACTCCACTGAAAAGTCTTCAATAGTATTCTTTAAGCTTAAAAGTGCATCCATTAAATCATCCCTCTTCTCGTAAAAAGTGTAAGTTGAATGTATAATCCATCCAACTTGTATTTTACTATTAATAGGTAAATCACTCCATATCAGTTAATATTTTTATTGTTGTGGTCATTTTACTATAATCTTCTATATTTATTTTATTATGATTATAGACTTTATCTATATATTTTATTAATAGTATATCCTTAACTAAAGGAAACAGGAGAGTCAACGTTCATGGATATAAGTGGAAGGGGGTCTGACCCCATTCCATTTATTTGTAAACAGTGATAAAATATACTAAAATTAAGTTTAAGGGGGAAATACAATGATTAACTTATTAAATAAAATAATGGGAGAAATGAAACTAGTAAGTAAAATCAGTGATGTTATTAGAGTTGTAGACCCAATAAATTTGACTTCAATGATTGCTAAAGAAAATGAAATTGAATGTGGTGAACGTAAATGCTATGATTTTTGGAAAAGAGATTCTAGATGTAATAACTGTATTTCCATGAGAGCACTAAATAAAAAAGATATATTTATAAAGATAGAATACACTTCTAACAAGTTTTTTTTAATAATGGCCATACCTTGGGATGTAGATGGCAAAACATATATTATAGAGACTTTAAAGGATATATCAAAAGACAGAAATATATTTTATGATAAAGGTAATAATTCAAATTTAAGTAAGATTATTGATGAAATAAATGATAATAATATTATTGATAAAACCTCAGGTTTGTATAATAGAGACTATATCGATGAAAGATTAGCTGTAGATATAAATAATTGCATTATTCACGGATATCCCATGTCAATAATTAAAGTAACCATCGATTATTTAAAAAGCATCGGATACAAATATGGTAAAAATATAGAAGAAAAGATAGTAGCAGATGTAGCTAGTCTGTTTAAAGAGTTAATTTTAAATAAATTAAATTGGATTGGAAGATATGACATGGATTCATTTTTAATTGTTTTAAATAATGAAAATAGTATAAAAGAGATTTTAGATATACTAAACCAATTATTTAGCAATTTTACAATAAGATATAGTGATATAGATACTAAAATAACCACAGATACAGAAGTATACTCCGTTGATGGTATAAATAGAAATGTTGAGAGTATTCTAGAAGAAATCCATGAGCAATTCCATGGAAAGAATTATAATAATATTAATTGTAGTAATGGAGAGAAAAATAATGCTAGGTTGTCTAAACTTCATTACAAAATTAAAGATATGCAAGAGGTTTTAAATGAAGTATGTGTGACAGTAGAAGATAACTTTGATTATGATAAAAGATTAGAAATTAGCCAATATTTAGATGAACTCATTGTAATGTATATGCAAAGCTTAAGAAAGTGTAATAATAATTAAAAATTAGGATCAGACCCCTATATAAAATAGAAGGGGTCTGATCCTATTACATATTTAACTATAAAACTAGTTAACCTAAATTTCCAGTCTATTATCACACTTTATTATTGTAATTTTTAATAGAGTCAACCTTGCATATTACCTCTTAATTAAGACTGCCCACCAATTCTTAATTTATAAAACTAGATAAAAATAACCCACCGCTATCTTTTAATAACTCATATACCATAAATTTCCCCTTCAAACTTATAGTTTCCCTGAATTAATAAGATAAAGGTGGGTTGCGCTACTAACTCCCTGTAGTCCAAGCGCCCAAGTACAGACTACATTTCATAATTCCCTTTATATTTAAGTTATTTATGTCGAATTTTATTTTACCCCTATCAGCTATTAAAAGTTCCCCCAATTTCCCGACCTTTACATAACCGATACACCCAGTTTAAATTTATGTAAATTATATAATTTTCATTCTATCTTTTAAATAAACTAATAATTCTAAGTGACTTTTTAATCTTTTCTCCTTGAAAACTCACTTTATTATTCTTTAAAATTTCCTCAGAAGTATTCTCAATATCCTTAACATACCTAGGGTTTATTTTTTCTATAGCTTTTATACCCGCTGTCATATCCGTAGTTCTAACATCACACCTATGACCATCGGAACCTATAGTGCTATATATTTTGTGTTTTACAAATAACTCTGCAGTTTTTTTAACATCTCGTCCAAAGTCTCCTGCTATGCTACCTGTGTTTAGTTGAAATAAAAAACCCTCTTCAACAAACTTATTTATAAGGTGAGGAGCTTCTATAAATTTTTTATAGCGCTCTGGATGAGCAATGATAGGTACAACTCCCTTTAATTGAAGTTCATATATATCATTTATAACTTCATCCACTGAAAACTCTCTAAAAGGAAATTCTATTAACATATATCTACTATCTTCAATGGTAGATATATCACCGCATTGAAAGCTTTCTAGAATTCTACTAGTATAGTAAACTTCTTGTCCACAAAATATTTCTATATCTACACCCTTTTCTCTAGCTAAAATTTTCAATTTCTCTACTTCTTTTTCTATTACCTCATAAGGCACTTGAAACCTACCCCTAAAAAAATGTGGAGTGGCAACAATCCCTGTTGTTCCTGACTTTACTGCCAGATTAAGCATGTCTACAGTCATATCTTCATCTTTAGATCCATCATCCACTCCATGAAGTATATGGCTATGAAAATCTATCATAATCACTCCTCCAACTTGTAAGTGAAATGCTAAATATTATTTATCACCATAATAATTACTTCTTTTAGTTACCACTCATTTTTGGTATTTGCCAATAGTATTTTTACATTGACATTTTCAAAAGTTTATAGAATTTATAACAGAACTTCTTTTTTAAAATCTAATCACAAGTAGCGTTTCATCTCTTCTAGTAATAATATTGCACATCATTACCACGTTGTACTAATGATTAAATTATATACTTGATTAAAATTTAACAAATTTGTATGTTGTAATCTTATTCTTTTATTCTCCTCATAGTACAAATTCCTTTATATTTCAATTGCATACATAACTGTCACATTTATATAATACCATATTTCCAGTAACATTACTAGTAAAAAATCAAGGTTACTAGTAATATTTTGCATAATTTTGACACTTATTTAATATATTCCAACAGTAATATTCATTTTATGTGCATATATACTATTAATTTATCCATTAATTTATAATAATATCATCGTATCAAGTTCATAAAAATTTATAATAAATTTCATGGAATAATTACCCATTATGTATTTGTTTATATTTACACCTATAAAATATGGTGATAGAATTAGGTATAGAGAGGAGTGAAACTATGTCACAAAATAATTTTGTTCCTAATAAAAAAAGAAAAAAGAAGAAACGCTCCCTGGGATTTAAAATTTCTATGGGAATTCTAGGATTATTCATATTTATAATAGCTATTGGAGCAGGATATTTTTATTCCTTATATAATAAGATGGATACTGTAAAGATAGACACATCTCATCTAAGTATTACTCCAAAGGAAGAACTTAAAGAATATGAAAGTCATGAATCTATAAAAAATATAGTTTTATATGGTATAGATGCAGAAGAGGGACAAGCGGGACGTTCTGACTCCATAATGATAGCTACTATTGATCCAATTCATAACAAAGTTAAAGTAACTTCAATTATGAGGGACTCCTATGTTAACATTCCAGAGCATGGTATGGATAAAATAAATCATGCCTATGCCTATGGAGGTGCTCCCTTAGCTATTAGGACCTTAAATGAAAATTTTGGACTTAATATAGAAGATTTTGTATCAGTAAACTTTTCTTCACTACCACAAATAATTGATATACTAGGTGGAATTACTATCGATATTACAGAAGAAGAAATATCACATATACCTGGTGTATCTTCTACTGGACCTACATTATTAACAGGCAAGCAAGCTTTGGCCTATTCTAGAATAAGATATGCTAGTGGTGATGATTATGAAAGAACTCACAGACATAGAAATGTAATGTCTGCAGTGTTTACTAAGGCTCTTAATGCACCTCCGAAATCGTACCCTAATATTCTAAATAATATCCTTCCTCTAGTTCAAACTAATCTAAGTTCTGGTGATTTTGTATCTCTAGCAACTAAAGTAGTTGGTTTAGGAAGCGGAAATTTAGAGCAAGAAAGATTCCCAAGGGACGGAGATGGAACAGGGGATATGAGCACTGGAATATACTATTTAAAGTTTGATATTGAAACTGTTAAAAAACAAATGAGAGATTATATATTTAATGATAAGAAATAATAAAGAAAACACCAACTATTTATAATAGTTGGTGTTTTCTTTATTTACATCCATATTGTTAATGATATTATCTTCCATACTCATCATCAAACCTTATAATATCATCTTCTTCTAAATATTCTCCCATCTGTACTTCAATTATCTCTAGGGGCACTTTTCCTGGGTTTTCAAGTCTATGCTTTTGTCTTGGTTTTATAAAAATACTTTCTCCAGCTGGCACTAGTTTCTCTACGTCATCTATAGTTACCCTTGCTATACCTTTTACAACAATCCAGTGTTCGCTTCTATGATGATGCATCTGATAACTTAATTTTTTCCCTTGACTTACTTTAATTCTTTTTATTTTATATGAATTTTGTTCTTCTTCGAGAACTTTATAGTTTCCCCAAGGTCTGTAATCTTCAACAGGATATTCTATTCTGCTATCATCCTTAGATTTTAAAATCTCCACAACTTCTTTTACTCTTTGAGACTGCTCTTTTTTACATATTAACAATGCATCTCTGTTATCTACTACAATTAGATTATCAACTCCAACAATAGATACTAGTTTTCCTTTTTCTGAATAAACATAATTATTCTTTGAATCAATAAGTATATTGTTACTATCACAAATATTATTATTTTCATCTTTTTTAAAAATATCATAAAAAGAATCAAAACTACCCAAATCATTCCATCCAATATCTACAGGTGCTACAGTAACATTTTTACTTTTTTCCATGATGGCATAATCAATTGAAATCTTTTCATCAATCTTACTAAACGCCTCTTTAATATTATTGCTAGTTTTAAATGCATTGTAAATATTTTTTGCATAGAGTTTTACTTCATTTATAAAAAATTCAGTGTTAAACATAAATATGCCAGCATTCCAATAATAACCCTCTTCCACGTATGTAACTGCTACTTCATACTCTGGTTTTTCCTTAAAAGCTTTTACTTCATAACCATTTAATTTCTCACTTCCAGGTGCAATATATCCATATCCAGTATTAGGCCCGTCTGGTTTAATACCAAAGGTTATTATAGAATCTTTAGTTAGATCCTCAGAATTTTTAATAATCTTTACAAACTCTTGACTTTTTAAAATCATATGGTCTGAAGGGAATACTATAACATTATCATTCCCCTTTTTAACTATTTCATTAACTCCAGCATAAATGGCTGGCAAAGTATTTTTAGATTCTGGTTCAATGATAATATTAGATTCATTACATTTATAACCTAATTCTTCTACTGCACCCATAACTAAAAATTTATACTTTTCATTTGTAACTACATATATTTCATCTAAATTTACTAATAATAAACTTCTTTTAAATGTATCTTGAAATAAGGATGAACTATCTCCTTGCAACTTTATAAATTGTTTTGGATATCTATCACGACTTAGTGGCCAAAGTCTTGATCCACTTCCACCTGCTAAAATTATTACTTTCATACCTTAATCTCCTAACTGAGTACTTTAAATTTAATCGGAGTAAATAATTTCAATATATTACAATCTCCAATAAATCATAGTATCTGAATCTATACTATGCTTATTCATAATGCCTTTTACATCTATGAATACATCTTTTTCTACTTCATCCTTAGCTGCTGCTACTTCATCTAAAGCTTCACTTCTATATAGTGGAGCAAAATCCTTTATACTCATTTCTCTATAATTATGATGAGATACAGCAAGGATAATAGCATCTACATCTTTAATATCTTCCATAGAAACCATATCTATTCCATACTCTTTTTTAACTTCTTCCTTACATGCTACAGGATCTGTGGCTAATACATTTACTCCATAGTCTTTAAGTTCATCTATAATATCCACTACCTTTGTATTTCTTGTATCTGGACAATCTTCCTTAAATGTAAGTCCAAGAACTGCTACCTTTGCATTTTTAACTCTCTTATTAGCTTTTATTAAACTTTTCACTGTGTTTTCTGCAATATACTTAGCCATTCCATCATTTATGTTTCTTCCAGCAGCTATAACCTTTGATTCTACACCAACCTCTTTAGCTCTGTGAATTAGGTAATATGGATCTACTCCTATACAGTGTCCCCCTACTAAGCCTGGGTTTAGTTTTATAAAGTTCCACTTACTACCTGCGGCATCTATTACAGCTTTAGTATCTATACCCATTCTATCAAAGATCATAGCAAGTTCATTAACGAAGGCTATGTTAACATCTCTTTGACAGTTTTCTATTAATTTAGCTGCTTCTGCAACTTTTATACTTTCAGCTCTATATACTCCAGCTTCTATAACTAGTTCATAAGCTTTAGCAACTGTATCTAAAGTTTCTTCATCCATACCAGATACTATCTTCATTATATTTTCTAATCTATGAACCTTATCACCTGGGTTTATTCTCTCTGGAGAATATCCAATTTTAAAATCTTGTCCGCAAATAAGTCCAGATTCTCTTTCTAGTATTGGTACACAGATTTCCTCTGTTACCCCTGGATATACTGTAGATTCATATACTACTATAGAACCTTTAGTTAAGTTTCTTCCTAAAATTTCACTAGCACCTATAACTGGTCTTAGATCTGGAGTTTTATCTTCATTAGTTGGAGTTGGTACTGCAACTATGTGGAAGTTACATACTCTTAATTTTGTTTCATCACTTGTAAAATCTACAGTAGATGCTTTAATAGCTTCATCTCCAACTTCATTAGTTACATCTACTCCACTTAAGTACTTATTTATCTTTTCCTTGTTTACATCAAATCCAACTACAGGAAGCTTTTTAGCAAAAGCTACCGCTAAAGGCATTCCTACATAGCCAAGTCCTACTAAGGATATTTTTAAATCTTTCATTATATCGTCTCCTATTGTTCAAATTAGCAATTATTATTTTGATAAACTTTGATATATTTTTAACAATTAATTAGATTTATCCAACAACCTGGTTGTTGTTGGATAAACAAAGCTTTTATTAATTATAAAATTCTTTTATGCAGTCACATATATATTCAACTTCTTCATTAGTAAGCTCTGGATATATAGGTAATGCAAGAATTTGCTTACACATCTTTTCAGTAACTGGGAACTGACCTTCTTTGTATCCTAGGTATTCAAAACACTTTTGTAGGTGCAGTGGCTTTGGATAGTATATACTAGTTGCCACACCCTTAGATTTTAAAAACTCTGCAAGGCCATCTCTGTTTTCGGCAAAGATATTAAATACATAATAAACATTTTTTTGATTTGCAGACTTAATACCTTGAACTTTTACACCTTCCACATTTTTTAATCCTTCAGTGTAGAGCTTAGCAACTCTTCCTCTATTTTCAATGGCATTGTTTATATATTTAAGTTTAACCCTTAACACAGCTGCTTGCATAGCATCTAATCTTGAGTTATAGCCTATATAGTCATAGTGATATTTCTTTGATGCTCCATGAACTCTAAACATACGGCACATATCGGCTAACTCATCACTATTAGTAACTATCATTCCACCGTCACCATACCCACCTAAGGTTTTAGTAGGGAAAAATGAAAACACACCCATATCTCCAATGGTTCCTGCATGTCTATATCTCTCTTCACCCTGCATCTGCCATCTCATTCCAAAGGCTTCAGCTGCATCTTCTAACACCTTTAAATCATGTTTCTTAGCAATTTCCATTATTTTATCCATATCACACATTTGATTGAATAAATGTATTGGAAGCACTCCTACAGTATTATCATTAATAGCAGCCTCTAATTGATCTACATCCATACCACAAGACTCTTCATCTATATCAACAAAAACAGGTTTTCCACCGTGCTTTGCAAGACAAGATGTAGAAGCTAAAAAAGTAAAAGGTGTAGTCACTATTTCCTTATTATCACTAAAACCAAGGATATCTGATGCAATAACTAAAGCATCTGTTCCTGATGCCACTCCTATGGCATGTTTAGCCCCAGTAAAATCTTTTATTTCTTCCTCAAAGGTTTTAACTTCATTTCCTAATATAAAAGCTCCACTATCTATTATATTTTTTATAGCTCCATCAAATTCATGCTTTTTTTCTTTATATTCTCTTTGTGATTCATAAAAATTGATTTTCAAAAAAATCCCTCCTAATTTACATATACAAATTGTACACCAACTTGCAAAAAAATAAAATATTTTTTCTTATGTTTAATAAAAATTCATACTTAACAAATATACCACAAATTAGGTATTATATCATCTATTAATATATTATCAGTTTTTTTCTTTAAGATTATGATATATTTCTTAATTATTTTAAGATACATAAGTAGATTATTGAATTTTCTTGTGTTAAAACCATTTACTAACATAAGGTTAGTAAGTATAAGAAAACTTAATACTTTTTATGCATATAAAGATAAAAATATAACACCAAATTCACTTTAAAATTATTTTTTCTAAAAATATCTTTAAAATAAACCTGGTGAACAATTTGCATTAAAACATTATATTATATTTTAAACTATAAAATCTCTTTAATGATTACATAACATCTTTTGATTCAAAGGTGTGATAATTTACTTGTACCACATTCTCTTTTCCATTAACTATGTCTTCTTGCTTAAAAACCTTAAAAAATGTAATAAAAAGTATTTTCAGGTCAAATATAAAGCTTTGTCTTTCCATATACTCAATTTCTAAATTGATTTTCTTATATATGGATATACTATCTCTACCATTAATTTGAGCCCATCCCGTAAGTCCCGGTGTTAATTTATGAATACCATATTTAGTTCTTAATACAAGCAATTTTTTTTCACTTTTATTAATATCATTAATTACAGGTCTTGGACCAACTAAACTCATATCACCTTTTATAATATTAAGTAGCTGTGGCAATTCATCCAAACTAGTCTTTCGTAAAAATTTTCCTATAGAAGTTATATATTCATCAGGATTTTCTAAAGCTGTTGTTGCTACCTCTGGTGCATCTTCTACCATTGATCTAAACTTATAAATTATAAATTCTTTATTATCTTTTCCCACTCTATATTGTTTAAATATTATAGAACCATGATTGTCTAATTTAATTAGTATAGAAATAACTAGAATTACAGGTGACAATAGTATTAAGGCTATAATACTCACCACTAAATCAAACGCCCTCTTCACTTTATTTCCTCCAATCAAAGATATAAAACTATTACTATCCATTTTTCCCATGAATAACTACCAATAAGCCTGTCTTATTTTTAAATCCTATATTTTTGTTATACTTAATATTTTAATCACATTATTAACAAAATTTTATTTCTATCATTACTCAAAAATTATATCACAATATCTATCATTTTACCATAGATTTTAGCCTTATACCTAATAATATCATCCATATATTACCTCATATTGTATTTACTGTGTAGCTTTAAAAGGTTTTCGTTCCATTATTTTCTAGTTATAATTAATTATTTGTAAAGCAAAAGACTAGGATTGGGGGAAATCCTAGTCTTTTTATTATATATACAAACACAATGAGGGTTATATTTAGTGCCTGTACGATATGCTTATTGTTTTTTATATTTTAGGGTTTTTTATTTATTAATAATAATAAACATACAGATACTATTGCTATTCTCACAAATGTTATTTTATGAAAGTATTATAACTAGGTAACTAATTTGAAACCAAAATTGAAGTTAATTGTTTCACTTTCATGCAATTCACTAAATATTCTTTATATTAGTATAATATAACATAATTTATAATTATTAAAATTCATTTAACCTCATTTAAGGCTATTTAAGTAAAATAACCTTATTTATCTATATATTTCTACACTTTTGTATCTATTTCAAAGATTTCCATTGATTATTTGTATTGTATGATACATTTTATTTTATATTAAGTTTCATTTTATAAGAAATATATTTTTACTTCCATAAGATTAATTACTCGCTTCTGCTGAAAAATAAAAATCTTATTCTTTCCTATTGAAAGAATAAGATTTTTAAACTTTACTTATTCATCCGATGACTACCAGCTCTAATACCCCCACCTTCTCCAAAGTTGGAGTAAAGAGCTGCTACGTCCCTGGATAACGATTTCCCCTAAAGGACAACGGATTTTAAGTATCTAATAAATTGATACTAAGAATTCTGTTAGTAACCTTCAGTGGAAGTAAACTCCCTCTGAAGCAAAGAACTCTGTTTATGATTTATTCAAAATTGCTAAAAAAACACTAAGTTCATACCTTAGTGTTTTTAATGGGTCGAGTAAACCTATAAGCCGAGTTCTGTGTTTGTTTACACACTTATTTATATGTAAATATAAATATAAATAAGTGTATTGTACCCTTGATATTACAAGGATTCTTTTATATTTAGATATGCATTAATTGTTATATGTTTTTATAAGTATTTTTATGCTCAGAATGTCTTTGGAATGTCTTTATTCTATTCTGACATTCTATATAAGCTTAATATAGCACTTTATAAATAACTTACCATTATTTATAAGGTAATTAAGACTAGGAATTAACCTAGTCTTAATTATATTAAAATAAACTTTTCATAATTGCTTTATATTTCTTATCATCAACTTCTATTAAACTCTTCTTCCCATCTTTAAATTGGATAGCTATTATATGTATGCCTTTACTCTTAGCTGATAACCCAGCAAGAGCTCCTACTGGTCCAAGTAGTAAACTTCCAGCTAAACCTCTTCCAACTGCACTAGCTGCACTTTTTCTGCTTTCTTGGTCTACTACTTCATAATCCATAACATTAGTCTTATTTAATTCTAATTGTTTAAACATTCCTACACCTATCAAGGCTTTTCCACTAACTGATACAACTGGTTTATTTAAATAATCTCCTGAAATTACTTTATTCTTTGCCCCCATAACATCAACCCCTTAAACTTAAATTCAATAATATATTAACATATAGCCCAATTCAATACAATTAAGTATAAATATATTTTCAACCTATACAATTTATATCTTTACACTCAATGTATATATTGAAGACTAAGTGTCTATAATCTAAATACATCTTAAACCATGTGATTATACAAAAGAAAAATAAGGTAGAAAGTAATATTATATTGCTTTCTACCTTTTAATATTTTAATTATTTAAATATCTAGTATCTTCTTCAATGCCTCCTGGAGCACTTGCGAGAAGTTTACTTCTCCTCTGCTAACTTATTAAGCCATGATTAAACACTTTTTTTAAATATAATCTCGACCGTCGAAATATAATATTCCAACGTAATTTCATTTAGCTTTAAAATCAACATTTATATTCATATGATATATTAGTTTCAATAAAATTATATCAATGTATTTTAAAATTACTGCACAATTTTTAATTAATTTGATTCTTAAGAATAATAATAACCTCCATTTACTATTCATTTATGTTTTTATTAATACTTATTTTTATCAAATTTCAAATAAACATTAGCTCTATCAATAGATTTAATCTTAAAATCATTATTAGGAACAGTAAATACATTAAAATTATCTAAACTCCAAAAATCTCCATCTACTGTTGCTATATTATTTATTTCATTTTTATAGCATATAGCAGCGTGCTGTGAATCTTTATCACCTAATATAAAATTTGTTGACTTTCTAATTTTAAATGCTAAGTCATTAAACTCTTCATTTGCTAGATAATCTAAATTCACTGAAACTTTTTTAATTGTGTCTCTTACACATGATAATTGTTCTTCATATTTACGTGTAAATTCTCTATCTGAATCAATAATATTTTGATGCAAAGCTTTCATATTATATTTCCCATTACTAAATTTAGGTATGCTAAAATTATTATTTTTAGCATAATTCATAGTAAACGCATTTCCTACTACATGATCCATTTCACCTAATACTAAATTTGAAGTACATATTATAGATTTATTATTTAAACATTCCTCTATAAAATTTACACATTCTCTTCTATATGTAGAATTAGAAATTCCTATAGCTTGATTCCAGTAACTCGTATCAAAATAAACAAATTCTGGGAACTCATTTATTTTGTCTCTTCCTTTTCCACCAGTCAAAAATATCGATGAGTTATTCAAAAACTTTCACCCCTCATAGCCCTTAAAACATCTTCTCTATATTTATATGGTATATTTCTATCATCATAATCAAATATGTTAGTTTTAAAATACTTGATTTTTTCATCTTTATCTGATTGATAAAAAGGTTTATTTAACGCCTTATTTCTCAATTCATCTAATTTTGAACTCATATTCTCACCTATCTTATTTAAAATATTCTCCTATAGTATTATATGTATCATATAGATCATTAATTACAGTTTTCAAGTTAATTTTATTTTTATTAAAATTTCTAGTAAGTTGATAATAAGTGAATCTTGGATCACTTAAAAATGGCTCCTTTTTTAGATCATCATTATAATTATCCCCTTCTATCAAAAATCTATACCCAATGCCTTTTAAAGTTCCTTTAGGAACTTCAAATTGTAAATTTAAAGTCTTCAATGATTCTTCAAGAGAATTGTTTGATGGTGCTAATGCCTGTACATCAATAACACTAAAATTTAGTTCTTCAACCATTAAACTATCATATACCTTTGTTAACATTAATTCTATACTTTCTTTTTCTATATTTTCTTTTTCTATACCTTCTCCTATAATTTGATATTGTATTGAATCTTTAGTCACGTTAATGTAAGCATTTTCACCAACTCTGAAATTAAACGATATAGTGTTGCCATTTGAACCTATTATAAACTCTGATAAATGCTCTACTATTTTTCTAAATTTTTTTTCATTCAATTCACCCACATTAGGAAAAGTAACAATACTAATTTGATTTATTTTTAATTGATTCATTTTATACCCCCATAAAATAGAATTTTATAATTACATTTTATCATTATGTTAAGAATAATCAATAATATACATTTTTAATCATTACATTAATATATAATTATATTACGCCTAATAGTAATCTTTAAAATATATTCTACAAATTTTTCATATTTCCTTTTTTATATCTAATTTTCAATTAATTATTATTATATTATTTTAAAATGTAATATATTAGTCACTTCTGTATTTTACTGGTGTACTCTCATTTAAGCTTATCCTAGAACCCTTTCCCATGCCATACAATACTCTACCTCGCCAATATAGTATTATTTGTCCACCTTAGATCTATGCTATGCCATATGCTCATTAAATACCGTATTTGTATATATTTCTTATTTTTAAAGCATATATAAACTATCAACTTTTGCTTTTACTGATTAAGTCTTGAAATTGCATTAATTAACTACTCAGAATAAGAGGAGTATTTCATTATAAACCTCACTACCCTTTAAATCTCCTATAAATACTTATTGGCTGCATTTTTCATAGTAGAAAATCTGTTAGTATCATTAGCCTTTCCACCTATTTGAATTACTTGTTCTGCTTTTAATCCAGATGCTTTAAAATCATTAACTCGCATTAATGGGCAAGATAATTTTTGAGCCACCATGACTGCAGCAAATAAATCTGCATCCCCTAAATAAGTTACTATTTTTTTCATATCATATTCCTCCTCTTTTGGATATAGTTTTTCACCTTTATTATTAAATACATAGTAGCCTTTAAACTTATCACATTCAGCCTTAGCATTAGCCAAATCACTATAAGCACCTTTCTGACTATCTGCATCTTTCCATGACTTTCTAACCCTATATAGTTCTTTGGAAATAGGTTTATTTGGCTTATTATCAGCTAGTTTCTTTTTAAAGTCATTCCACATACTCCAATTATTCTTACTCCATGGATAAGGACACACCTTTCTACTTGCATCATAATGTCTTACTACTCTATCACTAGGTATGTCATATTTATTCATTAACTGTTTAACTAACTCTACTGTATTAGACTCTGTAGAACTTGATATATCATCATTAGTTCCACACATCTCAATTCCTATAGAGTTTTGATTGGTTATTCCATACTTGCCATTACCATCTCCACAATGCCAACTAGAGTTAATTTCTTCTACTACTTGCACTATGTTACTACTATCCACAAAATAATGCGCTGAAGCATTTCTATTCCCTCCGCCAAAATAATTAGCATTATTTAAAGCAGTGTCGGTTTTATTTCCTGTAAAGTGCATTACAATATATTTTATTTTCTGACCACTTCTACTAGAAAAGTTATACTTAGATATCTTTCTTATTATTGATTTCATAATTCATTCCTCCTTAAATATAAAAGAGTGAGATTGCTCTCACTCTGTAAACTACTCTTTAGATATTTGCTTAATTAATTGGTTTCCATATACTGCAGCTCCAGTTACAAGTATTCCTTGAACAACACTATCTGCACTAAAACCTTTCATTACCAAGAGACTTAATATAATACCTATAGGTAATAAAATTACTGGAATATACTTATCTTTTACTCTTTCAGTGTCTTTAAGTATAGCTCCAATTATTAATAGTACTGGTATTAAAATTAAAGCATTTTCTGTAATGTAATTAATAATTTCCATAATTATCTCTCCTTCATATTTTAAATATAATAGCTATAGCTCCACCAATAAGTGCACCTACTACAGTTCTCCATAACCATGTCTGACTATCTTCTAATTTTTTAACTCTGTTATACAAATCTTTGTTATTAACTTCTAATAGGGTTTCTATCCTTACTAATCTTTCTTTTATCTCTTGTGTATTTTCATCAGCCATATTGCACCTCCTTCAAAATAAAAATATTAAATAAAAGTATAAAAATCATTTTAAATGCCATAATAAGTACAGGAACTAAACTTTTAAAAAAATAATTAAAAAATATTAAAATAAGTGTATATTTATTTAATATTTTTAGCATACTAGAAATAAGATAAGATTATGATTTTGTAAATAATCATCTATCCATAGTATTCACTTCATGGTTAATTTAATGTATAGAAAAATAATCCATTAAAAGCAGACAAGCTTTAGTTTCATACATTATTTTTCGAAAAATAAAAGACACTAGAAATTAATCTAATGCCTTTATGTTACTTCGTAATATAATTCTATTGGTAATTTGTCCAAAATAAAAAAGCCTTATGGCTCTACTTGTTTATATCAGTTAATATCTCTGTTTTTTCTTCTTCTGTAAGCTTAGTATACTCCTGTATTATATCCTCTTCAGTTCTACTCTCTAATTCCATTCTTGCTTTAATTGCATTTATAAATATACTTTTTTTCCAACTTGGCATATTCTACACCCCCATCATATTAGCCATTGCTATTTCCATATTAGCCATTCTTGTTTTTAAATCTTCTTCCTCTTTAACCGGTGCTTCAAGACCTAATATTTGTGCTTTTGCATTCTCCTCGTAAGTTAAAGATGGATTTGGTATGAATGGTTCCTCCTGTACTATATAAGCCCTCCCATTTTTTAAAATTACATATCCATTTTCTTTAATTTCATAAGTATACATTAATATCATCCTTTCTTTATTTATCTTAGATAGTCTATATTAACTAGACCATTACCTTCAATTACTCTACCTAGATACTCACACCTACCATTTACCCACATTTTCTCTGTCCTTAGTCTTCTTTCAATAAATTTATTATCGTAAGAACGACCTTTTCCACCAAATAAATACATTCTTGATTTACTACCTATAGCAATACAACCCAATAATTCATCTGGTGATAATCCAGTTGAGGCATATTTGGATGAACCAAGTCCTTCCAAGTGGTATTCTCCTATGAAAGAGGGGTATGAGCCACCTATGCAAAACAAGTTACCATTGCATATACAAGATTGACCCTTCTCTCCTTGGTAAGAAGCATCGAGTGAACCTAATTGTACTTGCCTAGATGTCCTAAGAAATAATTTATATATTTTATTTAATTCTACGTGTGTCACATACATAACATCACCTACACATGTAGTTTTATTATTAAGAATGGTAATTCCATTTATACCTAAACTTTTAAAAAGGGTGTAAGTTTGATTAGTTACGTCATACTTCCAATAATTATTTTGGTTAGGGGCACCACTGTAAATATGAAGTATGCCTTTATAATACCCTAAGCCTGAACCGTATTTTTCCTCCGGGAAATTTGCTAACTGAGTGTAGATGTTTTTTTCAATATCATATACCCAGTGGGACTTACCAAATGTGCTAACATTAGCATATGACCCTATTAAATGTATTTTATTAGACTCTACAAAAGCTAAACTAGTCATATAGCAAGGTAAAGGGGAGTCAGCTATTTCAGTTAATTTATCCGTTGGAATGTTATATTTAAGGGCTTTAAATTTATGGGTATCATCATTATAATCTAAAGCACCCCCAAATATATAAATATCATCTTTCACAAGGATTCCTGTACCTAAATAAAAGTAATAAGGTAAGTTTTCATGTTGTATTCTCTCCAATCTAGAGTCAACGAAAATATTAGTTTTTACTACTTTATCATTATTTTGCATAGTCCATATTTGACCAGGTATTAGAGAAAATTCTCCTTCCTTTGACGTTTTCAATGGGGTGTTTACCCTATTTATTTCACCTGAAATAGGTTGTATATATGTTTCTGGTGGATAAATAGTTATATTTTGGGGTATGTACCATACCTCTTTTTTAGGTTTATAAGCTATTATATAATTATAACCAGTACACCCATAATAAATATTTTCATTATCCGCTGTATAACTGGCTCCACCATCATTCGAAACCATTCCATCTACTTCCTCACAGGTATTAGTAATAAAATTGTATCTATCTACTTTTGTCTTATAGTTAATGTTAAAATCAACACCGCCTCCTAAGATATAAACATATGAACCAAATTTAGTAGCTCCACCATAAGTATGTGGATTTATAGTCTTTGTTCCTGTAACTGTATAAGTATCGGTAGCAACATCATAATAAACGATATCATTAGTTGAACTAAAAGAATATATCTTATTTTGAAATTCAACAATTGGGGTAAAAGAATAACTATACACAGCTTTAGCTAATTCAACATAGGTATTATTAGTTGGGTCATACCTCCAATGAAGCGTATTGTAAAATATATGAATGTAGCCCTCAACTACTATAGCTACTGCACCAGTTAGTGAAGAAGCACTTGTCGGAATATCTTCACCTTGAATATAGCTATTTGTAGCTATATCATATATATATACTTTTTTACTAAACCCCGCCGCAGAAGTTCCTATAAGGTATATTTTATCATTTATAACCACTAACGAACCCTGAGAAAAGTTAATCGGTATCTCAGCTAATTCCTCCCAATTTTCACCTTTTAAATCTAATCTAAAAAGTTTATAACCACTAAATAAATATAAATATCCTTTATTATAAATTAATCTTCCTCCACTAGTGCTAATAAATGTTGCTGGAGGGAGGTCTGTAATAGCATAAGGTTCAGTTCTAATTAATTCTGGACATTTTGTAATACCTCCGCCACGTTTATTTACTATAAAAACACCATTACCTACCCTCACTATTTTTACTGGAATATTAGCTCTTAAAGTACCTTCATTTATAGGATTTTCATCCTCCTTTAATGGAATAGCAGTACCTCCATTAAAGGAAATAGTAGCATTATCTACATTATCTACATGAGGCACTATTGTATATTCAAAAAGATTAGGATCTTCTACAGTTATAGTATAAGCACTAGCTGTTCCTCCTGTTGTTATCGGCTCTAGTGCATTTTTATTTAGTTTTAGAGGTATTTCTCTATCAACTGCATCTAGTCTTCCTTTTATACCTTCTATGTCAGTAGGTATATTGCTGACTTTTTTTATACCTTCCTCATGCTCTTTTAATATCTTATCAGCCTCGTCCCAATTAGGATTAGTAGCAGTTATATCCGGAGGAGAGTCATCTAAACCTATCTTTTTAAATCTATAATTAGTAGTTTCTTGCATAACATCACTCCTTTAATTTTGAGGCATATAGTAATATAGCTCTCTCCAATTTTTCATAGTATCTTTTATATTTCTCCAGTTTGTAAAGTTATTCATTACATCTCTCCAACTAGAGTAGTATCTAGTAACATTAAGTTTAATATGTCCAGGTATTAAAGGTTTTAATGCCCTTTCAATATCCTCAAATCTAAACTCCTCCTGATTAGAACTAGGGAAAACCATAATTTGAATTACACCTTGTCCATGCTCTGGAGAATTCTCCTCTGAACCAGTATAAAACTTAACCGTACTATCCACATTCATTATTGCCATAACCATAGACTTTATAGTGACTTCATTAAGTTTATCTCTTTTTCTGCCTAGTGCTAATAAATATTGTCTTCTTTGTTCTAAATTACCTTCTGGTTGTATATTAAGAAATATTTCTGTTCTGATTATACTTTCTTCATCCATAGAAACTATACAAGAGTTATCTAAGTTTTTCTTCATATCATTGGTTAGTTCATTAATCTTAGTAGATTCCACCTGAGATATAAGCTCAAATTCTCTTATATCTTTTAGATAGGATGGTATATAATCTTTAATATTAACTTCATAAAACATTTTAGACCACCACCAAACTTAAAGCTCCTAGTGTTGGTATATCCTCTTCTAACAGAGATATATCTTCAATAGCTCCATTTATAAGTATATTACTTACATCAGATACACTCTCTAATCCTAAAATCACACTAGCAAGTCCTATATAACTAACTTTATTAGCTCTATATGTTAAACCTGATAAATAATTAGTTATCGCCTCTTCTGCTCCTACAACTTGTGAAAATCCATTGTTTAAAGATATATTTCCACTAATATCAATAGTCTTTACATTTCCTGTTGTTACAGTTACTTTAGCGCCTATTGGAGCTTTACCATTACCAAGTCCTGTTGACCCTGGATCTATATAATCCTGGAAAGATTTGATTAATTCAGTAGAGGCTACTTGATTATTTGAATTAGTTATACTCACTTTAACAGTATTAGGGCCAAGTGCAAGTGGAAATACCTTAGGTATTCCTATTCCATCAAAATCATTAGCCCATTTTAAATATTGATTTATATTACCATCAGAAGATTGATTTACTATGCTATCTTTAGTTCTCATTCTTAAAGCATCATCACTTTCTATATCTTCCCCGTATATAAGTATGTCATCTAAAGTTGCTGCTGCTATATTTGAATTATTATCTAAGGGTAGTAAAGTTCCTGTATAATTATTGCCTATAACTCCAGGCTGTTCACATTGCAACTGAAATACTCCCTCGCTTATTCTTTCCCTAACCAGATAAGTTGTATCTTCTATTCTAAATCTCGCTCCTATAGGCACATCTACAAGCGAGGAATTGTTATCCTTAAAGGTTCCTTTTCTTGTTGCATGAGTAGCCAACCTTCTAGTTATTCCATATTCACTACATTTTTTAGTTAAATACTCACCTTCTGTTGTGTCTAAAAAATATAAATCTCTTTCACTCTGCATAATAAAATAAGCCTCAGCTAATTTTAAAGCAGCTGGGGCTAATGCATTATAAATTATAGATCCTTCTCTTTTATCTATATAAGAAGGAATTTGTTCCAACATATCAGCTAGTATAAATTCGTAAGTATATTTATCACTTTGCAAATCAACCATTAACCTACCTCCTTTCTAATCTCTATATCTCCATAAATACTTTCAACTTTTCCAGTATAATAAAGATTCTCTCCTGAAGAAGTTATTTTTACAATATTTACAGATATTATCCTATCATCTTGTAAAAGTGCCTCTTCCACTATTCTGTGAATATCTGCTTTTACATATAGAGGGTCTTGTCCAATCAAGTCTTGAAGCTCAACACCATGATCATAACTATAAATAAGATACTCGTACCTTTCAGTATCAAGAATACAATCAATAGTTTGTTTAAGTGCCTCTATATCTTCTATATACCCATCAATACATTTTTTATTAGTATCAATCCTATATGTTTTATTACCATAATTATTTGTTTGTTGAGGAAGATTATCTATAACATTATTAAAGTTATCATTAGGTATCATGTTTACCTCCTCTATAATTTATCTAAAATCACAAACTTTTGCCCTCCATGAGCTTTAATGAGCGCTACTTTTTCACTAACTTTTAAAGGTTCTTTTTTAAACCTATTAGTTATAACCAGAAATGGTTCTTCTATTTGCAATTTTGAATTACTATCTAATTTTATTTTGACTGGATTAGCATTAATCACTGTACCAAAAACTACGTCAGAAAGATTTGCATAGTTTAAGTAATTAGATACTATTACTTTTATTGCATCTGTCATCATATTATCAACTCCAAATCCATTGTATGGTGATGACCCTTATTAAATTTATGTGATACCTTCTTAACCATAGCCCATTGTTTAAGTTTTAGTTCAGATATATCTATATATATTCCTGAACCACCTCTAACTCTTGTATCACCCAAAGCTGGTATACTGAATGTTTTTTCTTCCTTATTATAGTACTTAAGTAACTTCTCAGCTTTTTCTTTTATTTGAGCCGGATTAAGATTTTCATCAACTTTATCATAAAACTGTAATGTTCCCCATTGCGCCATACTTTTGCTATCTTGGACTATATAACTCTCTCTAGTACCAGTTTCTTTATTGTCCTTGGCTAGTTTAATTTTATTGTAGGTTTCTCCATCTATACTAATCTCATAACTATAACCTAATGCATAACTCTTATCACCTAATACTATAGGTAATTTAAGTTCGCCTGCTTCAACGAGTTCAATAAATCCGAACTTATCATACAAAATATACTTTCTTCCTGTTGCTAGCAATGTATCCGCTATACTGTCATATATCATATCTAAATATGTTTTATTATCCTCTATTTTATTAGGTAGAGTATACTTAGTAGTTCTTATATTACCTACTCTCATATTAGGTCTTTCCGCTATTATTTCTCTTACGAGTTTATCCGTAGAATGACCTTTAAGCACCTTAGTATCTTTATATTTAAAATATCTAAGAGAGTCATAAGCTGTAACTTCTTTTAAACCACCCTCATTGCTTATCTTAAATACAAAACCATAGAATATATTAGCACCCATATACTTAAATCTAACTACAGAACCATTAGGAAATATATACCCATCTTTATAGGAGAAAGTAAGCTTTGAGGCACCATTTTGAACTTCTGAATCCCAGTTTATATCATCAACAACAATCTCAGATAAGTCATAAATTTTCTGTGTTTTGCTATCTTGTATTATAAACTCATATTCTTTATTTTTAGCCATTTATTGCTCCCTCCTTTTATGGTATTTTTATTCTTTGTCCTGGATAAATTAAATTAGGATTATTACCTAATGGTGGTCTATTAATTTTGTATATTTCTGTCCATCTAGCCCCATTACCTAGGTATTTCTTAGCTATATTCCATAAGCAATCTCCTCTGACTATAGTGTACATTTTATTAGCTGGTTTAGGGGGTGAAGCCTTTCTTGTTGGAGTTGGTGGTTTATATGCTATAGATGGGTTTGTTTTAAGTTCCTTAAGAGAATAAGGAACATACTCTTTAAGAGAGAAACTAGTATAATAGTCTCCCTCTTCTCCTGCAGTTTCTTTTATTTCTAAACTTGTTATAGTCACTAATATAGATAAATCTCTAGTGATACCATTAGTACATATAAAGCGTACAGTCTTCTTATTTTTCATCCAACTATTAAATTTACTTATATAATAATCAGGACCTTTAAACTTATTTTTAGTCTCTACAAGAGTTGAAGCTCTATGAGGAAATTGTGCTTCAAACTTTACCTCCATCAATCCTTTAACTCCTGGAACTGATATTTTACCAAGTTTAAGAACTTCATATTCTTCACTCTCACATTCTATACTTTTGCTTATCTCTTCCGGATTCGTCGGTAGCCTAATAGTCACTTTCTCTTCTTCATCTCTAAAGAATATTGCGTAACTCATACTTAAACCCCCTCTGCCACAACTGCTATTTCTTCTCTTAATATTTTCTCTATGATACCAACTAATTTATTAGCATCTGCTGTTTCTTTTACATCACCAAAAGATATCTGAACATTAGGTGCAAGAGTTGCTTGAGTATATTTAAGCATATAATCTCTGTCTGCTATATCTTTTAAATACTTAATATCTTCCTTATCTATAGATACATTTAAGCTTCCAGCACTTCCCCCTTTACCATTAGTAACAGGTAAAGCTCCATTATTCATATATTTACCCATATCACCCATAGCACCAATTCCCCCAGGTATTTCAGGTTTTCCTATACCTCCTGTAGACATTCCTTTAATAGCATTCGAACCCCAATTATATCCTTTATTAAATGAATCATTAAGGTTTTTATATTCCATACGATCTAGTTTTACTACCTTTTTATCTGATCTTAAATCAGCTATTTTACCCTCAATGTAGGATATTGTATTATTCATACCTGAAGTTAAATCTACTGAAATTCCTGGAATGGCATTAAGCATATTTTCAACTTGCTGTGCTATTGAAGTGAAAATCTCATTTACATATAAAGCTAAATCCCAAAATAGTTTCTTCACAGCATATACAGGATCTATAAAGATATTCGCAAAGAACTCTGCAAAAGAGGCTACTATGTTATAGCACCATGCAAATCCATTATAGATTATTGCAAACATCATCATAAAAGAACCGGTAACTGCTCCAACTATTTGATCCGTAGTTACTCCAAACTGCATGAGTACATATATTAATATACCTACTATTGCTATCAATAAAAGTATTGGCCACTGAGCAATTAAAAATCCTATAGCTGCAGACCATATAGGTGGAACCATTGCCCATAGTTGTTTTATAAGTAAAGGTATTAATACAAATGCTGCCGCTAATAATAGAGGTTGGATTATGTTCCAATTATCTACTATAGCTTGGCCTAAAAATGATATAATTTGTACTACCCATAAAAACCCTTGAGCTAATATATCTATGGCTCCTTTAACTCCTGTTACAAATGATTGAAAGCCTGCTGTATTAATTAAAGCATTAGATTTCTCTATAACTTCTTCAAAAGACTTTATTGCATGATTTTTTATAGAAGTTCCTATATCAGACCAGGTCATAGGAATAGTTTCAAATTTACCATTTATATCATTAGCCATACCAAACATAGCATTTTTAATAATATCAGCTGTAAGTTCTCCATCAGCTCCTAATTGTTTAAGTTCACCTTTAGTTACCCCTAAATATTTAGAAATAGCTTGTGTTATCATAGGTGCATTTTCTGAAATACTTCTAAGTTCATCACCTTGTAATTTCCCTGAAGATAAGGCTTGAGTTAGTTGAAGCATTCCGGACTGTTGTTCTACTTTGCTTGCACCACCAACTTTAAATGACTTCTGAATTAATTCAGTAAAATCAACTATCTCTTGCGAAGAACTAAAAGCATCCCCTGCCATCATTCCAATCTTAGCTACTGCCTTCTGCATGTCTAAGTAAGCACCTCTAGACCTTTCTGCTGCTACAAAAATATTATCCTGTAACTTAGCAGTGGTCTGTAGACCATCATTCATCATGTCTATTCTAGCTCTGGTATTCATATAATCATCACTTATGGCCGTACCTTGTTTAATAGCCATAAATCCACCCACTGCTGCTGTCATTCTTTTTATACCATTTATGAATGAATTAGCCCCGCTTTGATTAGATAACTTATTGTTAAAACTATCTACCTTTGTTGAAGTTCCTAAGATAGAATTGCCGAACCTTCTATTTCCTGCATCCATAAGATTAAGTGTTTTAGTATATTTATCTGTAAGTTTAAACATTGCATTTAAAGTAGGCATGCTATCTCTTCCTCCTTCCCCTTCCAGTAGATTGAGCTTTCTTTTTAATCTTATCTTGTTCTTCTTTTTCTGCCTCAATTCTTTTTATAATTGACGCATATACAAATATCTTTTCTTCTTTTGGAAGATTGACTATTTGCGAGGGTAGTAAATGTAACTTTTGGAGAGCGAAATGGGCTATAACATAATCCACTTCACCCTCCTCTATTAGTTTTTTATCTCTTCTATTTTAGTTTCATCCTCTTCCTCCAATCCAGATAATTTCTGAACTGCTCCACTAAGAGTAGTAAATTCACCTAAAGATAACATTTTAGACAATAAACTTACTTCTCCCATAACTCCATAACCCTTTTGTAACTCTGCATTTTTTAAATCCGGGAATACTACAGCAGAAGCTACAAGGTCATTTACGTAAGCAGCTCTATCAAAGATTTCTTGTTTAGTTTTCTTATCTCTTCTAGTATGTTTTTTCATAAGAATATCATTTTCTTCTGACATGATAGCTCTAATTTCCCATGAAATTGGAACTCCTTTTTCATCCTTAAATCTATTTGATACCACCACAAACTCATTTTCTATTTTTATAGGGTTTAAAAATGCACTTAAATTTCTTTCCATAAAATATTCCTCCATTATACATATTAATATTGTTAAAGAAAGCCCTATCCCTAAGAATAAGGCTGTTGCTGATATTGATAACTTAAATAATTGAAATACTATTGTATCCACGACTATCTATAGTTTGAAGGTAAGTCAAAGAAATCTAATCCTTCAATATCATCAAAAGTAAAATCTGTGTCTATTGTTATAGGGTCATCACTTGAATCATCAAGGTTAGTAACTGGAATCGTAGCAAATAATACTCCTAAAAGCATTATTGTTTGCTTTCCTATTGTTGATTGATGATCCTCATTAGTTATTTGTAATTTGATATCTGGCAAAGTCCCATCTTTAATATACTTAATTGCCATTCTTAACATATCTGAGTTCATAAAATACATTGTCATAGAGCCTGTACCTTCTGCACCAACTACTTTATGTTGAGTCATTCTATGACCTAACATTGGCTTTGCTTGCACAATTAAATCTAGTTGTGCTTTAAGTGCTGATATCTCAAATAATTCTCTATTTTGTCCATCTATGGTTATAAAGGCCTTTCCTTCCTTAGAGGATATAGTATCCTTTAACCTAACATGATTATTACTCATAGATTTATTGTCCCTCCTATACTAATATAGTCATATATAATTTTTCAGCAGAGTCTACTACTTCAACCCCAGTTCTAACTACCATAGCGTCACTGTCAGTACCAGGTCCTACAGTTATATCCTCTGGTGTAAAGTTTTCAATAGCATTTAACTTTTGTAGGTTTTTACAGTATTCTACTAAATCCCCTCTGTAAAGTGTTCTTCCTGACTCATTATTATCTATCTTGCCTTTATATCCATATTCCCATATATTAGATATATCATTTGCCATATTGTCTAGAGTCCTTATAACTCTATTCTTCCTTAATGACTTTTTCTTTTTTTCACCAAAAGTAGTTAAAGAATTTATATCGTAAACTAAGGTAACTCTTTGATTATTATCAACCTTAAATACCATCTTTCCCTCTAGTGTCTTTGTTTCCATACCTTCCTTAAGTAATCTAGGAACCACATCTATAGCCCCTTGATATACTTTACCCGTATTAGATTGATTTAAATTTGCTCCTGCTGTAGCACCTGCTACCCAGTAACAAGTCTGACTAGGAGTTAATTCTGTCCCATCTTCTAAAACAACTCCATTTCCCACGATTATGATTCCTTCATAATCACAAGAGTAATTAGAAACAACAGCCTGGACTTTAACTCCTTCATTCTCCCTAAGACTTCTTATATATTTTTCAATATCTGATTTTACACTTGAGTTATCCCCACCATAACAAAGGGTATTAAAATTATAGGTTTTAATAGACTCTAAACATGCTTTATATTCTTCTTGACTCGTTGAAGTTGTTTCCCCTCCAGATAATTTAATAGTAGCTGCTCCTATAACTCCTGTACCTGATAAACTTACATAATCATTATCCTTAAACTCTTCAAATGTAGTTATAGTTTGTTTATCTACCATTTCACCATCTATATAAGTAATGAAGTCGAACTCACTTCCTGATTCTTGAACTACAATATTTATATCATTTCCTCTTAATCCTTCACATATAGCTGTAGCAGTAACACCTGTTACCACTTGTCCTTCAGCTTTTGTTCCAGAGTTTGTTTTACAAACCAATACCTCAATAGCATTTTTAAATATTTCTCTAAGTGCTATTATGTCGTCAACTCTATAACCCAAGGTACTTAGAGTATCACTATCATTCTTTATTTTATTAATCTGACCTTTCACTCCCCAATCAAGTTCTATTGGTAAAGCTACTACACCTCTACTGCCTATATCAATAGATAGTGGTGTTTCTCCTAATATATTGATATAAGCACCAGGTAATATCTTATCTTGTTTGATCCATGTTCCTCCCATGCTATACCTCCTTAATTTCTGTATTAGTATCTAAATTGTTCATCTTTATACCGTCTATAATTAATGCTTCTGAATATTTAACATCAAACATGATATGAAGTACATCATCTGTAATATTAGCTTTAATGTTAAGAGCTCTAAATGTACCTAAATCCCTAAATTCCCTTAATAAGTTTTCTTGCACTAAATACATTTCATTGTTTTTGTTATATTCTTCATTAGGAAAATAGGAGACATCATAACTTATAGTTGATCCATACTTTGTATTAAGTTTTTTCTCATAGTCTTGGTCATAAATAGATATAAAAAAAGAAGGTGTTTTAAATTTCTGTGGCACCTTCTCATCATATATAGTTATACCTGGATATAAACTTAATAATTTATTCTTTACTTCATCATTAATACTATTTACCATGTTTCCTATTCACCTCTTCTACAGCTTTCTTGAACTCTTCTACCATTGCTTTATCAACTTTAGTTATAGCTATTTCAAGAATGAATTTTCCTTTTACAAACCCTTTTGTCTTTCCATTACTTACAATTCTGTGTCCATAATTAACATATGAGGCGTAATCAGCAATATTAAACAGTTCTTTTGAAACCCCATCATAAGATTCTTTAACTGGATTAGTAAACCAATTTTCTCTCATATGCCCTGATTTTACAGGAGTTATTCTTTTAACCTCTCTAAGTCCAATATTTAAGGATTTGTTTAATACCTTTTTATCTATCTCTTTAATATCCTTAACCATAGATTCGAGTTCTTTTCTATATTGATCTATTGCGGCTTTATTTCTTCTTGCATTACTTCCCATTATGCAGTCTCTTCCTTCTGTACATCTATTTCTATATGGGCTGAATATGGAAAGCTTTCTCCTGCTTTAAAGGTATATATCCTACCACTCTTTTGTTTAATTACTAGCTTATCACCTTTTAAAACATCCACATTAGGACCGGTAAAGACTTTATGGGCTATTGTTAATATTGGTGTATTTTCATCACTTATACCACTTAATTTCTCTTTAGATAGCCTACAAGGGACATCTATATACTTTTCAACATCTTGCATCCTAGTTATGCCATTAACTTTAACTTCCTCATACCTAAGTATAGTCATTTTATCTTTATGGAGTTTTGCTAATATTGAACCATTCAATAATATTCCCTCCTTAAAACTTTAACCTTCTAAAATTCCTCAAAATCTTCTTATCTGAATCATTTATTGAATAAGTTAGAGTATCAGCTCCGTTATTTTCTATTGCAAACTCAAGCTTTGTATCTCCTTCAGATATACTTTTAACTCCTCTATATTCATTATCTTCGTACCTTAAGATACTAATTACTTTGTTCTGTATAAAGGTTTCTAGTTCTGTAGGAACTTGTTTTATGTTACAATAGCTCA
Organism: Clostridium sulfidigenes; assembly: GCF_000732635.1. GTDB lineage: Bacteria > Bacillota > Clostridia > Clostridiales > Clostridiaceae > Clostridium_J > Clostridium_J sulfidigenes. Next base: position 106,051 of record NZ_JPMD01000001.1, on the reverse strand, counting down.
TTATTTCATTACTAATACTTTTAACATAATAATTAATCAATACATCTTTACTATTGTCAGTAATTCCTAATAATGCTTTTATTTCTTCTATCATAACCTTATTCCTCTAAAACCTTTATAAGTTCCTCTTTATTTAAAGAAGAATAACCCCGTATTCCTCTTTCTTTGGCTAGGTACTTTAATTCATTTGAGTTTAATTCAGATAAATTAAGAGTTTCTTTTGTGACTTCTTGTTTAGTTTCACCTTCTGCAATTTCTGCTACTCCATAGTCTTTTTCAGTAAACCAATTAACTAACCAATTACTTTCTGTTTCTCCTACTCCATTAGCAAAGGATACACCAGCAATAATACCAGTGTATCCTTCTTCTGGAGTAGTTATTTTATATTTCATAAAATACGCCTCCTATTTTACTTTTATATTTCTTAGTACTCCAGCTTTTCTAGAGTTCTTTAATGCTATAGCAGCTACCATTTCAACTTCACCTGTTTTTACTGCTCCTGGTGCAGTTAAGTTAGGAAGATATGTGTTAATCATCTTATCACCTTTAACGGTTACTCCATGGAAACCTCCTATATCAATAGTAGCTGCAAATAAGTCTGTTAGACCTGTAACAATAGTTGAACCGTCTGGTTTTCTTGTATCTGCAATCTTAACTGTTGGACTTGTGTTAGCCCCATTTGTGTAATATCCTAAGTCCATAAGAGGTATTCCATCATAAGCATCTACTTTTCTTCCAAAGGCATCTTCTGATTGGGTTAGATAACCAGCTCTTCTTGCTACGGATCTTATCTTTGTCATTAATTTAGAATTTCCCATTAACATAGTAGGCTTACCAGCTAATTCAGATAAGAAAGAATCAAGTAAATCTAAGAACTCTTTATAATTAGTATCTATAGCTCCACTTGAAGATAAGTCTATGAATGCATCAGTATTAATTTCTGTATCTGTTCCAACTAAAGCCTTGTCTAATCCATCAAATGATTTACTATCTGTAGCACTATCCCCATTAATAACTGTGTAATGAAATAAGTTACTTGCTGCTAAGATTTTCTCCTTGAGTTGAAAGTCAACCTCATCTACTGCTCCTGAAGTATTTGCTATAACTCTATCTAGTTGGAATGATCCTCCAAATATTTTTAAATCTACGCTTTCCTTTTTTCTCTTTGCTTCTTGTGGAGCATATTCACTGTTTATTGCTCTAAATCCTGCTGTAGCTGGAGTTAATAGTCTAGTGTATCCATAAGTTAAAGTACTTCCTCCTGTACCTGGAGAAACCGCATCATCAAATATTAAACTATCTAATAATAAAGAACTCCTTCTAAACTCGTCTACAACCATCTGGTCAACTTTGTCTGCCATTGATACTTTTGCTTCTGCTAATGTTATTGCCATTATATATCACCTTTCCTCTACTATTTATTTTCATATCTTTGTGCTAATGCACTTTTTAAATCTGTTGGTGCTTGTGGTGTTGGATCACTCTTCCCATCTATAGGAGGAGTACCAATTACAGTACTGCTAAATAATAAAGATTTACCTTCCTTTTCTGTAGATATAATTGAATCTAAATTCTTAGGAGTGTTATTTTCATCAAACTCAATCTTATCTTTGTGCTTAAACATAAAGTAATCTTCATCAGTACACCCTGCACCTTTAAGAGCTACCTTTATAGCTGACTCTTTTTGTATTCTGATATTCTCAGCCTTTTGGTCTGCTATTGCTTTTTCATACTCTTTGACCTTTGTTTGTAATGTTTCATTATCACCATTGCTTTTCTTTAAATCTGTAATTGTCTTATTGGCTTCTGATAATTGAGTTTTGGTACCTTCTAACTCTGTTGTAGCATTCTTTACTTTTTCCTTTTCTGCTTCAACGTCCTTCCCATTCTCAGCCATAACAGATTTAATTTGTTCTTCTGTTAATCCTAGCTCTTTTAAAAACTCTGTTTTCATGATATAAAATCTCCTTTCGTATTAAGTAGTTTTAGGTGTGTTACTATCCACCACGAATTGACTATTTTAGGTCTAATCTTCTGACCGATTTTAAGCATAATAAAAAGCCTTAGTTTCCTAAGACTTTAATTACTTATTATTTGTCCCTAGTACATTTCTTTCAATTCTATCTTCTACCCTTCTATTCATATACATTAGTGCAATTTCTATATGCTCTAAAGCCTTTGCATTATACTCTGAACTAAATGGTCCAGCTTGGAAACATTGAAGTCTATGTCTTACTATTTCTAACAAATCAGAGTCAATTACACCTGATTTACTTCCTTCTGTATTTCTAGCCCCATTTTGAAATTCAATAGGAAGATGTACATCAGAATTACCTTTTATTATATACACATGGTTTGCTCCCCCATTTCCCTTCTCATCATGTATAAAAACCTCATTTAACTTCTCTCTTTTTTGAATAGTGTTTAATTTAATCATTTTCTTTTCCTCCTTAAATTTAAACGTAATTAAACCCTTTATATAATTTTCTATTTAGATTTTCTACAACCTCTTCTAAACTAGTGTGAATAGTTCCATACTCACCCATCTTTACTGTTATAGGAGTATGTTTTATAGACAAAGGCTGTGTTAAAGGTTGATTGTTAGGAATAGTTGCACTTTTCATATTAATCTTAGGCATTTCATCCAATTTATAAGCCACCATTCTTTTATTATTGCAACTATCTTTATGCTTACATTTCTCACATCTACTATCTATTTTACTTAAATTAGCTATGTTTATCATCTCGCTTTTAAACATAATAAAAGCACCTACTCTTTATTTAAGTAAGTGCTTACTATTTGTTATATAATTCTTTAGCTTTTAAAAATTCAATTCTTAAAAGTCTTTTAAATTCCTCAACGTCTATTTCTCCAACCGCTGCACAAATATCTGGAATTTCTTCATTTAATAACTCTGTAACTTTCCTATCCTCTTGATACATTTCATCATAATTATCAAGTAATAATTCAGTTTCTAACTCAAGATAAAATGGATAATTTTCATCTTCTTCATATTTTCCATCTAAATATGTTTCAATTATATCAAGAACCTTTTTAATCATTCTTTCTCCACTCCTCCTTTGGATTATTCCTACATACGATACTAACAATTTCGTTTGTTTCACTATTTCTAATAATAGCTATATTATTTTCATAGTTAACTAATCTACCATCAGGTTGTATATAATTAGGTCTTTTATCAAATATATTTATTATATCTTCTTTAGTAAATCTAACAACTCCATTTTTAGATACATTTCTATCAACGAATCTTTGAGCACCATGCCAAGATAATTCAATATTTTCTTTTCTAAAATTATAATAAGTTGACTTAATTTTCTCTTTATAAGTATCAGACCACTCTTTATTATTTATAGAATCAATAGTAGAGTATTCCCTTTGTTTTATATTCCATGACTTACTATCATTATACTTTAATTCCTGGAAGTCCACAAAAGATTTAGGGCTTTCTTTCCCCAGTACTTCTTTATATAAAGTATGTTGTTTCTTATCACTATATCTATTCTTTATCTTCTTTTCTTCTGCTAGTGCTTTAGGATCATTAGCTACATACTTATTATACCATTGTTCATACTTCATTTCAGCAGGTACAGTATAATTTTTTCCTGTTATCGGGTTTCTTGCTATTCTTTTTCCGGCTTCATCATCTTGTATATGAGGAATAGTAGTTGTCCTACAAAACCAATGAAATGGTGGAGAGTTTACTCCTGTTAGAGCTTTCTTAACATCATATATCTTTCCATCCTGCCTTCTACATATATCAGAGGTCTTTAAATCTAATGTAGCTAGTATTTCATATTTTTCTATTCCATCCTCACTATATCCTTTAAGTGTGGCCTGTTCAACTATAAAAGCATTTTCCATCTGTAGTAATCTATATGCTTCATGCTCTTTATTACCAAAATGGTGAGCAAACCCTTCTGATAACTCTTTAGGGTTAGTTCCTTTTATAATAGTATCCATTAGACTATCTTTTAACTTGAAAATCAAATCATCCTTTTGTCTCCATAGCCTATCACTATATGAAGCCCCACTAAATGGATAGTTTATCAATTCTTCTACAGCTCTATTACTTATCTGTGCAAACTCACTATGAAAGCCTTTATATTGTTCTATATTAAATATAGTTCTATAATATTGGTCCTTGTATATCTCTATAAATTTATCTGTTCCATATGCTTCATAATCAATATCATAGAGATTATTTAATATAGCATCTATCTGCATTTCTAATGCCTGATATCTTGTTATTCTCGCTCTCATAGACATATTCTCTAACTCTAGATTAAACTCTCCTATAGAATCTAAAGCTAATGCCTTAAACTTTCCAAGCTCATCCTTTAGTTCTTTAAGCTCATCAAAGTTTAGTTCTTCCATTGCCACATCATAGGTCAATTCATTATTATCAGCATATCGAATATAGAAATTATTGATTACACTATGAATACTTTTTTTAGCTCTCCTAAAAGACTTTACTAAACCATTATGAAACTCAATAATATCTTTTTCAGATTTTAAGAACTTTGCTTCTTGCCTTTGTTTCCAGTACTCACTATTCTTCATCTACTTCACTTCCACTATTTCTATTACCAAAGTCTAGATCAGGCTCAAGTGAATTTTTTCTTTCTTCTTTTTTTCTACTCTCTTCTTCATCTACATCTCCAACATATGGGTGGTGTTCAAGAAGTGTCTTATCAGATACTATACCTTTTGAGTTTCTAATATTAGTTATAGTATCCGTTTCATTTATTATCATACTTCTTACAAAAGTTACTTTAGCCTTTTTAGGATCATAAGTTCCTTGATTTATTGTTTTGAAATACTCAGCTATAAACCAAAATATATATTTAAAGGCCTTCTTAAACTTTCTTTCCATCTGATCACATTTTAAATCTAATGCAGAGTATAAGAATTGAAGAGCTATACCACTTGGACTATTACCAAACTTATCAGTATCCATGTCTACACCTTGACCAAATATATAGACATCTTTTTTTATTCTATCTAGATGCTTCTCTACTGCATCTATTTCTATATCTGGACTTAACTTATCAACTCCACCATCAGTATCAACCTTTATTGCTTTATATAGCTTTAAATCATTTAAGAACTCACCTAAATCAGTACCTCCATAATTCTTAAGGATATAAACAAACCTCGCAATATCATCTAATGTGTTAGATGTATCCGAGGTATTTTTATCGTAGTCATCTATTAATGATTTAAAATAAGTTAGGTCATTAAGCTCTCTAGTATTATTCTTAAAAGGTATAAAAGGAACTCTGCCCCATCCTTTATATTCTGAACCATTATTTATTTTAAAATGTCCAATTGGTTCACCCTCTCCTGGAGCTTCAACATCAGGTATCATTGACCCATTAAAATATGTGTAGTATGTTACATCATCTTTAGTCCAATACTCTACTTTCTTTACATCTTTTCTCTCTTTTCCCTCATATGTTTCAACATAGTAAACCCTTATGATAGCTTCAAGCGTCTTGTGTGAACTTTCCTTCCATACTGGAATAATCTTTTCACTATCATGTTTTTCAAACTTTAAACTTCCTTCTTCATCTATATAAGGCTGTAGCCATGCTATACCTTTGTTAGAGCTTTCTATTCCTATCTCCTGTATAGTATCGTCAAATTCATCATCTAGTATTTCTATAAGTTTCTCCTGGAACTTCTCGTCATCTGCAGCTATAATCGGAGACTTACCTAATAAATAATTCACCTTCTCATCTACTAACAACTTAGCGAAACTATGAGATAGTTTATTATTGGGCCTTTCTGTATCCTCCACCTTAGACTCATTTACATACTTATATAGCTTTCTTTCATTAATATCATTCTCATTTTTATAGTACTTTTCACCTGTAAGCATATCTTTTCTAGTTTTGCTACTCTCAAAGTCTTGTATATAAGTATGTATTACATCCTCTTTACTCATAGGCTGACTAGCTGGCTTTATTATATTACTTAAAAATCCCATGATTATCTCCTTTCTTATTTTAATACTGACATACTACTTCCTCTAATTTCGTCCTCCATACCATATCTAACAGCATCAATAGTATGGTTGTTTTTATCTGGATACTCTCCTTTTAAATTACCTTCTTTATCTTTTTCTATTTCATACCCTACAAATTCTCTTTTAGCATTAGGGCACCTTACAGGATCTATTATTATCTCTTCTATTTCTTCAGACAAAAATTTAAGACCATGCTCTACTGAGTCTGGTCCTTTCTTTGCACCTATAATATTTAATCCTAATCTTTTAAATTCACTTATTGTTCTAGGCTCTGCACTATCAGCAGTAACTCTTTTATTAAGTGGATTTAACTTCTTAATTTCTTGTACCGCTTTACTATTACTTAATTGAATCTTATATATTTCACCAAATATATATAATCTCTTTCTAGTCTTATCATAGTGCATTAACATATAAGCTAATGGATCAGCAGCATAACCAAAGTCTAATCCATTCTTTAATCTATCAAATATCTTTATTTCTTCGTCTGATATTTCTCTTATAGTTAAGTTTCTAAATACCTCTCCACCAGTTCCAGTAACTGCTCCTAAGTAATCATGCTCATACTTAGTTGGATTAACTTTCTTCATATGCTCTGCTTCAATTATGAACTGTTCACCTAGCCATTCTTTAGGAACACTTCTGTAATCACTATGATGTATATATTTATCTTTTCTCTTCTCTACTACTTCCTGGTTACACCAATTCCTTTGACTTTCAGGAGGGTTAAATGAATAGAATACACAAAATTTAGGTCCACCTCTTAAAATAGATTGATTAATTGTATCTATTTTACTCTTGCTTTCAAACTCATCAACCTCTTCATACCAAAGATACTTAATATATCCCTTAGGTACTTTAGTAGACTTAACTTTCTTAGGATTATCAGCACCTTTAAATCTTATTACTTGTCCAGTAGGTTTATAAGTTATTGTTAGTTTCGCTTCTGGTACATGCCATTCATCACTTACACCTAATGTATCTATTGCCCATTTAATCTGGTCTCTTACTGATTCTGATAGAGTATCCTTTACTCTTCTTAATACTAATGCATTAGACATAATTCCTTGTTGTGCATCCTTCATTATACCTAAGACAATTTCTATAGAAATAAAAGAGGACTTCGTACTACCTCTACCACCTTTAAACCAATAGTGAGTGTGAAGTCCTTGTTTAATATCTTTATGCACTTCATAAAAACTTGAAGCTATTATACTCTTTAACTTAACCTTAATCATCTATATCATCTACTATCTGAACTTGTTGATTTCCTTCAACCTTAATATTCTCAGTAAATAACCTGTATCTCTTACCTAACAATTCAGCTGCCTTTGTTCTATCTTGCAATGAAGCATCTAATCCGAATTGGTCCTTTTCTTCTCCTCTCATTACCTTTGTGAGATATTGAAGAACCTCTTCTCCTTTTGCTATACGTTTATCCTCTATTTCTTTTAATCGTTCATCTATATATTGTTTTATGCTATCATTTGCTATCAGTCTTGATGAATTAGCTCTAGCACCTTTCTTGTTATATCCCGCTCTTATATAAGCCTCTGTAGCATTCCCTAGTTCTATATAGTAATCTACAAATGCCTTTTGCTTAGGTGTCATTTTATCCATTACTATCACCTGCCCTAAGTATTTCTATGAGTACCTTTAGCAAGTCTACTTTACTATATACTATATCTACAACATCATTTTCTTTTCCTCTAGGCTTTCCATAGTGAACTATATATTTAGTAATAGGCTGTCCATCATCACCATAAAATTGTTCATGATTTATCAGTGGCATCCAGCCTTTTGCTTTCAATGCCTTGGTTATTTTATTTATTAATGATTGTACTTTAGCCATAATGCCACCTCACTTTCTGTAAAATAAAAAGAACCCTAAATTACTAGAGTTCCTTAGTTATTAATTATTATCCCATGGATCTGGTTTATCAGCCATAATCCTGCCTCACTTTCTATATATAGTATACTTGCCCATATGATACACAATATATTACATATGAATTTTAAAAAACTAAGCTAATAAGATTCCTTGCTTTCTATTGTTTTTAAAAAACTATTATATTTTTGTTCTAATTTAGTTATTTTTTTAAATTCTTTTCCATCTATTTCGTTTAAATTATCATGCCTTGCAAATATACGAAAAATTTCATATATATCTATAACTTCTTCTACGATATCTTCATCACAATATTTTATAATTTCATACTTGACATTATCATAATCTACAAATTTTAAATATCGTTTTATTGCAGCATATTCATGATTACTCTTGTATATATTTTTTTTCTCTAAAAGTTGTGCCTTTTTCAAATAGTTTACATTGTCCTCTATTTCTTCCTTAAGAAGTTTAACTATTATTCTTATAGCAATACTCCTGCTTTTCTTCAATCTATCTTTTTCCTTATCAGCTTGTGCATCTAGTTGTTTCTCAGTTGCTTCCATAGCTTTTTTACCGCCATGTATTGCTGCAAGATACGTAGCTATTACAGTTATTATTGCTGGAACCAGACCTGTAAATGAATAAATAAATAATTCTGTTAATTCTTCTCTATATTCAGGAAAACCAGATACTATTTTATCTGTTAAAGTTGCATAACCTATTATTAAACATATATAAGTTATACCAAATGAAATAAAAAGAAACATTTTATCTATATCATCTATAATAAATTTTAATTGATATAAAAATAATTCAATAACTCCCAAAATCAAGTCAACTAACATTAAAATTATACCTATTAATTTTATCGTGAAAAATTTTTCTATATTACCATAAAAAATCAAGCTTAATCCAACTATAAATGCTATAACTACTACCCATGTAAATTTAGTAAAATTTATCTTGTTAAGTAGTTCTTTTATATATTTTTTGGAAAATTTCTTTTTAAACCACCTTTTAATTCTATCCATATCATTATCACCCCATAATAATTTTACAATACTTTCTAAAATATAACAATAAAAGACACCTATATTTCTATAAGTGTCTCTTAACAGTCTATTTATCGAAAACCTTAAATTCTTTATAATTGTCAATGAGCCAATTTTTTCCGTTCTTTGTTAGTTCCCCTTTTACTGATATTTCAAGATCCTTTTTATGAGCTTCACATGCATCCATGTAATCATAATCATTTAAGTCAACTTTAATTCTTCTATCCTTACCATCTACTTTTCCCTTAATAACTATATTTCTTTCTATTGATATCCCCTGTGAGTTTTTGTTATTACTTAGTCTTGTAATCTTACCTTTTACCTCAGTATTCATTGGCTTATTCTCTTTGTACTTTTCAGATATATTCTTTATAATATAAAAATCATCATTTTTTAAAACAACTTTATCTACTATACCATAAGGTTGTGGTAACTTATTTGACCATTTAACTGTAGATTCAATACTTAAATCATTATCTTCATTTTTTAAACTTAGTAATGCATCACACATATTTGCATTTAATCCACTCTTATACCCAGTCTTAAAAAGTTCTTCAGTATTACCATTGTCTCTTACTTGTATAACCTTTTGTATCCCATTTTGAATTCTTTTTATTACCTTCCTTTGATGCGATATATCCTGTATTATACCAGTATTATCAAATTCAATTTGATTTGCATAATCATTTTCTATTTCTATATTAAATATATAGCTGCCTACTTCAGTTTGCGCTAATTTATACCTTGATAACTCAATATGTGTATCTCTACTCGGTCTAAAAAAATATGGTCTAGGATTCTCTTCACTAAATATAGCTGATAAAATTAATTTTTTTAATCCTTCAACTATATTTGCACCATACTCCAATGGTATACTTCCATTTTCACATTCCTTAGACATAATCCTGAAACTCATTATATCCTTATCATTTTTTATTTCCTCTATTTCTTTATTATCAATAACATATAAATCACCACTATTGTTTAATATTCTTTCAGTTATAATATTAGAGCTTTTTCCGTATAACTCTGATAATAATTCAATAATATCATTGACTCTAATTGAATAATCCTTAAAATTACTACTAGCAGGAACTGTTATAGAAAAAGTATCATCATCTAATTTCTTCTTGTAAAGAAACACTTTTTTATTCGGAAAACTTTCGTCTAATTTCCACCCATCATTTTTTAAATAATTTCGAAGAGAATCAACAGTAATATTTTTCAAATTAATATTATTAATCATTATATTAACTCCCCTCTCATTACTTGATTCATCAGTTGTTTCAACGACTTTTCATCAAACTGCTGATTTTTAGGAATCCTTATTGTCTTTTTTTCTTTATTATTTGTTGGTTCTTTACCACGTAAATAACACCACCATGCACAGCAATTAAATATTGTTTTATCCTTATTCACATTAATCCATGTTTCTTTATCTCTAGGCAATTTATATAATATTAGAATTCTTGGAGTTCCTGTCTCTTCATCTACTAAATCATTATAATTTTTTGCTTCTAAATTATATTTAACTGCATCTCCCTCTTCTACAACATTTACTGAAGCTTTTAATTGAAAATCTAAATTAAACCCATTTGATACAATCCTACCATCTCTTACTTTTACACCTGAAAAAGTTCCATCTATACCATAATCATATTCATATTCTTTTATATTTAAACCAGTATAATAAGCTATTGCTTTTACATACTCTTTGCTTATTCCTTCTTTAATATGTTGTTCTGTTATTGTATCTTCAATATATTCTATAGTACTTTCTATATTTCCCATTTTAATCCCCCTCTTACTGAATTGTATAATATATTGAATATTATTACAATATTATGCATAAAAAAGGCACCTATTTTCATAAGCGCCTTTTTTATTGGGGTTTATGGGGAATTCAACTTTCTTTTACAATATAATTATAACATCTATAACTCTCTATATATTCTCGTTTTTTTCTCATTTTTTTCTCAGATTTTAATATAGAAAACTCCCTTCATGCTTTGCTATATCTTCCACTAAGTCATCCCTCATTCTGTAAGCCGTAGCTGTAGCAATATTTAATCTTTCAGCTATAATATTAACATTCATCTCATCTCTATATTTAAGCTCTATAAACTTTTTATTTTCTTGACTTAAGTCTTTTAAATTCTGTTCCATATGAGTTATAAAGCTTTCTGTATCTCTAAGCTTAGCTTTAAGTTTAAATAAATTTCTTATCTTTATAGCTCTTTCTTCTTCTAGTTTTCCTATAGCTCTCATTATTTCATTCTCTGCATAGCTTGTACTATTAGTACTTGTTTGTACTCTTTCATTAATTCCCATCCCTGGTTGATAATAGTCTATCTTAATATTAGTATTTTTAATATCATATTCTATAGATTCAATTTGTTTCTCTAACTGATCTATTCTAACTCTGATATCATTAAGTTCTTTTTTTTTCTCTAAAATAGCTATATAGCTTACCTTCTGTCTTTCTAAATAGTTCTTTATTCAAGTCTTATCTCCTCCAGTTCAAACTCGACTCTCTCCAGTTCTTCTGTATATCTCTTAAGTATAGTAAGTTCTATAACTTGGCTATCATCCTTAAATGCTATTCCATTCAAACTATCTAAAATTATCTTTGCAATATTATCTCCATCTGGCTTTTTAGTTGGATATTCTACTCCTTCCTTTATTGACTTTATTCTCTTTTTAGAATAACTACTCATTATTGGGTAATAGGCTGTTATTCTAGCTTTAATTGGTCCATCTAAGTATTTTCCATCTTGCTCCCTGTAATTAATTCTTACCCAATTCTCATAGTTAACTGTATCCTTTGGAGTCATAGCATGTCCATTAAATACTCTTGGTCTAGCTTTACCTTTTATCTTTCCTTCGACTACTATCATCTTTTCCCTCCGCATCATTACTAACAAATATATATTTCTCTAAAAACTCTATTAACTTCATAACTTATTTCCTTCTTTATTTCATTAAATTTGAATAAAAAAATACCGCATATTTATCTCTGAATAGTACGGTATTGTTATTAAATTAATAATTCAAATGTAATCATTACTAAAATATATAAGTGTTAATCAAAATATTCTCCAGTATCAAATCTAGCTCCGCAAGCACAGCAAGTATACTGAAATGTTAACCCACCATATTGAGACATTTTATAGGCCCCATCATCCATATTGCCACCACATCTATAGCATATCATTATATCTGAAAGCTTTTCTATTTTATTTACTACTTCATCGCTAATAGCATCTCTTTCAATTTTATTTAGAGCCTCACCAATATTAATGAAATAACTTATTTTATTTTCTTCAAATTTCATTTTTAAATCTTCATGGATTATTTTAGGATTGCTAATACTACTAAAATCTTCTTTATTGGCTGTTACAAATATCACATTTCTTAATGAGTGCTTCTTTATATAATATATCGAATTTAATAGTAACAATGTATCAGCCATACTACTTTTTTTATGATGTGGAGCTTTTTTCATAAGTCCCCATTCAACAACTTCAGTTGCTACTTCTTTGTTTGGACAAATTCTTTTAGTAGTTGGATAGCTAAATAATGCTTCAATCTTTCTAATTAATTCTTTAGCTTTTTTTTCTACTTCATTTTCTACTTCAACTTTTGACTTCAGTAAATCTTCAATAATTTTTTGTTTATCTTCTTCCACTAAAACTAAAAGTTCTTTAACATTTTTTAATTTACCTTGTACTGATTTTTTATTTAAATCAATAATTTTATCTTGTTTATGCTTGTCCCACTCATTTTTAACTATGTCAGGTAATATTATACGTACTTTGTCACTTTTTACAAAGTTAGTCAATTGATCAATAACTTCTGTATTTATAATATCCTTACCTATATTTAACCATACACATGTATCTATAATTAAGTAATACATATTTCACCTCATCAATAATTATTCTAACATTTACTATTGTTATGAATAAAATTATAACATTTATTATATAAAATATAAAATATAAAAGCATTATCAAAATTTAAAAATATTTATATGATTTAAGAGATAAAACAATCAATTTTCAATACCATACTATTCAATTTTCAAAGAACTTTTTACTATATGATTGTCATATGAGAATACCACCTTGTAGCAATGCTCCCATATGATCTTATTCCTAGACTAGGAGAGTATATTAATCATCTTTTCCATAATTGATTCTCCTTATTATTTATTTAAAATGGCATATCCGAATTATCTTCTTCTCCAAAATAATCTCCTGGAATGCTGCCATTATTCTGCTGAGTTGTTTGTTCATTCTTATTCCCAAACTCTAAGAAACTCACTTCATCAGCTACAACCTCAGTAACATACCTTCTTCCTCCGTCTTTAGCTTCATATGACCTAGTTTCAATTCTTCCAGCTACACTTAAAAGCTTACCTTTACTCATGTAGTTCGCAGTGCTTTCAGCTTGTTTCCCCCAAACTACTATTGGTATAAAATCAGCTTCTGGTTGTCCTTCTTTTTTAAATCTTCTGCTTACTGCTATTGTAAATGTACATACTGCAGTTCCTGTGCCTGGTGTAAACTTTAGCTCTGGATCCTTAGTTAATCTTCCAATTAAAACTACCTTATTCACTAAAACTCACCTGCCACTACTTGTTTAATCTCTGCTATTCTCTTTTCAAATGCTGCAAGTTCATCTGTCTTATATTCTTCAACATCTGCTATACTTGTGAATTGTAGCTCTCCTACAGTTACTCCAACTTGATCTATACTGTACTTCCCGAACTCACCTTCAACTATGATTTCCTTACTAACAACCTTTAATTTGCTTTCCACCTTTGGCTCCTCCTCTTTTTTACTTTCTGGCTTAACTTCCAACTTGAGCTCTTCTTTTGATTCTTGTTTAATTTCAGTTGTTGCATTTTCTGCAACTACTGGATCCTTTGGTTCTTCTTTAATCTCTGGGAATATATGCTCAGCTGCTGCAATTATCTGTTTTTCTTCTTCTGTAATTTTCTCTTGTGTTACATCTTCTTTCATTTCTTTCTTAACCTTCTTATAGGAATTTACTAACATAGCTTTACTTAAAGTAGGAAATTGTGTTCCTAATATAACCAATGCCTTACTTTGGTTCATACCATTTTTAATTAGTTCCTCACACTTCTTTCTAACCTCTTTAGTTATCTTTTCTATTTGCTTTGCTGCCATTTCATCATTCCCCCTATTTTCCTTATAAATATCATTTAATACATCTCTGTATTCTGTTACTAAATCATCTATAATCTTTAATTCTTTTAATACTTCATCTTCAGTTATATTTTCATCTTTAAGATACATATAAGCCGATAAACACGTATCCATGATAGTAATATATCTTGATATCTGCTGTTCACATTCCAACTTACTTCTTTCAGAAGTTACTGCATCTATAAGCCTTAATTGAGCTGGATTGAAAGATTTCATAAGTTTAATATTTTCTTTTAATTCTCTTTCCTTAGCTCTTCGCTGTGACCTTGGTAATCCTGTAAGTTCTGCTCTTGCAGTTTCATAGAACTCTTCATCATTCATGTTTTTTATTTCCTCGTTGGTAACCATGTTATTCCCCCTTTCTGCTAATATCCTTCTGCCTGTCTACGATAATTTTCAGAGTGTTTTCGGATATAAGCATGTTCTATATCTTCTGAGGTGAATTGAAGACTATTTGCAACGGATAAGAGAAAATGAAGCACATCTGCAAATTCATCTAGTATTCTTTCCTTACCTTCATCCTCTTTAGTGCTCCAGTACTTAAAACACCTGGTAGCATTAGCTAGTTCTCCAACTTCCACACTTAAAGCTAATAACTTTTTATCTAATACAGATCTATTCCATTCATCTAACTTTTCATTATCAGATTGACCTATTTGTTTAGCAGCTAAATATCTATCAAAGGATTTCTGCATTATAAGTAACTCTTTAATGTCCATATATCCTCCTACTTAGTAATCTTTAATGTTGGTGCTAGATAGATAACTCTAGCAACTTGTTTATTGGTATTACTATTTATATCTTCTTTTGTTTGCTCTAGAGTATTTTCTAGAGCCTCTTTACTTGATTTAATGTCATAACTTACTGCAGCTACATTGCTTGCTAATGTACCAATGCTATCAACCAGAAAATTGTTTCCCTCTTGTATTTCCTTAGAAGTTCTATTGCTTTTAATCTCTATAGAGTACTCTAAGCTTTTCCAATAGTCTTTTTGCTTGTCCATCTTCTTGTCTATACCATTTAATTTCTTTTCTAGGGTAATATGTCCCATAAGAACTAAAACACCTATAACACCTATTCCTAAGCCTAAAATTATATTCATTTCTAACTACCTCCTAATCCTCATGAGTATAATATGTTTCATACTCGTAATCTTCATCACATTCTCCCTGATCTAATACAATTTTTGCTCCCGAAGAATATATCTTGAACAAAAGCTTATCTAGTCCATATAAACCACCCATTATTTTTTTAGTATTTATCTCACTACCTTTAAGCTTTATGCTGTATGGCTTTCCTTCACCATCTATGTCAATTTGATAATCACATTCGTATTTTCTATCTTTTTCTTCTTCATCCAAGTAAATGTGCTTATACCCATTACCAGCATCCACAATTATTAATCCGATTCTTTCATCATAATCAAATTCGTATTCTTCCTTACAAGATTCTCCTTTTAGAGCTGTTATTATTTCAGTAAGCATATATTCATCTTTAGTATCCTTTAGCATCTCATTCATACTTTCCTTAATTTTATCTATACCTTGAATAGTTATTGCCTTATCTAGTTGCTCCTGTACTGCTGCTAATACTAATCCGTTATATCCTTCCATTCCCAAATTTCTAAAATTAATGTTTAGATTTTCTTCTATGTGAGTTTGAAGATTTTTTCCAAAATCACTATAACTTCTAAATACATCCTCAACTATACTTTTTATTGTTTTTTCTAAAGTATCTTTAACCACTTTCTCTACGTAGTTTTCCTTTTCCATTTCAACCAAAGTATCATTTACTATTTTATTTAAATCAATCATCTTTCTACCTCTTTTCTATATTTCTTTTAATCTAACTACTACTTTTTTACCTAGTAATATATCTAGCTGCTCCTTGAACTTAGTTTCAATTATTTCTTTTGCTAATTCATAACCTACTAACATAACTATTTCATTTTCCTTATCCTCTATCTCTGTATGCATGAACCAGGTCCTATAGGTATTCTCTGACCACTGGTTAAATATAGTTTCATGATACGGAGTAGGAAAGGATAGAGGTGGAAGTGAAGGAGGTTTTTCTTTCCCTTCTTCTCCTTCTTTTCCTTCTTCCTCATTCTTATATAATTCTTTATCATTCTTGTTTGTGTCCCTCTTATTGGGACTTATCTGGGACTTATCTGGGGAGGGTGTTGTCCCTTCTGTTGTCCCTACCGTTGGGGCATGTGTTGGGACTTCGTTGTCCTCTCCGTTGTCCTTTTTGTCATCTGAAATTGCTTGAAAATCCTTGTAATTACTCACTTTAATCGTTGTCCCCTTTTTTGAAGTTTTTAGAGAAATCATGTTATCATTTTGTAATAATTCAAGAAATCTTTTGACCGTTTTTCTGTCCACTTTCCACCGCTCTGACAACTTAATTATTGAAGTATGAAAACTCCCTCTTTCAACTAAAATAAGCTCATTTCCGATAAGAATTTTCCTCTCCTGGTGGTTAGCCTGAAGAAGGATATCTAACCACCATTTTAATTTTTGAGCATCTTCCCATATCCAGTTTTTACGTATTGCTCTATGGAGCTTTATCCATCCTTCTGCCATTACTTCACCTACTTGTTAACTAAATTACATGCCTTATCACAAAATTGAAGAAATCCACATTCATCACAATTACATTCATCACAACTACTGTTTTTAAATGTTTCTAATATTTCATAAGCCTTTGCCCACTTCTCTACTTCATGAAGCATGTCCTTAACATCTTCCATATGCTATTCCTCCAAATATCTACCCTTACTCTTAACTAAATACTCATAACCATTATCTTTAAGGAATTGGCTTAACTTAGTTATATTCTCCATAGTATGAATTACTTTAATATCTACAAAGTAAAGAGGCTCTTCTTTCTTAGGTTCAGTTTGTGGTTGAATTACATCTTCCTTTTTAGGTACTTCTTGTTGCTTAGGAACTTCTACATTTTCTACTGGTTTTGGTTCTTCTTTAGGTCTCTCAGCCTCTCTAATTAGTTCAGCTCTATCATTTATCTCTTTAATGATTCTTGCTGCATCCCAACCAAAATCTATATACTTTTGAAAGTCCTCATATTTCAATGGTGTTTTTATAGTTTTATTTATGCTTTCTAATGTAGTTTCTATAGTTCCCTTAAGCATTTCATATTTAGCTTTCTCCATGCTTTGTTCATTCTTAAGCATATTCCCTCTTAGCTCTATATCTTCTCTAACACTCTTTACGCTTCCATTAAGGTTTAAATATTTATCTAGCACAGTTAATCTACTTGCATACTTTTCTTCTAGTCCTAATGCTTGTACACATTCATTTATTAACTCTATTGCCTTAAGTTTCTTTTCATCTCTTCGCTTATTATCAAAGACTAAGATTCCATCTTTTATTGGTTTCTCTGCCTCTTCTACAAGTCCAATTAACTCCTTACATTGCCCTTCAAATGCCTTGATAGGTTTTTCCATATCTCTTTTAACAGCTTTCCTATAATCATCAATTTTATTTCTAACTCCTGCTAATTCCTTTTGAGTAGCCTTACAATCCTTTAACCCTTCTTCTGTAACTATTATTCCTTTGTACTTTTCTGTAGTTTCTATTAATGAAGCCTTTACTTCCTCAAAGTTCATATTTATTATTGGTAACTCTTTCTTTAAAACTATCTCTTTCATTTACATATCCTCCTAAAAATTAAAGTTTTCTTCTTTCTTCTTTTCTTCCTGTTTCTCTTTTTTCTCTCTTAACATGTTTATACACTCATGTAGCATTGAGTTTTGAATACTCTCAACTTTATCAACATTGGCCCATGCTAAGAATTTATTAATATCTGTTCCAGTTTCATCTATAAGCTTTTTAATAGTCATTACTGCAGCTTTACCTATTTTAGCTTTTCCTTCTTCTGCATCCTGGTCTATCTCTCCACCATCAATAACATCACTTTCAGCTATTTCAAAGGCCATTAGATATAAATACCTTCTAGCATAACTTTGTGATCCACCTATGTTTTGTATACTACTGCAACCTTTTAATGAAGCTATCTCTATAGGTGTAGACCATCTTCTTTTTTCTTCATTCTTATCTGAGTCTATTATTTCTAATGTTGCTAGTTCTGATGTAAATTGAAATTCACAATAAAGTCCTAATCTATCGCATATTTCATTAATATGAGGTAAAAAATCACCAAGTTCAAAGTATTTATAGTTAGAAAACTTATTGTATCCTGTTTTCTTTAGTTCTTTGCTTTGGAGCTCTACTCTAGCTCTTTGAATCTTTTGATATATATTTAGTTTCTTAGCTGTCTCTTTTACTTCTGACATATACATTCCCCCTTATAATCTAAATCTCTAATAGTGTCACATGTGCCCTCGTTGTAAATTTCTCCATTGTCTATACCTTCTCCAGGTGCTATAATGGTTTCAAAGTTATTTTTGTTAAGGTCGCTCGCTTTGCTTTGGTCGGTAAGCTTGCGACTTTTCTTTTGTATTTCATTTAAAAGTTCTTCTGAAATTATTGTTTGCAAGTCTCCTCCTTCTGTTCTTAATCTCTCTTGTGTTTTCATAGCTACTTCTTTAGCTATATCATTTATGATTTTAAGCATCATAGCTTGTCCTCCTAATAAATCTTATCTGCTATTAAAAATAGTGCTCCGAATATTAACCATGTTGCTAGACTACCTAAGATGTAATCTATTATTTTTTCTTTCTTAGACACTTTTATAACCTTCCTATCTTCTTAATACAGCTTGGACAAATATTCTTTCCATCAAAGGTCTTTATATCCTTACCTTCACCGAAGAAGATACACGTAGGTTCATATTTCTTTAATATAACCTGGTCACCATCCACATAAATTTCTAATGGGTCCTTAATGTCTATTCCTAAAGTTCTTCTTAGTTCTACTGGTAATACTACCCTTCCTAAGTCATCTACTTTTCTTACTACTCCTGTTGCTTTCATTTAAATTTCCTCCTCTATATTCTGATTTGAGCGTTACAACCTTTAACCATTAAATCTAACTCTCTGCTAGGCTTCCAATCTATAATTACCTTTCTAGCAAATTCTAAATCTTTAACTGATGTATTTTTATAACTATTAACCTGTAATACCCTCTTGTAATCTTTCCAAATCTGACTAAAAGCTTTTTTATTAAGTTCTCTATATGCTGGTGCATCTTTTCCACCTAAGGCTTGTACTACAACTCTCTTTGCTAAAGAATTTAATTCTTCTTGCTGTGCATAATCAATTGTCATAGTGTTTTCTAGCTTGGACACTCTATTATCAATTTCTATTGTTCTTTCATCTAAAGTAAATATTGCCTGTAGCTCTTTAGATAATTTAGGTTGTTCTGCTCTCATATTGAAATATCCATCAACTAATTTTTCATATTGTTCCCAAGCAACATCATCTTCTAAAATCTTAAGTAACTTTGCATATCCTCTTTCAGATAGTAGATAAATATTAGAACTTGCATTAATTGAGTTCCTAGTATAAATTCCGCTTTCGCACAAATCGATAGCGAATTTACTTCCTTTAAAATCAATAATATCTACATTGTTTTTAAATCTTTTTTTATTTCTATTTATTGCTTCATTTATTCTCCCTGTATCTCTTCCATGAATACTTGCAATATCTTTAACTAACATTGCTTTTTTACCTTTGCCAAAACCTCCCTCGATATCATGGAATTTCATTCCATCAATTTCTTTTAAGCCATTAATTTTAATTGATTCGTTCATTTTAAATCCTCCTCATATTTCTTTACCCTCACGTTGGAGCCGCTTTGATACTTTTACCCTCGCACTGGAGCTACTTGAATACTAATTTAATTCTTTTATATTGTTTAAATTTGATAAATCCTTTCCTTCTGCCCATTCTAAAAATCTATTTATTTCCGAATTTCGTACTTTAAGGCTTTTAAGTTTTATAGATTTTAATAATCCTTTTTCTATTAATTCATAAACAAAATTTCTATTACTAGCTACACCAAGTCTTTTGGCAGTTTCTGCAACACTTAATAAATAATCTTCCAAAATTAATCCTCCTTTTTAAAATCATCTTCCGGAAAAAGTTTATCTAGTGGAACTTCTAAAACATCTGCAATTTTACGAGCGTTCATAAGGCTTGGAACCGCTCTCCCGTTCATAATTTCATAAAATGATGAAGTGGATAACCCTACCTTTTCTATAACATAAGTAGTTTTCATCCCCTTTTTTTGAATTGTTTCTTTTATCTTATTGTTCATAACTTCACTCCCCTTCAAACGGTTATCCGTAATTTATATTCTTATAATACATCCGTTATTCCGTTTAAGCAAACATTTTTATACGGAATAACGGTTATTAAAGGAAAATAACTCGCTGTATCTTCGATTTTCTTCGGTTTTCTGTAAATTACTATTTACTTTACCGAAATTAAATGATATTATATTCCTGTAAACCGAAATAAAAGGGAGATAAAGAATGAATACAGGTGAATTTTTAAGAAGTTTAAGAGAGAAAAATAATCTAACACTTAAGGAACTTGCTGATAAAAGCGGTGTAGGACCTAGTACTATTTCTGATATAGAAACAGGGACGTCCACGAATCCTAGAATGGGTACTTTAAAAAAGTTAGCTGATGCTTTAGATGTATCAGTAAATGATTTCTTTAATGATAGTGAAAATAAAACTTCATCTATTTCAAAAGAACTAACATCTAAAGACTATAAAGATATATCTAAAGATTTGGATAATATAATGAAAAAACTTGATAACCAAGAAGATGGTCCACTTTATTTTGATGGTGATGAATTAGATGATGAAAATAGAGAATTATTTAAGGATGCTTTAGAATTTGCACTAAAGACAATAAAAGTTAGAAATAAAGAAAAATACACCCCCAAGAAGTATAAAAAATAATTATTTATAGCGTTAGGGGATGGGGATTATGAAAAAAATAATATTAAATATAATTAATAAATTAGCAGAAAAATATGATACATGTGAACCTTGTGAGTTAGCTGATTACTTAGGCGTAGTTATAATAGAAAGACCATTAGGCGATAAACTTGGTGCCTATATGTACATTAAGAAAACTAAAACTATTTTTATTAATAGTTCTCTTGATGAAGCACTAAAAAGAATAGTGTTAGCTCATGAGCTTGGTCATGCCATTCTTCATAAAACTCAAAATTGTTATTTTATGAAAAATAATACTTTATTGCTAACAAGTAAATTTGAATGGCAGGCTAACTTTTTTGCTGCTAATTTATTAATTCCAGATAGTTTATTAAATAACTATTATGGTTATACAATAAATGAAATTAGTACTATCGAAAATATACCCGTAGAATTACTAAAACTTAAATTTGACTTAATTTAAATTAAGTATATATTTTTTTTATATTTTTATCGAACATAAGTTCAAAGGGAGGTACTATTATGCAAGGAAGTATAAGAAAAAGGGGTAATACCTGGTCCTATCAATACTTCTTGGGAATAATTGATGGAAAAAAGAAATATAAATCGAAAGGAGGGTTTAAGACTAAAGGAGAGGCTAGTAAGGCTTTGTCACAAGCTATATGCGATTTTGAAAATGAAGGATATGTGGAACCTAAAAAAGTAACAATGGCCACAGTATCATTGAAATGGCTTGACGAATATGTTAAGCCGTTACGCAAAATATCAACTTATAATAGATATAGAGAGATTCTAAACAATTATTTAATACCTTACATTGGCAATATGAACATTGTGGATATTAAACCTTATAATGTAGAACGTATGTTATCTACTATAAAAGCTGAGCATAATATTAGTGGTGCTACGATGCAATCTATATACACCTTATTAAAGACTATAATGAATAGAGCTTTAGTATGGAAATTAATTAGAGACAATCCATGTAAATATGTTGAAAGACCCAAAAGAGATAAATTTATACCTGATACATTAGATCAAAATGATATTCATACAATATTTAACCATTTAAATTTAGATAAAGAAAATGATTATATATTTTTTATAGGTCTAAGAATAGTTTTAGAACTCGGTTTAAGACGTGGGGAACTTTGCGGGCTCGAGTGGTCCGATATTAATTTTAAAGACAAAGTTATTAAAATATCAAATAATATGATCTATAGTAATGGTCATGTATATGTTGGGAGTTTAAAAAATGACGATAGTTATAGAGTCCTTACTATATCTGATGATTTAATAAATTTATTAGGTGAGCTAAAAGAAAAGCAGTTAAAGCAAGCTGCTACATATGGAGAATTTTACAAAACTAATGTTTTTAATGATAAGAATTATGATTTTATTCTTAAATGGTGTGATGGTAAACATGTTCATCCTATGTATTTTACTAACAAACTACCTAAAGTACTAAAACAGTGTGGTATAAATAAAAAAATAAGATTTCATGATTCTAGACATACTAATGCCACTTTATTGTTACAACAAAATACTGATCTTAAAACTATTCAAGAGCGTCTAGGTCATGGTGATATAAGAACAACAATGAATATCTACTCTCATGTTACAAAAGAAATGCAGATTAAAGCCACTGATAGAATGTCTGAAATTCTAAAATTTTAGTGTTTTTTATTTTAGAATGGCAAAAGAATGTCAAAATAAAAACACCAGGTTATAAAACCTAGTGTTTTTAATGGGTCGAGTAAACCTATAAGCCGAGTTCTGTGTTAGACAATCATCTATCTAGGCCCATTATTACTAATGGGCTCAAGCGATACACCCGGGAACGGGACGGGCAGCCCCATAATGTTCCACTTTCGATCTTGCTCCAGATGGGGTTTACATAGCCGCAAAGTCGCCATTGCGCTGGTGAGCTCTTACCTCGCCTTTCCACCCTTACCTTAAATGACACTCCAAATCTACGATTTGGTTAGTGGAATTTATACATTCTAACTTGTTAGAATGTATTCCTCTAAAAAAGTCATTAAGGCGGTATATCTCTGTTGCACTTTCCTTAAAGTCGCCTTCACTGGGAGTTACCCAGCACCCTGCCCTATGGAGCTCGGACTTTCCTCTCCTGATTTCTCAGCAGCGATTGTCTGGCTTACTCGCAAAATTAATATTAACATAAATCTTTTATCATTGCAACGCCTTTAAATTTTCTATTTTTAGTTATAATATCCATATATGAAACTATTTAACTAGATTAATAGATTAATATAGACCTATATACCTATGTTTATATTTACCTATGAAACTATAGAAAATTTTAACTATATCCCTAGTTTAATATATAAAATTTAAACTAGTTAACTATTTAAATAGTTAACTAGTTGTTGGCGTAGTGCGGGTTTCAGAGTTTTCACCTCTATAAGGCCTATTTATATGGGAGTATTAGAGCTGGTAGTCATCAAATAAAATTATAGGGATCCTTAGTAGCTTTTGATATAATAACCTCCACACCCCTAGGCTCTAATATTTTTTTAATCTTTTCTGATAAACCCATTACAAGGGGCCATTCTGAATTAAAATGTCCTATATCTATTACAGAGAGTCCCATCTCTTCATAGTCAGATACAAAGTGATAGGTAGTATCACCTGTGATTAATAGTTCAGCACCTAGGTCATAGGATTGCTGCAAGTAATCTTCTCCACTTCCATTGACTAAAGCTATGGTTCTTACTTTTTTATTTAACTCCCCGGAGTATCTTAAATTTTGTAATTTTAATTTATCTTTAATTCCCTTTATTATTTCCTCTAGGGTAGTCTCTTCCTTCAACTTAACTACTCTTCCCACTCCTGCTGTAGGATCTGATGGAGCTACTTCAATGATTTTACTTTCTTGAAAGCCAAGAATCTTTACAAATTCATCATTTAAGCCACCCTTTACAGTATCCCAATTAGTATGACTAGAATACAGTGCTATACCATTTTCTATTAACTTCATTAGCTTTCTACCTTGGAGACTATCTGTAGTTATGGTTTTAGGCTTTATAAACAGCAGTGGATGATGAGTTAGAATAAGCTGAGCTCCTAATTCCTTCGCTTCCT
Source organism: Clostridium sulfidigenes (assembly GCF_000732635.1). Lineage (GTDB taxonomy): Bacteria > Bacillota > Clostridia > Clostridiales > Clostridiaceae > Clostridium_J > Clostridium_J sulfidigenes. The sequence goes on along the minus strand of NZ_JPMD01000001.1, from coordinate 81,819 downwards.
CTATGACCTTTATGGTGCAATCTAGAGCAACTAGGACCTTTGTTACTTCCCTTTCTCTATTACCAACCATAAACCCAACGTTATCGTAGCTTTCTTTTAGGTTTAATGGTGCAAGGTCCTCCATTATATTAATAATTTCATTTATTTTTATCATAAGAATATACCTCCACCCATTTACTCAAGTAAAAAGTCCTTTATCCTTTGAATTTTATCCCATAACTCCAGCTTTCTTTTTCTTGAATTTTCTGTGTCACCCTTAAGTTCTTCATGGATTCTTAAATACTTTTCTAACTTATAATTTAAATATTCCCTATAGGTATTATCTTTCTTACCTAAAAGTAGCTTACTTATTTCATAAAAAATAGGCTCAATAACTTTAGGCTTATCTCCCCAGGATATCTTCATAATTTCATAGTATTTTTCTTCATCATATATTATCCACTCATCTAGGATATTGCACCCTGATGTATAAAGATATTCTCTTAGGACTTCTGGATTTTGTACTGGCTGAACTATAACATAGTTTAACTCTTTAAAGACATCCCTACTTTCCTCTAGGATATCTCTTATCAAGTTTCCTCCCATACCAGCAATGACAGCTGCCTCTACTTCTCTAGGAGTTACCGTTGTAAGTCCTCCTCCAAGTCTGCATTGTATCTTATGTTGCAAATTATTATCTTTAACATTTTTTTTAGCCTTTTCCACGGGACCTTTATTAATATCACTGGCTATGGCAAAGTCTATTTTATTTCTTTTTAAAAGTTCTATGGGTACATATCCATGGTCTGTTCCTACATCTACCATAGATTTAACCCCTGTGATTAAATCACTTATTAACTTTAATCTTTTGCTAATTATCATATTTTCACCTAACACCTTAATTATATAACAGACATAATAAGTCTCATTTGAAGATATAGGAATACTATTGCCACTAAAAGTGATATATACATATACCTATAAGCAGACTTTTTATCATATTTTGCACAAAAGTGAGCTGCATAATACATACAGAACATCACTGCCATATTTAACAGACCATAGAGCATCTGAGCAAAAGCAAATTGCTTGTCTGTACCTACTTCTCCTGCTTCTTTGGACACGTTAATAACTAAAGGCATTACATCTGGAAGTTTATTTAATATATATAAAACCATTGGAAAAAAAGTTGTAAATAAAATTATTGTACTAGTTAAAATCAATGGATATATAAACTTTTTATCCTTATGTAGTTTACTTACCTTATTATATTTCTTTGTCCAAGTCTTTTCTTCAATACCTAGGTAATTTAAAATTTCTAGGAATTTTTCAGAGTTCTTAGGTGACACAGCATAGCTTATCTCTTGAGTTTTTAAATATATAACACTACTTCCGCTTGTTACAAACATTCTAGCGGTTCCTAAATTTTTTACTGCAATTCTTCCTATTGCAAATTTATTAGAGGATATACCTGAAAGGCTTATACCTCTTATTTTTCCCTTTTCTACAGTGTAGCATTCTACATCACTTAAGGGTAAAATTACTTTTTTAAGTCCTCCCAGCGCATTTATTCTCACTTCACTATTTGTTATTTCATACTTTACAGTTAACCATATTCCAATATGATATAAGTAGAATATATTACAAATCACCAACATCACTCTTACTAAACTCAACATAAGATAGGAATCTAGAACATAGGCAGACCAAACCCCTATTACATTAAACATAACAAATGTGAATATAGTTGGAATTATTTCTAGTTTCTTATTGCTATTGAAACTATTCATGATTACCTCCTTATAAATTGTATATACTTTTATTTTATATTATACTAAGGGATTTTGTCTATTACAAATTTTGTATATATAACAAAAGAGCTGCCAAAAGACAGCCCCTCACTAATCTAAATAATCCTTAAGTTTTTTACTTCTACTTGGATGTCTTAACTTTCTTAATGCCTTTGCTTCAATCTGTCTAATTCTTTCTCTTGTTACATTGAACTCTTTACCAACTTCCTCAAGGGTTCTAGCTCTTCCGTCATCAAGACCAAATCTAAGTCTTAACACCTTTTCTTCCCTTGGAGTTAAAGTTCTAAGTTGACTTATTAATTGTTCCTTTAACATGGTGAAAGCTGCTGCTTCTGCTGGAGCAAGGGCATCATCATCAGGAATAAAATCTCCAAGATGAGAATCTTCTTCTTCACCTATAGGTGTTTCTAAAGATACCGGTTCTTGAGCAATTTTCATTATTTCTCTAACTTTATCTACGCTCATATCCATGTGTTTTGCAATTTCTTCTGGTAATGGCTCTCTTCCTAATTCTTGAAGAAGCTGCCTTGATACTCTAATTAATTTATTAATAGTTTCTACCATGTGTACTGGTATTCTAATAGTTCTAGCCTGGTCTGCAATAGCTCTTGTAATCGCCTGTCTAATCCACCATGTAGCATAGGTACTGAATTTAAATCCCTTACTGTAGTCAAACTTTTCTACAGCTTTTATAAGTCCTAAATTACCTTCTTGAATCAAATCTAAAAATAACATACCACGACCAACATATCTTTTAGCAATACTTACAACTAATCTAAGGTTTGCTTCTGCTAATTTCTTTTTAGCATATTCATCACCATTTTCTATAAGCTTAGCAAGTCTCATCTCTTCTTCAGCTGATAATAGAGGCACCTTACCAATTTCTTTAAGGTACATTCTAACTGGATCATCTATGGCAATTCCTTCTGGAATTGTTATGTCAACCTCTATTTCTACTTCTTCTTCATCCTCAACTTCTGGCTCTAAACCTATAACGTCTATGCCCATAGATTCTAGAACTTCATAAATCTTTTCTATTTGCTCTGGAGTTAGTTCTACGCCTTCTACTTCTTCCATTATCTCTTTATAAGTTAGATTCCCTTTTTTCTTACCCTTTTCTACTAATTTCTTTACTATAGCAACTTTTCCTGCTTTGTCCTTCATTCCATTACCTCCTCTCTTCTATAGTTTTCCCATTTCCTTTTGTATATCCATAAGCTCTCTAGCTAACATCAAAGTTTCCTCAACCAACCCTTCAGACTCACACTTTCTAATTTTATCCATAATTTTCTTTCTTGACTCCTCTAACTTGTATTTTTTTATGTTATTCACGCAGTCACTTACCATTTTGTCTATGGATCCTTCATCTATATCAACTTTATATTCTTGAATTTTTATCCATTCCTTTGTGAATTCACTATCCTGCATAGTTTGCAGGTTAATAATCTTTATCAATTCTTCCTTAGAGCACATATTATTTTCTTTAATGATTGTATAAATTACCTTATGTGCCTTTAATATAAGATCATCTTCACTTACATTACTAAATATTTTATCACTTAGCCTTTTATCAAGGGCAAGGCTTAATACCGTTCTTTCAGCCCTAACAAACCCAGGCTCTAAATATAATTTTTGCCCAAATTTCCTATTTATATTATGATTTTTGTTATTTTGTATAGATTTATTGGGGTTTTTATCTAAGGACTCCATTATAGCTTCTTCACCTATGCCACTTTTCTCTGAAACCTGCTTAATATATACAGCTTTTTCTAGTGGATCAAGATCCTTTAGCACGTTAACTACTCTCTTTAGATATTTAATCACCATTTCCTGTTTTGAAAAGTCAATTCCCTTTTCTGCCATCCTTAGTTTAAAATCTATAATTGGTAGAGCCCCGTCTACTAGATTTAGAAATTTTTCTTTACCGAAGGATCTAATAAATTCATCGGGGTCTTTTCCACTAGGGATTTGAAGAATTTTAAGGTCAAATCCAGATTTTTGTAATATTTCTAATCCTCTTATAGTAGCATTTTCACCTGCTACATCTGAATCAAAGGATACTATTACAGTATCAATATATCTCTTTAATAATTTACATTGACCTTCTGTTAATGCAGTTCCTAGGGTGGCAACTACATTTGTTACTCCTTGTTGAGAAAGAGAGATTACATCCATATAACCTTCAACCATGATAACTGTTCTAGCTGGATTATTCTTTATTGCTAAATTTAATCCATAAAGATTTGTTCCTTTATGAAATATTGGGGTTTCGGGAGAGTTTAAATATTTAGGTTTAGAATCATCTAAAACCCTTCCACCAAAGCCTATCACCCTACCACTGACATTAAATACAGGAAATATAATTCTATTTCTAAATCTATCATATATATTTCCCTTTTCATTTTTTGTAGTAAGTCCTAGTTCTAATATTTCTTCTTCACTAAAGCCTCTTTGTTTTAAATAGGAACGTATTCCCTGCCAATTGTCTAGTGCAAAACCAATACCAAACTTTTTAATAGTTTCATCTGTTATACCTCTTCCCTTTAGGTATTCATAAGGAGCCTTAAATCTTTTTAAATTAGTATAAAAATATCTGGCCGCTTGTATGTTTATATTATACATTCGCTTAAATTTTTCATTAGCTGCTGAACTTTTACCTGGTGAATCTGCATCATCTACTACAATGCCTACCTTTTCTCCAAGAAGTTTTACTGCTTCTGGGAAAGCCATGTTCCTAGTTTTCATAACAAAACTTATTACATTACCAGCCTCTCCGCATCCAAAGCATTTATAAATTTGTTTTTCACTTGATACAGTAAATGAAGGTGTTTTTTCATTGTGAAATGGACATCTTCCTAAATAATTTTTCCCCGTTTTTTTTAAGGTTACTACCTCTGAAACGATATCCACTATATCATTTTCCTCTTTTATTTTTTGTATTATTTCTTCAGAAAACATTATTAACTCACCTCACTCTCAAGTGATTCTGAACTTAAAGAAACCTACTAAATATATTATTCATTAAGTCTAAAAGAATTCAACTTTACGTACAAATTCCTAGCTCTTATAATTCGACATATATTTCTTAAACCCTTTTTTTAAAAAAAGTTTTTTGTAGTATAATTGTATTGTATGTTATATATATTCTTTATAAGATATAGTTTTCCTTCATAAAGAGTTACTTTATTTAAATATTTATATAGATAAAATCATTACTTTAAATAAATATCCTTAACTAGGTATATATATGTCCTTAAACAGATCTATACAGTATTCATCACTCATTCCTGCTATGTAATCAGCAACACCTTGATTAAGTCCTTCTTCCTTGGCTATGGACTTGTAAAATTCAGGTAGTTTTTCTTCATGAAAATAAAAGTATTTATAAAGCTGAATAAGAATAAACCTAGCTTTATCCCTTTCTTCTTTTAGAAACTCTCCATTATAGACTTCTTTAAACATAAAATCTCTAAGCTTTTTAAAGTTATAATCTATATCTTTAGATAATGACACTTGAATATCATTGGAATTTATATTGCTTTTTGTTCTATAGATACAGTCCTTAACTAAGGTATCTACTCTCTCTCCATGAGTATTCCCTAAAATCTCAAGTATATCCTTTGGTATATCCTCCATAGATAAAATTCCTGCTCTTAGGGAGTCATCAATGTCATGATTTACATAAGCTATTTTATCGCTATACTTTACTACTTGACCCTCTAAGGTAAAAGCCTTGCTACTGTTATTAGAAAAACCACTATGATATAGTATTCCGTCCAGTACCTCCTTTGATAAATTTAACCCTTGTCCATTATTTTCTATATATGTTAATACCCTAACACTATTTTGGTTATGGCTAAAACCATTGGTAAGTAATTCATTAAGCACTTCTTCTCCACTATGAGCAAAGGCAACATGGCCAATATCATGACCTAGGGCTATGGCTTCTATTAAGTCTTCATTTAGTCCTATGCCTCTACCTATAGTTCTAGCAATTTGCGCCACTTCCAAGGTATGGGTAAGCCTAGTTCTATAGTGGTCGCTCCAGGTTTTAATATATACTTGAGTCTTTCTCTTTAGCCTCCTGAAGGATTTACAGTGTATTATTCTATCTCGGTCAATCATATAGGCAGTTCTAACTTCATCTAATTCTTCGCTTCTAACCCTACCCATAGAGTTTTTTGATTTTGAGCCTTGTGGTATTATACTATACTCTTCACTCTTTTCTATGTTTTCCCTAATATTCATCATTGCACCTACCTTTATATCTTATTGAATACTTAAAGTTATGCTTAGATGTTCAAATTTAGCTTATAAAAACTTTTTTATTATAACATAAATTATAGTTTTATTTCTATAGCCTTTAAGTATTCTATATATTTAAAATATTAAATTTAATCCCTTCTTATTATATTTAATAACTATATTATGTATGTATATAATTTCTTTATTATGTATATAGTTTCTTTACTATCCATGAATATTCCTTTAATGGACCATAAAATTTTTTCAATATTTCAAGGAGTTGATATATTTATCATAAATTTTTCATAAACATAATTATAGTAGAGATATTTAATATTATCTTATAGTATTTTTAAGGAGAGAAGTACAATGAGTAACGCAATAGCAGATAGTTCTAGTTCAAATTTACTATCGCCAAGTAATATTAAGAAAAATGTATTACCTTATTATAATTTATCTAGTAACTGTAGTATATATCAGGTGAAGTTTAAGGATACAGATAAGCAAAGAGCTGTATATAAAATAGAAAGTGATTCCCATGAGTATTGCTTGAAAAAAGTATATTATGATGTAGATGAACTGCTTTTTATTTATTCAGCCATAGAATGGTTATATCGTAACAATATAAATGTACCTAGAATACTATCTACTACTAATCATGGAAGATATGTAAGGTATAATGATATGTTATTTATTCTCACAGATTGGATTCAAGGGGATAAATGCGATTTTGATGATATAAATAATGTAAATATTTCAAGTAGAAATTTAGGACAAATTCATGAGACTTCTTTAGGATTCTCCCCAATTTTAGGTAGTAAACATAAGGAAGGTTTCACCAATCTTACAGACTCTTTAAATAAACATACTCTTCAACTTGTTAAAAATGAGAAGCTAGCATTAAAGTATAAAGATTATTTTTCTAAAATATATAGGGTTAGCTTTACTAATAGCATGTGCCTAGCAAATTTATCAACTAATGTAGCCAATACTATAGACTATGACAACTTATCTGTTTCCATTTGTCACAATGATTATGTAAGTAAAAATCTTATTGTAAATCAGGGTAAAATTTATGTAATCGACTTTGATAAATGTAGACACGACTATTCAGCCTTTGATATTTCTTATTGTTTAAGGAGACTGATGAGAAGAGAAAACACTTGCTGGAATGGAGATTTAGCCATAAACTTTTTACAGGAATATGAGAGCAGTCACCCTTTGACCTTTGATGATTATAAGTATATCCTTGCCTACTTAGCCTTCCCACAGAAATATTGGAAATTATCTAGGGATTACTATAAAAATATATCAAAATGTAATAAAAAGGCCTTTATAAATCTTCTTAATAAAGCTGTAATCCACAATGATATCCATATTGATTTCAGTTATAAACTACTGGATTATATTGAAAATAAATTCAGCACTAAAATTTCCTTTAAATAAGACTCTTTAAGATATATAAAGAGGTTATCTGAAAATATTTTAATTCTTTTCAGATAGCCTCTTTGTTAATTATTATTTATTATTTTATTTGCATCCACAGCAGCATTTTTTTCTTGGGTTTTTAACTTCAGCTTGAGCAGCTGCAAGTCTTGCTACTGGAACTCTGAATGGTGAGCATGATACATAGTTTAACCCTACTTCGTGGCAGAATTCAACAGAAGATGGATCTCCACCGTGCTCTCCACATATTCCAAGTTTGATGTCTGGTCTAGCAGATTTTCCTAGGTCAGCAGCCATCTTAACAAGTTTTCCAACTCCAACTTGGTCTAATCTTGCAAATGGATCAGATTCATATATGCTCTTGTCATAGTAGTGTTTTAAGAAGTTTCCAGCATCATCTCTTGAGAATCCAAAGGTCATTTGTGTTAAGTCATTAGTTCCAAAAGAGAAGAACTCAGCTTCTTTGGCTATTTCATCAGCAGTTAAAGCAGCTCTTGGAATTTCTATCATTGTTCCTACCATGTACTTCATATCTATGCCTGCTTCTTTTATGATTTTATCAGCTGTTTCTGTAACTATGTTTTTAACATACTTAAGCTCTTTTACTTCTCCAACTAATGGTATCATGATTTCAGGTACTATATCATAACCTTTTCTAGTTTTAACATCTATAGCAGCTTCTATTACTGCTCTTGTTTGCATTTCAGCTATTTCTGGGTAAGAAACTGCAAGTCTGCAACCTCTGTGACCCATCATTGGGTTGAACTCGTGTAATGATTCAACAGTATTTTTTAACTCTTCAAAGGTAATTCCAAGTTCTTTAGCTAATTCTACTATTTCATCATCTTCATGAGGAAGGAACTCGTGTAGTGGTGGATCTAAGAATCTTATGGTAGCTGGTCTATCTTGTAACTCCTCGTAGATTCCTATAAAGTCACCCTTTTGCATTGGTAATAATTTTTCTAGAGCTGCTCTTCTTGTAGCTTCATCCTTAGCAACGATCATTTGTCTTATAGCCATGATTCTATCGCTTTCAAAGAACATGTGCTCTGTTCTACAAAGTCCTATTCCTTCTGCTCCGAATTTAACTGCTTGAGCTGTATCCCTTGGATTATCAGCATTAGTTCTTACCTTTAAGCTTCTTAGTTCATCAGCCCATGCCATGAATGTTCCAAAGTATCCACTTATTTCAGGATCTACAGTTTTAATTTGTCCTGCATATACATTTCCTGTACTTCCATCTATTGAGATGTAGTCTCCTTCTTTATAAGTAACTCCACCTACTGCAAAGGTCTTATTTCCTTCATTTACTGTTAAGTCACCACAACCAGCAACACAACATGTTCCCATTCCTCTAGCAACAACAGCAGCGTGAGAAGTCATTCCACCTCTTACTGTTAATATACCTTCAGAAGCAATCATACCTTCAATATCTTCTGGTGAAGTTTCAAGTCTAACTAAAACTACCTTTTCTCCATTTTCATGGGCAGCTTTTGCATCTTCTGCAGTGAAGTAAACCTTACCACAAGCAGCACCAGGAGATGCTGGAAGTCCTTTAGCTATAACTGTTGCAGCCTTAAGTGATGCTGAATCAAAGGCAGGATGTAATAATGTATCTAATTGTTTTGGTTCAACTTTAAGAATTGCTTCTTCCTTAGTAAGCATTTTCTCTTCTACAAGGTCAACGGCTATTTTAAGGGCAGCTTGAGCTGTTCTCTTACCGTTTCTTGTTTGTAGGAAGTAAAGCTTACCTTCTTCTATAGTGAACTCCATATCTTGCATATCTCTGTAATGGTTTTCTAAGGTATTTACAATATCCATGAATTGTTTATATACTTCTGGATTTTCTTGTTCTAATTGCTCTATTTTTTGAGGTGTTCTGATACCAGCAACAACATCTTCTCCTTGAGCATTCATTAAGTATTCAGCAAATATTTTCTTTTCTCCTGTAGATGGATTTCTTGAGAATGCTACCCCTGTTCCAGAAGTATTTCCTTTATTACCAAATACCATTTCTTGAACGTTTACTGCAGTTCCCCAACTACCAGGAATATCGTTCATTCTTCTGTATACTATAGCTCTAGGATTGTTCCAAGATCTAAATACAGCAGTGATAGAAGCTATTAATTGTTCTGTAGGGTCGCTTGGGAATTCTTCTCCCTTAGCTTCTTTGTAGTAAGCTTTAAATTTAGCTACTAATTCTTTTAAGTCTTCTGCATTTAATTCTGTATCAAGTTTTACGCCTCTAGCATCCTTCATCTCATCCATGATATCTTCAAAGTTTCTCTTTTCTACTTCCATAACTACATCAGCAAACATTTGAATGAATCTTCTGTATGAATCGTATGCAAATCTAGGATTGTTTGTTTTTTTAGCCATTACTTCAACGGTTTCATCGTTTAATCCTAGATTAAGGATAGTATCCATCATTCCAGGCATAGATGCTCTAGCACCAGATCTTACTGAAACCAAAAGTGGATTTTCTAAACTTCCAAATTTTTTACCTGTAAGTTTTTCTAATTCAGCCATTTTTTCATGAATTTCGTCAACGATTTCTTCTGCAATTTTCTTTCCATCATCATAGTATTTATTACAAGCTTCAGTTGTTACTGTGAAGCCTTGTGGCACTGGAATTCCTATGCTTGTCATTTCTGCAAGGTTTGCACCCTTTCCACCTAGTAAATTTTTCATGCCGCCGTTGCCTTCATTAAAAAGGTACACATATTTTTTCTTTTCCATGTTATACAACCCCTTAACTCTTAAATTATAGTTATATAGTCAAATGAATAAAATTATTCATTTTCACCCAATTTTACAAATACCATAGAAATTGTTGTCTTAGATATTTTTCCTACAATTTTCGGAACTTCTTTTCCCCTTAAAAGTTCTAGTCTTACAACAGGTAATGAATCTACCTGATGCTCAATTATTTTTTTTGCAGCATCGAAGGCTGAATCTTCCTCTGATACACTAACAATATTCGGCATTCTAGTCATGATAATTCCAACGGGTACTCTATGCATATCAGCTGTTCCCATAGCCATCTTTATAAAGTCCTTTCTTGATACAGCTCCTAATAGTGCTCCTTCATTTTCAATGAATAAAGTTCCTGTGTCATTTAAAAAAAGTGTTAGAATGGCCTCATAAACAGGTGTGTCTTCCTTTACTAAAACCGGTTCAGACATTACATCCTTAACCTTTATATTTCTAATTTCACTGTTTTTAGGTCCTTTATTTGAATTCTTAACACACACATATCCAACTTTAGGTCTTGCTTGAAGTATACCTGTCATAGTCAATATAGATAAATCTGGTCTTATGGCGGATCGCGTAAGCCCTAACTCTTTTGCGATAGCTTCACTGGTTATTGGTTCATTTTCTTTAACTAATTCTATTATTTGTTCCTGTCTAAGCGAGAGTTTAATGACAATTCGCCACCTTTCAAAATTTTATTATTCACTCCAAATTCTATAGTTTTAATTATATCACACATTGGGGCGAGTAAGTGTTATTTTTAAGTAATTTTCTATTATATTGTATAAGAGATTTATTTAATTTGCAACTTTCTCTAAAAATTTTTAAAATATTTCGTTAATTCTTTGGTAAATTTTATTCTAAATAAAAAAAGATGAGTATATGCTCATCTTTAATTTATGTTATCTTTTCATATTATTCTTGGCTTCAGAAATTTTTTCTTTAATCTTTCCTGAGGTTTCAGAGAAGATTTCTTTTAGATCATGGGTTACTTCTGTAGCTTTCTTTGCAGTTGTTTCCATGGTGCTCTTTACAATTTTATTAACTACTTCTACAGTTCCATCTTCTTTAATTATATCTATTTCTAAATCAATAAATACTGCAGTAGCAGCTCCTAAAACTATTAAAACCGGTTGCAATAATAATGCTATACCCACCACAATTCCTGCATTTACAGGAATATTCACTAGGATAGAATCATCCTTTCTGATGATAATTCTAGAAACATTACCAGCCTTTATCAGCTCTTTTATATAGGTTACAAATTCACTTTGAGAAATTTTCTCATTGAAATTTCTATTATCCTTTTGTTTTTCTCTTTCACAATGAATTAATGCTTCGATTAAGTCCCCATTAAATCTTTCTAATAAGTCCTTAGCTTCTTCTTCAGATAGATTTGCTCTTTCTTTTAATATATTTATCTTTTTCAATGTAGCTTCATCCATAAATATTTCCTCCCTAGCAATATTTAATACTTAAGTATATTATATCACTTATATACTAAAACTTTTTAAGTAAGGATAGGCTATTAGGTTTTTTTCTATAATTTAGACTTATAAAGGTTTCTAGGATTTTTCCTATTTGTTCCTTTGTATTCATATCTAAATTAAGTCTTCCTACCTTCTCCAGCTCCACTTTACTTAGAAACTTTAATCCATTATATGTGGCAGCAGATACTTTCGTACCATATTGTTTTTCACATTGGTTACAAATTCCACCATAGAACTGAAAAGAAATATAGTCTGCGGTATTTATCTTATTTCCACATAGGGCACAATTTTCTAAAGATATACCATAGCCTGTAGCCTTTAGAACCTTAACTTCAAAGGCTCTTGCTAAAAGATCTAAGTCTATAGCCTTGTTTCTCATAAGATAAAAGCATTTCACTAAATCTATAAATATGGGATGACTCTCACCTTCTTCTATGGCAATATCTATGAGTTCATTAAAATAAGAACCATATATTAAGGTATCATAGTCATTTAATATATCTTGAAAGGAATCTATAATTCTCCCTTCATTTAAGGTATATAAAGTTCTTCCTTTATATAATACATACTCACCAAAGGAGAAAGGTAGGGTATTTGAAAAATTTCTATTTTTACTTTTTCTAGCTCCCTTTGCAATGACAGATACCTTTCCAAATTCCTCTGTAAATATCCATAGTAATTTATCATTTTCTTTGTATTCTTGGGTTTTTAAAACTATCCCTCTAGTCTTGATAGTATTCAATGAATAACACCTGCAATTCTACTTATAACCAAGTTCCTTGAGTACAAATGCACTATCTCTCCACTCTGATTTAACCTTAACCCAAATCTTTAGGTTTACTTTACAGCCTAGGAACTTTTCAATATCTTGTCTTGCATAGGTAGATATCTTCTTCATCATAGCTCCATTTTTACCAATTATTATACCCTTGTGGGAGTTCTTCTCACATAGCATATTTGCCTCAATAAGATAACTTCCATTTTCATTCTTCTTCATGGTTAAAATTTCTACAGCAATACCATGAGGTACTTCTTGAGATAAAAGTCTTAGAGCTTTTTCTCTTATGGTCTCCATTACTATAAATCTTTCTTGCTGATCTGTTATCATGTCTTCTGGGTAATACATTGGTCCTTCTGGTAACTGATCAACTACTAATTCTAATAATTTTTCGGTGTTCTTTCCGTTAATAGCTGAAATAGGTATTATTTCTTTAAAATCTAAAACTTTAGTGTATTCTTCTAGAGTTTTAGCTACTCTATCAGCAGGGTTTTCATCTATTTTATTTACCACTAAAAATACTTTAGTATTGCACTGCTTTAGTTGTTCTAAAATATGAAGGTCTGCCTTGTTTATCTCCCCTTCTGGTGTTGTTAAAAATAGCACCACATCCACATCCTGCATGGAATCTTTAGCTATCTTCACCATGTACTCACCTAACTTATGTTTAGGTTTATGCATACCTGGGGTGTCTACAAATACTATTTGAAAGTTATCCCTTGTAAGTATTGTTTGTATATTGTTTCTTGTAGTTTGTGGTCTACTTGATACTATAGATAATTTCTCTCCCATTAAATAATTTAAAAGGGTTGATTTACCCACATTTGGTCTTCCTATTATAGTTATAAATCCTGATTTAAACATATATCTCTCCTTATTTAAGTAAGTCCTCTTTAGTAAAAGCTCCTGGTAGTATTTCTTCTAAGGTCTTTACTAGATACTCATCTTGATTTTTAATTAATACTATTTCTATATCTTTAGCTGCAAACTCAGCAATAACCTGTCTACATATTCCACATGGAGCTGTATATGTTGACATATCTCCTACTATGGCAATTTTTTTCATTATAGTATGCCCTTCAGATATAGCCTTAAATATAGCCGTTCTTTCAGCACAGTTAGTAGCACCATAAGAAGCATTTTCTATGTTACAGCCTGTAAATACACTGCCATCTTCCATTTCAATTGCCGCTCCAACTTTAAACTTAGAATATGGTACATAAGCTTTTTCTCTAGCCTCTATAGCAAGTTTTACCAATTCTTTTATATCCATTTTATCTTCCTCCAACCTAATTACTCAAATCTATCCATGGTTTATAATAATCACACATTTCTTTAGTTTTTTAGTTTCTTAGTTATATTAGTTTACCATATAATACGAATTTTATCACATTATTTTTATTGCTTATATTTTATTTAGCTTCATTCATTTAGTAATTATCCAATAAGCTGATATAACAGTAAGGTTAGTAGTGATCCAAAGGCTCCTCCAAGGACTACTTCAAGGATGGAGTGTACGTTAGAATCTACTCTGCTTTGGGCTACTATGAAGGCTAATAAAAATGCTAATATCATTATTAGTGGCTCTGTGGTTAATAATGTAATGGTAGTTGCCACAGCAAAGGCTATGGAACTATGACCACTTGGCATTCCACCTCTTAAAGGTGTACCTTCATCATATACAGCCTTTACTACTACAGTGGCAATGCTAACTATTACTAACATTAAAAATATCATGTGAGGGTCAGAATTTTTAATTTTTAAAAGAATAATTATAGAAAAAGGTAGAACTTTATCACCAAAAATTATATAGGCTACTAAAACTGCATTAATTGCAGTGACTAATACTGCTCCTGCTGCTACATTTTTCGCAATCTTTGCTAGGGGATGATAAAAGTTGGTGGTGGCATCTATGGCACATTCCACTGCTGTATTTATCATCTCTGCAACCACAACCATTGTTATTGTAATTGCAATTACTAAAAGTTCCATCTTTGTCATGTCAAAGAAAAAACAAGCTGTTAGTATTAACATAGCTATTATCATATGTATTCTCATATTTCTTTGAGTTCGTATTGAATAAATTATTCCCTCTATAGCATAGTTAAAACTATCCACTAACTTCTTTACCTTCATAATAACCCCACCTTAATTAAAGCTGATATAACCTATATATAGTCTATTACCTTTCAATGTTAAACTTACTTAGAATTTCCTCTTCTCTAGCTCTCATTATTACTTTATCATCATCTTCCATGTGATCATATCCTAGCAAGTGAAGAATGGAGTGAGTTACTAGGTAGCACACTTCCCTTATAAAGGAGTGTCCAAACTCTTCACTCTGCTCCTTTGCTCTCTCTAAGGATAACACAATATCTCCAAGGACTAAATTTCCTTCATTTAAATCAATAATTGAAAATTCATGATCTAAATAGCACTCCTTGAATACTTTTTTCTCATCATAGTCTAGCATGGGAAAAGATAGTACATCTGTAGCCCTATCTATTCCTCTTGTATCTGAATTTATTTCTCTTATGGCTTCATTATCTACAAAAATTAGACTTACTTCATAGGGAATCAGAACCTGTTCCTCTTTTAAAGCATAATCTATAATTTCTTTAATGTTTTCTTCTAAGTCTTTTTCAACGGAAATAAGACTTTGCCTATCGTCCATATAAATCATATTCTATCTCCTATTTATCCTATATCTGCTTTTCTTTTTCAACTTCTTTAGTTTGTATAACTGCTTCTGGCTCTTTTAACTTAAACTGTTCTTCCTTAGTTGATACCACTTCTTTATCTTCTTCAAGTTTTTTTTCATTGTTTTCTTTTGTTAAATTAATCTTGTCTTTAGGATATTCAATTCTTTCATGGTAAATTCCAGATAGAACCTTTAGAAAACTCTCTCTTATTTTCTCTAAATCTTTAAAGGTTAGGTCAGAGTTGACAAACTGATTTTCATCAATTCTACTCTTAATTATGTTATTTACCATTTCTTCTATCTTCTTTTTATTAGGCTTATTAATGGACCTCACAGAGGCTTCAACCCCATCTGCTAACATTATAATGGTCGATTCCTTTGTTCTTGGTGGTGGTCCCCCATATCTATAATCTGCCTCATTTACCTCATCGGGATTCTCACTTTTATTTCTCATAGTTATATAAAAATACTTAGCAAGGGAATCTCCATGATGTTCTCTCACAACATCAGTGATGCCTTCAGGCAAGTTATATTTTTCTGCCAATTTAACCCCGTCTTCCACATGGGATAGTATTATGGCAGAGCTCATAGCTGGTGACATATCATCATGAGGATTTGCTATACCTATTTGATTTTCCTTAAAATAATATGGCCTTTCTAGCTTTCCAACATCATGATAATAGGACGCTACCCTAGCCAGTATTGGATTGGCTCCCACACTTTCTGCAGCCATCTCTGCTAAGTTTGCAACTAACACACAGTGGTGATAAGTGCCTGGTGCTTCTAAAAGTAATCTCCTCATTAATGGATGATTAGGGTTAGCTAACTCTAGAAGTTTAATATTAGTTAATACGTCAAATATATTTTCTAAAACTGGTAGTATTCCAATGGCTAATATTCCTGAAACTATGGCAGATACTCCTGTAAGCATAGCCTTATTGATTATACTAGTCACATTAGTGCTTAGGAAATATCCCATGGCACCAGTAAATACTACATTTATAGCTCCAATTAGCAAGGAAGAATACAATATGTCATTTCTTTGTTGAACCCTTTTTAATACCATTGGAACTATTACTGCATTGACCATAGCTATAAGAGTTAAATCTACTGAAAACTTAACAATAAAGGATATAAATATTACATTTAAGATTCCTATGGTTACAGAGGTTTTACTATCAATTAGTACAGATAATAAAATTGAAATACAAGCAAAGGGTATAACATAAGGAGATATGAGAATAGATATCCTAGCTAATACTACAGTTAGTACTGTCAGTAGGTTTATTAGGATAACCTTACTATTATCTTCATATATGTCTCTACGCTTTTCTTTTATATATCTCCACTGTAATCCTAATACTCCTGCAACAACTAGAAGTAAAACTAGGTTCATATAAATGCCTGTAGATTTATCATTATCTAGAAGGCCTAAGTCATTTAGAAGCTCAATTTGTGATTCAGTAATAGGTTGACCTTCTGCTATTATAGTTTGATCCTTTTTATAGATTACAGGTGTTACATTTTTAGTTATGTTTTGTCTTGCTTCTTCTGTCTTTTCATGATCTATAAAATAGGTGGCCTTAGTTTGTGAATAACCTATGGCCATGGCTAAATCCTTAACATTTTTAGCATAGCTAGTATTATTAAAAAAGGCGGTTATATATCCTTGTGCTGAAACTATATCCTGAGGTTTATTCTCGTATATAGGGGTAGTATCATATAAATTATTCATACATTCTACTATCTCTTCATTTAGGCTATTTAATCCAGTATCATTTAGGGATAAAAGTAATCCATAGTTTTCAGTAGAAAGATTTTTTATAACACTTTCCTCTTTTAACTTTTTCAGCTTTATCCCATTGATTTTATCCTGTTCTGACTTAATTTTTTCATTATCATCTTCACTGGAAGGATTATAAGGAGGATTTTCAGAATTTATCTTTTTAACTAATTCAAAAAGTTTATTTATATTATCTAAAGCACCTTTTCTTATATTAGCATCATAGGTATAGGTTTCTTGTACGTGTTTTAGCTCTTCTTCAATACTCTTTTGAGTTGCTACCTTATCTTCCACATCTCTTGGTGCTTTAATATCAAATTTAGCTATTTCACCTACTTGAAATTTATATTTTTTACTTACTACTACAGTGCTTAAAATCAAATAAACTATTAAAGTTGTAATTATAAAAGTAATATAGGGTTTTACTCTTGGAAATCTTATCCTTGATAATCTTTTTTTATGTCCCATATTTACACCTCTTTTTAAGTCTCAGGGGATTCATCTTCCTTTTCTGTTTCTGTTTCTGTAGCTACAACTTGGCTTTCTGCAATGTCTTCTTCTACTGTAACTAATACTCTAATTTCATATTCCTTCTCTTGCTTTTTAACTTCTGGAGTAATATCTAGTATTTTAACTCCTCTATCTAAATTTAATGTAATTTTGTTTTGTAGTTCCTTTATTACAGTGTCAGTGTCAGTAGCTTCTTCCACCTCTTCTGTTTCATAATAAGTCTCTTTTATAAAGATGCCCCAGTTTTCTTCTATTTTATCATAAGTTGTATAGTTATTTAATGATTTCTTAATATAAATTTTATTATTGTTTACATTTACTCCATATCGTACCTGCTTATTTCCCGTTCTTCTTTTTGAGGTAATAGATAAAGGTACCTTTGTAAATTCTTCGTAAAAAGTAGTAGCATATATTTTCCCTTCAGCCTTTACAGAGAACTCCATCCCTTCTTTTCCTTCTTGCCCTTTTACAATCAGCTCACCTTTGTCAACTACTGTGCCAAGTTGTTTCACAGGAGTTCCAGCACTAGTATATATTCGATTTATAACTCCACTTTTTTTAGCTACTAAATCTCCTGTGTACTCCTTTTCTTTTATCTTTGGTGGTTCTTGCCTCTCTACTATATCTACAGTGAGCATAGAACCTTCAATTCTAACTTTAACCCACATTATTTCATCTATATCAGCAACTAACTTTTCTTCAACCTTTAGAACATCTATTGAACCCTTTTTACTTCCAACCATTATTCCATAGCTTTTCAGTATATTTCTAACTTCAAGGGGAGCTAGATATTTATCTGTATTTATATCCACACTCCAAATAAAGCTACTCAAATAGTATAAAATAAAGAAAAATGCAGCAATACCTGCAATTAAAAGTTTCCTAGTACTTAATCTAAGATAAAAAAAGTTTATCCCTTTACGATGCAAAATCTTTACTTTTCCCTTTACTTTTTTAACAGCTTCTTTTAAATGAAGATAATCTGATACTGATATTTCTAGTGTAATAGAAAAGGCGTTATTTCTTTTTATATTTTTTACACTGACATTTTTATTCCAGAGATAATTGAGAATTTTTTCTCCTTCAAGGGAATCTACTTGAACAGTTATATAGCTTTTATTAAAATTATTAATCTTCTTCATAGTTTTCATACACCATAGAGCTAAAATATCCACTTAAAGTTATGGTGGTACCTCCTACAAAAATAATTTCAAAATCCTCACCTAAAATTTTCAAAGGTCCAATACTGGTATTTATAACCAATTCACTGTCACTAAATTTTATTATCCCTTTATGATTCTCTACCGTTACCTCTTTTCTTGCTATCACTATTATTTTAGGTAAACTAAGGGCTACATCTACTGGTAAGTCTAATCCATAAATGACCTTTTCCTTTACCCTCACTAATTTATCACTCAACTTCATCACCTCTAAATCATAATTTTTACTTACAAAGTTTCTCTTTTAAATTTTATGATTTCTTTTCATGATAAATTACTTAAAATAAAAAGAACTCAGTAAACTGAGTTCTTTATTTATTCAAATATTCTTTTACTATTTGACTAACTACTTTGCCATCTGCTCGACCATTTACCTTAGGTCTAACATCTGCCATAAGTTTTCCCATATCTTTAATGCTACTAGTACCAAGTTTTTCGGCTGACTCCAGAACAATTTTTCGGATTTCTTCTTCCGTTAACTGCTGAGGAAGGTATTGTAATAAGATTTCGATTTCAGCTTTTGTTTGATCAACCAAATCTTGTCTATTTCCTTTATCAAACTCAACCAAAGAATCTCTTCTTTGTTTAACTTCCTTTGCTAAAATTTCGATGACTTTACTATCATCTACTTCTCCTGCCCCTGATTTTTCAACCATTAAAACAGCAGCTTTAGCCATGCTTATTACATTTGCTTTAAACTTATCTCTTTGTTTAATAGCATTTTTCCAGTCGTCCTGTAATGTTTCCTTAATGGATGACATTAATAAACCTTCTTTCAAATTCTACTTAAATTTTCTTTTTCTAGCAGCTTCTGATTTTTTCTTTCTCTTTACGCTTGGTTTTTCGTAATGTTCTCTCTTTCTAACTTCTGAAAGCACACCTGATCTTGCACATTTCTTTTTAAATCTTCTTAATGCATTCTCTAATGATTCGTTTTCTCCAACTTTTATCTCTGACATTTATATCCCTCCCTCCGCTAGCTCAATTTAATTTTAATTAAAAGTAGCCAATGCGAGGCCTAAATAGCACATTTTCAATTATACAATTCACATTAACTTATGTCAAGATTTTCATTAGTTTTATTTACATATTTTTAGTCCTTATTTTTAGCCTGGTGGCCATTTTAAATTTCTTCCACCTAACAAATGAAAATGTAAATGTGGAACAGTCTGACCTCCATGGTCTAAAGTGTTAGTTACAACTCTATATCCACTTTTATCTATTCCTAGTTTTTTTACCAGTTCTGGTATGGTGGCGAAAATATGAGCTATAATGCTACTATTCTCATGATTTATATCATTAACACAGCTTATGTGCTCCTTTGGGATTATAAGAATATGCACAGGTGCTTCAGGACTTATGTCATGAAATGCTAATATCTTATCATCTTCATAGACCTTATTTGAAGGAATCTCACCCTTTGCAATTTTACAAAATAAACAATCTGACATTTTTTCACCTCCATTCTCAGTAGTAAAAACCTACATTTATAGTTTCCTATAATGTATAATATGATTTCTCATATCTTATATTATACTCTAAAAATCCATGTTAGTGTATCTATATTTTGTATTATTCTATGATTCCTACCATGTTTTCCTGTTTTACAGCTGCCAGTTTTGTAGGCACTATTTTACCCTCTAGGTTTTCATCACTTTCTGTTATTACTTTTATATAGTTCTCTGTATAGCCTACATAAGTGTTTTCTTTTCCACTTATAGCTTCCTCATAAAGTACTCTCATTTCTCTCCCAAGGAATTTCTCCATGAATTCTACTTCTAAAGCATTATTTAGTTCTATTAACTTTTTACTTCTTTCTTCCTTTATAAGACCATCTACTTGGAAAGGCATTTCCGCTGCCTTAGTTCCTGTTCTTTTACTATACTTAAAGATATGCATTTTACTTAGTTTTATCCCTTTTAAAAATTCATAGGTAGCTTCAAATTCAACATTAGACTCCCCTGGAAAACCTACAATTATATCCGTAGTTATAGACACGTCCTTCATATACTTTCTAAGATTTTCTACTACATCCTTATATTCCTGTGCTGTATATTTTCTATTCATTCTTCTAATTGTTGCATCACAGCCACTTTGAAGGGATAGGTGGAAATGGGGACACATCTTTTCTAGGTTGCAGATTCTCTCTATTACCCCTTCAGTGAAGAAGGTTGGATCTATAGAGCCTATTCTAATTCTCTCTATTCCTTCTATTTTATTTATCTCTTCTAGGATTTTAACTAAATCCCAATTACCTTCTAAATCCACTCCATAGGAAGCAGTGTGAACTCCTGATAAAATTATTTCTTTAAAACCATTTTTACTTAGTTCTTTTACTTCCTTTAATATTTTCTCAGGCTCTTTACTACAAACTCCCCCTCTAGCAAAGGGAATAAGGCAGTATGAACAAAATCTATTACATCCATCCTGTATCTTTAAAAAGGCCCTAGTTTTATCCTGATATTCATTTATAGCTAGCTGTTCAAATTTATTGTTTTTAAGAACATCTTTAACTTCTACTACTTGCTTACTTTCTTCTCTTGCTCTATTAACCCAGTAAACAATGTCTCCTTTATTTCTACTTCCCAAGACTACATCTACACCTTCAATTTGTGCTATTTCATCGGAAGCTATTTGTGAATAGCATCCAACTACTGCTATTATAGCCTCTGGATTATGACGTCTTGCTCTTCCTATCATCTGTCTTGACTTTTTATCTCCCATGTTAGTTACTGTGCATGTATTTATTACATACACATCTGAAAATTCATCAAAACTTACAACTTCATATCCCTCTTTTATGAATTTTTCTGCCATGGCTTCTGATTCATAAGAGTTAACCCTACATCCTAGTGTATATAGTGCTACTTTCATTTTAATTTCCTCCTAAGTCACCAAGCTCATACATAATTAAGCTAAGAGCTACAAAGCCAGCAGTCTCCGTTCTTAGTATTCTAGGCCCTAAGGTTACTATAAATGCTCCAGCATCCTTTAATGCCTGAATTTCATCCTCTTCAAAGCCACCCTCAGGTCCTATGATAATGGCTGCTGTTTCTATATTTTTATCTGATACTTGGTTTTTTACATATTTTATTCCTTGATTTTCTTGATTTTCATAGGGTACTATAACTAAATCAAAGTTCTTTATCTCTTCCTTTAGGTTATTAAAATCTATAGGTTGGTTTATAGTTGGAATTATACTTCTTTTGCTTTGTTTGCAAGCTTCTAAGGCTATTCTGTTCCATCTATCTACCTTTTTAAATTCTGAGGACTCATTGCCCTTAACTACAACTCTCTCTGTAATTATAGGGGTGATTTCACTGACTCCTAGCTCAGTACACTTTTGAGCTATTAAATCCATTTTAGCTGCCTTTGGTAATCCTTGAAAAAGCTGAACTCTTAAAGGACTTTCATTATTTAAAGCAACCTTTTCAATTAGGTTTACTCTTACTTCTTTTTTATTTACCTCTAAAATTTCTCCTATATATTCAACACCCTTACAGTTATTGATATTTACTTTATCCCCTTCTTTAAGTCTAAGCACCTTATATATATGCTTAACATCATCGCCTTCAATGATGCACAGAGATTCATTTATGCTATTATCTTCCACAAAAAATTTATGCATTTTAAATATACTCCCATCACACAATTTTACTTTTTAGCAATAATACAAATCCATTCTCCATCTTCCATGACTTCTTCAATTGTAAAGTCTAGGGCCTTTAACTTGTCAGCAACTTTATTTCTTTGAGTGTTTAAGATACCAGAAGCTATGAAGTATCCCTCATCTTCTATAAAGGCTCTTACACCTTCACTTAAAAACATGATTATATCAGCTAAGATATTAGCTACTACTATATTAGCTTTACCTTCTACTACTTCCATTAAATCTCCGTAAAGAATTTCGATGTTATTTACCTTGTTGAACTCCAGATTTTTCTTTGCAGATTCTACAGCTACTGGGTCTAAATCTACTCCTACTACATGTTTTGCTCCTAATTTAGCTGCAGCTATAGATAATATTCCTGAACCAGTACCTATATCAAATACAGTGGTATCTTTCTTAACTTTTTTCTCTAGAGCTTTTATGCACATTCTTGTAGTTTCGTGGGTTCCTGTTCCAAAGGCCATTCCTGGGTCTAGCTCTACTACAACCTCTCCAGGTTTTTCTTCATAATCTTCCCAGGTAGGCTTTACTACAATGTGCTCCCCAACCTTAGCTGGTTTATAGTACTGCTTCCAATTATTTGCCCAATCATCTTCATTTACCTTATGATAAGTTACTATGCCTTCACCTTTATCAAAGCCAAATTCACCTAACTTATCTACACTTTCCTTTATGTAGTTTAGTGTATTCATAAAGTTTTCACTATCTTTAAAGTACCCTTTAACCATAGCACCTTCTTCAATAGTTAAAACTGACTCATTTATAAAATCTGCAAAGCCCAGGTTTTCCTTCTTAAATTCCACATCTGCCACATCTTCTATGGAAACTCCTTCTACATCACAGTTATAAAGAAAACCAGCCACAGCTTCTGTAGCCTCACTGCTGGTAAGTACCGTTACTTCAATCCAATCCTGATCCATTTCTACTTCCTCCATATCTATATATTAAATTATACTTAAGTTATATGAACAATAGGTAATAGGTTTTAATTAATATTATTGCCATTATTTTAAAAGATGTCTATGGTATTATACACTAAATAATCTTTATTGTGTAATTATATATCACATATTACAAAATAACAAAATAACTCTTCCTTGGCAATAGTGAATCTTTTCTATTGCAAGAAAGAGTTTTATTTGGCTCTGTAATTTTCATCGGCCCCTAATATTCTACTGTTCTATATAGCCTTAGTCAATTAGGTTATCTTTAAATCCAAGACCAAAGGCTTCATCAAAGGAAGAAATCATAGTCATAGCTGTTGGGTCTATGGTACTTACAATTCTACGTAAATTATATACCTGAGATTTACTGCAAGCACACATTAACATTTGACGACTCTCTCCTGAAAAAGCACCGGTAACATTCATTATAGTTACTCCTCGTCCAACTTCCTTTCCAATGACATCTGCAATTTCCTTTCCATGATTAGTTATTACCATTGCCATTTTTCCTGCTTCAAAACCAGACATAATCTTATCTATAATTGTAGAACTTGATATAGTCATAATAATTCCTAATAATACAGCATCAATAGTTCCAAATACTAATCCACCTAGAAGGATAACACAACCATCAATAGCAATTGTAATCTGTCCAATAGATAGGTGAGGTGCTTTTTTTCTTACAGAAAGAATTAAAAAGTCTGTTCCTCCAGTAGATGAATTTCTCATATATATGAGTGCTAGTCCAGCTCCAGATAATACTCCTGCAAACACAGCTGCCAGTATAGGATTTCCTGAATAAATTGGGATAAGTGGAAACACTACATCCATAAAGAAGGCTGAAATTACCATGGTTTTTAGAGATTTAACTAAAAACCATTTTCCAAGCACTTTATAACTAATTATTATTATTGGTATGTTAAGTAATAAACTACATACACCTATTGGTATTTTAGTAAAAAAGTTTATAATTATTGATAAACCTGAAATTCCACCAGGAGCAAAGTTAGCTGATAATGCAAAGGTATAAATACCAGCAGCATAAAGTATACTACCAATGATGTCATAGAAGGTATCAATGGTAATGTCATAGATCTTTTGTTTTTCAATTTTCATGTTATTGCCTCCAACCTTTTTATTAAAGTTATATCTTATGATTTTGTAGAAATTAACATGATTCAGACATGACTAAAAGGTTTACATGTGCTAAAAAACTTAACTTCTACACCACTAGTAATAAAAGCGCAATAAACCCTAAAATATCATTAAATTCTACAGTAATATTATAAATATTTTGTCTAAAAAAGTCAATTATTAAATTTTTAAAATATTCATATTGTTATCTCTATTTTGCCAATGATCGATTTTACCATTAATATACTGAAATTTAAGATTTTAATATAAATTGGCTCTGTTGAAAATTACAGTGATAGGATATATAAGCACTAAAAATAGCTAAAGTCCTATACTAACTATTACAAGACTTTAGCTATATTTAAATATTTGTGGTTATATTAATTTCTTTATTACTTTCCAAATATTCCTTTTTTGTGTTTTTTCTTTTCCACAGTAGTTTCTGGAGCTTCTCCACTAGCCTCCATAAACATTCTTAGAGCTTCTTCTTGTTTCTCATTAAGAGATTTTGGTACATCCACTATTACCTTAACATAGTGATCTCCTCTACCTACAGAGTTAACTCTAGGAACCCCTTTAGCTTTTAATCTAAATACAGTTCCAGGTTGAGTTCCTGCTGGAACCTTATAAGTAACATCTCCATCCACTGTTGGAACCTTTATGTCTGTACCAAGAGCAGCCTTCGCAAAGGATATGTGAGTTTCCATGTGGATGTCAAAGCCTTTACGTTTAAATATATTATGAGATGTAACTCTTATATTTATATAAAGATCTCCTGCTGGACCTCCATTTTCTCCTGCTTCACCTTGTCCTCTTAGCGGCATTACATTACCTGTATCAACACCTGCTGGAACATTAACTGTTAAATTTCTAGTTTTTCTTTCTTTACCAGTTCCTCTACAAGTTGAGCATGATTCCTCTATTATAGTACCTTTACCTCCACAAGCATCACAAGTTGTAGTTGTAGAAATCACTCCTAATGGAGTTCTTCTTTGAACATTTATCTTACCTCTACCGCTACACTTAGAGCAAGTTTTAGGAGTAGTACCTTTTTTAGCTCCTGTGCCTCCACAAGTTTCACATTTTTCTCTTCTAGTAACTTTAATTTCCTTCTCACAGCCAAATACAGCCTCTTCAAAGGTTAAATTTAAATTAAATTCTAAATCTGCACCCTTTCTTGGAGCATTCTTATTAGATGAAGATGAAAATCCTCCACCAAAGATATCGCTAAAAATATCTCCAAAGCCTCCAAAGCCTCCACCGAAATCAAATCCATCAAAACCTTGGGCTCCGTTAAAGTCTGCAGTACCAAATTGATCATATCTCTGTTTCTTCTCTGGATCTGATAAAACTTGATACGCTTCATTTATTTCTTTAAACTTTTCTTCTGCTTCAGCATTTCCTTGATTTCTATCTGGATGATACTTTAAAGCAGCCTTTTTAAAAGCTTTTTTTATCTCATCATCACTGGCACTTTTATCTATGCCAAGTACTTCATAATAATCTTTATTAGCCATATTTAAAATTCACCACCTATTTTACTTCGAATAATATATTAAGATATATTATGTATAATTGCAACCATGTATTAATGGGAACATTAAATTTTCACATTAAAATTTAACATTAAAATCAGTTTTAAGGGATGAGTGTTTCATCATCCCTTAACTAATTTAATGAATATTATTCTCCATCTACTTTAAAATCTGCATCTACAACATTGTCATCATGTGGTGCATCTTGAGCTCCTGCTCCTGCTGCTCCGCCCATGTTGTTTGGATCAAAACCTTCTGCTCCTGGCTGTCCGCCTTCAGCTTGGTATACCTTTGAAGATACAGCGTAGAATTCTTGTGTTAACTCTTCTGTAGCTTTTTTAATAGCTTCTATATCTTCTCCGTCTTTAACTGATTTTAATACTTGGATTCTTTGTTCTACCTTAGCTTTATCATCAGCAGATACTTTATCTCCTAGGTCAGTTAAAGTTTTTTCTGTTTGGTAAACCATTTGATCTGCAGTATTTTTAACTTCTATAGCTTCTTTTCTCTTCTTATCTTCTTCTGCAAATCTTTCTGCTTCATTTACTGCATTTTGGATTTCATCATCACTTAAGTTAGTTGAAGCTGTGATAGTTATATTAGCTTCTTTTCCAGTTCCTTTGTCTTTAGCAGAAACTTTAACTATACCGTTAGCATCTATATCAAAAGTTACTTCAATTTGAGGAATTCCTCTTGGAGCTGCTGCAATTCCAGAAAGAGTGAATCTTCCTAAAGTTTTGTTGTCAGCTGCCATTTGTCTTTCACCTTGAACTACGTGAATTTCAACAGATGTTTGACCGTCTGCTGCAGTTGAGAATACTTGGCTCTTCTTAGTTGGAATTGTTGTATTTCTTTCGATTAATGGAGTAGCAACTCCTCCTAAAGTTTCAATTCCTAATGTTAATGGTGAAACGTCAAGAAGTAATACATCTTTAACATCTCCTGTTAAAACTCCACCTTGAATAGCTGCACCTGCTGCAACACATTCATCTGGGTTAACTCCTTTTGATGGTTCTTTTCCTGTAAAGTTTTTAACTGCTTCTACAACAGCTGGGATTCTTGTAGATCCACCAACTAATACAACCTTGTCAATTTCTCCTATTGAAAGATCAGCATCTTGAAGAGCTTTCCTCATTGGCTCAATAGTTCTTTGTACTAAATCATGAGTTAATTCATTGAATTTAGCTCTTGTTAGGTTCATATCTATATGTTTTGGACCTGTAGCATCAGCTGTGATAAATGGAAGATTGATGTTTGTTTGAGTAGAAGATGATAATTCTATTTTTGCTTTTTCAGCAGCTTCTTTTAATCTTTGAAGTGCCATTTTATCATTTCTTAAATCAATTCCATTAGAAGCTTTAAAATCTTCAGCTATATAATCCATAACCTTTTGGTCAAAGTCATCTCCACCAAGACGAGTATCTCCATTTGTAGATTTAACTTCGAAAACTCCATCTCCAAGTTCTAAGATAGATACGTCGAAAGTACCACCACCAAGGTCATATACAAATATCTTTTGGTTTGTATCCATTTTGTCAAGACCATAAGCAAGAGATGCAGCTGTTGGCTCGTTTATAATTCTCTTAACATCAAGACCTGCAATTCTTCCTGCGTCTTTAGTTGCTTGTCTTTGGCTATCATTGAAGTATGCTGGAACTGTGATAACAGCTTCTGTAACTGTTTCTCCAAGGTATGCTTCAGCATCTGCTTTTAATTTTTGAAGTACCATTGCAGATATTTCTTGTGGAGTATATTCTTTTCCATCTATATTTACTTTATGATTTGTTCCCATTTCTCTTTTAATTGAGATTATAGTTTTATCTGGGTTTGTTATTGATTGTCTTTTTGCTACTTGACCAACAAGTCTTTCGCCATCTTGTAAGAAAGATACTACTGATGGAGTAGTTCTAGCACCTTCTGCGTTTGGTATTATAACTGGATCTCCACCTTCCATAACTGATACACAAGAGTTTGTTGTTCCTAAATCAATTCCTATAATTTTTGCCATTGTAATTTCCTCCTATAAATTAATACACTTATTTTCTTCTAATTTACTATATACATTTATTTTTAATTAAAGATTAAAATCTTTATAAATCATAGATTAATTTGCTACTTTAACCATACTATGTCTTAATACTTTATCGCCTTTTTTATATCCCTTTAGGAATACTTCAGCTACTTGATTTTTTCCTAAGTTTTCATCTTCTATATGCATTACTGCATCATGGAAGTTAGGGTCAAATTCTCCATCAGATGAGATTTCTTCAACGCCTAGCTTTTCAAAGGAAGCTGTAAACTGATTTATAGTTAATTCAATACCTTTTTTAAGATCTTCTGCACTACCATCTACTGCAACAGCTCTTTCTAAATTGTCTAATACAGGTAGTATTTCCTTTAATACATCAGCACAAGCCTCTGTGTATATATTTTCCTTTTCCTTAGAAGTTCTTTTTCTAAAGTTATCATATTCAGCTACAGTTCTTAGTAATTTATCTTTCAAAGAATCATTTTCTTCTTTAAGCTCTTTAATTTCTTCTTTGCGATTTCTGAATTTTTTCATCTCATCTTCCTTATCATCTTCCTCTTTAACCTCTGAGGTTTCTTCACCGGAAGTGCCTTCCTCTTCATTTTGTTCTTTTTCAGAAGGGTCATTTTCTAAAATTTCATCCGCATTATCTTCCATATCTTTTTTATCTAGCTCTTGGTTTTCTTCCATATTATTTTCCAATGCTCTTTCCTCCAATCTAAATGCTTATCTCATTTACTTTGAATTTTGAATATATATAAACCCATAGTTATTCTGGATCATATATGCTAGAGATCTTGTCGTTTATTTCATTAACCACAGTATCAAGAACAGCTATAACTTTATCATAATGGATTCTTGTAGGTCCTATAACTCCTATGGTACCCATAATACGGCCATTACAACTATAGCTAGCAGTGATTATACTGCACTCTTTAGCGCACTCCACAAAGTTTTCTTCTCCTATACTAATAAATAAAGATTCCTTGTTTCCTTTGCTAAGAATTTCATTTAGGTTTTCTTCATTATTTACTAACCCTAAAAATGCCTTTGCCTTATCGATGTTATTATATTCAGGATAGTTAAATATATTTGTAGCACCCTTAGTATAAATTTCACCATAATCTCCCAACACTAGTGTTTCATGAAGAACAGGAATTATACAGTCAAATATCTCTTCGTAACCAACTAATTCATTTTTTAAATTAACAAGGAAATCTAGAGTAATTTGTTCTATGCTAATCCCTACAAGTAGTCTATTAAGAGCATTATTTACTTTTACTAGCTTATTGTCATCTACTGGATTTGTTACTCTAATAGTATTATTTTTTATATTACCATTGTCTGTTATTATTGTAGATAAAATTATGTGCTTTTCTATTGCTAATAACTTTATATACTTAATACTTGACTTTTTAACAGGAGCAACTTTTACTACAGAAGTTAGTCTAGTAATATTAGAAAGTACATCTATAGCACCCTTAATTATACTATCTATTTCACTTATAGATGTGTCCTTTATCAGGTCATGTCTTATAGTTTCATGCTCTTCTTCTGTAAGTCTGCTAGGGGTCATAAGTCTATCTACATAAAGTCTATAACCCTTATCAGAAGGTCGTCTTCCAGAGGATGAATGGAGTTGTTCTAAAAATCCCATTTCTTCAAGATCAGCCATTTCATTTCTAATAGTAGCTGAACTTATTCCTAAATCGTATTTTTTAGATATGGTTCTTGAACCTACAGGTTCTCCGTAAGTTATATAATCATTTATTATAGCCTGTAAGATTTTAATCTTTCTTTCATCCATATCCATGTTATCACCTCTTTGTTAGCACTCACTACTCACGAGTGCTAATGACTATATTTAATATATATCACTTATAAAATTTAATGTCAATATGATTCATAAATTATTTACAAAATTATCTGATTGATAAATTATTTACAAAATTAAATCTGCCATTACTTGATTACTCAGTTCTATCCCTCTTTTAGTAAGGTATAATCTATCTCCTTTTAAATTTAATAAATCCAACTTTACATACTTATCTATAACCTCTTTATATTTTTCAAAAATGGAGATGTTAAACCTTCTCTTAAATTCTTCTATACTTATACCTTCTATTTTTCTTAACCCTAAGAACATGAACTCTTCTATATCATCCTTTAAGGAATTTTCATTACTCTCCACCACTGCAGAGCTTTTATTTTCCATAGACATTATATAGGTTTCTATTTTTTCTTCATTTCTATACCTAATGCCATTAACATAGGAATGGGAAGATGAGCCACAACCAATATAATTTTCTAAATTCCAATATATTTTATTATGCCTGCACTCTAATCCATCCTTTGCAAAATTGGAAATCTCATACTGGTGATATCCTTTCATCTCTAAAAAATTAATGGCTTCAGCATACATGTCCCTTTCCACATCTTCATCAGGTAAAATTAATTTATCCTTTTCATAAAGATTATAAAACTTAGTTCCTTCTTCTATGATTAAGCTGTAGCAAGAAATATGCTCTGGCTTTAACTCTACAACCTGACTTAAAGTTTCCTTCCACTGAGCTAAACTTTGCTCTGGAAGTCCAAACATTAAATCTACATTTATATTATTGAAACCAAAATTCCTTAACATTTCATAGCTATGTTTAAAATCCTCAAGGGAATGAATTCTTCCTAGTGAATTAAGGTGACACTGTTGCACAGCTTGAAGTCCCATAGAAATTCTATTTACTCCCATGGCTTTAAAAATTTTTAGTTGCTCCTCATTAAAGGTCTTAGGATTTCCCTCAATAGTAAACTCAAAACCTTCCTCTATCCTATTTAATCCCCTAAGGGTTTTTTCTATAATTTTCCATCCATCAATGCACAAATAGGTGGGAGTTCCCCCACCTATAAATATGGTGCTTATAATTTTATCTTGGCAAGATACTTTAATTTCCTCACTCAATGCCTTAGCATAATCCATCATTAAACTTTCTTTACCACTATAGGAAGGAAAATCACAGTAATGACATTTCATCTTACAAAAGGGTATATGAATATATAATCCCACTGTATTTAATCCTACTGTATCCATTTTTCTTC
This sequence comes from Clostridium sulfidigenes, assembly GCF_000732635.1. Lineage (GTDB taxonomy): Bacteria > Bacillota > Clostridia > Clostridiales > Clostridiaceae > Clostridium_J > Clostridium_J sulfidigenes. The sequence continues at coordinate 50,697 of NZ_JPMD01000001.1, read as the reverse complement.
TCCTTTAATATCCACTTCATTAACTTCTGAAACTTCTTCTCCATGACAAGGTTAATCGCTAGGAAACTAAATTTGATTAAGAAATTCTAAGTCTTCGCTTTTATAAATTTACCTACCCTCACCATTCGCCGTCATGGCTCAGGGTTCGGCTCTTGCGGTCGTGGCAAGAATTACGGTAATTTTATAACGCTCCGACTAAGAATTTCTAAAATCAAATTTATGATTGTTTCTACGCCGATTACCTATTGTCATTGCGAAGAATTTTCATGACATTAATAAATTAATTAATTATAAGTACTACTAACTAGTCAACTTTAAGTACTGCCATGAATGCTTCTTGTGGAACTTCAACGCTTCCTACTTGTCTCATTCGCTTCTTACCTTCTTTTTGTTTCTCAAGAAGTTTTTTCTTTCTTGAGATATCTCCACCGTAACACTTAGCAAGTACGTCTTTTCTCATAGCTTTTACAGTTTCTCTAGCTATTATTTTAGCTCCTATGGCTGCTTGAATTGGAATCTCAAACATTTGTCTTGGAATAATCTCCTTAAGCTTTTCTACCATGGATCTTCCTCTGTGGTAAGCTCTATCTGCTGGAACTATCATAGATAGTGCATCCACTACATCTCCATTAAGAAGTATGTCAAGCTTAACAAGTTGAGTTCTCTTATATCCTTTAAGTTCATAGTCAAAGGATGCATATCCTCTAGTTCTAGATTTTAAAGCATCAAAGAAATCATATACTATTTCATTAAGTGGAATATCATAATTAATTACAACCCTAGTTTCTTCGATATATTGCATATCTATGAAGGTTCCTCTCTTCTCTTGGCATAACTCCATGATTGCTCCTACATAATCTGAAGGTGATATTATTGAAGCCTTAACTTCTGGCTCTTCCATATAAGATATTTCACTTGGCTCTGGTAGGTTAGTAGGGTTTGTAATCTCTATAATTTCCCCATCAGTTTTAGCTACCTTGTAAACAACAGAAGGTGCAGTGGTAATTATATCTAGATTAAACTCTCTCTCTATTCTCTCTTGAATTATCTCCATGTGAAGTAATCCTAAAAATCCACATCTAAATCCAAAACCTAGAGCTATAGATGTCTCTGGTTCAAAGGATAGGGCTGCATCGTTAAGCTGTAGCTTTTCAAGAGCTTCCTTTAATGTTTCATACTTAGCTCCATCTACAGGGTATATTCCACTAAACACCATAGGTATAGCTGGTCTATATCCTTCTAGCGGTTGAGCTGCTGGTCTTCCTGCTTCTGTGATGGTATCTCCAGCTCTAGCATCTTTTACATTTCTAATAGCTGCACTTAAGTATCCAACGTCTCCAGCTCTAAGTTCATCTACCTTTAATGGACCTGGAGTAAATACTCCTACCTCAGTTACATCGTACACTTTATTAGTATTCATTAATTTGATTTTAGTTCCTGGCTTTACTACCCCATCAAATACTCTGATGTAGGTTACTACACCTTTATATGAGTCATAGTAAGAGTCAAAGATTAAGGCCTTAAGAGGAGCTTCTTCATCCCCTTCTGGTGCTGGTACTTTAGCTATAACAGTTTTAATTACATCCTCTATATTTAATCCTGTTTTAGCAGATATTAATGGTGCATCATCTGCTGGAATTCCAATAACATCTTCAATTTCTTGCTTAACCTCATCAGGTCTTGCACTTTGAAGATCTATTTTGTTTATAACTGGAGCAATTTCAAGGTCATGATCTAAGGCTAAGTAACAGTTTGCAAGGGTCTGTGCTTGTATACCTTGAGTTGCATCCACAACTAATACAGCTCCTTCACAAGCTGCTAAACTTCTAGAAACCTCATAGTTAAAGTCTACGTGACCTGGAGTATCTATTAGATTTAAAATATACTCTTCGCCCTCTTCTGTTCTATGTATAAGTCTTGCTGCTTGAGCCTTGATTGTAATTCCTCTTTCTCTTTCTAATTCCATGTTATCTAGTACTTGGGCTTCCATTTCCCTAGCTGTTAAAGTACCTGTTTTTTCAAGTAATCTATCTGCTAAAGTAGACTTGCCGTGATCTATATGTGCTACTATAGAAAAATTTCTTATGTGTTTTTGTCTGTTAGTTTGCATCTACTCAAATACCCCCGTAAATTTATATTAACTCTTTATTAAAGTCACTGTTTCTAATCTAATTATCAACTATACTTAGTTAGATAATAAACCAAAGTAAATTATACCATAAAATAAAGGTTCCTTGTCAATATACTTTATAATGTTAACTTTTAAGTTTCATTGGATGGCAATACTAGTTCCTTAATGGTATCTCCTATAACCTTAGTGCCTTTAACAAAATTCTTAAAAGGCTGACCATTAAGGATTATATTAAATTCCCCTATTTTTATATTAACCTTCGAATCCCTGTCATTAGAGCTTACATAAAAACTAGAGCTTTGTCTCACCACCTGAGGTAAATTCATATTTACCACTAAAATTCCGTATATCATAAATCCTACTGAAATTATTATTAAAAACTTGCATAATCCTGTCCTTAGTGTCTTACTATCCATCTTATCTATTCTCCTTTACCTATAGGTGCTCAAAATAAAAAAAGTACCTCACATTTAATGATGTACTTTTTCTTATATTTTTATTCTTTCTTAGGCATCTTCAAAAAATAAATAAGTCAGAATGCTCGTCTATTTATTTATTTTCAGATGCCTTACTTAGAATTTAAATATTGTGCAAAAACTATACTCATATATTTCATGGAGTTTTTAGCTTCTTGTAATTTGTTTGTATCTGCTCCAACCTCCATGAGTATAGCATTATCACTTAAATCTTGGTTATAAAATAAAATACCTCCATGGTCATAGGCTATAATGCCCCTCTCTCTATACAACCCAGGATAAAGCTTATTTGCTATAGCAAATATGGATTTAACATTTTCTATATGCTTAGGATATTTAGGGTCCTGCATAGTTGTTACTAAAGTAAGCTTTGCAACATCATCGCCCTTTATGTTTCCAGTAACATCTTCTTTTCTAGGACCACCATCTCTATGAAGATCTATTACTAAATCAAACTCTCCATAACTACTTATATTTTTACTTATGGTTTCTCTAGAAGCATGGTAAGCTCTATTATAATCAGCCTTATCATGAATTGTTTTATCATGGACAACTGTAAAGCCTAATTTTTCTAGTTCAGAAGTAAGAACATCCCCAACTCCTGCTACGGTGGTAGATAATCCACCATTTCCTTCTGCATAAGCTTCATTAGTATGAGTATGATATATCAATATCTTTTTTTTAGAATTATCTTTAGGATCACCAACTACATCTACCCCTTCTTGAAATTTATTTATGTCCGTATCTTTTAGTTCGAAAGGATTTATTGTAATTTTCTGTACTACCTTAGCATGTTCCTTCACATTCTCTAGAGCAGTTTTATCCCTTAAATTTTCTTCGTCTAAAAAGCTTATTTCCTTTCTAACTATATCCAAAGGATTCAAGGTAAAATTACCTATAAATTTTGTATCATCCTTATTTACTGCTGGCTTTAAAGTACTGACACTTTGCCCTATGAGCTTCATAAAAAAATTAGTTCTATTGATACTTTCTAAGTTATCATCATCTAAGGCTTGGGTAGACCTAGATAAACCTATAGATATTACCATGACTACTGCTATTATAGCAAGGATAGCTCTAGAACAATACTTTCCAGCATCTGTCTTACTTTTGTTATTCACCGTATCCCCCCCTGTTTGAGTTATACATAGGTATAATTAATTACTCTAATAATTTATATGAGGGGGGAATAAATTTTATTACTTTAGTTTAAATAGGTATTTATATCATCTAAGGTTAAAGCTGGTTGAAGGGCTATGTTTATGCCATTGGCAATTATTTTAGATACACTATCTATTACTTTATCAATATCCTTAGGAGTTACTACCATGCCTCCTAATTCTGGGTCTAGAACCTCTCTAATCAATGTTTGTCTTTCATCTCTGTCAACTTCCTTAAGCATGCTATAAAAGGCACCTCCCTTAGTTGAAGACTTGATTAAGCTTTCTAAAACTAAGTCTATGGTATCATTAGCTATAGTTCCTGCATCTACCACTGTAGGCACTCCTATGGCTATTACAGGGACTCCTAGGGTCTTTTCACTGAGCTCTAATCTTCTATTTCCCACTCCTGCTCCTGGAGATATACCTGTATTACCTAGCTGTATAGTTCTATTTACCCTCTGTGTTTTCCTAGAAGCAAGAGCATCTATACAAATTATTACACTAGGTTTTACCTTATCTACTATACCCTTTATAATTTCGCTGGTTTCCATACCTGTAAGTCCTAAGACACCGGGGGATATAGCACACACTGGTCTTACCCCCTCATCAATGCTATCTGGAACATATTCTTTTAAGTGTCTACTTATCATTATCTTTGACACTACTTTTGGCCCTACGGCATCAGCGGTGATATTCCAGTTACCTAACCCTACCACTAAAGCTACCATATCTTCATTTAGATTAATCAGCTTTGATAACTCTTTAGCCATAACTTCACTTACATCTATTATTCTCTCACCATCATAGTATACGAATTCTGGAAATTCTAAGGTGATATATTCACCAATAGGTTTTCCTATGTTTTTAGCTCCTTCTTCATCTAATATTTTTACTGCAGTAACTCTAACGTTATTATCTATATATTCCTCCGATTTTACTCCTGATAATTTTCCAGGATTATTCTCACTATAAATCTCTTTAGCTTCTAACGCTAAATCTGTCCTTACACTGTAAACTACTTCTTCTTTATCCTTAGACTTGCTTTCCTTCATCATAATCATTACACCTCATTTATGGTATTTTTCATATCATTCCTATATACATTAGTATTTATATTTATCTTTTCCCAAAGTTTCTTTCATATACTAATATGTTAAAGGTAAATTCTAATATGTTAAAGGTAAATTCTACTTGAAGTACGCAAAATTTAATGTTATAATAGCTTTTGTTATATGAAACTCGTAAGCAGACTTCCCCAAAGCTGCCGCTGAGAGATTGATAAAACTACAAGGGGGTGAATTAATAATGGCAAACATTAAGTCAGCTAAAAAAAGAATCAAAGTTACTCAAGCTAAGACTATGAGAAACACTATGATAAAGTCTTCTTTAAAGACAACTATAAAGAAATTTGAAGCTGTTCTAGCTAGCAATGACGTTGCTGCTGCTCAAGAAAGCTTTAAAACTGTAGTTAAAGCCCTTGATATGGCTGCTTCTAAAGGCATAATACATAAGAATAAAGCAGCTAAGAAAAAATCTAGATTAGCAGCTAAGTTAAATGGATTATCTGCTTAATAAATAAACCGGTGTATTCACCGGTTATTTATTTTTTTGCATATATTAAATTTTAACCTTTTTATTTATTCATCATGGTTTTTACCATAAGCATTTCAATGGCATTCTTTTGATCTACAGATTTACTTTTTATTTCACTTTCTGTTTCAATGCAATTTTCTATATTCTTCTTTAGAGCTTCCTGAGAAAACTTTTTACTTTGAACTATCATCTTATCTGCAATATAGGGATTTAGGTTATATTCCTTTACTATGTCTTCTTTTCTAATCCCTTTTCCAATCTTTATTCTTATGGCAAATAAAAGCTTAAATTGACGCTCTATCATAGATAAAATTTTTGGTGGTTTTTCACCCCTATATATCAATTGATTTAAAGTATCTATGGCTGCCTTTATATTTCTTTCTGAAAGATAGGATACTAAATTAAATATATCATTCTCCTTTTCATAGGGACACATCTTTATTATATCTTCTCTAGTTATCTCCCTTCCTTCAGTATATAAAATAAGCTTCTCTATCTCGTTATCTACTATGTTCATGTTATTTTCTATGATGGAGCAAAAGTATCCAACTTCACTTTTTCCTATGGACTTTCCCTTTTCTTCAAAGATGGCTTTTACTTTACTTTGAAGGCCCATGCCCTTTAGTTTATCAACTTTTACAACCTCACATACATTTTGAAGCTTCTTAACCTTATTACTAAGTTTTTCTCTATCATCTTCAAATACATAGTACATAATTAAAAAGGTATAGGGAGGAATATCCTTAAGATAGTTTCTAAGGCTATCTATATCTTCTCCCTTATCTCTTAAAAAGTTAGCTCTAAAGATTTCTACCATTCTATATTCACTCATAAAGGGTATAGTTTCGCAATTATTTATTAAAGCATCTACATCTAATTTATCTCCAGAAATTCTTGTATAGTTAAAATCAGCAAAACTTTCATCTATCTTTGAATTTCTTATTTTTTTTATAGCTGTCTTTATAAGTCCTTCATCAGAACCACAAAGTATATAACAATTTTTTAGTTTATTTTCTTTTATGTGTTTTTCAAATTGTTCTAAGGTTATCAAGAAAAATTCCTCCACTCTTTAATTCAGTATAATACTTATTTCAGCATAATACTTATTCTAGTGAACATAATTATGATATAATTCTCCACCTATGAGTTTATAGTTTTCATAATAATGCCCTAGAATAATTCCTTCTCTTTTTCTGTTAATCCTTATTATATCACAGTTTGGACTTGTTGATGAAGAATTGCTTTTATAACAGCATTGAGTGGCTTCTTTTTCATATTCCTTGTCTATAATTATATTACTAATTTTACCCCTATGATTTATTTTCAAAGCGAAAGCTCCATCCTTATCTTCTACATATATACTGCAATGCTTTGAAAGTTTTAAGGTTAGCTCTTCTTCAAATTCATCATAGATTCTATCTAACCCCTTATAATTTTCATAGACATATTTCAACTTCACCTTTTGATTACATACCATTACTTTTCTGGTACCATAGTTTATTTCTACAATATCAACCTTTTTACCCCCTATAAAATTTATTTCCGGATAAATTATATATTGCTGCTTTATAGTTAAAAGAAATAGTAATATAGGCAAGTATCTTAAAGACTTCACCCCTCTTCTTATAAGGATATAACTTAGGTATAATATGAGAATCATAACCCCTTCTATGTAAGTAAATTCTAAGGGTAAGGGCAAAAGATTAACTAAGAAATCCTCCATGGTATTAATTATAAGTAGCACTGAGTTAGTAATGAGAGACAAAAGATTAAACACCGTTGGAACCTTAATAAATAGAAGCATAAGATTACCTAAAACTAATAGAAATGTGTAAAAGGGAATCAAAAATAGATTAGAAATAAGTCCACCTAAACTCACAGCATTAAATCTCATTATTATATAGGGTGTAGTAAAAATCATAGAGCTAAAGGTTAAACTAAGGGAGGTAGCTATAAAATTGGGGAGCTTATAAAATTTCCGTTTAATTTTATTATTTAAAGTGAAGATTCCTAATACGGCTAAAAAGCTAAGTACATAACCTATATCTAATATGTAGTAAGGTCTTATTAACAGAAGCAAAAATGCTGCAAAGGCTAAGGCTGATATACCTTCATAGGTCTTTTTCACCTTAGGGCCTAATACCAGCAAAAATATCATTATAAAGGCTCTAAAGGTAGAACTTTTTCCTCCAGTAAATATAACATAAAAGAAAAGAACTATTAAAGCTAGTTTATATCCAATTATACTTTGAAGTACTCCATAAATTAGTGATACATGAAGTCCTGATACACTTATTATATGAGATATACCTAAAGCATTAAATTCTTCTCTTTTATCGTAATCAATATAGCTATCATCGCCACCACTTACCGCTAGTATAATAGCAGCTCCTTCTTCACCTGCAACAGCTAAAAGCTTATTATAAAGATGACTTTTTATCAAATATCCCTTATATATTAAATCTTCCTTTAAAGGCTTCGAAGCTATTAGGTTATACTCTCCTACAATTCCTTTACTATAATCTACCTTTCTATGAAATTCTCCTTTTAATATGTACTGCCTTCCTAATTGAATCTCCTTGTTCTTAGGAAAAATTTTAATTCTTCTATTTTGGAGACTACCAATATAGTAATCCTTCCCTTCCTCCACGATTCTGCATTTAACATTTTCACCTAGGTCCATGGAATAAAAATATATAATGCAGTTTATAAAAAACAGCATAGAAAACCCCATAACTATAAAAGCTAGGGGTTTCTTAAAATCCTTTTTAAGTAAAAGTATATAAATTACTATAAAAACTACAGCTGGTAAAATTCCCATGTAGCTATATAAAAAGTATATAGTACATCCAAAAATTCCTGCCAAACATATCTGAACCATTGATTTATCCATAATATCACCCTGTAGTATCATTGCCAAAGTAATAAAATGTAATTCAGTTTTATAACCAATTTTTATATATTTCTTCTGCTGGCATTGGCTTTGCAAAGTAATATCCCTGAATCTCATCACATTGTAATTTTCTTAGACATTCCAATTGTTCCTTTCTTTCAACCCCTTCAGCTATTACAGGAACCCCTATTGCTTTAGCAACGGTAATTACAGCCTTAACGATTGCATAATCATAGTTATCTTTATCTATTAGGTCTACTAAAGGTTTGGCTATTTTTATCCTATCTACTGGTAACTGCTTTAAATAATATAAAGAAGAATATCCAGTGCCAAAGTCATCAACAGCTATTGAAATACCCATTGCATTAATCTTTAACAATGTATCTTTAACTTTTATATCTTCTTCCAATTCTAAAGTCTCTGTAATTTCAATTTCTACTTCTTCAGGTGCAATATGATATCTTTCCATGATTTCTTTTAATTTTATAATGAAACTATTATCCTTTAACTGTCTTACAGAAACATTGATTGCAATTCTAAGGTGTTTTTTAGTTTTTTTCTTCCACTGGGATAGCTGTGCCATGGCATTTTCCATAACCCAATATCCTATGGGAATTATAAATCCTGTTTCCTCTGCAATGGGAATAAATTCACCAGGAGAAATGAATTTTCCATCATTTCTTTGCCAGCGCATAAGTGCCTCAAAGCCTATAATTCTTTCATCTTCAATGGATACTTGTGGTTGATAATACAATTGAAATTCTTCATTAAAGTCAGCTTTTTTAAGCATAATTTCAATTTCATTTTTAGCAAATGCTAATTCTCCTAGTTTTTGGGTAAAGACCATTGCCCTATTAAATCCTAATAGCCTAGCTTGTAGCATGGCTATATCTGCATGTTTAATCATTTCATCTCTATTTTTTGCATCAAGGGGATATATAGATATTCCTATATTTAAAGTAACTCGTATATCATACTCTTCAATGGTAAATATGTCGCTACAGGCATGTATAAGATTTTTAGCCATTTCTAGTCCATCTTCATAGGTATAAGAACCTTCCTTAGTAAGAACAAAAACATCCTCACCAAAGGAAGCTAAAATATCTTCTTCTCTGTAAACATACTCTTTAAGTCTCTTTCCTATTTCCACTAATACTTCTTCTCCAATATAATTACCAAACATGGTTTTTAGCATCTTATATTTATTTAAATCAATATAAAAAAGAATAATATTTTCATCTTTTTTCAGATTATTAATATTATTATCTATCTGCTGAAGAAAATATCTCCTACTATATAATCCTGTAACTACATCCTTATTTATCAAATCATTTAACTCTTTTGTTCTCTCCTGAACCTTGCTTTCCAACTTTAAGTTTAATTGCCTTTCATTTTTTAATAATTCTTCTTTAAGTATATTGGTTTGAACATGATTTGAATGTATATAGTAAAAGGTAATAACTATAAGCATTAATAATAAATATTCTAACTGCACCCCTTTAAATAGGATTAAAATTATTGGAGCAGTTAATAATAAAAGCCCCTTTTTATTTCTACCACTATTCATGAATTCAGTTCGTTCTATCTTATGTTGAGTTTTAATTTTAATAATTGACCCTATAGCTGCCACTCCAAAAGCAATTACATATGCAGCATCTAATAATGAATTGGGCTCATATAGGCTGTAAAAATATTCATAATAATAAATAATATCAAAAACTATATAAAGTATATATGAACCAGCTGTGACCCTTAAATATAAAGGTATTTTCCCTTTTCTTATAGACAAGAACCAACTAGCAACCCATATAAATATTAAAAAGTCTACAAATACACAAATCATAAAAATCCAATCACTTTTCATAAGTATTGCATTTTGCATATCAGTATTTAAAAATATAACCCAAACTAAAGTCATAGTACAGATTGTTATTGCAACAGTATCTATTAAAACCTGGGTTGCATTCCATTTTTTAAATTGATCATATCCACCTATAATTAAGGAACATAGTAACAGTAAATTAGTTAATAAATACCCACTTACTATAGCACTAACTTGTTCTGGATTAATTTTCAGAATTATAGCTTCCACTGCCCACATAACATCACAAACAGCCCAGTTTAAAATACTTAGAGCCAAAAATAATCCTGAAGTTTTTAATGTCTTATTTTTCTCCTCCATATAAAAACCTTTAAAAACATAATAAGCTGCTATAAAAGTTACAATGGGAGATAAAATGTTCCCAAAAAAATTCGATTTTACAACGGTTGCTCCGAAATAGGATAAATATAAAATTGCTACTAATACCACTGTCAAAACTTTCTTCATAATCCATTTCTCCCTTACAATCGTAGAAATATAATATATAACTTATTTCCCATATAGAATATAAGTTTTCTATTCTTAAATGTAATATCTATTATTCTTTTTTTAGGATGAAAATCCTTTATTTATATAATAAAAATTTTCATTTATAATTTCATTGAAGTTAATATAGGGTATGTAAATATAAAATTGTATGAATATATCAATGAAATGATATGTAAATATAGAAATATTTGTATAGGTAACTATATGACTATTTCTATATTTACCTATTTACCTATAAAACTATATAAATAGTTAACTAGTTAACTATTTGTTGTGTTCATGCGGGTTTCCAAAAAAAGTAACGGGGTCTGACCTCCTCCCATTTTATGGGATGGGGTCTGACCCCGTTACAAAAAAAGGAAGGGAGTCTTACCCCCTTTTAAGTATTTATTTTAATTAACCTATTCCCATTTAATATTAAAATCACCTTCATGATTTTTTCCTTCTATGACAATAGTATATTTTTCATCTTTGTTTATCTCCACATCTTTTTTAAAATCATCTGGTTTTTCTACTGAAAAAACTTCATTTTTTTCTTTGTCTATCAATTTAATATTTATATCACCATTTAAAGTTTCTGAATCAATATGAAATTTCACTTCTTCTGTTGTAAATTTTACACTATATTCATAATATCCGTTGTATTCTTTATAAGAACCTTTTATCCCATTATTATCTTTACTTATGTCTCCACTATTAATCTTATAACTTGAATTCTCTGTACTATAGTTATTACAAGCTACCAATGACATAAATGTTAATGCAATGATAAAAAAACATAATACTAACTTTTTCAAAATATACCTCCTAAAAATAAAACAAATATTCTTGAAATTTTAACTATACCTCCTGTCTGATAATTACATTGTAATACGTCACTCGTATTATAATATAATTATTATATCATTGTTTTTGTACACCTTCAATACCGACCTTACTTTTTCTGTATATTTTACTTGTTATTTCATTTAATTATTTATCTATTTACTGATTAGGTTTCTACTTTTGGACTTTTTTCTTATAATATAAACTTTTATATCCCCAAAAAACTGTGAATATAAATAAAACAATTGCAAGAATTATCTTTAATTCTAAAGTATTATAGTTTCCTTTCCATAGAAGATCATATAAAACTAAAAGTAAAAATAATGATGGAATTAATGTAAAATAGCTAAATAAGGAAACCATATTAGAGTAATATTGATTAATATCCTCTACATCTGTATATATTTCAAATTTATCTTCATCCTTTTCCTTTGATTTTTCCAAAATTAATAATTCCCTATTTATATTTTTAGAAGTTGCAACTCTAGATTTACTTTCTTTAATAAATGGTCTAAGTTTAAATTTTCCAAAAGAATACTGTCCAAGGTTACTTCCCTTTATAAAACACTTAATTCCAAAATCATTTAGTTCTTTTATATAATTGTCAATATACTCATTACTGCGATTTGAAACCAATTCCACTGTGTAAATATAGTGGTTATCTTTTTCCTTTGAAAATGTATATAAACATCCCCTTTGAGATACACTTTCTAGTTTGTATCCTTGTTTTGCAATATTGTTTAACCACCTTTCCTGACCTTCAATTGGGTCTAAAAAAAACCTAAATTTTTTAATCACTTTTTTACCTCCCTTTAAATTTATAACTTCTTACCAATAAATCTTTCTCCAAAGGTATAGATTTCTTTTATTCTTTCATATTCATTCTTAAGTACTTCTTTTCCCTCATCTGTTAACTCGTAAGAGTTTCTTTTGTCATTCTCATCATCTTCTATAGGGGTTAAATAGTTCTTTTCATTCAGTTTATTTATAATTCCATATAAAGTGCCAGGTCCTAAACTAATTCTGCCATGAGTTTTATCTTCCAAAAACATTTTTATAGCATATCCATGTTTTTCATAAAGAAATGCTGTCATCACATAATAGGTTGATTCTGTTAATGGTTTATACTTATCTTCCATCTTTAATCTTTTTACCTCCATTACTTAATACGTTATGCGTAGTACATCATTTTAATACACAATTAAATTAAATGCAAGAGAAAAATTTACAAAATAAGTAATGGGGTCAGACCCCCTCCCTTTTTTTGGGAGGGGGTCTGACCCCATTCCAGAAAATGACCCCATTCCAAAAAATGAAAAAACAATGGGCTAGCCCATTGTTTTTTTGGCGGGAATATGTGAGAATCGAACTCACCCGTCGTGGTCTTAGCACGGCAACTCGGTTTTGAAGACCGGCAGGCACACCAGCACCTATCTACTCCCATACTACTTCCTACACTTGGTATTATAAGATGTAATAGATAAAAAATCAAGTATTAAAACCATCAATACTTGATTTTTTTCACTATTAATACATTACTCTATCATTTTCTACACGTTTAGTGAATTTTATACTATCTAGATGTTCTAGGATAGCAATAGTATATTTTCTGTTACTTTCAAAAATTTCTTTAGCGATAGCTGCTGATATAGAGCCATTTTCAAGGATATAATTTCTTACCTTATTCTTAGCTTCTTCATAATCTTCCTTAAGAAGAGTGCAGTCTTCATTTAATTTAATTAAAATTTCCTTATCTATTAGAAGTTCATATACCATCTTAAATCCAGCTCTATCTTTTTCCCCTTGGCCTAAGTCTACATATTTAGGAGGGGTAAACTTTAACTTTTTATATTCATTTATTATAAAGTTTTTCATTCTTTCTTGTTCTTTATTCAAGGTTACATTAAAATCATATAAAGCTATAAATTTTTCACTTACTTTTAATGTTTTCTTTTCTACTAACATGTTTAATATCTCATCATAATTCTTTTGTTTTAATTTTTTAGTAAATATTTTATTTTTAGCTTCTTCCTTAGACATTCCAAATTTTAATGGATTCTTTTTATGGAAATCTTCTATGAGTGCCTTTAATTCTTTTGTTTTATCCTTTAAGAAATCTTTATGGATGAATATGCTATTATCCTGTCCACCTAGTCTTATTATGGTTCCTTGATCTTCTAAAGCTTTTAATTCCGTTTCTATGTTATCCATGTTCTTCCCAAGACTCTTTAATATAGCTAAAGAATCTGGATAGGTATCGCTTAAATTTTTCACTGTATTTTCTAAAATATTAGTAGATTTACCACTTTCTTTTAACTTTAGTTCTTCTAAATACTCAGCTGTAACCTTCTTAGATTTTTTAGCATTAGGTTCTATTATTATACCTCCTGCTATGGTATTCATAGGAGAATAGCTTCTTATGATGTAGCGATCATTTCTTTGCGCTGTAATAGGCTTTTCTAATCTCAGTTGAACGTAAGCCCACTGTCCAGGTTTAATTTCTTCTTTATCTAAAGGTATAATTCTACAGATTATTTCTTCTGTGCCATGATATAGCCTTACCCTTTGTCTATTTACTATAGACTTTTCAGCTGTTTTTATATGGTACAACTTACAATCTATGATTAAAGAGGGCTCCATAATATCTTCCTTAGCTACCACATTACCTCTTTGTACCTCTGACACCTTAATATTGGCAAGATTTATGGCACAACGCTGTCCTGCTTCTCCAAGTTCTGAAGGCACATCATGGACTCTTATTCCTCTAACCTTGGCCTTAACCTTACCTGGATATATCTCCACGGTATCACCTAGGGATACCTTTCCACTTATTATAGTTCCAGTTACCACTGTACCAAAACCACTTATACTAAAGGATCTATCTACTGGTAATCTAAAATGACCTTCCGTATCCTTTGCTTCTACTTCTTCTGTTAATTTATCTATATCCACAATTAATTCTTCAAAACCCATTTTAGTCTTAGAGGATACTGCGTGAATAGGTGCATCCTCTAAAAAAGTATCCTTAAATTCTTCCTTTATGTCTTCCTTTATCATATCTAACCAATCAGCTTCCACTAAATCTGACTTGGTTAATACTACTATACCTTTTTTTATATTTAAAAGTTTTAATATTTCAAAGTGTTCCCTGGTTTGCGGCATTATTCCTTCATCGGCAGCTATTACAAGTAACACCACATCTATACTACTTATTCCTGCTAACATATTTTTAATGAATTTTTCATGACCTGGTACATCAATTATTCCTGCTCTTCTCCCTGAAGGTAAGTCAAAATAGGTAAATCCTAAATTTATAGATATACCTCTATTTTTTTCTTCTTGTAGAGTATCTGTTTCCCTTCCTGTAAGAGCTTTAATTAAGGTAGTTTTACCATGGTCAATATGTCCAGCAGTACCTATAATTATATGCTTCATCTATTTTACTTCATCCTTTCAAAGCATCTGTTTTATAATAGAGCAGGTAGGCAGTAACCCACCTGATTGATCTAATCTACTCTATAGCCTTAAAACATTGTACTATTTCATCAAAATCTTCTTTAAATAAGGTTCTTCCATCTAAAACTAGCTCATCATTGTAAACCCTAGCTATTAGTGGAGTTTCCCCTAATCTAAGTTTTCTCTCCATATCCTCTGGAGAAAATTTTTCACTGGTTACTTTAACTACATAGGTTTCAATTTTTTCTGTAGGCATAGACCCTCCACCTACCATGGATTCACCTTTGTCTATATAAAATTTAAAGTCATTAGTCTTACTTTGTAGCTTTCTCTTTAGAAGTATACATTTTTTCTTAACTTCTTCCTTAGGCATCAAAATCATATTTAAAGATGGAATGTTATCTATAGCTTCTTTTTCATCTATATAATATTTTAAGGTACCTTCTAAGGCTGCTAAAGTCATTTTGTCAACTCTTAGGGCCCTAGTTAATTGATTCTTTTTCATTCTATCCATATATTTCTTTTTTCCAACAATGATTCCCGCCTGTGGACCACCTAGCATTTTATCTCCACTAAAGGTTACTACATCAATACCTTTTTTTATGCTATCTTGCACGGTAGGTTCATAGGTAAAACCATATTTACCAAAGTCTATAAGAACTCCACTACCTATATCTTCTACCACTGGAATTTCATGCTTTTCTCCCAGTTCTACAAGCTGCTCTAAGGACACTCCTTCTGTAAAGCCTAAAACTTTAAAGTTAGAGGTATGAACCTTTAAAAGTACTCCTGTATTTTCTCTTATATTATTTTCATAATCATATAGATGAGTTCTATTAGTAGTTCCTATTTCCACTAGCTTAGCTCCACTAAACTTCATAACTTCTGGTATTCTAAAGGAGCCACCTATTTCTACTAGTTCTCCTCTAGAAACTATGACTTCCTTTTCCTTTGCTAAGGTATCTAGAACTAACATTATAGCTGCTGCATTATTATTTACTACCATGGCAGCTTCTGCTCCAGTAACCTTTTTAATAATTTCTTCTATGTGAGAATATCTAGAACCTCTTTTCCCACTTTCAATGTCATATTCTAAATTATTATAGCTCCCTGCCACTGTTATCACATTTTCTATAGCTTTTTTTCCTAAAAGTGAACGACCTAAATTAGTATGTATAACAGTTCCTGTGGCATTTATCACCCTTTCTAGGTGCATTTTGTTTTTGCTTTCTAGAGTATGGACTGCAAAATCTAGTACTTGCTCTGTATTTAAACTATCTACATTGCCTTTTAATATACCATTTCTATAAAATTCTATGGCTTCCCTTAAGGATTCTAAAACTATGGTTCTAGAATTTTCTTCTATTAACTTATTTACTGATTGAAGTTTTAAAAGTTCATCTATCTTAGGTAATTTTCTTAATAATTCCTTATTCATTTTACTTCTCCCATGCATTTTAATAAGATACAACTTATGTATGGCTATCTATTCCACCACTAGGGGTACTTCACCCTTTTCAATTACTTCACCAATAATAGCAGGTTTTATATCTAACTTCATTAATCTTTCCATCATAGACTGAACTTGATCTTGAGGAGTAGATATTAATAAACCTCCTGAGGTTTGTGGATCAAATAAAGCATCCTCTAACCATTCTGGAATATCCTCTAATTTATACTTGCCATCTAAATATCCTTTATTGTTATAGGTTCCTGCAGGCACTAAACCCATCTCTGCATATTCTCTAGCACCTTTAATCACTGGAATTTTATCTTTAAATAACTTTATAGTGATATCAGAAGCTGATGCCATCTCATATCCGTGACCCATTATTCCAAAGCCAGTAACATCTGTGCATGCATTTATGTTGTAATCTACTATAATTTCACCTGCATATTTATTTAAGGTACTCATAACCTTTACAGCTTCATCATATACTTCCTTGGATGCTATTTCTGCCTTTATAGCTGTATTAACAATTCCTGTACCTATAGGCTTTGTTAATATAAGTACGTCTCCCACCTTACAACCATGGTTTTTAAGGACCTTTTCAGGATGTACTATTCCCATAACAGATAACCCATACTTAGGTTCGTCATCTTCAACAGTATGTCCACCAATCACTACGGCACCTGCTTCTATGACTTTATCAGCGCCACCTTTTAAAATTTCTCCTAATATATCTATATTAAGGCAATTAGGAAAGCAAACTATATTCATGGCTACTGTAGGCTTTCCTCCCATGGCATAAACATCACTCAGGGAATTTGCAGCTGCTATGGCTCCAAAGGTATAAGGATCATCTACCACTGGTGTAAAGAAATCTAAGGTTTGAATAGCTGCTATATCCTCTGTTAGCTTGTAAACTGCTGCATCATCAGAAGTTTCTATTCCTACTAATAGGTTTTCATTTGACATTTTAGGTAATTTGTCTAGTATTTTTGAAAGGGTCTCCGGCCCTATTTTCGCTGCTCATCCAGAGGTCTTTGAAAGTTCTGTTAATCTTTTTGACATGGTTTTACCTCCTTATTTTATAATAAAAACAAACACTATTTTTTATTAAATTTAACTTTATTTAGTATTGAAAATTATACTAATTCTTTAATAATTCTATACTAATACTCATTTTATGTCTACCTTATCTCTCAATTTCTCTAAGGTTTTTACTCCTATACCCGTTATATTTGTCAGTTCATCTACGGAGTTAAATTTTCCATTTTCATTTCTGTAATCTACTATACTTTGAGCTTTTACTTGACCAATACCTGGAATGGTCATTAGTTCATCCACTGTTGCTTTATTTATATTTATTTTTCCTTTTGAATCTACAGCTCCTGTACCCTTTTCCTGCTGTTCTTCAACTTCAATTTCTGAATCTAATACTTCTTCGCCTACTTTATATATTTTAATACATTGTTCATCTTCTAGTATTTTAGAAAAATATATCTTTTCCTCATCTGCTTCTGGTGTCAGTCCCCCTGCTATTTCAATTAAGTCTCTTACTCTAGAACCTGCCTTTAATTCATATTCTTTAGGAGCTTTCACTGCACCTTTTATATCTACAACTATTTTACTATCATTTACATTTTCTTGATTTTCACTATCTTTATTATTACTATCTTTATTCTCAGTATTTTCATTTTCTCCATTACCTTTTGAATTTTGGCTTTGGAAATACTGTTGTTCATCAAGAAATACCTCTTTATATTCTTCTTCTTTATTATGATTAATTATGTATCCTGCTACCAAAAATATAATACTAAGTATTAATATGGATAATGCTCCAATTATTTTTTCTTTTAATTTCACTTTAATACACCTCTCAATTAACATCTTATCCATATTTTTTATAAATTATTATCGTACTTCCAACTTTTTTTTGATATAATTATGTATTATGTGTTAAAAAAGTTACTAGATAAAAATTAAATATGTATAGTAAGGAGATTTCTATGAAAAAACTATTATTTATCATATTATCATTTTTTGCTATAACCCTATTAAGTTATGGTAATGCATATGCATACTCAGACCCACCTTCAATAACTGGTAAAAGCGTGGTAGTTATGGATGCTAATACTGGGGCAGTGGTCTATGGGAAAAATGAAAATAAACCTTATCCACCAGCATCTACAACAAAACTAATGACAGTACTTCTAACTCTAGAAAATTGTGATCTAGATGAAGTTGTAACTGTAGGTGAATTTCCTCCTACCATTGAAGGTTCAAAAATCTATGTAGATGTGGGAGAAAAGATGACTGTAGAAGAAATGTTATATTCAGTAATAATGGTTTCTGCAAATGATTGTGCTGCTGCTCTAGCAGAGCATATCTCTGGCTCCATTGAAGAGTTTGCCCTATTAATGAATCAACGTGCAAAGGAACTTGGCTGTAAAAATACCAACTTTGTAAATCCTCATGGACTTTATGATGATAAACATAGAACTACAGCTTATGATTTAGCTCTTATGGAAAAAGAATTATTAAATCACGAAAAATATATTGAAATATCTAAAACTAAATCTACTTTCTTACAGCCTACAAATATTTTCAAAGAAAAAAGACCTCTTTGGAACGATAATAGACTACTTCACGATGCTTATGAATGCTATTATCCAGATGCCATTGCTGGTAAAACAGGCTATACTGATGAATCTCGTCATTCTTTTGTAGCTTCTGCTTGTAAGGGTGATAACAAGTTTATAATAGCAATATTATTTGATGAAAATAAAGCCTATTATGATGAAACTCCTAAACTTTTTGATTGGGCCTTTAAAAACTTTTCCACTGAAAAAGCTTTTTCAAAAGGTGAAGAAATAGGTACTTACGAAACTACTAATGGTTCAATTATTCCTTTGTTGGCTGATAAAGACATACTATATACCAAAGATAACAGTTCTAAAGAAAAGCCATCCATAGTAATTAATAAGGATACTCTTAGTAATAAATTTTTTAATAAGGGGGAGCCTATTACCACTGTTGCAGTTAATTATAATGGTCAAGGCTATAGTAGTGAGGTTTTAAGTGGTAGTGATTATGAAGAAGAAGTGCTTCCTGTAGTTGGTAATCTAGTTACTACAGAGGATAACACTATAAGCTATAAAAATCTATTTATGATTATAGGTGGAATAGTTTTAGGAATTATTCTTCTAATATTGGCTACTATATATATTATTAAGAAAAGAAATTTAGCTAAAAAACGAAAAAAAACTTTTCTCTTCTTATAATTCATATAAAAACAAATATTAATTTATCAAAATATAAATGGTGCTGCATTATTAACTAATGAAGCACCATTTCTTTATCCCATGACTACCAACTCTAAGGCTCCTATCTTTTTCAAAGTGGGAGTAAAGAGCTGCTAGGTCTCCGGCTATGAATTTTCTATTTGGATTGAAGGTTATGTATAAGCTTTGTCATATCCTCTGGCAGAGTACTTTCAAAGTTTAAAATCTCACCACTTCGAGGATGTGGCAATGTTAGAGCATAAGCATGTAGAGCTTGACGACTTATTAATTCTTCATCATTAAAATCACTATAGAGTTGTTCTCCATATATAGGACATCCTACATAGCTTAAGTGTACCCTTATTTGATGGGTTCTTCCAGTCTCCAAGACCAATTCTACTAAAGTTCCCTCTTTATAGCTCTCTTTTATCTTGTAATGAGTAATACTTCTTTGACCATCTTCTAAAACTGCTCTTTTTATTGTTTCATCTGTAGGTCTTCCTATAGGTAAGTCTATAGTACCTTCTTGATTTTCAAGGTTTCCATGAATTATAGCTAAATAAGACTTTTTAATTAAATTCTTCTCCATGGATTTTGCTAAATTCATGTGAGAAAATTGATTTTTAGCTATCATAATAAGTCCAGAAGTATCTCTATCTAATCTACTAACTAATCTTACTATTGAATTATCATTATTACTTCTAAAATGATGAATAACTCCATTGGCTAAGGTTCCCATAGGATGACTTTTAGTTGGGTGAACTACCATAAAAGGAGGCTTATCAACTATTAATAGATCATCATCTTCATAAATAACCTTTATGTTTAAATCTTCACCTTCTATATTTTGGCTTTCCTCTGCATTAACAGTAACTTCAATAACATCATCTTCTTGAAGTTTATAGTTAAGCTTTACTTCCTTACCATTTACTCTTAATCTTCTATCCATAGCGGAACCACGAATGAATCTACCGGAAAGATTTAAATTTTCCTTCATGTAGTCTCTTATCTTCACATCCTGGCCTTCTTTTCCTACCTTATATGTAATAAAACTCATCTTCTAGTCACCTCTATTTATAAATATTTAAGCCTCCTTGTGTAGGAGGCTTAATCATATACTTAATTATTCTACTATTGCTATTACTTCTATTTCTATTAAAGCATCTTTTGGTAATTTACCTGGTTGAACACAAGATCTTGCAGGTGGATTTGCATTGAAATACTTTCCATATACTTCATTCATGGCTGCAAAGTCATTCATATCCTTTATAAATACCATAGTTTTTACAACTTTATCTAAGGATGTACCAGCCTCTTCAAGAATAGCTTTAACATTTTCTAAGCACACAGCTGTAGCCTTTTGTATATCATCATTTACTAATTCTCCAGCTTGATTTATTGGTAATTGACCTGAAGTGTATAGTAAATTTCCTACCTTTACTGCCTGTGAGTATGGTCCTAAAGCTGCAGGTGCTTTTTCAGTGTTGATTATGATTTTATCCATTTTTTTGCCTCCCCAAATTAAATTATTATATATTATTAGATAATTTTTACCTAGTAATATCAGTTTCTTTTAGTAACTAACAAATAATTTCTAGCTTTAATGGTATCTATATGCATTATTGAGTTTCTAGATAAAATATACATTATAGTATCGTCAAAGGATTTTAAAAGAGCTTTATCTAAATCCTCATAGGCTAAATTCCTTAATTCTTCCACACCTTTAAAATTTCTTGAAGGCTCTATACAATCCGCAATATAAACTATTTTTTCTAATGTTGACATATTTTCTCGTCCTGTAGTATGATATTTTATTGCATTTAAAATATCTTCATCTTCCACATGGAACATTTCCTTTGATATATATGCTCCAATTAAACCATGTAAAAGCTGAGGAGATTTGTAATATATATCTGAAATAATTATTCCATTACTCCTTGCTTTATTAATTAAATCATTGGCAGAAAAATTTTTAGCACAATCATGACAAAGCCCAGCTATTCTACCTTTATTAGGATTTATACCATAATGTTTTGCAAGGTCTTCACTAGTTTTCATTACACCTAAACTATGGTTATATCTCTCCTTGGTAAGATGAATTTTTATATAATCTTTTATTCTATTTTCCTGCCACATACCTTACACCTTATTTCTATATAAATTATATTGATTAATTACCTCCTCTACCCCTTGGGGAAGAAGGTAATTAACCATTTTATCTTCTGAAATTTTCTTTTTAATTTCTGTAGATGATATATCTAAAAGAGACATTTCTAACAAAATTATCTCTTTGTCATACTCTTTCTCTAAATCCTTTTTCATTTTTAATACATCATCCATAGCATATCCAGTTCTAGAAAACACAACTAAAGTGCAGTTATCTAATATGATGTGAATATTTTTCCACTGCCTTAAAGTCATTAAACTATCTACTCCAACTAAGAAATACCATTGAGTATAAGGTTCTCTATGGTTAAACTGCATTAGAGTATTATAAGTATAACTTAAACTGTCACTTTTTATCTCAAAATCACTTATGGAGAACTTTTTCTCACCTTTTATGGCCTGAGAAACCATTTTATACCTAATTTTCTCCTCTGTCACAGCCCTAGCCCTTTTATGTGGTGGTCGACCATTTGGCATAAATATGACTTCATCTAGGCTTAAATTATATAGTGCTTCATAAGCTATATGAATATGTCCTATATGTATAGGATCAAAAGTTCCTCCAAAAATCGCCTTTTTCATGCTATTACCTCTTTAAATTATAATACCATATATGAAGTATTTTACCAACTGCAATTGGAATACTTGTTTAAAAGTTACATATATTTAAAGGTTTCTAAAACTCTATTAAATGTATATTATTTAGGAAGTTCTATTTTAGGATTTTTCTTAGATTTGCGATATATAACTAATTTACTTCCTATAGCTTGAATTCCTTCACAACCTAATTCTTCACATAAAATTTCTGAAGCTTCTCTTGCTGTAATCCCACTATTATTTAAAGTTTTTATCTTGATTAGCTCTCTTGATTCTAGAGCCCCATCTATCTGCTTAAGAAAGTTTTCTTCTATGCCACCTTTTCCTACTTGGAATATAGGTGCTAATTGACTTCCAAGAGATCTAAGATAGCTTCTTTGTTTTGTTGTTATCATGTTATTTATTTCCCCCTAATTTTATAATAAGAACTCAAATTCAAAATCATTTAATCTTACTAGGTCACCATCTTGTATTCCCATATCCTTTAACTCATTGATAATTCCTTTGTTTCTTAAAACTTTATGGAAGTATCTTAATGAATCTGGCTCATTTACATTTACACTAGTCAATAATCTATCTACAAAGGATCCTGTAATTTCAAATATACCTTCTTCGACTTCATTTATTTCATATGTAAATCTCTTTTCTTCAGGAATAAATTTATCGTCTTCTGAAATCTCTAATTCCTTAACAGGAATTGTGCTAAGCATTTCAGCTGCAGCCTTCATAAGATCATCTACACCTTCATTGGTAGCTGCAGATATCTTATATATCTTATCATAGCCCATAGCTTGTAATTCTTTTTTAAAGTTTTCATAAACTTCTTCATCATAGAGCATATCAGATTTATTTGCTGCAATTATCTGTGGTCTATCCCATAGCTTTATGCTATATTTTTTAAGTTCTTCATTAATCCTTTTAAAGTCTTCTATAGGATTTCTTCCTTCAACTCCAGAAATATCAACTACATGAATAAGCATTCTAGTTCTCTCTATATGTCTTAAGAACTCTAATCCTAATCCTACTCCCTCTGCTGCTCCTTCTATGATACCTGGAATGTCAGCAATAACAAAAGGTTCTATACCCTTCACAGCTACTACTCCAAGGTTTGGTTTTATAGTAGTAAAGTGGTAGTTAGCTATCTTTGGTCTAGCCTTAGATACCATGGATAAAAGTGTTGATTTCCCTACGTTAGGGAATCCTAGAAGTCCTACATCTGCTAAAAGTTTAAGTTCTAACTTAATCCATCTTTCTTCTCCTGGCATACCTGGCTCTGCAAAGTTTGGCGCCTGTCTTGTAGGAGTACAAAATTTTGCATTTCCTTTTCCGCCTTTTCCACCTTTACATACTACAAATTTATCGCCATCATGAGCTAAGTCACACATAACTTTATCTGTTTCAAAGTCTTTAACTATAGTTCCCATTGGAACTCTGATAATAATATCTTCTCCACCTCTTCCGTAGCATTTAGAGCCTTCACCCTTTCCTCCATTAGGAGCTACGAATTTACGGTGATAAGAAAAATCTAATAGGGTAGTCATATTACTATCTACTACTAATATGACACTTCCACCATCTCCACCATCTCCACCATCTGGTCCACCTAGTGGAGCAAATTTTTCTCTTCTAAAATGAATGGAACCATTACCACCATCTCCGGACTGTACAAAAATCTTGGCTGTATCTATAAACATTATTATTTCACCTTCCTAACAAAATATCCTTTGATATTTTTACGAATTAAGTATGAGTATATTATTATTATTTACAAAAATAATAATTTTACCTATGTTTTATTTTAAAACTAATTAACACCTAGGGATGTTTTTTTATAACATAGAATAAATAATTGCCCTATGAGTAAATAATTGTCCTATGTCATAAAAAAGCACCCTTACGGGTGCTTAATTAACTATTCAGCTATTGCAATTTCTACATCGATTGGATAAACACTAGCTTTTTTCTTGTTTTTACCCATTCTTTCAAATCTTACAACTCCATCAACCTTAGCGAAAAGAGTGTCATCTCCACCGATACCAACGTTTGTACCTGGGTGAATTTTTGTTCCTCTTTGTCTTACAAGGATGTTTCCTGCAAGTACAAATTGTCCGTCTGCACGTTTAACCCCTAATCTCTTAGATTCACTATCTCTACCGTTCTTAGAGCTACCTACTCCTTTTTTATGAGCACATAACTGAAGGTTTATTAGTAACATATCACTGCACCTCCTCTACTACAACTTTGATATATTTTCCATAACTAATTTCTAAATTCTTTAATCCCAATAACATCGTTTCTAGTAGGACTTGTGTACTTTCTATTTCCACATGAGATAACTTAGATACATCTAAAGCTATGTTTCCCTCTTCCGCGATATATGTAGGTTTTAACTTTAGCACCTCTAACACTCCTAAGATTGTTACCTGGGCTAAATTACTTACAGAACCACAAACAACATCATCATAAACAGTTGTATTTTGCTTAACATCAAAATACTCAGCATGCCCATATACATGAAATGATACTAACATGCTTTTTTTTCTTTTGAAAGTTACCTTAATCATAATTAAGCTTCAATCTTCTCAATTACAACTTTAGTAAATGGTTGTCTATGACCTTGTTTCTTTCTGTAGTCTTTCTTTGGCTTATATTTGAAAACTATAACTTTCTTAGCTTTTCCTTGTGCTACTACTTTAGCAACAACTTTAGCTCCTTCAACTACAGGCTTTCCAACTACTAAACCGTCTTCTTTTCCAACTGCTAAAACCTTATCGAATTCTACAGTTGAATCAACTTCAGCTTCAAGTTTTTCAACGAATAAAACGTCTCCCTCTTGAACTCTGTATTGCTTTCCTCCAGTAAGTAAAACTGCGTACATTAAATACACCTCCTCAATCCAGTCTCGCCATCTCAGGTATAACTTACAAATTCTTTACAAAATTTTATAAGTTAGTTTAAAAACCTTATGTGTGCGGTCTACAAATGACATTTTAACACATACGCTGATGATTGTAAAGCAACTTATGGTATTTTTTTATTGATGACTATCATCTCTAATATTGCCATCTTATTCAAAATTATTACTTACATCTAGTTTTTGCAGAAAATACTTTTAATTCTTCCATAGCTTCAATTTGGCTATGAAAAATTAAAGATTCAACTTTAAAATTATCTAGATTTTCCTGAAATCTAATAAAAATATCACAGTCTAGCCCATCTAATTTCTCCACAAAAGTTACAATATCATTGTTTATTTCATTCTCATAGTTTCTATCTAGTTCTATATAGATATTTTTAATTCCCTGCTCTGATTTTATTTTTTTCACTTTACCTTTTAAAATGCTTAATATATATTCTAAAGATACTTTTTCTCCTGTACCTTTACAATAAACACAGGAATTAAAAACATAATCACATATGGATTTACCATATTTTTTTCTAGTTATCTGAACTAAATTTAATTCTGTGAAAGGATATATTTTAGTATTATGCTTATCATCCTTAAACTCTTCTTGTAAAACTTTTAAAACTTCAGCTTTATCTTCATGAGATTTCATATCTACAAAATCTACTACTATTATCCCACCTAGATTTCTCAGTCTTATCTGTTTTACTACTTCCTTAGCAGCCTCCATATTAGTTACTAAAATATTTTTTTCCTTTAAGGATGGCTTTATGTTTTTAGCCGTATTTACATCCACCACATTCATGGCTTCAGTACGTTCTAACACAATGTTACCACCACTGGATAAGTTAATTTTATTATGTCTTAACGCTAAAATTTCTTTTTCTATGCCATAATTATCAAATATGGATAAATCTCCTTCATAAAAACTTAGATGAAGATTTTCTAAGCGCTTTTCTTTAATTAACTTTTCATAGTAAAGGTAATCTTCATAATTATCAACTACTATCTCAGCTCCACCTTCAGTATAATTTCTTAAGACCCTACTTAGGATCCCATTATCTTTATAGAGAGGTCCTACTTTAGATGAGTAAGTAAACTTATTACATATTTCTTCATATCTATGTATTAACTCACTTATTTCTTCCTTTAAAATGTTTATATCAATATTTTCTGCTTTTGTTCTAATTATTATTCCAACATCCTCAGGTTTTGATATATCTTCTTCTATTAATTCTTTAAAATTTGGTGTTTTAATCTTTTTTGAAATTTCTATATGGCTATGTTCTTTAGTAAGTACTGCATAGGCTCCTGGTAAGGAAAGGTTTCTAGTTACCTTTGGGCCTTTTTTATCTATCTCTTCCTTTACTACCTCTACCATAACTTCATCACCTTTTTTTAAGGTGTTTATATGCTGATTTTTTTCTAGGGAAAGATATCCATTTTTTTCATAACCTATATCTATGAAAGCACCATGAATAGAAGGTACTATATTTTTAATTACACCTCTATATATGTCTCCTACCTTAGGTCCTTCTGTATCTTCTTCTATAAAACACTCTTTAAGAATATCACCATATTTCACTGCAATCTTTAATAATGTATTTTGTCTTTCAATGAATATTTTTTTCATTAAATCAACTCCTAGTACTGTGCAAAATACGCTTGAAGTGTAAGTAGTTCTTTTCCTTTAAAAGCATACATTTCTACTCTTTTTATATCAACAAAGGCATCTTCCTTAATTCCCTTTACGTGAGTTTTTATAAATTCACTAAGTAAACTTGCTGATAGGTTTTCTCTACTTCCACAACTAAGAAGTCCTTCTATAGTTAACATTTTATTATCTATGGAGTACTTTATCTCTTTAACTAAAGGTTTAATATCTGTTTCCTTTTCTCCTGATTTAGATTTCTTTAAAATTGTCCATTGACTTAAATTCATTAAAGAATCCATATCTAGTGCAGACTCATCCTGAAGTTTAAACTTTATTATATACTTAGCTGCATCTATGGTAGCCATGGCTTGTTGATTTTTCTGTCCTTCTTTTCTGGCTACTTTGGTAACGGATAAAAATTTTACTCCACCTACTGTATTTTCATTTAAAGTCTTTAGGATTTCCTTTTCATCAAATGCTTCAATAAACACTGCATCTAAGTATTCTCCTGTAGAATATACCCCTACTGATAGGGGTTGTGCTATAGATATGCTCATATGAGGATTAAACCCCTTAGAATACTCTATTGGTAGTTTTGCTCTTCTTATAACTCTTTGTATAGTTCTCATTAAATCTAAATGAGATAAAAACTTTATTTCACTTTCTTTAGTGTATTTTATTAAATAACGCACCATGAAAGCACTCCCTTTCCTTAAAGCTAGTATTGATTCCACATCCTGTACATCTCTCTCTACAGTCTGGTGTTAAAACCATTTCTTTAGCTTTTTCATTTTCACTTATTAGATAGCTTTTACTTACTCCTATATCAATGAAGTCCCATGGTAAGATTTCATCATAACTTCTTTCTCTATAAGCATAGAAATCTCCATCTACCCCACATTCTTCAAAAGCTTCTTGCCACAATTCAAAGTTGAAATACTCGTTCCAACCATCAAACCTAGCACCCTTTTCAAAGGCCTTCACTAGAACATCACAAAGTTTTCTATCCCCTCTTGCAAATACTGCTTCTAGGTAGCTAAGTGCCGATTCATGCCAATTGTAGTTAATAGCCTTACTTTTTATAGCATCTCTAAGACTTGAAATTTTTTCTCTCACTTCAGCCACTTGATTCATTGGAGCCCATTGGAAAGGTGTAAATGGCTTTGGTACTAATATAGAAGTACTTACTGTAACTCTTAAGCCCCTCTTTCTTACATCCCTAGGTACATGGAAGTATTCCTCTACTACCTTTTCTGCTAAATGTGCAATTCCTTCTACGTCTTCTACGGTTTCGTAAGGAAGTCCTATAACAAAGTATAGCTTTATAGTTGACCAACCTGATTCAAAGGCATTTCTAGCAGATCTTAATAAGTCTTCTTCTGTTACCCCTTTGTTTATTACATCTCTCATCCTTTGAGTTCCAGCTTCTGGAGCAAAGGTTAATCCTGTCTTTCTTACCTTTTGTATCTCCTTTATTAAATCTACAGAGAAGGCATCTATTCTAATTGATGGTATAGATACTCCTATTTTTTCTTCTCCATACTTTTCAATTAAAGAAAATATTAAGTTTTGGATATTAGAGTAATCACAAATACTTAAGGAACTTAGAGAAATCTCCTGATAACCTGTGTTTTTTACTAGAACATCGATTTCTTCCATAAGCTTTTCTGTGGTTTTTTCTCTAACTGGTCTGTATATCATTCCTGCTTGGCAGAATCTACATCCCCTTGTACAGCCTCTAAAGGTCTCTATAACTATTCTATCATGAATAATTTCTGTATAAGGAACTATGAATTTTTCTGGAGAATTGTTAGCATTAAAATCTGAAACTATTCTCTTTTTAACAGTTTTAGGTACATCCTCATACTTTGGAGTCATGTCCTTAATAGTGCCATCTTCATTGTAATTTACGTCATAAAGGGATGGTACATAAACTCCTTGAATCTTTGAAATAGCTCTTAGGTATTCGGCCTTTGATTTACCCTTCATTTCCTTATAAACATCTAAAACATCATGGGTAACTTCTTCTCCTTCACCTAATATGAAGACATCAGCTATATCATATAAAGGCTCAGGGTTATAAGCACAAGGACCTCCCATCATGATGATAGGATATTCTTCTCCCCTTTTTGAAGCTCTAACTGGTATATTACACATATCTAACATATTTAAGATATTAGTATAGCTCATTTCATATTGAAGAGTAAATCCTAAAATATCAAATTCACTAAGGGAATCCTTAGTTTCAAGAGTTCCTAGTGGAATGTTATTTTCTCTTAGTAGTTTTTCCATATCTGGCCAAGGTGCAAAGCATCTTTCACAGAAGGTATCCTCTCTCTCATTCATAAGATGATATAGAATTTTTGTTCCCAAGTGGGACATTGCCACTTCATAAACATCTGGGAAACAGAAAGCATATCTAATATCTACACTGTTTTTATCTTTATTATATGAGTTTAATTCTCCACCTATATATCTAGCTGGTTTCTCAACTCTGTACAAAATATCGTCGGAAATTTTATTCATTGAGTATCCTCCTTAAGTTAATTCAACTTAGCTTAAGAGGATTTTACATCCGCTAAAGCTAAGTTTCATTTTAGCACAACTATATAATATTTCAAGTAACTATACTATTTTTCATAGCTTTCTAGAAGCTCTTCAAGAGTTATATTTCCCAATTCCTTAATTCCATTTAATATATCCTCTTCATATAAAACTCCTATCATGTTCATTTCATCATCAAGTACAGTAAATACATTATACTTGTTTTTATCTATTAATTCTATTAATTGTAATATATTTATTTTGTAATAAACAGAAATACTTTTATTTTCTAGGTATCCTCTACCTATTAGCTTTTCCTTTTTTTTGATGATATATCCCATTATTATATAAGCTATCCTCCCTTTTTCCTTATAGGAAATCATTAATATAAATATAGAAAAAAAGGCAAAATCTAAAACCAGTCGCTCCATGCATAATCCCATTAAAAAGATTGCTCCAAATATATATCCTATTACTATACTTATATTTAGCGCAATCTTATTAGCTTTTTTATATATGAGCTTAATATTAAGAATATCTCTTAATATACGACCTCCATCTAAAGGAAATGCTGGTATAAGATTAAATATGCCTATAACTAAATTATAATTGCAAAACTCAATAAAACTAGAATTAGAAAAATATCTGCCTAAAAAATAACTAGTTAAAGCAATTAAAAAATTCCCTATAGGACCACTTAAGGATATAATAATATCTTCCTTAGGAGTTGCCTCTTCTAGCTCCTTTAGTTTTAGTGTAGTACCTATTGGTAATATATCTATAGAAAATCCTGAATAACCTAATATTCTTGCTGTTATTAAATGAATGATTTCATGGATGATTATGATTATAAAACCTATAATTAACTCACTTTTAAATCCTATAATCAATATTAAAATTATATAGGGTATTAAGTATTTGCTTATTCGTATCAATGATTTCCCCCTAATAATCTTGCTATATCATAGTTTCAAAATTAAAGCATTTCTCTGGGTTTAAAATATTTCCCATATAAAATACTTCTATACTTAATATATTGCCTTCATCTCCCTTAACTGTACCAATAACTTCTCCTGTATCAACAGCATCTCCAATTTTAACTTTGCTACCACTAATACCATAATATTTCATCTCAATACCATCACCATAGTCTAGGATTAAGGTAATTTCTTTTCCTTCAGTTACACTCTTTACCTTTCCTGGGAAGGATGCCTTTATATCAGTTTCATTAGTTAGGCTTAAAGAAAGTCTATTATCTTTTATAGTGATTTGATTTTTATCCTTTATGGTTATGGGGTTTACATAGTTTTCTTTTATATAATTTTCTTTCTTTTCTTCAAAATTAACCATAGACTTTACTTCATTAAAAACTTCAGTTATTTTTTCTTCCTTAAATACATCCAATATATTTTTTTCTTTAAATGCTTGGACTATATTTTCCACAGTAATATTTTTTTCCTTCAATAAACCATTATTTATAATTGCTATGCTCTTATCATATACCTTATTAACGTAACTGTTAGGATATGTTCTAGCGAAAAATAGTCCAGCTAGAAGAACTAGAACTATTACGCATTGAATAATCAATATATTAGCAAAGCCTTTCCCAAAAATGTTTAAATAAATGGGGAAGGTATTTCTTCTACTATTTAATTTATAGTTACTACCTTTAGTACTATTTCCACTATATTTTGTAGGTTTATACTCACTGGTCCCTGTTTGTTTTTTCATATTAGAATAATATTTTTGATAATATTCATTATAAATTCCCATAAAATATCCCCCCATAATTTATTATTACTAATTTATATATATTAAAAAAAACTAACTTTATGATGGGTGTGAAAATTTATTTTCATAAGAGCATAATAAAAAAAGACTGTCTCAGTATATGTCAATCCTAAAATAATGTTAATCATGGACTTATATTAAAGTACAAATTCAACATTTTAAAAAGATTGACAAATTGTGTTGAGACAGCTTCTTTTATTAATATTATTATTAATTTTATTATCTGTTTTTTAAAGCCTTCATGAATACTTCTGCTGTACCTATATTAGTTGCAAGAGGTATACAGTGAACATCTGAGAGTCTTATAAGGGCTGTTACATCAGGTTCATGGGGTTGAGCTGTAAGAGGATCTCTTAAAAAAATTATCATATCCATATTTCCTTCTGCAAGTCTTGCTCCTATTTGTTGGTCGCCGCCTAAGGGGCCTGATAAAAATCTATATATAGGAAGACCAACTATTTCATTTATAAGTTTTCCTGTAGTGCCTGTAGCATAAAGTTCATGATCCTTTAGCACATCCTTATATCTTTTAGCAAAATCAATGATGTCATCCTTCTTTTTATCGTGTGCAACCAATGCAACTCTCATTTAAATCACTCCTAAAAATTAATTTTATTCTTTCTCATACCTATATTTAAAGCTAATCCTAAAGATATAAAATAAGTTAACATAGAACTTCCACCATAACTAACAAAAGGTAATGTTATACCTGATATAGGAAGTAATCCAATGGTCATCCCGATATTTTGAATTATTGAAAATAGTATAGATGCTATTACACCTACCACTATAATACCTCCAGCTATATCTTTTGAGTTCTTTGCTATATTTATAAGTTTGCATAAAAGTATTCCATATAACATCATAAGTACTAGAGCGCCAACTAATCCCCACTCTTCACCTAATACAGCAAAGATAAAGTCTGTATGGTTTTCTGGTACAAACTTATATTGTTTTCCATTCATAAATCCCATACCAAATATTCCGCCAGAACCTATGGCTATTTTAGATTGAATTAGCTGCATCCCTTCTGCTTGTGCATAGCTATCTGGATCAATAACAGCTTTAAATCTTATTTTCCAATATTCTTTCATAAAAGGTGAGTTCCAAATTCCTACAACTGCCACTACTACTGCAGAAAGACCTCCAACTATGATTTTCCAATTTAAGTTTGCTACAATTACAATTCCCAACATTATAAAAAATGAAACCATGGTAAGCCCCATATCTGGCTGTATTACAATGAGTATCATTGGAATAGCTGCATACATGGCTATTTTAGAAAATGTTTTTATATTATTTATATCACCTTCAGCATCCTCTATAACTTTTGCAACCATAAGAATCATCCCAATTTTTGCAAACTCTCCGGGCTGAATAGCTCTATTTCCTAAACTAATCCAAGCATTAGCCCCATTTACTGCCTTACCAGTTATATCATTGAAAAGCAAAAGTATAACTGCTGCCCAATATATAACAGGTGCATAATTTAATATTTGTACATAGTCTAAAGTTAATATGAAGTATATAGTTATCATACCCACAATCATCCAAGCAAATTGAAGCATGGCATATTTAGCTCCAATTGCAGAGTAAATATTAACTATACCAAAGGCTACAATTAAAAATACTACAATTAAAATACTAAAATCTATATTTTTAATTAACTTATCATTAATTTTAAATTTCTCTAATAATTTATTCATTTGCATCTCCCTCCATACCTGTTCCTATTATATCATAACAAGGAAAAAAAGCTATGAAAAACATAGCTTTTTTGATTACCTTCTCTTAACTTTTTTAATAGGTATACTAGCCACTAAAGCTGGGGAATTCCCATCATATTCATCACTAGTAGTTATTCTTATTTCAATTTCTTCTTCACTTTCAATTTCTGCATAATTAGATATAGTCTTAAGTAACTCCATTTTAATATTTTCTAAAAAATCTGGCGAAACGGTAGCTCTATCATGGACTAGAATAAGTTTTAATCTATCTGCAGCAATATCCTTTGAAGATACTTTGCTTGAAAAAATTTTAAACAAGTCCATATCTAATTTCTACCTCCTCCAAATAATTTTTTTATTGCACCCATAAATCCTTTTTGACCGTATATTTCATTAAAATCTAGGAATGGTACTTCTTCTCCTAAAATTCTACTTCCAATATTCTTAAAGGCTTGACCAGCATAAGCAGAACTGTCTAACACTATAGGCTCACCTTTATTAGTAGATATGGTTACCTTTCTATCATCGGGCACTACCCCTATAACTTTAATAGCTAAACACTCCTTTATATCTTCTATAGTCAACATTTCCCCATTCTTAGCCATATCAAAGTTCATTCTGTTAACTATAAGCTCCTGTCTTTCTATCCCCTTAGCATCTAACTTTCCAATAACCCTATCTGCATCTCTGACAGATGTGATTTCTGGATTTACAACAACAATAGCCCAGTCTGCTCCTACAATAGCATTTTCAAAACCTTGTTCAATACCTGCAGGGCAGTCTAAAATTACATAATCAAACTCTTGTTTTAACTGTGTTACCACTCTTAACATTTCATTTATATCTACATCATTTTTATCTCTAGTTTGTGCTGTTGGAAGAAGAAATAAATTGTTAAACCTCTTATCTTTTATAAGTGCTTGTTTCAATCTACACTTTTCTTCAATAACATCAACTAATGTAAATACTACTCTATTTTCAAGTCCCATGAGAACATCTAAGTTTCTTAATCCTGTGTCTCCATCGATAACAACTACTTTTTTATCCATTGATGCTAAAGCTGTACCTATGTTTGCTGTAGTAGTAGTTTTTCCTACTCCACCTTTCCCAGATGTTATAACTATAGCCTCTCCCATTTACTAATACCTCCGATTAAATATATTTATTTATTGAATATGGTTCTAAAACAATATTTCCATTTTTAATTCTTGCCAATTCTGGATACCTAGGTTTGTCCATATCTTCTGGAGATCTAGTGATAAGATCAGCAATTTGCATTATTTGTGGTGTTAATGCAAAGGCTGCTATTATAGCACCATTATTACCATTAATCCCAGCGTACACACTACCTTTAACAGAGCCTAATACTACTATATTTCCTGCGGCATATACCTCTGCTCCAGAATTTACATCTCCTACAATAACTATGTTTCCTGAATATTCAAATCTTTGACCACTTCTTATAGTTTTTCTGACAAATTTAGTTTTTCCTTCATGTATACCATTAAAAACCTTTTTATTACTATCTTCTAAATTTATAAAGGAGCAATCCTTTATCATAAATTCCGTTGATAAAAAGTCTCTTATTGCTCTTAAATCTCTAGCTTCTAATTGCCTCATATCTACAGTTATTTTAATGGAGGCACCCTTATAGAACCTTCTACCCTTTCGAAGCTTTACTCTCAATGCTTCAATTAAGCTTTCTATAGAGCTAAAGAGTTTAATATTTACAACTAAATTAAGTCCATCTTTTTCGCCTTTAAATTTTATACCATCATCTTGCATATGCAACCTCCACATATCGAGATATTCTTACTATTTCAACGTATAGAGCCTAAATTCCTTCTTTATATTAAGAAAAAATAATTTTTTTGTTGAAATACTTATTATATAACAATATTCCTTTAAAAAATAACAAATGGTAATCCATTTGTTATTTTTTTATTTATATTTAAATTCATAATTAGGATTAGTTTTTAATATCTGTTCCTTAAAATAAGCTTCAAACATTGCCTTGGCAATAGTTCCATCACCATGGGCAGCATCGAATACTATAGAACATACTACAATCTCTGGATTTTCATAAGGTGCAAACCCTACATATACAGAAGCTGCATCCCTTCCTAGTGATTCTTGTAGTGTTTGAGTTACCACGTTAGAAGTACCAGTTTTACCTCCTGTAGTTATAGGAAACCCATTGAATACTGTAGATGATGTACCATTTTCTCCTTGGGTAACCTTTCCCATTCCCTCTTTAATAATTTCAATATTCGCCTTATTGAAACTAGCTTTGCTTATAAGTTTTGGTTCTATATCTTCTATAACTTCTTTAGTCTTACTATCGATAATTTTATCAACTAGCTTTACCTCATATCTTTCTCCACCATTTAAAAGGGTAGCAATATAACTAGCTAATTGTAGTGGTGTAAATTGATTTATACCTTGACCTATGGATGCATCATAGGCATTAGCTGCGGATTTAATATATCCATTAGTGTCATTTACAGCATTATACATTGCTAAAACAATATTATCTATATCATCTTCAGAATATCCTAATGCCTTTATATCTTCATTAGTGTTAATAATATCTTCAACTAAAGGTTTCATTATTTTCATAATATTATCATAGTCAGGTCTTTCATCTTTTTTCATTTCACCCCTAATGGTATCTACTAAAGTCTTTTTCTTAGCGTTTGTAAGCTTTATTTTCTCTAATTCTTTTCCATTACCACTTTCATCTTGTTGGGTAATATCAAAAGGCTTGTAGTGAGATGATGCATTCACTGAGCTGATTCCCTTTTGTAAATATTCAGCCATTTGATTTATAAATGTATTCGCTTGAACATTTTTATTTGATTCATAATTATACACTTGACCAAAGTTTTCTTCAATCTCTATACCAGTAGATGCCTTTAGTTCACTCCCTTGTGGTAATCCTAGTCCTAGTTGCCAACCATATTTTGCTATTAAATCTAAAGCATTTTTAGGGCTTTTCTCTGCACCACCTTTTACAAAAAGACGATCAGCTACATCATAGAAAAAATAGTTACACGAAACCTCTAAAGCTTTTTTCACATTGGTAGGTCCATGAGAGCCACGATGCATATTATATATCCAACATGCTCCTTCATAACTAGGGTATCTGTGATTATAATATCCATCATCTATAACCGTAGTGTCTTCAGTAATAACACCTTCCTCTAATCCCGCAAGGGCAGTAGCCGGTTTAAAGGTAGATCCTGGTGGAACTAGTGATAATGTTCCGTAATTATAAAATGGTTTAGGGAATATATCATATCTATCTTCTCTTCTTGTAGTATTTCCTGGTATACTTTTATCTATTGGGAACATTCTATCAAGCAATAGTTGTTCTCTTTTTTCTAAGCTTAAAGTTGTTAATTCATCAGCTGTTAAAATACCCTTTATATTTGCAAGACCTCTTTTTTTAATATATTCTTTTCCCATGGCTTCTAAATCTGGGTTAAAGTATTGTTGTGACAATTCAGTAGTTAATTTTCCAGGGTCAGTAAATATATTAGGATCAAAACCTGGTTTACTAACAAGGGCTAACACTTCCCCCTTAGTACTTATGGCTACGGCTGCTCCTCTAGTGGCATTAGTACTATCTCCATAATAATTTTTTCCACTCTTTTGAAGATTAGTCATCACTTCATCCAGTGCCATTTCTGCAGCTCTTTGTACATCCATATCAATATTTAATTGCACAGTTTTTCCTTGATAAGCTTCTACCTGTCCTAGAGTTCTAACTCTACGTCCCTGCTTATTAATTTCTAT
Source organism: Clostridium sulfidigenes (assembly GCF_000732635.1). Lineage (GTDB taxonomy): Bacteria > Bacillota > Clostridia > Clostridiales > Clostridiaceae > Clostridium_J > Clostridium_J sulfidigenes. The sequence continues at coordinate 13,879 of NZ_JPMD01000001.1, read as the reverse complement.
ACTCTCTTGTCCCTTAGTTCCCTTTAAATAGGATTCATAGGCTGCTTCAATACCTGCTTTTCCTATGTCATCAGTACTTACATCATAACCCTTTTCTTCATATTTATCTTGTTCCCAAGGGTTAATTTGAGACATATACCCTAGAAATGCTGAACCTAACTCTCCATTAGGATAAGATCTCATAGGCTGAGTATCAACTATTATACCTGGCATATCTGGTTGTAGTTGCTCAAATACAAAGGCAGTTTCTTGATCTAAAGTATTTGCAATTACTACTGGGCTATACCCTGAAAAACTTTGCATCTTCATAGCATCTTTTAATAGTAAAAATCTTCTTCTTTCATGAAGGGTTAACTCATAGTATCTATCTACACCATAATCTTTCTCTAAAGTTTTATAGGCCTCTTCTGCAGTTATCTGTAATAACAAAGCATCCATATATTTTTTTTGCTCTTCCGTAAGCTCTGAAACCTTCTTGCCCTCACCATATTCTTTCTTTACTACCAGCTCTAAAAAACCTCTATCCTTTTTAAATCTAAGTTCTAGCCATTTTCTGCTTGATTCATCGGTAGCTTTAAAGTTATATTCTAGCTTTCCTTCATTATTTATAATTATAGGAAATTCATCTACAATTGGTATTTGCTTTTTATCTAATATTTCAAAAACTTTAGACATAGTTTTAAAGAAATGCTCTTTACTTTCTTCTGTCTCACTAAATTGTAATACATAATTTTGAACACTTTGGGCAAAAACTTTACCATTTCTATCTACTATATCTCCTCTAGCTGCTGCAACGGATACTGTTTTATATTTATTGCTATTTGCTCTTTCTCTATAATCCTCTACCATTACTATTTGTAAAAAAAGTAATCTTGAAGTAATTCCAATGAAGATAACTACCATAGCTATATAAAATAAATTATATCTTGAAAAACTTTTTTTTATTTTTTTTATTTCTAATTATTTTTTTTATTTTTTTTTCATACTTTCTTTAGAATCTCCATTCCTTTTTTATAGTTTTGGTTTCACTAAACTTAAGTATAATCCTATATATCAGTAAAGCTATTATCATCTCATAAATAGCTTTATATATAATTAAGTGTAAAAAATTATTACTAGCTCCTATTAATATAAATATAGCAAAAATAGCAATACTCTTTAGTAAACTTAGTAGGAATGTTGAAAAAATAGGTATTACAACCTTATCCTTAAAAATTCCTTTTCCAATTTTAGCTGCCATTAAACAAATTAACATGTTTATTAACATGTTAATTCCCATGACTCCCGGAAAATAAATGTCTTGAAGAATCCCTGTTATAACACCAATAATTGTTGCTTCACCATATCCATTTATAATGGAATAACAAACTATAAATACAAAAAGAACGCTTGGATATATATTTTTAATAGCAAAAAAAGTTATAATGGTATTATCAAAAATAAAAAGAATGGTGATTATTAAAAATAAATATAATATTTTTTTAAATTTATTATTAGTTTTTAACATCTCTTTTTTCCTTTGGCACTATAATTACAAGTTGCTCTACCTTATTAAAATCTACTGCAGGCTTCACAATTGCACTCTTTACAACCTTTGCTCTATCCTCATAAATTTCTAGAACTTCTCCTATTTTAATTCCTTTTGGATATATGCCACCTCGTCCAGAGGTTAGTATAGTGTCCCCTTCTTTAATTTTTGAATCTAAGGAAAGTCCTGTAATTTCCGTAAGAAATTTATCTTCATTTCCCTTATAACCCTTTACAATACCATTACTTTCTTCAGTGCTCAATACATATCCTGCTACAGCCATATTCTCATTACAAATAGATTGAACTATACTCCAATTACTACCAACACTAGTAACTTGACCAACTAGTCCTTCTCCTTCCAATGCAATCATACCTTTTTCTATTCCATCTTTTTCGCCTTTATTGATTACATATCCATCCAAAAAATTATTTCCAACTAACCCCAAAATATCTACACCTATATAATTATACTGACCATTTGCATCAGCAAAGTTTAACATGCCTCTAAGTCTGTCATTTTCTTTTCTTAAAATATCATTTTGAATAGCATTAAATTTCAACTTCTCATTTTGACTTTTTAACTCATCATTTTCACTTTTTATATTTCCTATATTAAGTACTAAACTAAAAGAACTTTTTATTTTACTACCTATTTTATAAACAACACCTTGAACAGAGTTTATAGCACTTCCTACACCATTTTCCACCATTGACATATTATCTTTTTGAACTGAATAACCAATTAACCCCAAAAAGGACACTGACAGTAGTATAACTATTACTGCCAGCTTATTCTTGAATATCTTCATTTTTTATCTTCTACTCATAATATCTACATTATCTAATGCTTTTCCAGCTCCTACAGCTACACAATCTAATGGTATTTCTGCTATATTTACTGGCATATGGGTTTCATGGGCTATTAGTGCATCTAATCCTTTTAATAAGGCTCCTCCACCTGTAAGCATTATACCTTTATCCATAATATCTGCTGCAAGTTCTGGTGGTGTTTTTTCTAGTGTTGTTTTTATAGCCTCTATAATAGAGTATACAGGTTCTCTTAAAGCTTCTCTTACTTCATCTTCACCTATTTCTACTACTTTAGGAAGACCACTTATTAAATCTCTTCCTCTAATTTGCATATTCTCTGCCTTTTCTTCTACCTCGTAAGCTGAACCTAATTGTATTTTTATATTTTCTGAAGTTCTCTCACCAATCATTAAGTTATATTGTTTTTTTATGTATGCTATAATTGCTTGATCTAATTCATCACCTGCAACTCTTAATGACATACTTGTAACAACTCCACCTAAAGATATTATTGCTACTTCTGTAGTACCTCCACCGATATCTACAACCATGCTTCCTGTAGGTTCTCCAACTGGAAGTCCAGCACCTATAGCTGCTGCCATTGGTTCTTCTAATAATCCAACTTCTCTAGCTCCAGCACTCTTAGTTGCTTCTTCAATTGCTCTCTTCTCTACTTCAGTTACTCCAGATGGGAAACAAACTACGATTCTTGGACTTTTAAAGGAATTTTTACCTCCAACTTTTTCAATAAAATGTCTAAGCATTTTTTCAGTTACATCAAAATCTGCTATAACTCCATCTTTCATTGGTCTTATAGCTACAATATTTCCTGGTGTTCTACCTATCATATTTTTAGCTTCATTACCTACAGCTAAAACTTTTCCTGTATTTTTATTTATTGCTACAACGGAAGGCTCTCTAAGTACGATACCCTTTCCTTTAATATATACTAATGTGTTTGCAGTTCCTAAATCTATTCCAATGTCTCTAGAACTTCCAAAAAAACCCATAAAAACTCTCCTCTCAATCTATATAATACCTTTTTCTTTTAAGCTTATATAAGCTTCGTTACCAATAATAATATGATCTAAAACTTCAATTCCTAGTAATGTTCCACACTCCTTTAGTCTTTTAGTTATTAGTATATCCTCTTTGCTAGGTGTTGGATCACCTGATGGATGATTGTGACACAATATCACTGATGCACTACTAAGCTTTATAGCTTCTATAAAGACTTCTCTCGGATGAACAATGGAACTATTTAAATTTCCTATAGAAATATCTTTAACTGATATAATTATGTTTTTAGTATTTAACATAATTAGCTTAAAATATTCTTTTTTTAAACCTTTCATTTGTCTCATCATATAATTAGACACATCTTTAGGACTACTTACAATATGCTCTTCACCGGATTTAAAAGAATTAAATCTGGTAGCTAGCTCTGCAAGGGCTAAAACTTGGGTAGCTTTAACCTCCCCTATTCCTTTTACCTGCTTTAAATCATTAATACTGGGGCTGGAAATTCCATTTATGCCTCCACAATGAGATAATAACCTATCACATAGATTTAAAACACTATCTTCCTTTGTTCCAGTCCTCAATATAAGGGCTAAAAGTTCAGAATTAGACAGGTATTCTGCCCCATACCTTAACATTTTTTCTCTAGGTCTTTCATTTTTAGGTAAATCTTTAATCTTTAATTTATAGTTCATAAACTAACTCCTTTATTGATTTACCCCCATCTCCCTTAGTGATAAATATAAAGTATTTAAAGGCAATCCTACTACATTGTAATAACAGCCATTAATATTCTCCACAAAAATAGCAGCATTATCTTGTATCCCATAGGCACCAGCTTTACCATTACATTGACCTGATTCAATATAACTAAGTATCATATCCTCAGATAGGTTCATAAATTTAACTTCAGTACAAACGCTTTTTCTTATTAATTCATTGGTTTTACTGTTTATTAAAACTAGCCCGGAATAAACTTTATGTACATTTCCACTGAGTGACCTTAGCATTTCAAATGCATCTTTATCATTTATTGGTTTCCCAAGAATTTTCCCATTTAAATATACTACAGTATCACAGCCTATGACAATACAATCTTTCTGCACTTTATTCAAAATATTTCTAGCTTTTCCTTCAGCTAAATCACACACATGTTTATCTATATCACCTTGAAATTCAACAGAATCCTCATCAAAGTTACTAATCTCTATTTTAAAATTATCTACTAACCTTTTTAATAATTCCTGTCTTCTTGGTGATGCAGAAGCTAATACTATATCCATAACTTCCTCCTAGAATCTCTTAAATAATACTATTGCTAAAACCATACCTACTATAGCCATTAAATTCAGACCAAATCCTAGTCCAAAAGTTAATTCTAAGACCTTTAAATCAATGACTAAAGGATTTTTTAATCCTATAAAGTAGTTTTTTCCTAAAAAATCTAAGGCTTTAAAAGTATTTCCTAAAAATTCTCCAATAAAGCTTCCAGAAATAGCCCCCAGAAGAGTTATAAATACATACTCTTTAGCGGTTTTATATGATTTTCCCATAAAAAACATCCCCCAGTATATTTAAAATGTGCAATATACTATTTGTATTAACCAATATAACATTTTATATCTAATATAGTGTAACATTTAATATTTTTTTACACAAGACTATAACAAATTTTTTAAACTTTTTTTTATAAATTAAGGCTATCTGTGAACTTTTGTTCACAGATAGCCTTATATCAACTTATTAAAAATAATATATACCTTATTTTTTAAACTTTATTAGCTGGTCATAAACATATTTTAATACTTCTCCATCCTTATTTTTATCTACTTCATCTGGAAGAGCCTTTATATATTCCTTCAAAGAATTAACTTCATTGTATTGTTTCATGTTCTCATCTATTTTCTCCAATCCATCTATCCACTTTTTAAGTTCACTGGTATTAATAGATTTTACACCACTTTCTGAAGTCTTATTTACAACTTGCAACAAACTATCTACAATTTCACAAAATTGTTTTGTAGAATTATCTTCCATAGGTATATTTATAGTTACTTTAGTATTATCTATTCCCTTTTCTTTTAATATTGAAGCTCCATTTTCTATGTTTTTATCAGAATACATTCCAAAATACACCTTAGATAGTTCTCCCTCTTGCCCTATAAAAGGATTACCAAAGGCTGATAATTTATTTAATGTTTCATCAGCGTTACTTTTAACTTTAAATACACCACACTGTAGTATATAAAAATTATATTCTGACACAGCTTTTTCTTCCTTTATTTCAGTTGAATTTCCTTCTTCCTTTACTTCACTTTTACCAGGCACTTTACCGCTATTTTGTTGTTGCTGAGAATTATTCATATCTATACCCTTAATAAATCCTATTTTACCTGAGTCTTTAAGTACAAATTTAAATATAAAAGTTCCTAATAGTAATGCCAAAAGTAAGGTTATAGCTAAATAAAATAAAAAACTGTTACTACTCTTTGGTTTAGATTTAATATTGTATCTTGTGTACTTCATTTTATACCCCCATTTCTAATTAATAAACATTATTTTATACTTTAAAATTTAAACCTTAAAATAATGTGTCCTATTAATTTATATATATAATTAAAGGTAAATATTACTATTATAATTTATTATAAAAATTAAAAAATCGACATAGTCGATTTTTTTTTATTCATGTTATTCATTATAACGAATTGATAGCCTTACTACTCTTCTAATAAATTTTTTTGCCTTGTCATAAGGCATTCCATTAACTTCTAAAAATTTGAATACTCCTAGATTATTTCTTTCTATGGATTTAATAACTTTTTCTATCCTCATAAGTTCATCATTATTATCTTCTTTTGATGAAACCGGTGTAGGATTAAAGTCTTTTTCATCATCAAAGTCTTTCAATAATCTATTTCCATTCTCCTCTACATATCTCTCTACATCATCTTCAAAGTCTTCATCTAAATAAGTCTCCGCAGGAATATCTATGTCCTCATTAGTTTCTTTTAAATCTATAACTTGAGCCAGCTCTTTTTGCATTGGATGTATAAAATTATTTCTTGGCATTATTCCCATCATGCCACATACAGATATGAAATCTTTCATTTCATCGGGCAAAGAATTATGTGTCATAGGCGCCAAGGGTACAAATTCATATTCATTATCAAAAGCCATGAACATACCTCCATTTTTTATATTACATTAAAAATGTATGCCTTTAACCTCTAATAAATTCCTATAACTTTATATTATATCCATATTATCTCCTGGATTATCTTTAAGCTTGTCTATAGAGTGAACATATCTATTGGTAGTAGCAATACTACTGTGAGCTGCAAATTCTCTAACTTTTTCTATGGTAGCTCCTTGAGTAATGGCCATAGTTATAGCTGTATGTCTAGTGGAGTGAACTTTTAATTTTTTATTTATATTGCACTTACTACATATATTTTTAAGCATATAGTTTAAAGTACTAGGATTTAACTTCTCTCCATTTCTATTATTAGAGGAGTGTCCTATAAATAAATAACTATTGTTATACTCTTCTTTATCTCTTCCTGTAACTAAAATGTATTTTTCAATTAAACTTTTCACCTTAGGTTGAAGCTTTACTAAATCTTTTTTATTTCCTTTTCTAGTGACTTCTATTACATCATACTCTCCATACTTTTTTATATGACATATTTTTATATTTATCATTTCTGATTTTCTTAGTGCAGTGGTGAGTGCTAAGGCTAATATAGCTTTATTCCTAAGTCCTAATACAGTTGTAGTATCAATACTTCCCAGTAAAATCTTAGTTTCTTCCTCAGTCAAAAATTCTGTAACTTTATTAGTTACAATAGGTTTTTCTTCCTTCACATTAGCAAAAGGATTAAACTTAATAATTCTTATATCACTGTAATTATCTTCATACTTCATAAGCCACTTATAAAGAGCAGAAAGAGATGATATCTTTCTATTAATAGTTGCAGAAGATAATCCTTGATTTTGCAAATCAAGGATAAATTTTTGAACATGAAATATATTTATTTCTCTTATATTTTCTATGGTTATTTCAGTTACATCTGACTTATTAAAAAAATCCTTTATGTCTTTCTCATAGCTAATGGCTGTATATTTACTTCTTCCACCCTTAATATCTAGGAAGCATTGAATAAAATGTTTATTTTTTTCTAAATAAAGTTCCTTTTTACTATGTAATATTATTTCATTCATAAAATCCTCCTCCTTTACAAAGGCTACTATAGAACAAAAGAACCGCCTAAGCAGTTCTTTTATTTGAATTATAATCCTTCTACAGTAGAAATGATTTCTGTAAGTGCAAGTTCCTCATCAGTTCCGTTAGTTATAATTTTTACTGTATATCCCTTATTAACTCCTAAGGATAATACTCCAATGAGACTTTTTGCATTAGCTCCTTTACCATTACATTCTATAGTAACTTCACACTTAAAAGTAGTAGCCTTTTGAACTAATAAAGTTGCTGGTCTTGCATGCAATCCCTGTGGATTATTAATGATTATTTCCTTTGTTAGCATATTATCACCTCATTTACGAGAAATTATTTTATGCCATTAACAAAGTCTTCTATTCTATTCAATCCTTTTTCTATGTTTTCCATAGATGTAGCATAAGATAATCTTATAAAATCATCTACTCCAAAAGCAATACCAGGTATTACTGCAACCTTCTCCTTCTCAAGAAGTAAGTCACTGAATGTAAGAGAGTCTTTTATAATCTTTCCGTCCACTTCCTTATTTAACACCTTTGATATGTTTACCATAACGTAGAATGCACCTTCTGGTTTAACGCAGGATAAGTTATTTATAGAATTAATTTTATCTACCATAAAATCTCTTCTCTTTTTAAATTCCTGTTTCATTTTTTCAACTTCGCTTTGATCTCCATTTAAAGCTTCTACAGATGCATATTGAGATATTGAACATGGATTTGAAGTAGTGTGACTTTGTATGTTTGACATTAATGAAGTTATCTTTTCACTAGCTGCTGCATAACCAATTCTCCATCCAGTCATAGCATAAGCTTTTGAAACCCCATTTATTACTATTGTTCTATTATAAGCATCTTCAGATAAACTTGCTATAGAAATATGACCACTTTCTCCATATAAAAGTTTTTCATATATTTCATCTGATATAATTATTATATCATGTTTTTGTGCAAAAGTTGCAATTTTCTCTAACTCTTCTTTCGTATAAGCTGTTCCTGTTGGATTATTAGGGCTATTTAGTATCATAGCTTTAGTTTTTTTAGTTACTGCTTTTTCTAAAGATTCAATTGTTAGTTTAAAAGAATTACTTTCTTCTGTGTCAACAAAAGTTGGAACTCCATCAGCCAATTGTACAAGTTCTGGATAACTAACCCAATATGGAGCACCTATTAAAACTTCATCTCCCGGATTTAATATAGATTGAAAAATATTTGCTAAACATTGTTTAGCTCCTGTTGAAATAATTATTTGAGAAGTTTTATAAGTTAAGTTATTATCTTTTTTAAACTTATTTACAACTGCTTCCTTTAATTCAATTATACCTGAAGCCGCTGTATATCTTGTTTGACCTGCTTCAATTGCCTTTATAGCAGCTTGCTGTATATTTTTTGGAGTATTAAAATCTGGCTCTCCTGCACCGAAGCCTATAACGTCAATCCCCTCTGCTTTCATCTTTTTAGCCTTTGCTGTAATTGCTAATGTAAGTGATGGTGAAATTTCCATTGCTTTTTTTGATAGCATCATTATAACTACCCCCATTAATATTTATTCTTTACAATATAAAATAATTAAAACTATCCAAATAAAAGAAATATTATTTAAACCTTTTCATTCGATTATATTCTCAAAAATATAATAAACGAGTTGTATATTCTACATCTAATGAATTTTAAAATGCATTAGAACTTCATATGAAAGATATACTTCATATCTGTATGATACCACTTATTCTATATAGTGTAAAGATTATATGGTAATTTTAACTTACTATTATTATTCTCATTTTTTATATTTACATACTAACTTTTTATATTTACATACTAACTTTTTATAACATTTGTCCAAAGTTTTAAAACTTATTTACCTACATATAAAGACTAAAGACATGAAATTAAAAATTTAATTTCATGTCTTTATAACCTAAAAATTATTTTTAGATTGTACTATCAATTTAATTGCAGTTCTTTCTTCCCCATCAATTTCTACATCTGTAAATGCCGGTACACACACCAGGTCCATTCCACTAGGCGCTACAAATCCTCTAGCTATAGCTACAGCCTTTACTGCTTGATTGATTGCTCCTGCTCCTATAGCTTGAATTTCTGCCCCACTACTTTGTCTTAGTACTCCTGCCAGGGCTCCTGCTACTGAATTAGGATTAGATCTTGCTGAAACTTTTAATACTTCCATATTAAACCTCCTACTACTATTACTACTTATTAAACTAATATTATTAGAATCCTATATATTATTTCTACATTTAATTGAAAATTCCTTTTATTGAAAATACAATTTTAGATTATTGCAAATTATAGTTTCACTTAAAATAATAGACAAAAATAAAAGCCTCCTATTAAATAGGAGACTCACCTTTTTCATTACCTAATTTTACTTTGCATATTCTACTGCTCTTGTTTCTCTGATAACATTAACCTTTATTTGACCTGGATATTCTAGTTCTGATTCTATTTTCTTCACAATATCTCTAGCCACTTCAATAGCACCTGCATCATCAACATCATCTGGTTTAATCATAATTCTGATTTCTCTTCCGGCTTGAATTGCATATGACTTTTCTACACATTCATATGAGTTTGCGATTTCTTCTAATTTTTCTAATCTTTTTATATAGGCTTCTAGAGTTTCTCTTCTAGCACCTGGTCTAGCTGCTGATATAGCATCTGCCGCTTGAACTAGTACTGCTTCTAGAGATTGATACTCTACATCTCCATGATGAGCTGCAATAGCGTTTACAACTATTGGAGATTCATGACATTTTTTAGCTAACTCAGCACCAATTAGTGCATGTGGTCCTTCTACTTCATGGTCTACAGCTTTGCCGATATCGTGTAATAATCCACACCTTTTTGCCATGGTAGGATCCATTCCAAGCTCTGACGCCATAAGACCTGCTAAGTATGAAACTTCTATAGAATGTTTTAATACATTTTGACCATAACTAGTTCTATATTTCAATCTTCCTAAAAGTCTGATTATTTCCACATGTAATCCATGGATACCAGTTTCGAAGGTGGCTTGCTCGCCCTCTTCTCTTATGTCATTCTCAACATCTTTTTTCGCTTTTTCAACCATTTCCTCAATTCTTGCTGGGTGTATTCTTCCATCAACTATTAGTTTTTCTAAGGCAATTTTAGCTACCTCTCTTCTAATAGGATCAAAAGCTGAAAGAATAACAGCTTCCGGAGTATCATCTATTATTAAATCAACTCCAGTTAAAGTTTCAAGGGCTCTTATATTTCTACCTTCACGCCCAATAATCCTTCCCTTCATTTCATCGTTAGGAAGTGATACAACATGTACTGTAGATTCAGCTACATGGTCTGCTGCACATCTCTGTATAGCATATGTTATAACTTCTCTTGCCTTTTTATCGGCTTCCTCTTTAGCTTTAGCTTCAATTTCTTTAATCATTATTGCTGTTTCATGTTTAATTTCTTTTTTTACTTCGTCTAATAGTATTTGCTTTGCTTCTTCTGAGGTTAATCCTGCTACTCTTTGTAATTCTTCTCTTACACTATTATATAATTCTTGTATTCCTGATTCTAATGTCTCAACCTCTTGTTGTTTTTTAGATAATACTTCTTCTTTTCTTTCTATTGATAGGGTTTTCTTATCTAAAGTTTCCTCTTTTTGAAGAACCCTTCTTTCTAATCGCTGAATTTCATTTCTTCTTTCTCTGGACTCTTTATCAAAATCAGCTCTTAATCTATGAACTTCTTCTTTAGCTTCAAGGATTGCTTCTTTCTTTTTAGATTCTGCTTCTTTTTGTGCCTCACCTAAAATCTTTTTAGCATCTTCCTCTGATTTAGATACATTAGCTAAAGATATATTCTTTCTTGTATAAATAAAAACAAAAATAGCGACTAAACAAACAACTAGCGCAATAGCTATTATTAAAATAATTTGACTTGGTTCAGTCAATTTCCAACACCTCCTTTGCTTTTTTTATGACATATATTAGCAGTAAAATGAAAGCTCGAAAAGGTGCATATTCTATTCAATTCCTCTTATATTAAACCAGTATTTGTATTCATTTTATATTACTTTAACATCATTGTCAAGGTTATTACTAAATACTACAAATTCTCTCAACTTAGCTCTTAGGCTCGACTTGAACCTTTTAAAAAAAATTTTTAATTAGAATATCACCTTTAATTTTTACATTAAAATATCACATACTTTAATTATACATTTATTTGTATATTTCATACACAATATTTAAAATTTTAATTAAAAAAGATATGTAAAGCTTAAGTTATATATTTTTACTTAAAGCTTCACATATCTTTTATCTGATTTAATAAAGTAATTTACTTTTCTTCTACTTTATTCTCAACTTTTACTGGATTGTTATTTAATGGCAAAGAGTATTTTTCTCTTATTTTATTTTCTATTTCATTGGCAATTTCTGGGTTTTCCTTAAAAAAGTTTTTAGCATTTTCTCTTCCTTGGCCTAGTCTTACGTCTCCGTAGGCAAACCAAGCGCCACTTTTTTGGACAATTTCTTCTTTAACACCAATGTCTAATATATCTCCAACCCTAGATATTCCTTCTCCATACATAATATCAAATTCTGATTGTTTAAATGGTGGTGCAACTTTATTCTTAGTTATCTTAGCTCTAGTTCTATTTCCTAAAAAAGTTTCTCCTTGTTTAATAGTATCTATCTTTCTTACATCAATTCTTACAGAGGCATAGAATTTAAGAGCTCTTCCTCCTGGAGTTGTTTCTGGATTTCCAAACATAACTCCAACTTTTTCTCTCAATTGGTTTATAAATATAGTAGAGCATTTTGATTTGTTTATAGAACCTGTAAGTTTTCTTAAAGCTTGAGACATAAGTCTAGCTTGAAGACCTACATGGGCATCTCCCATTTCACCTTCAATTTCAGCCTTTGGAACTAAGGCAGCAACAGAGTCTATAACTACTATATCTATTGCACCAGATCTAACTAAGGCTTCTGTAATTTCAAGCGCTTGCTCACCTGTATCTGGTTGAGATACTATTAAGTTATCTATGTCTACGCCTAATGCCTTTGCATAAACTGGATCAAGGGCATGTTCTGCATCTATATATGCTGCACAGCCACCGTTCTTTTGAGCTTCTGCAACTACATGTAAAGCTACAGTAGTTTTACCAGAGGATTCTGGTCCAAAAATCTCAATTATTCTTCCTCTCGGAACTCCGCCAATTCCAAGTGCAATATCTAGCCCTAAACATCCTGTAGATATGCAGTCTATATTTAAAGTGCTCTCTTCCCCTAATTTCATTATTGAGCCTTTACCAAATTGCTTTTCTATTTGACCCATAGCTGCTTCTAATGCTTTTAATTTATCGTTATTCATAAATTCCCCTTTAGGGTTCACATCCTTCCATCACGAACAATAGTTCTTATGTATTTATTATATAGTATTTAATTTATCAGGTCAAGTGTTATAGTAAAGAGTTCCTTTAAATTTCTTTCAAGGAACTCTTTACCATTTTTGACATAGTTATAGAATTATAAACATTATTCATTAATATTTATAATATCTTTTCCTTTAATAAAATAATCCACTCCAGATCCAATAGTTATAACAGCTGCTAGGTATATGGTAACCTGGGTTGTAATATTAAGCCACCCTGGATTATATACTAGAGATAATAGTCCCATTATGATAGCTATCATCTGAATTACAGTCTTCAGCTTTCCCCAATTACTTGCAGCTATTACCACGCCTTGTGAAGCAGCTAATGTCCTTAATCCTGATACTATAAATTCCCTAGCAATTATTACAACTACTACCCAGGCAGCAACAATTCCTTTTTCAACTAAAAGTATTAGAGCGCAGGTAACTAAAAGCTTGTCTGCTAGAGGATCCATGAATTTTCCAAAGTTAGTTATCTGATTTCTGCTTCTAGCTATATAGCCATCTAATTTATCTGTTGCTGAAGCTATAATAAATATTGATAAAGCAATAATATTAGTTGTGGTGGTATCAATCATTGCACATATTAAGAATATCGGAACTAACATTATTCTTAGCACTGTAAGCTTATTTGCAAGATTCATCATTAACATCTCCTACTCCTGAAATTTAACAATCTTATAATCTGTTTACCTAATTTAAATTTACCTCTTATTGTAAATAGTAAAAACAAATTTTTTATAATAGTAATTATAAATTATTTTATCTTATACAAACATTATACAATAAAATCTAAAAATTATTTAGTTTATTAATACTAATTTTACTTTATATCCTTATCTATATTATT